>CAZQIV010000310.1:0-2571 GCA_964593705.1 uncultured Lentimicrobiaceae bacterium | reverse complement strand
GGTCATCGGTATTGTTCCTGAAAACTTCAACTTTTTGAATAAATGGAAGAAAGTTATCGATTACGATAGGAACTGATTGTTCTGTTGTGTTTTTTGGGTTACAAGTATAATCAACATCAGAAATAAACAGATTTAAATAATAGATGCCGTCAGGATAATGTGCTTCAATATTGCATTTGGCATCAAGGGTGGCATCCAGAGGCCATGTTTCTGTAAGGCCTTCTTTTAATCCTGAATTCCAGTATCGATCATGTGGTGTATTAAATGGATGATTAGTAATAATCCAAAGTGGATCGGCCATAGTGGATCCTTGTCCAAAAATGTTGTTTGCAATACCATTATCCGGATATTGACTGAGTGTTATGTTCTCGATTGCTCCGTCAATACTTTCATTTGATGAATTAAAAATTTCATAAGATAATTTAAATGGAGCTACTCCACCTTCTCCCGTATTATTTCCAGAATTATTCAATTGTGTATCATTTGCTCTAATTACAATGTCAATTTTGTTATAAATTATATTATGAGAAATTGAGTTTATATTGATCGATTCAATTAATTCAGTTGATGAATAGATATAATTACATCCACTGATCCAAAAAGAAAATTCATGAATAGTTGGGAAAGTATTGTCTGTAAATGGGTTTAACCTTTCATTTAAATAATTTTCTCCTTCTTCTTGCAAATGGAGATGATAGTTGCAACCACCAGTTGTGAACATTGTGCCAATAAAATCACCAGCATTTACAATAGATTGCCCACTGATAAGTAGTGGATCAGGGTTTATATGAAAATACATAACATTATTAATTTCTATGAAAGTTGTCCAACAATTACCAGTATTAGTAATATTTACAACACCAGAATTTATGGCATACACATTATAATTATCCCCTGTTATATCTATTCCACGGTGAAATCTTGCATTAAGATTATTTGCTCTAAATTCACCAACTGTTCCCGTGATGTTTTTTTGCAGATTCCCAGGGGAAACTGGCCAATTACATTGTTGTGAACTAATAGTACTAAAAGGAATTATAAACAATAGAGTAGAAAGAAAAAATATGTTTCTAATTTTCCTTTTCATAATAGTATGATTTTTTGTCATTGATAAGAATAAATTGATTTAAATTAATATCAATCAAATTAACATTAATAGCATTTTCTTGATAGTTGAAAAGCTTTTTTAAAATGCCATCCCAACTTAATAGGAAAAGTTTTTCATTAGAGTATCCATTTGAAATTCCGTTTGCATGAACGATTTCACCCATTACAATTCCAATCATCGAATTCTTAAATACAAGTGTATGTGATAAGGGGATTACTTTTGCTATATTTTTTACTTCAGTATTGGGAAAGTAATGCTCAAAAGAAAATTTCCATTCCTCGTTACCAGTTTCTAAATTAATGGCAATTAAATTATTTATATTATTAAAAATGGCCGTTTTATTATTACAATAAATAAAAGGCATGTAACTCTGATCGGAATTTTTATATACCCATATTACCCCTCCGATTTTATCAATTAATAGCAGTTTAGTTTTATTTGGCCAACTTTGGTTTGCTATCAAAATTAAAAGACCCTCATCTGGGACGGCTATATTTGTAACTTTGCTTCCTACATCAAATTGATTTTCAAAAGTGTAATATTCGACAGTTTTAGTCCCATCTAAATAATTAAAAAAGGCCGTTTTGAACAGTGATGGTATCTCCTCGCTTTCGGTGATAATTACAAGTCTTGTTGAATCTGAATCAATTATTGAGTTTTTAAAACCACATTCAAAAGGTTTGTAATTTCTTAACACTTCAAGATCTGTTGAAATTATATTAAAAAGGGAACCAAATCCTTCACTCAAATCATCAACAATAATTAAATTCCTGCTTTTATTTATTTTTATCCCACTTTCTATTGATCCAATATTCAATTTATTTTGTAGTACTAAATTATCTTCAATCTTGTATTTTAAAATAACTTTCGTATAGGTTGTCCAATCAAGTTTTACAGTGAAAATGAATCCTTCCTTATAAAATAAAAAAGATTCATAAGGAAGGAAGAAATGGTGATTTCCCTCAATTAGTATTCCTGAAGAAATCTTTTCATATTCAGACCCAGCCTTAGGCCCTTCTTTAATAATTATAGAGCCTTCCTTATTTTCAAACACAGAAACGATTTTTTTAGGCTCTTTAGCCTCATAAATTGCTACAATCCTGTCATTTGTAATAGTTCTATCCTTTTCAATAATTTGTGCGTACATCTGAAAATTGAATCCGTAAAGGACTATTATTAAAAGGCTGACTTTGGAGTTTAATTGTGTCATCATTTTTTATTTCTCCCTTAAATTTTCTATCGCTCCCTTCATCTCTTCATTATCCTTCTTCAAATCAATTACATACAGCGTAAGTTCCTCAATTTTTTGCAGGAGCTTAATCTGCATTTCGCCCAGGTCGAGGCCATCGGTTTGCATCTGTTCGGCAGAAGGGATATCGGGCAGGTGCTTGTTGGCTTTTATAAAAGTGTCTATTTCGGCTAAGCCGGGCAAATTGTAATCTTCGTCAAAAACAAAATCGGCA
>CAZQIV010000309.1:0-2579 GCA_964593705.1 uncultured Lentimicrobiaceae bacterium | reverse complement strand
AAACAGAAAGATACAATTTTCAAAAAACCAATTTTTAACACCCCACCTGTTAGGTTTACGAAACAAGATAATCACAATAAAAAATCCTATTTTTGAAAAATCAATTTCAAACTTTATTTTGATATGAAAAAATTCTTTTTGCAAATTCTATTCCTGGCCTTTCTGCCTCTGTTCTTCGTTTCATGTAAACAAGAGAAAAAACCATCTGCAATTGCAGTAAGCTACCTTACGGGAAATCCCGAAGAGAATAACTACATTAAATGGCTGAAAAGCGTTGATCCTGACATGAAATATTTCGTGATGAATAATATGCCGATGGATTCTGTGGAAATCGTTTTCGATCAATGTTCCGCGCTACTCCTCACCGGAGGCGAAGATGTTTATCCCGGCAGATATGGCCAGGCAGAGGATACCATCATTTGTGGCAAAATAAATTTCTACAGGGATTCGCTGGAATTCCTGCTTATAGATCTTGCCATGGATCGGGAAACGCCAATTATGGGTGTTTGCCGTGGACAGCAAATTTTAAATGTAGCTTTTGGGGGATCACTAATTGTCGATATTCCTTCCCGCTTTCATTCATTGGTATATCACCGGTGCGATGACTGGCAAAATTGCTTCCACTATGTGAATGTGATAAACAACAGCCTTCTCTATGAAATTTCAGGAGTTGAAGGCGGACAGGTAACAAGCAATCATCATCAGGCGGTTAAAAGGCTCGCCGATGCGTTCAGGGTTATGGCCACATCCAACGATGGACTTATCGAATCCATCGGATGGAAAGATCCCGCTGACAAACCCTGGCTCATGGCCGTGCAGTGGCACCCCGAACGCATGGATTCCACTAATATGCTCTCAAAGCCCTTGTTAGAAAAATTCTTGAATGAAGCACAATTTTACCATGAAAAGTAGTTAATGGTATAACACTAATTAAATAATACAGATATGATAGTAGTAACAGGTGCAGCTGGATTTATCGGGAGTGTCCTGGTTGGAAAATTACAACATGCCGGATTTGATGACCTGGTGGTAGTTGATGACTTTTCCAATCCTGAAAAAAATAAAAACCTTGAAAATAAAACTGTAACAGCAAGGGTTGATCGAAATGTATTTTTTGCCTGGCTCGACAAAAACCATGAGGATGTGGATTTCATCTTTCATATTGGTGCCCGGACCGATACCGCTGAATTTGATGTGGCTATTTTTGATGAGCTCAACCTAAATTACACCAAAACCTTATGGGAAAAATGTGCGGAATATACTATCCCTTTGATTTATGCCAGCTCGGCTGCAACTTATGGTTTGGGCGAATTGGGCTATAATGACGATCACAAAATTGTTCCTGATTTAAAACCTTTAAACCCTTACGGCGAATCGAAAAACAACCTCGACAAATGGGTTTTACAGCAGGAAACCACTCCCCCGTTTTGGGCGGGATTTAAGTTTTTTAATGTGTATGGCCCCAACGAATACCATAAATCCAGGATGGCTTCGGTAATTTTTCATGCATTTCACCAAATCAATAAAACCGGCAAAATGAAACTTTTCCGTTCGCACAACGCCAACTTTGAAGACGGCAAACAGTTGCGCGACTTCGTGTATGTGAAGGATGTAGTTGACTTGATGGTTTATTTTATGAAAAATCAAAAACAATCAGGCCTGTACAACCTGGGAACCGGGCAATCGAGAAGCTTTCTTGATTTAACTAAATCAACCTTTGCTGCTTTGAAAAAAGAAGCAGTGATAGAGTTTATTGATACTCCCGAAGATATCCGTGATAAATACCAGTATTTTACAGAAGCCAATATACAAAAAGTACGCAGCTATGGCTACGACAAAAAATTTACTTCACTCGAAGAAGGAGTTCATGATTATGTAAAGAATTATCTAAACTCAAAATCTTACCTATAAAAGCTCCTTGACAATGAAAGTTTACAGAAATATTCTTTTTGGATTTTTATTGATTTCAATTTTCGCCTTTGGCGGATGCGATAAGCTAAACAAATGTGCCAACATCGATTGCTTCACTCCTCCCCCCTATTTCGTTTTTAATATTGTGGAAGCCGAAAATGGTGAAAATGTTTTTGCTTCGGGGCTATACAACACCGATGATGTTAAAGTAAATGATGTGAATGATAAATGTGTAAAGCACCAATTTGATAGTTATTTAGATACCAATTTTCTTATTCTGCCAGAAATTGGATGGATGATGGGGGAAGCAAAATACCATATCCGGCTTGGTGAAAATACCGACATTGAGTTATTCATCAATATGGAAGAACGCTATGAAAATTGCTGTACATTTTTCAGAATCATCGAATTCAATGTTTTGAATTATCCATTTTCAATCACAGATTCCACGGAGGTGATCAGGGTTGAAATATAAGAAGGGAGAGCTTAGATGATAGAGGTTGGAGTTATGTTGAGCGAAGCGAAATCCCGCTTATGCGGGAGAGTTATGTTGAGCGAAGCGAAATCCCGCTTATGCGGGAGAGTAATGTTGAGCGAAGCGAAATCCCGCTTATGCGCATAGCCGTCAGGCTAAGGATTATTTCCTTGATTTTTACGTTGCTTATATC
>CAZQIV010000308.1:0-2583 GCA_964593705.1 uncultured Lentimicrobiaceae bacterium | reverse complement strand
TAGACCGGTATGATCTGCCAGGATTTTCTGTGTTATTGTCATTTCCATAGGCGAACCTCCTAATAATCTGTCAATAATAGTTTCTCATCAGTCTGTAAACCCACTCTGGAATATTTGGGTATTCCACCCTGTCATGGGGGTAATAGGGCTTTATATCCAGAACAGGTGTTCCATTAATGGCGTCAAGCCCTTTTATTGTAAGGATGTTTAATTCTCTTTTAATTATTTCTACGGCTGTCACACCTATTGGATTCGGCCTTCTTTTGGCCCTCTGGGAAAATATACCGATATATGGCATATCGTCTCTTCCCTGGGGGCGCCTTTCAAGTCTGACCCTTTCCTTATCAGTTGCCAGATGCATGAAATAAATTATTAATGCATGGGAAAAATCTTCAAGCCCTGAGAGACCGTCAGCATACTCTTCATTAAGAACAATCTCAGATATAACTCTTCCCCAGTTTTCATCAACAGGGTACTTTATCGGCGAAAAGACAGCGCCAATTATTTCTAATTCAATCTTCATTCCCTTACCAGTTCCAAAGAGATGGCAGAAAGGTTGCCACTCCTGGGAAAATTACAATGAGCACTATTACCAGAAATATTGGCAGTATAAACGGCAATATGGATTTAACCACCTGCTCAAAAGGCAGTCCTGTGATCCGTGTTAATACAAATAGTACATTTCCAAAGGGAGGGGTAACAACCCCTATAGAGAGGGTAATGACCATAAATATGCCAAAAAAGAGCGGGTCAATGCCTACTTGAACTACCATTGGTCCTAATATGGGGGTAAATATAATAACGGATTCCACCACTGACATGAAGCAACCTACAATGAGAAAGAATATACCTAAAATAAAAAGGATAACAATCGGCGAGGAACTCAAGTCTATAAGACCCTCTGCAATAACAAACGGTATGCGGAGCCTTATTAAAAGCCAGGCATAGAGCATGGCGGCAGATATAATAATTAAAATCATGGCGGTAAATTCAATGGTAGTTTTAAAAGTTTGAAGAAGATGTTTAAAGGAAATATCACGGTATACTACCATCCCCAGTAAAATGGCATAAATAGATGCCACGGCCCCTGACTCCGTAGGGCTAAAAATGCCACTCCAAATGCCACCTACAATAATGACCGGCGTTAGAAGGGGAAGAAATGCAGCCTTTGAATAGTTAAAAATATCCTTCAATGTTGCCTTAGGCCTTCTGGGCATTTTTTCCTTATAGGCCCACAGATAGACCATTATCATCATAAACAGTCCCATTAGAACACCTGGAATAATGGCCCCGATAAAAAGACAGCCGATAGATGCATCTGAGAGCCAGCCATAGATAATCATACCTACACTTGGGGGAATGATCGGGCCTATGACAGATGATGCTCCAGTGATACCGGTGCTGAATTTAAGGTCATAACCTGCGTCTGCCATGGCTTTTATTCCAAGTTTGCCAAGGCTTGCTGCATCCGCCACTGCCGTTCCGGACATTCCGGCAAAGATCATGCTCGCAACAACATTAACATGACCTAAACCACCCCTGAAATGTCCTACAACAGAATCTGCAAAGCTGAAGATCCTGTTTGTAGTTGAACCTGTATTCATGATAGTTGCGGCAAATACAAAGAATGGTATGGACAACAAAGAGAAGCTGTTGATTCCATTCATCATGTTCAGGGCTAATAACTCGAAGGGTATATTCATTATACCATTTTGAACGGCAAGCACCACCAGTGATGTAAATCCTATAGAGACGAAAACCGGGGCCCCCAATGCGAGCAAAAGAAGGAGAAGGCCGATAAAGAAGAAAAGCATTAGCATAGGTTCACCTATTTGTTGAAAAGTCTTATTGTAGTAGAAATAATACCGGTTAGAAGATAAATTAGCATACCCATGACACCTATAATCAGTGCCAGATAAAAATAAGAAGTGCTGATCTGCAGGGCAGGGGACATGATATTGCTGCTCCTATTTATCATAACAACAGATCCCCAAAAAAGTCCGAGGCAAAAAAGAAATGTTAAAAAATCAGTAAAAAGGCTGATAAGCAGCTTTGGCCTTCCGGATAGACTTCTAAAAAGTACATCAATTGACAGGTGAATACCTTTTTTTGCAAGAATGGCAGAGCCTAAAAAAACCGTCCATATACCTAAAAACCTGGCAAGTTCCTCTGCCCATGTAAGTGACATTGAAAACATGTATCTAAAAAAAATCTCTGCCAGGACCGCCGCAAGCATTCCAGAGAATGCCACAACTGCACCTATTTCAAAAAATTGATCAAAATACTTTTTTACAGTTCCCATAGTTCCATCCTGTTGATCCTTCATAAGTAAAGGCCATGCGCGACATTTTTTAAATGCCGAACATAGCCCTCGATCTACATTACTTTGAGCAGTCCATTGCCGCCTCAAAAACGCCGGGTGCCAATAAATCGGTCGCCCGTTTAATAGCGGGTTTTGCTTTTTCCTGGAAGGCCTTTTTGTCTGGCTCAAGAACCTTCATGCCGCGTTTTATTAGTTCCGTTAAATAGAACTTATCCTTCTCATCTTCTATAGAGCTACCGTATTTTCTTGCTGTTTCTACT
>CAZQIV010000307.1:0-2594 GCA_964593705.1 uncultured Lentimicrobiaceae bacterium | reverse complement strand
GTCATTCCGAACGCAATCCCGAAACTTCGGGATGAAGTGAGGAATCTTTTTTATCATTTTATCATTTTGTCGGATACTAATGATTTTAAACATTTGTTTTTTAAAGCCTATTTTAGAAGCACTACTTTTTTTGAGGCAAAGATTCCATTATTTGTTTTTAAACTAATGTAATAAATACCGGGTAAATGTCCGTTTGCGAACCAATCGAAACTTGATTGTCCTTTTTCAAGTTTGGCATCTTCGATTAATTGACCCGAAAAATTGAATATTTGAATCACCGTATTTTCATCGAAAGAATCAAAAGTGATGGTGGTTTTTTCTCTAAAAGGATTTGGAGTTATGTGTAGGTATTTGGTGTTCTGATTAAAACCACCAAAGCCGGCGCTGCCGGGTTGCGGCATAAACTTAAATGCTACCGGTCGGTGGTCAGAAACATTTTGTTCATATTCCCAAAATCCACCTTCGAGGTAATCGTCAATTTTGATGGTTGTGATAACTGAGGCTTCATCATTAAATTCATCAAAAAGTTCATTCGAAATCATTAGATGGTCGATATGCGAAGGCCAGGAAGGATAAGACCAATTTGAGGAACTGCCTTCAGCAATGGCCATATCGGTAAAAAGGTAATTTTCGGGATCGTCAATAAATACCTGGAAAACATTATTCGATTCATTATCCGTCAGTAAGTCGTTAAGATCGCCCAGGAGGATCACATTTTTGTCCGGAAAATTTGCTTCAATGTATTCATCAATCAGCACACAGGCATCGTAGCGGCGGGTCTCTTCATCCCAGGGATCAGCACTGTTCATTATGCCATCACCACAACATTTCAGGTGGTTGTTGATAAGAATATATTCGTTGCCGTTAAAAATGATTTCCATGATAAGTGGTTTGCGGGGCAACTCACGACTTTTATCAGGATAAATCTGATAGATCGATGACATCTGTACGAACTCTGAATTATAAATATACCCGAGGTTCAGATAGCCCGAATTTATGGCGATGCCTTCCCAACCATCAAGTCCTTCGAGCAACTCAATAAATTTTTGATAATCGTCAATCTCCTGAACAGCGATCACATCCACTTCAAGTGCCTGAATAATTTGAGAAACATAATCGAGGGTTGTTTGCCCGTTTGTCGGGAAAAATTCGAGATTCCAGGTCATCACCTCAAAGGTTGAGTCTGTGCCAAATTCAAGGTCTTCGATGTTTTGTGACATTACTAATAACGAAGGGAGGAAAAATAATAGAATAGTCAGTAATTTCTTCATGTGATATATTTTATGTAGCTGAATGATAATTTCTTTGAAAGTCCAGGTTAATGTTTTGGTTTGATTTTATCTACGAAATTCATTATTTGAATGTTGAATTAGATTTCTCACACCCCAACATACCCGCCAAAGCCCTGTCATTTCGAGAGTTCACCCAAAGTTTTTGGGCATAATGAGGTAATGACATAAGGGAATAGATTTCTTGCCGCACGTGCGGCATCGAAATGACCCCGTCCACGGGTTTATTTGGGAGGAGGGGAATCGGGCGCTACGCACCCGATTCCCCTCCTCCCACTCCCCAAACGGAAGCATTGTCACTTCGAAGGAGCTGGCAGCCTGCCCCGACCATTCGGGGACTGAGACCTGCCTCGTCATTAGGTTAGGCCACCTGTAGGCGGCCCGCTTCGCCAGCGAGGCGAGCAAGGCGGGAATCTATTTTACCACACCTGATTAATGTTTAACAAATAGTTGTCATTAGTAGAGTGTTGAGATGCAGCTTTGGTATTAAAATTAGTATCCTCCTCAACTCTCAACTTTCAACTCTAAACTCTCAACTCTAAACTCTCAACTCTAAATGCCGGGCTTTGCCCGTGCATCCCTGCCTCGACTCAACAAAAGTCTACGCAGGCGGCAAGGCGGGCTCGAAAAATTACGAAAATTGTCCGAAGGACTCCTTTGGAGAAAATTTTCTATTTTTCGGGGCTCTTAACTCTTAACTCCCAATTCTCAACTCTCAACTCTCATTTCTCCTCATCCATCCTCACAACCTCTATGGTAAATCTTGCGGCAAGTGCCGCCAATGCTCCCACTGCTGCGAAAACCGGGGCAAGTACTGCACCGATTACACCGATGGTTATAGGAATTTCAAGGTAGGTTTTGCCCTCTTCATTCTTAATGATAATACGGTTTACATTGCCTTCGTGGATTATTTCTTTAATTTTTTTCAGCAGTTCATCGCCTGCAACTTTAAAATGATTTCGTTTTTCCATAATATTAAATTTGCTTCAAAAATAATAAGAATTATTCAATCTCGCTTACCAGGAACTTTTATATTTTTACTCGAAAAAAAGATATGAAGAAACCTACGAATCTGGTTTATGGTGTAAACGATAAACCACCCTTTTTGCAATTGGCCGGCTATCTTGTTGGAAAACTGGCAGAAAGGGTTTCTACATCCGCCAAAGGGAATCATCAGCATATTAACCTTCACTTCGAGCATTAGATTCAAAGCTCCTGACCCATTAATTGAATATCAATTAGTTATGTAATTTTTACGTATCCCCTCAAAAAATACAGGTAGAATAAATATTGCCTCTAAGGGCT
>CAZQIV010000306.1:0-2601 GCA_964593705.1 uncultured Lentimicrobiaceae bacterium | reverse complement strand
GATATAAACACATAGTATCAAGAGATACAAGTGTTTATTTGGGTAAAAAGTAAAAAAAGTCATTTGTTACTGGACTCACCCAGCATAATAGCTTATCTTATGTCTTGATGAGTGCTAAAACTATAATTCAAGGTCGCTTGATAGGGTCTGCGGAAGTGGAACTAATCAGACGTTTAATGGTCGAAAATCCCGATTGGCATCGAACTCGCCTGTCACGGGAACTGTGTGCGATATGGAATTGGCGTAATGGCTCCGGTCGTATAAAGGATATGGCGGCACGCACGCTACTTTTGAAACTTGAGCAACGTAAGCTGATCACTCTGCCACTCCGTCAAGGAGCAGCATACAATGCTGAACGCAATCGTTCGATCTGCTTGCATGAACATGATCAGACACCCATTGTCGGATCTCTGCGAACCCTGTTGCCGTTGTCGATCGTGAGGGTCGGGAAAGCTGCTGCTACTCTCGCGATTTTCAAAAGCCTGATTGCTCAGCATCACTACCTGGGATTGCGCAATACAGTAGGAGAGAATCTCAAGTACCTGATCCGTGATCGACACGGTCGCATCGTCGGCGCACTGTTGTTCGGCTCGGCAGCCTGGCAGACCCAGCCACGCGACGCATTTATCGGATGGAGCGTGACTGCGCGTCGCTCTGGCTTATCCCTCATCACTAACAATACCCGTTTTCTGATTCCTAGATGGGTTCGTGTTCCACATCTGGCCAGCCATATTCTTTCGCGTGTATCAAGGCGCATTGACGCTGACTGGCAAGAAAAGTACGGACATCAGATCCATCTTCTGGAGACCTTCGTGGATCGTGATCTGTTTCTTGGTACATGCTATCGGGCTGCGAACTGGATTTGCGTAGGTCAAACTAAAGGTCGCACGCGTAACGGTCCCAATGGTGCGCCTATCGCAACTATCAAAGATATGTATGTGTACCCTTTGAACAAGAGTTTCCGACGCACACTTTGCGATTGCGAATCTATAAACAGTGAAAGAAGCGAGTGATGGCAAAATTATACACAGAGCAAGAGGTTCATGCACTACTGGTTCCGTTGCAAACTAAAATCATGCAACTAGAAGAAATTATTGTGCAATTACAAAAGAACTCGTCTAATTCCAGCAAGCCTCCTTCATCCGATATTGTTAAACCCAAATCTAAAAACCAGAATAAAGGCAAACGTAAAATCGGTGCGCAACCTGGACATCCCAAACATGAGCGTCCGCCTTTCCCAGAAGCGGATATTACGAAATCTCATGATTATCGCCTTACCGCCTGCCCCGAATGCGGCAACCCCGATGTGACATTCCTCGACCAGCCACCGCGTATTATCCAGCAGATGGAGTTGGAAAAGATCGTTGTGACCAAAGAGGAACATCGCTCCTATCCCGTCTGGTGTGAGCGGTGCAACAAAATCCACTATCATCCCTTTCCCGAGAATGTGCTCAGAGAAGGCCTCTTCAAAGAACGACTAACCACACTGGTGGCCTACATGAAGGCGGTCGATCACGCTTCCTTTTCCACCATCCGCAAGTTCATCCGCGACGTGCTCGGCGAATCCGTCTCACGCGGTTATCTACGCAAGGTAATTGAAAAGACCTCTCACGCGCTGGATGCGCCCTATGAAGAGCTGCTCAAACTACTGCCTCTTGAGACAACACTCAACGTGGATGAGACCGGGCACAAGGAAAACAAAGCAAAGTTCTACACGTGGGTCTTCAGGGCCGATCTCTACGTGCTGTTCAAAATCGACAAATCACGTGGATCAAAGGTGCTGATCGATGTGCTCGGCGAGGAGTTCAATGGTGTACTCGGTTGTGATTATTTTTCTGCCTATCACAAATACATGAAAGACTTCAATGTCACCGTGCAGTTTTGCATTGCTCATCTGATCCGTGACATCAAATATCTTACTGGCCTGCCTGATCCCGAAACAAGATCCTACGGAAAGAAACTCCTCGGCGCGGTCAAGGATATGTTCAAGATCATTCATAATCGCGAGAACCTCGACACGGAAACCTTTAACCGTGCGATGGAACATGCACGCAAAACGATCATGGACGCAGCCCTTGACAATGTTCCTTCCCAATTAGATGAAAACGGCAAGGAACTGAAGCGAGGGCCGTTCAATATGGCCAATAGATTCCGCAAGAACGGCAAAGCTTACTTTCAATTCATTACCACGCCAAGTTGTGAGCCCACAAACAACCTTGCCGAACAAGCGGTGCGGTTCATAGTTATAGATCGCCTGATCACTCAAGGCACACGCAGTAAAAAGGGGCGTAAAAGCAATGAACGCCTGTGGACTGTTGTCGGTACTTGTTCGCTTCAGGGCAAGTCGGCTTTTGAATTTATACTCAAGGCAATCAGTGCGTATTTTAATAATCAACCAGCGCCGTCACTAATACCGGGATGCACATAATCCGTTTTCTGTTTACGCTTCCATTGAAATAAGTCACCAGACCAGATCGTGACTCAATGCAGAATGAAGTTCATCCGTGGGTCGGCCTTGCTATCCGAGGTTCATTTTTCCCGCATCCACAACCTAAAGATATATTGCCATAGCAATGTGATTTTTTGCCCGTGAACGGTTAC
>CAZQIV010000305.1:0-2682 GCA_964593705.1 uncultured Lentimicrobiaceae bacterium | reverse complement strand
ATTTATAAATTTTGCCGACTAACTTGGACAAACCAAAACAGGAATACACCATAAAATTTACATGATCACCTTGTTTGGTTCTGCCTGCCCCGTAGTGCAACTATTCGGGGGCTTGTCCAAGTTAGGATGTTTATTCGTATTTAATGGCTTCAACAGGATTTCCCATGACTGCTTTAAGTGCATGAAAGCTTATGGTAAGTATGCTGATGACCAATGCAATTAGTCCGGCCATTAGTATCGAGAAAACTGAAATGTTTGTATGGTAAACAAAACTTGTGCTGAGCCAGTCGTTCAGTTGCCATAAAGCTATGGGTATGGCAAGCACGAAGGCAATGAGAATAAGTACAATAAATTCTTTGTAAAGCAAACCCATAATGTTTCCAACAGATGCGCCAAGTACTTTTCTTATGCCGATTTCTTTGGTTTTTTGTTCGGCAACAAATGAAGATAAACCCAACAAGCCAAGCAAGGCAACGAATATAGTAAGCACGGTGGCAATGGTAAAAATCAGCCCGAGCTTTTGTTCGGCTTCATATTTTTTACCCCAGGTATTTTCGAGCAGTTGATAATCGAAGGGCCTTTTTGCCCCCATTTCGTTCCATTTATCTTCGACATACTGCAATGTTTCCCCATAATTTTCGGGGTTGATTCGCAGTGTGAGATAGCCCTTGTTGAAATCGGCTAAGAACATCATGATGGGTTCAAGCTTGTTGTGTAGCGAGTTGAAATGAAAGTCTTTTACAACACCAATAACTTTAAGCATCCGGCCACCACTGCCATCGAGTTCAAATCCCCAGTGTATTTTTTTCCCAATCGGATTATCCCCCCAGCCATATTGGTCAACAGTTGTTTGGTTTACTATTACAGCTTCTTCGGCATCCGTACCCATGTTTTTGTCAAAATTGCGGCCTTCGATTATTTCCATTTTATAGGTATCAAAGTAATCATAGTCAACCACGGTGATGATCATGGTTTTGTCAATCATAGCTGTATCCTGCTCCATCCTCACAACCTGAATCCAACCATTATCTCCGGGAATTCCTGTTGAACTTGTCGCTGCCTGGATGTTTGAATTTTTAAGTAACTCTTTTTTAAAAGTTTCGGACTTCGACCTGAATGTTGTGTCTTGCAATTCCAATATTATCATGTTTTCTTTTTGGAAACCCAGGTCTTTATTTTTCAAAAAATTTAATTGGTTCGAAACTACAACAGTTGCAATAATCATTGTTATGGCAATGGCAAACTGAAACACAACGAGCACCCTGCGAAGCAAACCTCCGGTTTTTCCTTTTCCGGTGGTACTTCCTTTAATTACGGTAACCGGTTTGAATGATGAAAGGTAAAATGCCGGATAACTTCCTGATATCAATCCGATAAAAAGGGTTATACCTATAATTGTAATCAAAAAGTATGGGTTGGCAAAAACATTTAGATCCATTGCTTTGCCCGAAAGTGTATTGAAGTCGGGCAATAAAAGATAAACCAAAAGAATGGATATAATTAACCCGACAATTGCAAGTAGTATCGATTCGGTGAGAAACTGGCCAATAAGCTGCTTTCGCAGTGCGCCGGCAACTTTTCTAATGCCTACTTCCCGCGATCGTTTGGCCGAACGGGCAGTGGCCATATTCATGTAGTTTATGGCTGCAATAAGGAGAATAAAAATGGCAATGGCGCTGAAAATATAGATGTACGACATGTTGCCTTTGGGAAGGTCGGCCGAGAGGTTTCCTGCAAAGTGGGTTTCTGTAAGCGGGGTTGACATCAGGTTGAAGCTTGCGTTGATAGCATCCCCGACGGGTTTCATGTATTTATCGTAAAACCCGCCAAACTTATCGTGGATACTTTGCATATCAGCATTTTCTTTTATCAATAAAAATGAATAAACGCCGATATTCCAAAATGCTCCGGGTTCCATGTTATTAAAACGATCTTCGCCCATGATGTTAGCCAGTGTTGAACTCGACAACATTGCATTGAGCCAGAGGTGTGAGTTCTCAGGAACGTCCTCCATTATGCCTGTAACTTTATATTTTCTCCCGCTTCCCGACTCAATGATTTCGCCCATTGGATTTTTGTCGCCAAAGTACTTATCCCTGATCGACTTGCTAATTACCATCGAGAAAGGTTCGACAAGGCAGGTAGCGGGATTCCCGGCAATCAGGTGGTAAGAAAAAATATCAAATACTGTGGAATCGACAAAGTAGAAATTTTCCTCGTAAAATTCTTTATCGCCATATTTGAACAATGAATTTCCAACATCATTGAACCGGCAGAACTTTTCAACTTCAGGAAATTCAATGGCAAGAGCGGGAGCCATTGGAATGGGTACAATCGCGAACTGGTCGTGTTTTCCCGAAATATCAAAGTCGGACTCGATGCGATAGATTCGATCGGCTTTTTCGTGATAAGTGTCGTAGGCAATCTCGTTGCTTACATACATGAATATGAAAATGAATGCAGCGAAACCGAGCGCAAGCCCAAGGATATTCAGGATGGCATGAAACTTACTTTTTGTAATTCCACGGATGGCAGTTTTAAGATAATTTCTCAGCATTGAATAATAAGTTTATTTGTGATGTACGATGTAAAATTCTGGTTTATGATTATTGTCATTAGTATCCGACAAAATGATAGAAAGAAAAAAAGATTCCTCTCCGCCGGTTGGCGGATCGGAATGAC
>CAZQIV010000304.1:0-2718 GCA_964593705.1 uncultured Lentimicrobiaceae bacterium | reverse complement strand
TTTTATTGGGTGAGCTAACCAAATGCCTTCTTTTTTCTCATAGTGATTTCATCCATATACCACCACCAGTGTGAGGGTAAAACGTGTGCTTTCTTCCTCATTTGTGCCAGATCTGCTACCTCTGAGATGCGCGTTACCAATAAATCTGCCAACTTTAAAAGATGTTGGTCAAGAGTTTCCAGTTCTGTTTTGTCATTATCACTAAGAATTGGTTCTCGTGCTGCCAGTTGACTACGAATATCTAATATTTCAATCAATTCAAATCCACTGAGATCAGGGTGATTTAACGCTTCTAATAAGTATTCTATTAATTCTTTACTTACTCTGTCCATTTTAAAACCTCCTTCATGCGACCTAAAGGGACAAAACCTCGGCGTTCTAAATAATAATCTATGTTTTCAGGAGGAAAGGCTGTTTCCATCACGCCGTTAGCGCCAAATATAGCCAGCCATTCTTTCTCGTGTATAAATCCTCGTACAGCGTAATAGTAAATACCCCTGAATTCATACAAATATATAATATTTTGTTCATTTCCAATAAGAGCAGAAATTACTTTATTGTAATCCAACAGAGAAGAAGACAACGACAGATGATTCATCTTTTGTCGTTTTTTCAGATGTAAAATGTCCTTTCCTGGCTTCCATTGAACCGTTTTGCGAATACAATGAAGCGTATCAAGCAGTTTGGCCCTTTCTTCGATCGTTAATATCTCATGTTTCCTTATCACATCTTCAGCCTTTTATCTTTTGCTCTCTGATTTTTTATCATTGGACAGCCTCCAGAGTTTACACTCATAGATCGGTTTCCTTTTCCCTCATTCAATTCCCTGGTATATTAATGAATAGACTTAGATGAATACTTTGGTGCACCCCTTCACTTTTAGATATCTCCTTTTTTTGTAGAAAAAATTCAAAATTTATATAGTAAACTTATCATGTCAAGACATAAAAGTCACAAAAAATTATTTTTGCACAATAGTGGTAATTTACCGAAAATTGTCTACTCGGTTAAATTTTTTGTAGAAAAGGGGTGGAGATGATTTAACCGGGGCTTTGGGCTGAAATCGGTAAGGATTTTCTGATTGCGAGTGACAAAAATGGTTAAGCATTCTACAAGTATTGTCATTGACAGGGGTTGTGAGGGGGGAGCTCTAAAGGAAATGGCTTAATATGGATATCTTATGTCACATGGCAAGACCTGACACCATATTCATGCTCATAAGTTTATAAGTTGACTACGTCCCTCATTGCTCATTCTCGTGAAGTTGTTATTTCATGGACGTCCCCATCTTCCCTCTCACCTTTTCCCCTTCTCTGCCCCCATCAATCACAAGATTCCAGTTATTCGTATTTTTAATCGTACCATATTTCCCAATTTAATACCAACCACCATCCAAAAGATCGGTTTATAAAGCAGCGGATTACCTGTATTCCACTCTACCTTCATCCCTTTCAGTCGTCAATCGCCCCTGCCCTAAAGACTAAAAAACCGTATATTTATATAGTTTATAGAGAAACTTGTAAATTTATGTGCCCAAAGAATGTATGCGTTTGCTTTTGAATACATCCTTGCGCTCATTTCCACGCGAAGTTACATGATAAAAGTCGCCAGGATATGTTGGTCCACAAACCTCTGAACCGTGAACCCTGAACCTTCAGCCTCCTCGCTTCCGGGCTTTCCAGCTTTCTTAACCGTGCACCTATGATAAAAGAGAGTTATTTAAATATTTAAGGAAGTCCCCAAAAATTATATGACCCCTCTGTTTTTTTGAGTATAGTTACAAATATGGTTAATTATTCGACGAATATTGTCATTATGAGGAGTTATGGAGGGTTGGAAGGAAAAGAAAGGGTTAAATATGATAAATTATGATCTGTTCCCCAGAGCCTGTTTTATTTATTATATTTTCTGATATTAGTGTCTCGAGCGCATCGGGTGGTGAAAATAAACAGCCTTAACCGTGAACCCCTCCACAATGAAGGCGGGCAAGCGTTAACTGTACCTATGATCTTCTCTGAGGTGAAATATATTTGTCAAGAATGAAGATTTATCCAGTTAAATTCCGAAGGACTTATTTAACCGTGACCTGACCCCTCTATTTTCTTGTTTTCTTTTTTCACTGCACTACTTTCAGGTTTTGAGGAGTCTCAGGAGGGCTGATCGTTCCCTCTTTCCTTAACGGATGGGGATAGGTGTATGGTGTATAATAAGATGTCCATGTATTTTTAGCTGTGCATTTATAAAGTGTTCCAGAAAGTGGAGTAGTTGGATTAACCCCTATATTACTGTCGCTAATTGAATCGCATGATTGATTAGTAACCCAAAATCCGTCCCCTATGGTACAGTTGGATGGTAATTCTGAGCCACACCCTATCCCAATCTCAGTCGTCCCGTTGTAGGCCGTATTGTGCAGCCAAAAATCCGTATTTTGAGCTAAATCATATGCGTCTTCATATTGATTATTGGATAGCACTACGCTATCCAGCGGTGTTCCATTTGCTCTGATATTCCAATAGTATGAATTTGTAACGTGCATCAAATATGCGTTTCCAGAAGGGTAATTTGAATCAAGGTATTCTTCTCTAATATTGATGTAAACACCATCAGACCCCCATGTAACTTTGTTCCAAAAGGCCATTAGCATACTGCCACGTTGATCAATGATTCTCCCACCTTTTGTTCCTAAGTCTACATCATTTCCATATATCTCATTCACCA
>CAZQIV010000303.1:0-2726 GCA_964593705.1 uncultured Lentimicrobiaceae bacterium | reverse complement strand
CGGGGCAAAAAGATGGAACAATTTACGCCATCGACAGCGCGGTTTGGTACGTGGAAGCGCTGCTTAATTACAACACCGGAACCGAGGGTGTAAAATGCACAGGCATAACTGTGGATACTGTCGAAACCAACCTTCTTATACCATCATCAGGGGAATACACGCTAAACCAGCTTGAAACCATTTACAGCGAGTTACTGGATAAAATAATCGAAAATCAGCCAACCAACACCATTGTTTTTGCGGCTGATTTATACAATTATCAAGTAGAAACGGTAATGGTTTTCGCGGTGCAAGTTGCTTATGCAACACCACGAACCCCACAGTTAAAAGCGTTGAATGACACCTCGGGTTATTGGTATTGGGGGGGCAATACCGGTATGTGCGGTCCGGATTCAGGATTATATATTGGCATGGATGCTACCGACATCCTTACCGATACATTTAGCCCCACCTGGTCAACAATTTGGATCAATATAGAGACCATTACTGTGGATCCGAATTATCCCGGCTTCAATTATTTTGACCCAAACTTTCCCTTTACTAATTATCCGGAACTCGATTCTTCAAGAATTTTTAGGGCATGGGGAGAAGAAGAAATGTTATTCTATTGCTTAACACCGGCAATGATGAGCTATTATGCATCGGGTGAAGGAATAGGATACATTATCAAAGACCTGACACCGGAGAAAAAGTTCTTTGCGTACTGTCAAATTATTTCCGGAGCTTATGATCTTGACAGGGTCTTTCATGTCGGAGACTTCACTTATGGTATTCCATTGAATTAAATTTTTATAAACGAGCAGGAAAAGTTTTCCTGCTCGTTTTATTAATAACTATAAAGCAAAACAAATGAAAAATACAATAGCGATTTTAATCATGTTATTGAGCTTACCCGGTATAGCCCAGGATACTTTCATTATAAAAAGGGATATATACAAATACGACAAACCGAGAGATATAACCATTAAACCCAACGGAAATCTCATATTTTTGTTTACATCAAAACCTTCCGGGTCAGATGTTTTTACCAATTACGTCTATGAAATTAGCAGCAGCGGTGAAGTGGTCGATTCGGTTTCTTATTCAGATACAAGCAACAAACTTGTTGAATTTGAACATTGTTATTTTTTAAATGACACTTTATACCTTTTTGGTAGTGGGAGCAAATTTGGTACATCACAGGAAACTTTTCTATTTATGTTGAAATTTGATGCACAGCTCAACCTCCTGGAAAATTTCAAGTATAGCCCGGGATTAGTTGGTTTTGGAGGTTCATATAGCGGAAAATTGAAACTTATAAACAATCAGTTTCATTACATTTCCGCTGCCTTAAGTAATTCAACTGATGTTCCATTCTGCGCAACAATATCAAAACAGGGGCAACTCCTGAATTTTGGCGTTGATTTAAACTATCCCGGCTCAATTTTTTGCCCGTTTGATTTTGTTAATCATACCGGTGATAATGGTTATAAAGTGTTCGAAGGAACACATGGCTTCCAGGGAGTACCTGAAATCTGCGGATTGATCAGCTATTTCTCCAAAGATTTTCAAAGGGAGGATTTCTCTATACTTCCCTATGATATGTATGCGTTTTTTACTTACCAGGGCATTAACGATTCTGTTTATTATCTTGCCGGCGAATGGTGGGAAGGGGGTATAGACCCCAAACGAGCCGGAATACTTAAACTTATGAATGATACCACGGTAGTTGACAAGTTTTTGTATGACACCCAACCCGATTCAACTGCATGTACGGCTTACAGGCACTCTTTGGAAATACTACCGGACGGCAACCTGATTTTTTGCTTTACCGACAACATAGACCTGGAAAAATTTCCTTCATTATTTCCCACAAAAATCAATTTAATGAAACTTACCCCGGATTTTGATGTCATTTGGCACCGCTATATCGGCGATGGCATCGATTCATGGCAAGCCTGGGTAATGAATATAAATGATGCAGAGGAAATAATTATCCATGGCACCCACAACATCGCAGATATTAGTCATTATCAAAACAGGGATGTACTCTTTATCAAAACCACCAGCGAGGGTATTATAACTGGCACCAATGAAGATTTTCCGGGAATAGAGTCAACCCAAGCTATTGTATATCCCAACCCTGCGGCGGATTTTGTACAGATTGAATTTAGCATGGCTTACACCCAGGCTACTTTCAGTTTGCTGGATATAAGCGGCAAAACAGTTTTTGTAAAACAACTCGCTACCAACAAACAAAGCCTCGATATTTCGGGCATTCCCGCAGGCACATACATTTACAGGATTTATAACCAAAAGGGCTTGGATGAAAGTGGGAAGCTAATGGTGGAATGATGCTGGCATTTATAGAGAACCAACATCGAAGATCGGACATCTTACATCGGACACCGATGTGTCGGTGCAGGCTATCTTATATTTTATATCAGATATCCGATGTAAGATGTAAGATGTAAGATGTAAGATGTGTGATGTGTGGTAGTAGATAAACCTAACAGGTTTTCCGGTTTTAGCATCGGATTCCTTTTCAAAGATCAAAACAAACTCAGACGGGTAAACCTGTTAGGTTTCCTAATAAATTACTCCAATACTCCACCACTCTCCCGCAGTGGCGGGATTTCCCCGAAGGGTCGGGGCAGGCAGCTTCGCTCAACATTACTCCTCTAACTTCTCACCTCTCATCTCTCACTTCTCCCTCCCGAAAAGTAGAAAATTTTCAATTTTCGTAA
>CAZQIV010000302.1:0-2742 GCA_964593705.1 uncultured Lentimicrobiaceae bacterium | reverse complement strand
ACAAGAGAATTTTTATATAGATAATCATGATTCATTGAATAAATTAAAGGGAAATGCTTTGCCGGAATTACCTGGTAAATGAAGATAAATCGTTCTTGTCGCTCTTCCCAAAATTTGAGAAATATACCATGGCCTCACCAACGGGGCCATGCGCATGATACAAGGTGGAAAATTCGAGCATGGTTTTCTCTCAGGTTTTGTATCTTCGCTGGGTGGTACGGCAATGATGAAATACGGAGCAAATATGGACATTGGAGCTAAAGTAGCATTAAGCGCAGCCCTTGGCGGCACCGCCGAAGCCCTTGGCGGTGGCAAGTTTGCCAATGGCGCCGTTACCGGAGCTTACGTGATGATGTTTAATCATTTGATGGAGCAGGGGCAGGTTGAAAAATTCCAAAAGAAATACTTTGGGCAGGTGAAAGGTTTAAACAAAATCTTTACCGACGCAGTACCTGATGGATACAGCCTTGACCCGGAAAGTGGAATGTTTATTAATAATGAAGGTGCGCTTGCAGGAGCTATTACTGACTATTTAGGTGATGGTCTGTCGGATATTTATCTGAGCCCTTATTCAATGAATGATGCATTTACGCTTTATGAAATACTTGGCCATGAAATGATTCATGTGGCTCATCATAATCATTTTTTAAATAACTTTAATAAAGCGGCATCTGAAAATGCTGCCTATAAATGGTCATTCGCAGTTGGTAAAAACCTGCGAGAAAACCATCCGACAGATTTTTCTAAGGTAATTCCACGAAGATATTTACATTCAGGATTATCCTCATATAAATATGATAAATTTGGGTTCACATCATCCATACCACGTTCTTTGTGGGACTGGTAAACCTTTTATAACTTGTACTATGAAAAGATTATCATACTTTATTATTACCATAATGTTACTAATTTGTTGTTCAAAACAAAAACCCGATGATGCAAACAACATATCTGTTCATTGTAGCCTCATAGAAAATGACAACGAACTAGTGTATTCTATAAAAAATGCTTCGCGAAGCAATTTGTTTATTTTAGGTTTAAAATCCCAAACATTCCCTGAAGTAATAAAAAAGAAAAAATATGACTCTATCTGGCAGAACTTCAGTGTTCCGTTTTATAATGAATTGAGAGTATTAAAAGACACATCAGAAATATTCAACCCTCCCGATGATGAAGAGTATGAATACAAACCTGAAAAAAATAAACCTGAAACCAACACTTTTTTTAATTTGGTAATTCAGAAAATAAAAGATAGTAAACTGTCATTGAAATCGGATTTATTATTGGAATTTGATTTATTAATGAGTGGTTCGAGTTTTCTTAAACCTGGGGAATCCTATTCTGACACAATTCCCTTGTCAGCCTTTAAAAGTAAATATCCAAAAAATGATTTGAAATTTATTTTTGAGTACCCAAGTGTTTTTTTATACAAGTCAGAAAAATCATATTTGACATATTATGCTGAAGATTTTTTAGGTGATTCGTTGCATGTTGTAATACCTGAAAAATTGGATGGTTACAAGTTTGTTTACAAAGGAAACTTGAAATATGAGTTTATTGTTAGTTCAGATGATTAAATCGCTTTTCAGATGTTCTGCTTTTATATGCCGTAGGATGTTAGTTATGAAAAACTACTTTAGGAGCAAAAATAAAATTATTCCGAATAAGGCTTATAACTATGACAAATTTGGGTTCACATCATCAATACCTTCTGACTTATGGAATTATTAAAAACAAAAAGTATTCAAAATATTATTTTTCTAATTTGTTTCTTTAGTTTTACTTGTTCCCCTGTACACAATTCTATGGATTTCAAGCTCGATTTAAAATTGTATGCCTTTGGGGAGTTTCCTAACCTTGCCATAGTGACCCGATTAAAAAACAATAGTGAAAGCGATTTTTGCCTGTTAGGTTTGGAGGGTTATAATGATGTATTCATTAAAAAGGAAACTAATGATGACTCTGTATGGCAGGATTATTCCAACATATTTTACCTACGAAATCTACCTTTACCAAAATTTCCTCCAAATCAGTTTGACGAAAGCAATTTTTTTTCACTATCACAAAATCTTGAAAAATATCCTGATCTCATTGAATTCTATAAACATTTAGAAAAAGCGATACAAACCCATTATGATGTTGATGATGCAGAATATTGGCAACTTACCAGTTATAGCATTTTCCAAAATGCAGTATTTATTAATGCTGGGGAAGAATGGAGGGACACACTTAATATTTCTCCTTACTATTCAAGGTACCCCGACTATACCTTAAAATTCAGTAGGCAATGTCAGGATAAAATCAATATTTATGATGGCAGTGTAATCACCTTTGATTCAGTATTTCATAAATGGAATAATGAATTAGATGTTGTGATTCCTGATAACTTTAATGGTTATAAACTTATTTACAGGGATATAGCCATCAAGGACGAGATAATAATTGAACCAAGTTATAAATAGAGCAACAAAGTGATTTTGCCAAAAAAAGGACACAGGCAGTAAACTGTAATAAATCGGTTGTTTATCCAATAGTAAAGGGATGCATAAAAATAAAGGCGGTAAATTCGAACACGGCTTTCTCTCAGGTTTTGCCTGTGCTGCGCAATTTATGCTTAATTTTGTTTTCTATGATGTCAAACATATTTTCAGCAAGCACACAACAGCAAAACCCAGTCGAAGCATATCTTCGCTGGGTGGTACGGCAATGATGAAATACGGAGCAAATATGGGTATTGGAGCT
>CAZQIV010000301.1:0-2818 GCA_964593705.1 uncultured Lentimicrobiaceae bacterium | reverse complement strand
AATATTGGTTTTCTGTGAATTAAATTACTCTTTCTTAACTTAATGGCATTACCTTTAGGGGGCAGGGGGTGCGCGATAGGTAATCCTATATTCATAGAACCAGTCACTAAATGTAAATTTAAAATACCACCTAAACAGGTACAAAAAAAGTTCTTAAATTCAACTTGCGAGTCTGGTCAATTAAGAAAAAAGGTTCCACTACCTCAATTCCAGAATAAAAATCCAGAGTTGAAGATGACGAAAAACCATGGATTGATTTCAATTAGCCAGGTTATTATTAAGAATTTTATAAAAATTAGCCACTTATAATACACACTATGAATAGGATAAGTTATTGTTAGAGTTTGTTTATGGCTCAAAAGCCAATACATCTAAATTATCTCTATACCTTTGGCGGCTAATAATTACAACAATATTGAATTAAAAAACTAACAGATGAAATTAAAAAATTCAGGTTTTATGACCAGGGAGGTTCACGCAGGTGAATTTGATGATCCGATGGGAAGTGCAACAGTTCCAATTTATCAAACTTCAACTTTTAAATTCAAGAATGCAGATCATGGCGCGGCTTGCTTTTCGGGCGAAAGCGATGGTTATATTTACACCCGGCTGGGTAATCCAACCATTGATGCGCTAGAAAATGCAGTAGCCAACCTCGAAGGCGGATTTGCCGGAATTGCAACGGCCTCCGGAATGGCTGCAATCACCACGGTTTACATGACTTTTTTAGGTGCAGGAAAGCACATTGTTAGTCATAATGCACTGTACGGCCCTACTCGCGGGGTTATGGAAACTGTATTCTCGCGGTTTGGTGTAGAATATACCTACGTTGACACCACCAACCTTGACGAAGTAAGAAAAGCCATTCGCCCGAACACCTCGATGATTTACACCGAAACACCGGCGAACCCAACCATTGGTATTACCGACCTGAAAGCATTGGCCGCGATTGCCCACGAACATAATGTACCGCTGGTTGTGGATAATACCTTTTGTAGCCCTTACCTACAAAGACCTATCGAATTGGGCGCTGATGTGGTAGTACATTCGATGACCAAATTCATCAACGGCCATGCTGATATTGTAGCCGGTATGATTGTTTCGGCCAACGAAAAATATTACAAAATGATGCTTCCCGTAATGACCAACATGGGTCCCAACATGGATCCCCACCAGGCTTACATGGTTCATCGCGGATTAAAAACCCTGGGAATTAGAATTGAAAGGGCGCAAGCTTCTGCCATTAAAATTGCTGATTATCTTGAGAATCATCCCAAAGTTGAGTGGGTAAAATATCCCGGTTTAAAATCGCATCCACAATATGAATTGGCAAAACAACAAATGTATGGACCGGGTTCGATGATTTCGTTTGAGCTTAAAGGTGGCCTTAATGCAGGAAAACGATTGATGGATAACGTTGAGCTAATTCTTTTGGCAGTTTCACTTGGTGGTGTTGAATCGCTCATTCAGCACCCCGCCTCGATGACCCATTCAAAAATTTCGCACGAAAAGAAACTTCAGGCCGGAATAAGCGATGGGCTGGTAAGGATATCGATTGGAATAGAAAATGTTGAAGACATCCTTGCTGATTTGGAGCAAGCGCTTGAAAAGGTTTAAAACATCCAAAGATATAAAATGAAAAAGCCGGTAAGTATTTACCGGCTTTTTTTGTGATTTTTGTTTTTTGATTTGGCATAAATAGCGATGCGAATGGTCGAGGCAAAAAACTGGCCGGCGATTAACCCCATTCCGTTTTTTAAAATTGCAATCGCTAAAATTAACAATACCTTTTCAGAATGATACTGACCGCCCCCTTGTTTTTGAGCCTTTGTTGGTCCCGAAATTTTCGGGATTGGTTATTTTTTGAAAACCTTTTCCGTTTTGAGAAGATTTCCTGTAATATCACGAACCGATAAAAAATAAACCCCAGTAGTTAAATGGCCTATATTTAATGTAGTATGATTATTTGTCAGTTCTGATGTTAGTATTTGTTTTCCCGATACATCAGATAATTCTATTATTAAATTTTCATGTATTCCATTTGGATACATTACACAAATGTTTTCCCTTGTAGGATTTGGAAATATTGTTATAAGATTACTCTTTTCATAATTCTTTATTGTTGTAGGTTCATAAGAAAACACATGCATAAAAATATATCCTAAATTATTAGAGATGTCTCCATCATTAACTTCAAGATATAATTCTCCAGATTCAGAATCTGACAATACCTTATTACCTCCTGCACCAATGTAAAACGGGATGCCATTTTCACCAATTTTGCCAATGAGTCCATTTTCTGGCGCACCATTTAGTGGATGTCCACTTGTAGGTAAATATGGACGACCAGCAGGTGTTTCAATCCAATTGTCATTATTTGGATTATCAGCATGTGCCCCAAATGGGTAAAGAAATAATTCTGTGCCCGCTGTGTAGGAGTAACCTGTATTATACCAGCTTTCATCAGAGCTAAAGTAAGTTGTAAACTCTGCCTGGTTAAAGATATGCATAAAAATGTGCCCTAAATTATTAAGGATGTTTCCATCATTAACTTCAAGATACAATTCGCCAGATTCAGAACTTGACAATACTTGTTTACCACCTGCACCAATGTAAAATGGATTCCCATTTATGCCAATTTTTCCAATGAGGCCATTTTCTGGTGATCCATTCAGTGGGTGTCCACTTGTGGGTAAGTATGGACGACCTGCAGGTGTTTCAATCCAATTGTTATTATTTGGATTGTCAGCATGTGCCCCAAATGGTGGGGTGTTGTAAAATGGCGTAAAATATATTTTTTCTTCCCCCCAATACCTTA
>CAZQIV010000300.1:0-2852 GCA_964593705.1 uncultured Lentimicrobiaceae bacterium | reverse complement strand
TACAAGAGAGATAAAGTAAGTTTATATCCTTTGCGAATACCTCACAGGGAAGATGATCAAACGTGGTGTTAGACTTGAACAAAACCTCGTTTATAATTTCTTGTGTAACGCATGGTTTTTCTAAAACCCGTCCCGCAGTCCTTTCTTTCTCTTTCAATTTTTATTGCCTTCGCCTTAAGTGAACTTGAAATAGTATAGCAAGCGCTTCTTCCAAAAATATCATTAATATATAGGCTTACATGGCAGAAGAAAATAATAAATTAGCGGTAGTATATTAGTAGCTTAATACTACCAGTAATGGGACTTCACTTTTCTTGCTTATCGAGGCAGGGAAGAGAGATAGGAGCTGAGATTTGTCTTGCTGTGGGTGATGCCAAATTTTTTTCTGATATTCTTTCGATGAAAGCAGACCGCGTCGTATGACATATTGAGCAGCGAGGCTATCTCCTTGCTCGATTGGCCTTGCCTGATAAAATCCGCTATATGAATCTCGGTTGGGGTAAGAGCAGAATATTTGGAGGAGAGGCTTATCGTGAACGGAGAGATGAGTTCCTGGAGGTTCGATTTAATGATGCTCAAAAGGGTTTTATTTGCGTTGTTTAGCCTGCTTTTTCTCATCATTTCAATGTACGGGAAGAGTAATTTTTTTACGTTGGCCATAATGTTTTTCTCTATTTCTTTTTTTTCTTGATTCCGGTGTTCAAGAATGACCTTCAATGATGTGTTAAGCTCTTCAAGGTGTTGAGCCTGAAGCTTCAATTTATTTTCTTTTTTCCTCAAGGTATTCTCTATCTTTTTGCGGGCACTGATATCGCTGACCAGGGAAAAGAAGCCCCGTACCTTTCCCTTTTTGTCTATATCAGGCACATATTTCGCATGTATCCACCGCGTGCCTCCGAATTTATAGGGAAGCATCTCCTCATAGTTCACCTTTGTGCCTGACAGCACTTCTTGGACATATTTTTGCATTCGTTTATGGGTGCTGTCTCCCAGAAACTGCCTGAAGTGTTCACCGATAATCTCTTCTTTGGAGATACGGAACCACTCTTCATATCCCTTGTTGACGAAGCGATAGTAGCCGTCCGCATCAACATATGAGATTAATGCCGGTACATTGTCTGTAATGACCCTCAGCGCTTTTTCCCGTGTCCTCAACGAATTCTCTATGCGTTTCAGCTCCGTGAAGTCTATAACGACTCCTTGCAAACCAACCACACGATTATCCTCAATGATTGGTCTGCTTGAGGATCGAAGCCAGTGAATAGTCCCTGATTTGCTTACTAACCTGTAGTGAGCTACTGCAAGATGTCCGGACATGACTTTTTTAAATCTCTTAATTACAACCGGCAGGTCCTCCTTGTACACGAACTTATTAAAGTTACTGCCGACAACCTCATTAGGCCTAAAATCCATAATCTGCTCTACGGCAGGGCTGACATAGGTTATAATTCCGTCTTTATCCACCATATAAATCATATCATTTATGTTCTCTACTAACTTGCGATACTTATCTTCACTCTTTCTAAGGGACGTCTCTACCTGTTTACTGCCTGTAATATTCTGGAAAACACAGTGGGTCTGTTTGAATCTGCCTTCCTTGCCATATTCAATCTGTCCGTTAAATGATGCGATTAGGGCCGAGCCGTCTTTTCGCACCATCTCAAACTCCTCCCCACAAACTTGAGTGTCGGCCTTGAACCGAGGAAGGAATTGTTGAAAGCGGTCCACATCTTCCGGAACCAGAAAATCGCCGAACCACCGCCCTACAACCTCCTCATGGGAATACCCAAGCTCTTTAATCCATGAAGGATTTACCTCAAGAAGACACCCATTTTCATCCAAGGCCTGGTAGGGAAGCGGGGCATACTCATAAAACGATTTAAGTTTTTCCCTGCACGCCTCCAAATCCTTTTCCTTTTGGGTAAGCTTAGAGGTTTCTGTTTCTAATTCATATATTCTTTTTTCCAATTCTTCATAGGTTGGCTTTTTAGCCATCAGAAATCCCTCTTTTTTATATTCGATTGTCGATTTAAAACTGCTTTGATTGAAGGGTGATGTCAATTGTGACGCATCTTCATTTCCTTTCTCACTCGACCCTCATCAACCCTGCGGCAGTGTACAATATCTTGTGTAAATTTTGAAAAGGGTAGAAAAAAGGCGGTTTTCCCTTAAAAGGGTTTTAACCATAAACCTTATAAAGATAAGGAGAAAGCGCCATGAAAGTAGAAATCATTGTACCAGAGATAGTAAGTGTGTTCAAGGAGATTAAACACCAACCTGACAGATTGTATGAGATGATCCGTACAGAGATAAGGGAAATGTTGGTCAATACCTGTCCAGACTTATGGATACAGAACTAACCTATTTTCTTGGCCGTAAACGCTATGAGGACGAGATCAGAGAAGATGTAAGCATGATGTTTTTGATCGGAGTGAGTACAGTAGCCTATCAATGATTTCTACAAGGCTGATAGGTCGGAAGATATCCCCAACTGAAGTAAGCAATGCCAATAAGGAGCTGATAGATGCTGTGAAGTCAATGCCTGACTCCCCGGGCATCATTATATCGCATAGGAGCAGAGAATAGTCCTGTTTCCGCAAACAGGCGCGGGCCTCAGTCGTATCAGCCGCCTGATCACATTCATGCCCTTCCTGTTCAAGGATCTTTTTCAGCAGCTCCCTGATATTATCTTCATCGTCAATGATTAAGATTCTCTCCGCCATCCATTCCTCCTTCAATGTATTATACCCTGGAAGGCCACAAATTGCGATTTTTCAATGGCCCTGAGCATCAATAACTGCGTTGTTCAGGCTCGCAATAGCGCGCTATTACGAGCCTTCACGCCTTGCTCT
>CAZQIV010000299.1:0-2910 GCA_964593705.1 uncultured Lentimicrobiaceae bacterium | reverse complement strand
CGGAGGACGGATCCGCAGATTACGCAGATTACACAGATTAAAGGAAAGGAAAAGACAGAAGTCGGAAGACGGAAGTCAGAGGTCAGAGGTCGGAGGGCGGAGGACACCCCGGTGAAATGCGCTGCGCTGTGACTTCGTGAATTTCACGGGGTAAACCCTATTCAACTGGCTAAAGATGAAATCTGGAATTGATACTGATATCATAGATCAAGTATCATAAGAGAAAAATTTCAGGGGGACTTGTGATGATTCCGATGGATCGAATTGAGCTTAATCCAAGAGTTTGCAATGGAAGGCCTGTGATCAAAGGGACACGGATTCCCGTCTCTGTTATTCTGGACCAGATAGCAGAAGGCGAGTCTTGGGACACTTTGCTTGCCGGTTATCCGGAGTTGAAGAAGGAAGATATCCAGGCAGCCTTGATTTACGCCAGGACCTCTCTTGATCACACAGAGGTCAGAGCAGCCTATGCCTGAGCCTCTTAAGCTTTATCTGGATCAAATGTTGCGACTGGATGTAGCTCAGGCTTTGGGTAATGAAGGCCACGATGTTATGCGTGCCTCCGAAGTCGGCCAGGCACGAGCAGATGACTATGAGATATTACAGAAAGCGATTGCTGAGAATCGAATTCTTGTCACTCTTGATGAACATTTTGGTGATTGGGTAATCCTCCCGCTTAGCAAACATCCGGGTGTAATTCGGCTGAAGATCAATCCTACAACCTCAAAAAATGCCATAAAGCTTCTTATACCATTTTTGCGCCTCCATTCTTCAGCTCAATTTAGAAATCATCTTGTCATACTCTCGCCAAAGCGTGCAAAATGGGTTTTTACGGCTTAAATTTTCCTCTTGTCAAGGGACACCAACTTTTACGAAGTTAGGGAAACGAAAAGGGGGACGGGAAACGAAAAGGGGGACGTTGGTTCTAAAGCATTTTATTTTCAGGAAAAATAGCGACGCGGGAATAAATTAGCCACCCCGGTACCATCCGCCGGAGCTACGGGGTAGGCAGACCCACGCAGGCAGAACAAAAAAATACGAGAATTGGCCGCAGATGAACGCAGATGTTTTTTTGATAAAACGACATTCCATTGCACTCAGAACTTTATCTGTGTTTATCAGCGTTCATCTGCGGCTAATCATTAGGTGTGTTTTTGATGAATATTGTACACATTGTGCAGGCCAGGCCCAATTACGGGAAGCTGGGAAGAAATCGACATCATTGCCACTTGAAGAAAGGACATCCCACCTATGTGGCCGTGTGGGAAGTTAAGGAGTATCAAATTAAGCTCGTGGAGTTGACCTATGTTGGAAGTCACGAAAAAGCCCCATACTAAAAACATCCAGGAAGTGCGGTATATAGGACCGCCTGAAAAGATTGAGGAACTTGCTCAAATCGCAAAGTCTCTCGGCTTAGAGGATGTTTCTGAGTCTGTTCCGTGGAGGGAACTCTTCCCTGAGTTTGATGAGAAGACTTCGCCAAGCATAGCTCTGAGAGGTGCCAGGGGGAAAGAAAGCCTCACTCAAAAAGAACTCTCCCATCTGACCGGGATTCCTCAAGGCCATATTTCTGAGATGGAAAACGGTAAAAGGGCCATTGGGAGAGAAAGTGCAAAAAGACTCGGAAAGGCACTGAATATCAATTATAAAGTGTTTCTTTAACAAAACCGTCCGAGTCCGAATGCTACGAAATAACATTACACTTTTCCGGAGAATTAGCCGCCCTGGTTGAATATGCTATGCATTTCACGGGGCACGGCGGGGCGGGCGCAGGCAGAATAAAAAATACGAGAATTAGCCGCAGATGAACGCGGATAAACGCGGATAAAACAAAAAAAGAAAAAACATCTGCGTCTATCAGCGTTTATCTGCGGCTATCATAGGGGTTTGGTATGAATCTTAAGAAAGAGATTCCTTTGTTAAATACGCTGTGCTGTTATTAGCATAAATTTAACCCGGTAAACTGTGACTGCGTGAATTTCACGGGGCGGGCCCCGGAGGAATGGCTGGAAGATTCCACAAGGCGGGGAAGGGAGAAAACTCTATTCACGGTTTTTTTGCAAATTCTTTTGTCAGATGGTCTTTTTTGAATCTTTTAAGATCCATCACCTCGAATGTATATGCTCTGCCTACTTTATAGGCCGATATTTTGCCTGTTTTGATCCATCTTCTGAGTGTTACAGATGACACTCCAAGATATTCCGATGCCTGTTTCAGGTTAAATGGTTTGCTTGCAATTTCATCCTGCCATTCCTTTATGTTCAGGATCTCAGGGAGATCGTGATGAGCGGCTTTTATCCCGAATTCTATAATGTGACGCGCGACTTTTTCTCTTTCCTTCATTGGAAGAAGATATATCTCATTTATGACTTTCTCTGCTGTTGGCATTTTAACCCCCAATTTCTTTTAAATATCTTTTCAGGTTCTTATAAAAGTTTTCATGTGGACCAACCTGATACAATATAAGAGAGTCGCTTTCAACCTTATAAGCCATCAGGATCAATTGATTGCCCATCTGAAACTTGTGTACCCTGAAGCCGTTCAAATCGCCTTTTTTAAGTTCACCAATTTCAGTATCGGTCAGGGTATCTTCCACCGCATCTAAGATGATCTGCTGAAGGTGTGGGGGAAGTTTCTTCACGTACTTTTTAAACCGGGGCATCTGAAAGACTTTCATATAATGGTGCTTATCATAAGTTATTATATGTTGTCAAGTTGGCTGTAAAAATTTGGATGACCGGTTGTTAGCGGTTGCCAGGCGCGAGAGACCGCTTAGGCCTTATCCTCCTCCTGGTTCGGATAGGATTGTGGAGAGTCGTGATCCGCCCCAGTGAAATAGGTGATTCATTTCACGGGGCAGGGGATGATGTGATAATAAAGCCTAAGAAATTATTAGCCACGGACACACAC
>CAZQIV010000298.1:0-3006 GCA_964593705.1 uncultured Lentimicrobiaceae bacterium | reverse complement strand
TGTCTGGACCACCAATGGCGATGGGCAATTCAGTAACGCAGGCATCGAAAATCCTGTTTACACACCGGGGCCAAATGATAAAATGCTTGGGACGGTAGCTTTAACTTTAACAGCACAACCAAATTCTCCATGCCAGGCCTCAGCTACCGATTTTATCGACCTTGATATTCAGCTTGCAGTTACGGCTGCTGCCGGAAATGACAATGTAATTTGTGATGTGGATAATCATCCATTGTTATCAGCCTTTGCTTCAAATTACGAAACCATCGGCTGGACAACATCGGGAGACGGAACTTTCAGTAATCCATCGGCAATTAACCCGATTTATTACCCCGGAATTGCTGACATCAACACAGGAAATGTTGGACTAACAATTACGGCCACGGCTGTTTCACCATGTGCCCAGGATATTGTCGATACCAAAACACTGGGCATCGTAAAAAGTGTGGAAGTTAACGCAGGTTTCGATTTTGAGATTTGCGAAACAGAAACCCATCAATTAAGCGGAAACGTTGAAAATGAACTAAGCTTTGTCTGGACCACCAATGGCGATGGGCAATTCAGTAACGCAGGCATCGAAAATCCTGTTTACACACCGGGGCCAAATGATAAAATGCTTGGGACGGTAGCTTTAACTTTAACAGCACAACCAAATTCTCCATGCCAGGCCTCAGCTACCGATTTTATCGACCTTGATATTCAGCTTGCAGTTACGGCTGCTGCCGGAAATGACAATGTAATTTGTGATGTGGATAATCATCCATTGTTATCAGCCTTTGCTTCAAATTACGAAACCATCGGCTGGACAACATCGGGAGACGGAACTTTCAGTAATCCATCGGCAATTAACCCGATTTATTACCCCGGAATTGCTGACATCAACACAGGAAATGTTGGACTAACAATTACGGCCACGGCTGTTTCACCATGTGCCCAGGATATTGTCGATACCAAAACACTGGGCATCGTAAAAAGTGTGGAAGTTAACGCAGGTTTCGATTTTGAGATTTGCGAAACAGAAACCCATCAATTAAGCGGAAACGTTGAAAATGAACTAAGCTTTGTCTGGACCACCAATGGCGATGGGCAATTCAGTAACGCAGGCATCGAAAATCCTATTTACACACCGGGGCCAAATGATAAAATGCTTGGAACAGTAGCTTTAACTTTAACAGCACAGCCAAATTCTCCTTGCCAGGCTTCAGCCACTGACGGTATTATACTTGATATTTCTCCATCAGCAACACTTGACATTGGTGAGGATTTTGACGTTTGTGCCACCGAACCGATTTTGTTGGACGATGTTGTAGCTGCCGGGTATTCATCCTTGCTATGGACAACTTCCGGTGACGGAACCTTTAATGATCCCGGTACTGAAAATCCGCTTTATTATCCCGGTGATAATGATTTGTTATTAGGATTGGTAGAACTGAATTTAACATTAAGTCCTGTTAGCCCGTGTATTGACGAAGTGAGCGCCGGCAAGATGTTATCTGTAGCTTATCCTCCAAATGCTGATGCCGGCCAGGATATTACATCCTGCGGCGATGAAGTTGAACTGAGCGGAAGTGCTGAAAATTATTCTTCACTTATATGGACAACAGCCGGTGATGGAACTTTCGACAATGCTGCATCACTTTCGCCGGTGTATTATCCCGGAGAAACCGATATTGATAATCAACAAGTTCAAATTTCTTTAATTGCAGAAGCCAACCTGCCCTGCACTGTTGCTGCCGAAGACATGATTTTAATAAACTTTGATATTTTGACATTAAGTGATGATAATGTGGTGGACAAAGAAGTAGTGGCAGGCAATAATCTGTTCCTTTCGTTTAGTGTAAACAGTTTATTACAAGGGCAGTATTCATGGTATTTTAATGGCGAAATCATCCCCGGACAAAACGACTCCTTATTGCTACTAACGGATATACAGCCCGTGAACGCAGGTTATTACCAGGGAAAATTTACTAACCTCTGTGGAACGGTTGAAACAAATGTTGCATTTATCGAAGTTTTACAGCCCTTTGCACATGAAATTGTTATACCACAGGGCTGGAGCGGCTTGTCTTCGTATGTATCTCCTGATAGTCCTGAACTTGAAACTGTATTCTCAGCTATCAGCGATAATGTTGAATTGATGGCAAACTACGATGGAATTTACTGGCCGGGGCAAAATATAAACACCCTCGGTAATATGGAAGTAAGTAGCGCTTACCAGATTAAAATGACCGAAAGCGCTACCCTGACTGTTGTTGGAAATATCCGTTATCCATTAAGTGAATTGGTTCTTAGTCCGGGGTGGTCTTATCTTCCTGTAAATACCAACTGTGTGGTTAATATTGAAAACCAGTTCGGAGGTCTTGTACAAATTACAATGATAAAGGAAATTGCAGGAACAGGTATTTACTGGCCGGAACAGGAAATTAATACCATTGGCGAACTGCAACCCGGCAAAGCATATTTTATCCTCAACGAATCTGCCACAGAGGTGATTATCAAATATGCAGGATGTGAGTAGTGGTAATACTTTTTAGATTTTTAAATAGAAAAAAGTGCCTCCGTTTCGGGGGCACTTTTTTTGGTTTAAGATGAAAAATATAGAATAAAGGGTTCTACTGCCATTTTTATGGATGTAAATAATGGCTATCAATGTAAACAGATTTCTCATCTCCAGTTGGCGGATCGAAAAGACATAATGAAATAGATTTCTCCCGGCAAAACTTGCTTCACTGCGTTTTTTGGTACCAATGACAAGTATTGGTAAGAGGCTGGAGTCCATATTGCCGGACAGACCTCTCAGTCGTAAGCTCCTTCGAGGTGACAGCGTTAGCGTGGTTGTTGTAGGATGGGGGAGGAATCGGGCGCGTAGCGCCCGATTCCTCCCCCATCCCCCCTCTGCTATCGTGAACTTTGTCTTTTCGACCAAAAAACGTAGCGAAGCGAAGTTTGAAGGGAGGAATCTGTTCCTTTGTCATCACACTTAGAGACCTCTTTTTCGGTAGCTTG
>CAZQIV010000297.1:0-3015 GCA_964593705.1 uncultured Lentimicrobiaceae bacterium | reverse complement strand
ATAATGGTGGATGCGATACCGAAGCAACAGACCTGAGTAACTATACTGCTCCTGACTTCTGTGGTGGAATGGTAGAGATTACTTTCGAAGTAGCCGATGCCTGTGGCCAAACTGCAGAATGTACTTCAAGCTTCACGGTACTTTCCGCACCTGAACTCACAGTAACTTGTCCGGCAGAAACCGAAATTGCAGCATGTAGCGATCAAACGGAAGTTGACGCAGCCTTTGGAAACTGGATAAGTCAATTCACCTATAATGGCGGATGCGATACCGAAGTAAACGATCTTAGCATTTACACTGCACCTGATTTCTGTGGTGGAATGGTAGAGATTACCTTCGAAGCAGCCGATGTCTGTGGACAGACTGCAGAATGTACTTCAACCTTCACGGTAATTGCTGCTCCTGAACTCACGGTAACTTGTCCGGCAGAAACCGAAATTGCAGCATGTACCGATCAAATGGAAGTTGACGCAGCCTTTGAAAACTGGATAAGTCAATTCACCTACAATGGTGGATGCGATACCGAGGCAACAGACCTGAGTAACTATACTGCTCCTGGCTTCTGTGGTGGAATGGTAGAGATTACTTTCGAAGCAGCCGATGCCTGTGGCCAAAGCGAAGCATGTACTTCAATCTTCACTGTAATTGCAGCCCCGGAACTTACAGTAAGCTGTCCGGCAGAAACCGAGATTGCAGCATGTACAGATCAAATGGAAGTTGACGCAGCCTTTGAAAACTGGCTCGGACAATTCATCTACAATGGTGGATGTGATACCGAAGCAACAGACCTAAGCAACTATACTGCTCCTGACTTCTGTGGCGGAATGGTAGAGATTACATACCAGGCATCCGATGCCTGTGGCCAAAGCGAAGCATGTACTTCAATCTTCACGGTAATTGCAGCCCCTGAACTCACGGTAAGCTGCCCGGCAGAAACCGAAATTGCAGCATGTACAGATCAAACGGAAGTTGACGCAGCCTTTGAAAACTGGCTCGGACAATTCACCTACAATGGTGGATGCGATACCGAAGCAACAGACCTGAGCAACTATACTGCTCCTGACTTCTGTGGCGGAATGGTAGAGATTACTTTCGAAGCAGCCGATGCCTGTGCCCAAAGCGAAGCATGTACTTCAGTGTTCACGGTACTTTCCGCACCTGAACTCACAATCACCTGCCCGGCAGAAACCGAAATTGCAGCATGTGTAGATCAAACGGAAGTTAACGCAGCCTTTGGAAACTGGATAAGTCAATTCACCTATAATGGCGGATGCGATACCGAAGCAAGCGATCTCAGCATTTACACTGCACCTGATTTCTGTGGTGGAATGGTAGAGATTACTTTCGAAGCAGCCGATGTCTGTGGCCAGACTGCAGCATGTACTTCAAGCTTCACTGTAATTGCAGCTCCTGAACTCACAGTAACTTGTCCGGCAGAAACCGAAATTGCAGCATGTACCGATCAAATGGAAGTTGACGCAGCCTTTGAAAACTGGATAAATCAATTCACCTATAATGGTGGATGCGATACCGAAGCAAACGATCTCGGCATTTACACTGCACCTGACTTCTGTGGTGGAATGGTAGAGATTACTTTCGAAGCAGCCGATGTCTGTGGACAGACTGCAGAATGTACTTCAAGCTTCACGGTTCTTGCAGCTCCTGAACTTACAGTAACTTGTCCGGCAGAAACCGAAATTGCAGCATGTAGCGATCAAATGGAAGTTGACGCAGCCTTTGAAAGCTGGCTCGGACAATTCACATACAATGGCGGATGCAATACCGAAGCAAGCGATCTCAGCATTTACACTGCACCTGATTTCTGTGGTGGAATGGTAGAGATTACTTTTGAAGCGTTCGATGTTTGTGGACAAAGCGAAGCATGTACTTCAGTGTTCACGGTTCTTGCAGCCCCGGAACTCACGGTAAGCTGCCCGGCAGAAACTGAAATTGCAGCATGTGTAGATCAAACGGAAGTTGACGCAGCCTTTGAAAGCTGGATAAATCAATTCACTTACGTTGGCGGATGCGATACCGAAGCAAGCGATCTCAGCATTTACACTGCACCTGATTTCTGTGGTGGAATGGTAGAGATTACTTTTGAAGCAGCCGATGTCTGTGGACAGACTGCAGAATGTACTTCAAGCTTCACGGTAATTGCTGCTCCTGAACTCACGGTAACTTGTCCGGCAGAAACCGAAATTGCAGCATGTACCGATCAAACGGAAGTTGACGCAGCCTTTGAAAACTGGCTCGGACAATTCACCTATAATGGCGGATGCTCTACCGAAGCAACAGACCTGAGCAACTATACTGCTCCTGATTTCTGTGGTGGAATGGTAGAAATTACTTTCGAAGCATCCGATGTCTGTGGCCAAAGCGAAGCATGTACTTCAATCTTCACGGTAATTGCAGTCCCGGAACTTACGATCACCTGCCCGGTAGAAACCGAGATTGCAGCATGTAGCGACCAAGCGGAAGTTAACGCAGCCTTTGAAAACTGGCTCGGACAATTCACCTACAATGGCGGATGCTCTACCGAAGCAAGCGATCTCAGCATTTACACTGCACCTGATTTCTGTGGTGGAATGGTAGAGATTACCTTCGAAGCGTTCGATGTCTGTGGACAAACTGCAGCATGTACTTCAAGCTTCACGGTAATTGCTGCTCCTGAACTCACGATCACCTGCCCGGCAGAAACCGAGATTGCAGCATGTACCGACCAAGCGGAAGTTAACGCAGCCTTTGAAAACTGGCTCGGACAATTCACCTACAATGGCGGATGCTCTACCGAAGCAACAGACCTGAGCAACTATACTGCTCCTGATTTCTGTGGCGGAATGGTAGAGATTACTTTCGAGGCAGCCGATGCCTGTGGCCAAAGCGAAGCATGTACTTCAATCTTCACGGTAATTGCAGCCCCGGAACTCACGGTAAGCTGCCCGGCAGAAACCGAAATTGCAGCATGTACAGATCAAACGGAAGTTGACGCAGCCTTTGAAAACTGGCTCGGAC
>CAZQIV010000296.1:0-3148 GCA_964593705.1 uncultured Lentimicrobiaceae bacterium | reverse complement strand
TACGATAAGCCCTCCCTATTTATCTGATTTATAATGATAGGTATTGGTTATCTGAGATTAATAGAACACTTTGGTTTAGCTGCAAAAACACATTTTTGAACATGTCGAGTTTTTCAGCAAGCCCTAAATACACCTGGTATGTGGCAGGCCGCAATGGCGGCGTGTGGAAAACCGAAAACAATGGCACTTCCTTTTTCCCGGTGTTCGATTCCACGGGCGTGAGCAGCATCGGGGCAATAGCTATTTCCTCCTCCAACCCTGAGATTGTATGGGTAGGAAGCGGTGAAGCCTACAATGCACGGAGTTCATATGCCGGAAATGGTGTGTATAAATCGGAAGACGGTGGCCTAAGCTGGCAGTTCATGGGTTTGGAAGATTCGCATCATATCTCCACCATGATCATCCATCCCGAAAACCCGGATGTGGTTTGGGTGGCCGCGATGGGGCATTTGTTTACACCCAACGAGATGCGTGGTATTTTTAAAACCGCCGATGGCGGTAAAAGCTGGAAAAAGGTTTTATTTATAGATGAAAATACCGGTGTAATCGATTTAATAATCAACCCCCAAACCCGGATCAACTATTTGCCGCTGCTTATGAAAAATACCGTTATCCATGGCACTTTGAGGCTGGTGGAAAAAATAGTGGGATTTTTAAAAGTGAAGATGGCGGTGATAACTGGGCGAAAATAGACAATGGTTTACCTTCAGGAAAAGTGGGGAGAATCGGACTTGCACTTTGCTACAGTGAGCCTGAAACCATTTATGCAGTTATCGAAAACCTGAATCCCAAACCCGGAATCGAGATTGATGAAAACATTGCTATGAGCCATTTGCGCGATGCCTACTTCGATCAGATGATTGGCGGGGAAGTTTATAAGACTGAAGATGGTGGCATGAACTGGGAAAAGCGCAACGACAACGCCTGCAACGTTTCGTCAAAAGCGGCCTATTCCTTCAACAAAATAATGGTGGCTTCCGATAATCCCGACATTATTTACATTACCAGCGATCTGATGCAATATTCGGAAGACGGCGGTCTTACCTGGCTCGATTGCCAATGGCCACCACAGGTGTTGAGCGCTTCCATTTTTGGTGACCACCGCTGTATGTGGATGGATCCAAAGGATGGCCGGCATTTGATGTTTGGCAGCGATGGAGGTTTATACGAATCATTCGACCGTGGAAAATCTTTCACCCACCATGTGCAAATTCCACTTGGCGAGGTTTACACAGTTGAAACCGACAATGCCTATCCCTACAATGTTTATGTCGGCCTTCAGGATCATGAAGTTTGGAAAGGCCCATCCAATGCATGGAGCGGACAAATCGGCGATGAAGACTGGGTGATTGTAGGCATGTGGGACGGCATGTACACGAAAGTGGATCCACAGGATAACAGGTGGCTATACACCACCACCCAGTTTGGGGCACATCTGCGTGTTGATCAGCTAAGGGGCGAAAGGGTGCATAGAACCGCAAGCACCGGAAGGAGCACCACCTTACCGTTTTTGCTGGACTACCCCGCTGGAATTGTCGCCACACAATCCGCAAATTATTTATACCGGGGGACAAATGCTTTTGCGTTCCCTCGACCAGGGCGAAAACTGGGAAGAACTTAGTCCCGATCTCACCACCAACAATGCCGAGAAAATTGCAGGTAAAGGCCATTTAATGTATTGCACCATCACCACCATTTCCGAATCACCACAACAAGCAGGTGTAATCTGGGTAGGAACAGATGATGGCCGGGTGTGGATGACTTCCGATCACGGGAAAACCTGGAAGGAATTTACCGATAAAATTGCCCGTTTGGGCGGAGATGAAGATTTCTGGTTGAGTAGAGTAGTAGCCTCGCCTCACAAAGCCGGAAAAGCCTTTGTTTGTAAATCCAGACTTCCTGACCTTAAGCGACTTTAGGCTGTTACCGTTTTCAGCACCAGGGTCAAATTGGTATCGGGAAAAACAGTTTCGGTTTGGTTTAATTCACTGCATAATTTTTGCAAAGCTACATTTTCTCTTTTTGTTGATAGATGATGTATGGTAACCTCAATGGTATGTTTATCTTTATCTATACAAAAGTCTGCATCCGAACTAAATATTTGGCATAACAGCGATCTTGCTTCTGCAGGCTTTGCCATGAACTTTTTTATGGTATTTGCCAGTGCTGTTTCGGCGCGGTAGGTGATGAGTTTGATCGTGTCAATAAAATGTTTCCTTTGGTTATAAACGGCTTTGAACTTTTCTTCTTGCTCAAGTTCTGAGAATTTTATCCTTTTTCGTGTTTGGCCGCGTTGAGCTTTTAGCTCCTTTAATTCTTCCCGGCTGATGATGATATCTTCCTGCAGTTGTGATTTTTTCTCCTGGTATGACTTTACCTTGTCTTCGCGGATTTCATCATCCAAAGTTATTTCTCCAAATTTTGCCCGCAATTTTTGAAGCTTAGTATTGGCACTTCTCACCTTTTTATCCAGCGCCCTCCACTTTGGATTAATCAATATTGCGGTGTCATCAATATTTTCTTTAAAATAGCTTATAAGAAAGTCAAGACCAAAGTTTTGCATCATGTATTTGAAAAAGTTTTCCTGACACCAACGTGCAAACATGTATTGCCCGATGAGGGTGGTTGATAGCTTAAAGTTCGTGGTAAGAATTGATGTTTGGTGCCCGTTTTCTGTTAGCTTTCTTATTTCTCTTATCCACATGCCCCGGCTTTTTTTTGTGTACTTTTTCCCTACTTTTATTTGTATGCCTTGGGCGGTTTGGATGAATTTTACATAAGATGCAGGCGAACAAAGTTTTTCACTTTCTTTTCCTTGTATAAAAACCAACCGTTCTGCAAGCTTAATGGTTTGTGTGCCCCCGTGTTCTTTTTGTACTTCATATTCACGGAATTCTGCTTCATCCCATTTATCTTTTACATATTTATTGTATGTGCATACGCTTATGCGTTCATCCCACATATCCAGCATAAAATCGTTGCTGTAGCCCTCGCGGTCGTAAACAATCATAAACCTGTGCAAATGCCTGTCATGGGCGAGTTGCTGAGTGGTGGGCTGACCAGGGACATCTTGTTTGAGCCTGGGTATGATATCTTGTTTTATGACTTCTATCATACTGCTATTTATACTTTTGCTTATCGAAAAGAA
>CAZQIV010000295.1:0-3159 GCA_964593705.1 uncultured Lentimicrobiaceae bacterium | reverse complement strand
GCAAGTTGATACCCATTCATCAGGGGCATCCGAACATCAAGGATTGCCAAGGCAAGTTCAATCCCTTTGGTTTTTATCAACGCTTCCTCTCCTGAAAGGGCTTCGATCAGGTTGACTTTTTCATTTTGCAAGACTTCCCTAAGAAAAAAAAGATTTTCCGGCAGGTCATCAACAATAAGTACGTTAGGTAGTGGTTCCATAAATTAATAAGAGTCTGTAATTATTATACTATGGCATTCTTCTTTAACAATTGTGTTTTGCAACATTTTTACCGCTCACCTCTTTACGGGTGTATGCAAAGATTTTAGCAAACGCAAGGTTAATATCAATGGCAATTCCGTTTTGTTGTAAAACAATACCTTCAAATGAGTGGTTTTCATCATCGAGAATCCGTATCTTGATTTTATTTTGATTTGCCATACTCACTCTTTGTTTTGAATCATTAAAATTATTTTAAATGTTGTACCATGATAAATATTATCCAAAATTTCAATGGATCCGTTCATCTCTTTAATGATTTGGTACGAAATAGAAAGTCCGAGTCCGGTGCCTTTTCCGGTATCTTTAGTGGTATAAAAAGGGAGCATGATGTGTTCGATATCCTGTTCGGAAATACCGGTGCCGTTGTCGGTAACTTCAACCACAAAGAATTGGTTTTCATGGTATGATTTAACCTCGATAAACTGGTCTTGAAACTCAGGCTGTATTTTTCCCTTTTCCTGTAGGGCATCTTTGGCATTTCCCAACAAATTTAAAATCACCTGTTCAAATTTAAAGGTATTGCCAACAATGGGGGGTTTATTTTCGTCTAGCAGAAGCCGGAGGTCGATGGCAAGATGCTTGAATTGTTCTGATATCATCGACACCGCATTTTGTATGCTCGCGTTGACATCGAAATTGGTGGCGATGTAATCGTCGGCGTTGCGCGAGAAAGCCCGCACGTGATCGATGATATTGCGGATGCGGGTAATGTTTTCGAAAATTTTATTTGATTTCTTTTTCAGATATTCATTTTTCATGTTTTCCTCGCGGGAGGATTCGAAAAGTATATTGTCCATCACCATCGACATGGTGTTGAGCGGCTGATTGATTTCGTGGGCTATACCCGAGGCCATTTCGCCCAGGCTGGCCATACGGTCGGCATGAATCTGTGTTTTTTCGAGTTTCTTGCGTTGCGAAATATCACGTACGGTAATCATAAGCGAGTCGGGGGTACCGTCAGTTCCCTGTATGAGTGTTGAACTGATTTCGCTTAATAAAATATCGGTATTTTTTCTTTTTATACGCACTTCTATATTTTGCGCTATGCCTTCGCTCATCGTTTTTTCGATAATTTCACTAGTGGTATTTCGTTCTTCCGGTGGCATAAATCGCGAATAATGCTTTCCTGTTAATTCAGCTTTTTCCTCGAAGCCCAAAAGTTCGAGGCCTATTTCGGAAACTTCACGAATTATTCCTTTCAAATCAATTAGCAATATGCCATCGGGGGAGGCATTAAGCATGGTTTTGTATTTTTCGCGGCTCACTTCAAGGGCATCTTCGGCAAGTTTACTGTCGGTAATATCCACCATCGTTATCAGACATTCTTTTCTGTTTTCGGAGCATAGTCCGGTTAAATAAGCGTAAACAGGTTTGTGTCCCTTTGAAGCGATTGTTAACTTACAGTGATGTTTGTTTGTGCTTGTAAATATCTTTTGCAAAAAATCATTAAACACCGGGAATGTATCGTTTGAAACAAAAAACCCAAAAGTGCTTCTGATAAGGTGGGCACGCTCCGTGCCCAACATTTGGCTACCCGCAAGGTTTACAGCCAGTATTTCGCCTGACACCGAAAGCGTGAAATAACCGGAAGGAGCAAAATCATACAACTCTGTATATTTCTTCGAGATTTGTTCCTCCATTACAAAGGCTTTATTTGCTTCGATAATGGCTTGAGCCAACTCATCGTTTTGCATTTCAAGTTTTTGAGCAGCTATTTTTAGTTTATCTGCATCGTTTTGTATTGTTTTTTTCTGCTTGTAAATCTCTAAAAATATTTTGATTTTACTCAGCAGCACATGACTCTTAAAGGGTTTGTTGATATAGTCGATGGCCCCGGCATCATAAGCAACATGCAGGTTTTTTTCATCTATAATGCCGGCTGTAATAAAGATTACTGGTATTGTTCCAAATCGTGATGCTTTGTTTAGTTTCATCGCTAGTTCATAGCCATTCATGTCAGGCATTCGTACATCGAGTATGGCCAGCGCGAGTTCTTGTTTTCGGGTTTTTTCGAGTGCTTCAACTCCCGAATTAGCTTGAATGAGCCTAACATTTAATTTGTTGATTATTGCCTCAAGAAGCCAAAGGTTTTCTGCTACATCGTCAACAATGAGAACGGCCGGTAGTAATTTAGTTGGTGTTTGTATCATTTGATTGAAATTTCGAGTAGGCAAATCAATGATTTTCCGGGTTAATTTTCGTTAATATTGAAATCGGGGATTGTTAAATAAACACATAGCTTTACGCGCAAAAGTAATGGTGGATTAAACTCATTTCCATCTCAATTTTGCACAAAGGTAATGAATGCCCTGGTTTCTGTGTCGCTGAATGTAAATACCAACATTCCTTTTTTTATAATCAATGGCAGTGGGCAGTCCGCAGTCCGCAGTCAACAGTAGGCAGTCAACGGTAAGCAGTCAACAGTGCCGGGCTTCGCCCGTGTCCAGGATTCACCAATCCCGGATTCGGAACATCTTCGAAAAATTACGAAAATCATAGATTTTCTATTTTTCGGGATAGGCAGTCCCGAAAAATAGATCCCAAACTTTCGGGGTTTGATTTCATTTTTTTTCGAGCTCGCCTCGCTTAGAAGCGGTCAATCTGGGGTGTTTGGGCGGGGCTATGCCTCGTCCTGTTTATTATTGCAGGTTTTACCTGCTATAACCAAAAGAAACTTGAATTAAAAATGCAGGCTGAGCCTACAGAAATATATACAGCTTAGGCACAGCCTAAGCTAAACGCAACGGGGTTTTATTAACAGCCGAAAGAATATTGTCCTAGGTAGGCAGTTTTTAAAGACTATGGACTGTGGACTGTCAATGCCGACCTACGGTCGAGCATCCTCGAAAAATTACAAAAATCATAGATTTTCTATTTTTCGGGACTGAAGACTGCCAA
>CAZQIV010000294.1:0-3162 GCA_964593705.1 uncultured Lentimicrobiaceae bacterium | reverse complement strand
GCTGCGGCTGACGTCGCAGGACCAAGACAACTATTTGAAATACTGAAGCAATAATCTAAGAATCGCCCTGTTTTTGGGCTTAGAATACCATTTTTGCCATGAAAAAGGACCATTTAAAAAAGATGGCAGGAAATGCCAAGAGCGAATCAGTATTACATTCCTGGATATGTTTGGCACATTACCCATCGCTGCCATAAGAAAGAATTTTTGCTGAAGTATGCCCAGGGACCGAAGGCGATGGCTGCGATGGCTTTTCGAGGCCTGCAATAGCAAAGTTATGTCCCAAATGAATGGCAAATATAGGAGATTTACATGGAAAAAGAAATTCTTCCTTCGCCTGATAAAAATGGCATAATAAAGGCACTGCCTCCTGAGCTATCGGAAGAAAACTTACTGAGGCTTAAAAAGTTTGGTTTCTTAATGTTCTTGTATGACTTTGCCCAAGACCAATTTGTGCGGCCGCGCCTACATAAGGCCGACCCTCAGCGGCACCGCGAATTACTGAAAAACTTAATTTCACCGGTAAAGAGTTCGCATGTTTTTGATATCGCCTGTGGGACAGGAGGCGCAATCCCTCACTTTGATAGCAGCAACGAATATACCGGCCTCGATTTATCATATGCCATGCTCAAGCAGGCGGTGAAAAAGGCAAAAAAGAAATCTTTTCGAAAATTCAGGCTCATTCAGGGAAACGCCGAAGAGCTTCTTTTAGGGGATGAATCTTTTGAGTTCATTTTATTGGATACCGCCCTGCATATGATCCCAAAATATCAATTGGCCATTGCAGAAACAGCGAAGGTACTGACGAAAGGTGGCGTATTTGTATGCAGTACGCCTGTTGTTGGAATCAGCAAGGATTTTGATGCTACATGGAAGAAGATTTCAAATAAGCGAGGCCTTCATTCTTTTACTGAAGAGGACATTGAACAGGTCTGTTCTCATAATGGTCTTATGTATAGTCGTTACGACACAAATGGGGGTGTACTTTATTTCCAGGCACAGAAAGCGAAATGACATAGTAATGGGGTCAACTTGACCGCCTAACTCTGCGCGGTTTTCCGGCTCTACGACTTCATTCAAATTCGTCATTTAATCGATTCCTGTGTTTTTAATTCGGCGACAAGTTGCCCTTGTCGTTAGGTGCCTCGTGCAAAGAGAAATTAGTGATATGCATTGCGCGTCTTATTGCTTTGGACTTTTCGATATGAATTAGAAGGTAAATTAGAATATGGAAATACCGCTGCTAAATGACATTGTCGTTATATTTGGACTGGCCATAGCGGTCCTCTTTATTTGCCATCGGCTTCGCTTGCCGCCAGTTGTGGGATTTTTACTCACGGGGATATTAGTCGGGCCTTACGGTTTTGGGCTGGTAAAGGCAGTTCATGGAGTTGAAATTTTTGCTGAAATCGGTATTGTTTTATTGCTTTTTACCATCGGAATCGAGTTCTCACTTGAAAGGCTGCTGCAAATCAGGAAGTCCGTCCTGATAGGCGGCTCGCTTCAGGTGTTGCTGACCTTTTTGGCTACTTTTTTCATAGCCAGGTGGTTTGGCCAAGCTTTTGGTGAGGCGGTCTTCATCGGATTCCTCGTAGCCCTGAGTAGCACGGCGATTGTACTCAAACTAATCCAGGAAAGAGCCGAAGTTGATAGTCCACACGGGCGTACGACTCTTGGCATTCTGATCTTTCAGGACATTATTATTGTTCCTATGATCCTGCTCACCCCGCTACTGGCTGGTTCAACAGGGAATTTAGGTGAATCCCTCCTCGTTCTTCTGGCCAAAGGAATAGGTATAATCCTTTTGGTGATGGTCAGCGCTAAATGGATTGTGCCCCAAGTATTTTATCAAATCACAAGAACACGCAATCAAGAAATTTTTTTATTAAGCGTGATTGTAATATGCCTTGGTGTTGCGTGGCTAACTTCTAAGGCAGGGCTATCCCTTGCCCTGGGTGCGTTTTTAGCGGGATTGATCATTTCCGAATCTGAATACAGCCATCAGGCACTCGGGAATATTTTACCCTTTCGGGATGTCTTTACAAGCTTCTTTTTTGTTTCCATTGGTATGCTGCTGGATGTAGGTTTCCTTTTCCAGCAACCGGGAACTATTGCGCTGATCGCTTTGGGAGTTTTGGTTTTAAAATCTATCATTGCCTGTTTTGTAACAGTTTTATTAGGATTTCCTTTTCGCACTTCGATTCTGGTTGGCCTTGCACTCAGTCAGGTTGGTGAATTTTCTTTTATTCTATCCAGGGCCGGAGTTGAACATGGTTTGCTTGCCGGAAATAATTATCAGATGTTTCTGGCTTTCTCTGTACTTAGCATGGCGGCGACACCATTCATCATAACACTGGCGCCACGCGCAGCAGATATGATTCTGCGGTTGCCGCTGCCAAAAAGGTTAATATCGGGTTTTTATCCTGTTTCAGAAATAAAGGTTAAGGGTAAGAAAGACCACCTCATTATAATCGGCTTCGGAGTCAATGGTAGAAATGTAGCACGAGCCGCACGGTTATCGGGTATCCCCTATAACGTCATTGAAATGAACCCGGAAACGGTAAGAAACCAACAGGCAGAGGGTGAACCGATTCATTATGGCGACGCAACCCAGGAGGCGGTGCTTCAGCACGCAGACATTAGAGATGCAATGGTGGTAATTGTAGCCATCGCCGACTGCGCCGCAACACGTAGAATTACCGAAATCGCCCGGAGACTCAACCCAAAGGCTCATATAATCATACGAACACGCTATCTCCAGGAAATGAAGCCCTTATATGAATTGGGGGCAAACGAAGTCATCCCAGAGGAGCTTGAAACTTCAGTAGCAATCTTTTCTCGCGTTTTGGCAAAGTATCTTATACCCAGAGATGAAATCGAAAAGCTCGTCGCTGAAGTGCGATCAGATGGTTACGAGATGTTTCGAAGTCTTTCCAGGGACTCGCTATCTTTTTCCGATTTAGACCTTCAGCTTCCTGATTTTGAAATCAGTACGTTGAGGATTACTGAAAGATCACCTTTAGTTGGAAAAAATTTAGCTGAAATTGAGCTGAGAAAGAAATATGGAGTTACAGTACTGGCAGTACGTCGAGACTCACAAATAATATCCAATCCAAACGTAAACATGCCATTTTGTGCTAACGATGTGCTTTTTGTCCTTGG
>CAZQIV010000293.1:0-3224 GCA_964593705.1 uncultured Lentimicrobiaceae bacterium | reverse complement strand
TCGCAGAAAAGCTCTAATTTGGATAAACTGGTAAAAGTAAGACATTGCCACTGGCAATGTCTTACCTGCATATTGATTTTAAAAACTGAACGTTGACCATTTTAGTCTCACTCCTACCCCGAATAGTTCTTACACTTCACTCTATCTATATTTTGTCGCAAACCAGCAATGATTTATTTTATCTACAGGGAAATTACTGGTTTCCTTGAATATACCGTCTGTTATTTCTCCTCCATCGACTTTTCCTTCAAAAGTATATGTACGGTCATCTATATTAGTTACCACTACCTTCAAAATGGGACCTTGCAATGTCCACTTGCCGTCGCCGAACCCATCTACAGATGCTTCATTATTTCTCTCAGAGCCGTATAGTAGCATGTTCTGTCTTCCCTCTCCAGGTTCATAAGCATGGGAACAGTTTTTATCGTCACACCAGTACCAGCTTCCAATAACGTTGATGTCTTCCGGCTCCACGCGGATTTCGTCATAAGCCCAGCGACCTAAGACGTCTGTATCATGAATAACGGCCCCTTCAATGATATAATTAAAAGCAGCAATAACGTCCACAAGGGTCGTAAATGGCATACCTCCGCATAACACGATACCAATGTTAGTAAGATCGCCGGCAGCATCTACAATAAAAGCTCTGAAGCTAGCTGAGGCATTTGAGCTCCCAGCTTCACCACAGTACCAAGTGTGAACCATTGACGTGGCAAGGTTGCAGCACATGTTGACAAATATTTCACCTCCTTCAGTTACATCTGCAGCCGCATAAAAGTTCCTGACTCCATCCATTAGCATGTGGGCCAAGTCGATTCGATCCAGAGCTATACCAAGGGCAGCATCTTTTTGATTGCGGAGATCTAAACCGTCTATTGGTATAGCTATAGGGGATGGTGGCGATTGCCCCATAAAATAGTAATACACAGCATCACCGATATTAGTGCATCCTTCCAGAAAATAGGCAAGCGGGCTCCAGGCGGCGGCGTATGTCTCAATGATCAGGGAATCTGATTCTGGATAAAAAATCTTTTCATGGATGTTACTAGCGTTGAACCAATCTTGGCTCCACTGAAGTTCGCTACCGAGCATGAGTAAGAGATTGTCATCTACGTAGCGACTGACAGGGGGAATAAAATAGGGGCCGCTACCGTCGGTGCCTTTGACAGCAGCCCAGCGTCGCTGATTGTTGTTTGCTTTTATCACCTTATTGGCAAGACGTTGAAGCTCTATACCAGTTCTCAGCCTCTTGCTAGTCGAAACCTTCAAGATGTTGTCACTGTTTGGTGCGAACCCCGAGCGGATAGATTGTGGTTGTGTCATTCGCGTTGCAGAACCCATAACAAAATGCCCGACTGCTCGCCTTGTAGTTTCATCGGAGACCACAACTTGGCCCAAGCTTGTATGGTAAAGGTAGGTCTTTTCGTCGCGGACGATGCCGACCAGAGAATCCGGGGGGATAGGAGCTGATCCTTGATACTCTTGTCCTTGGTAGATAATCGTGGCGTTGGGCACGACAAGTGTACCGTTAAAAAGACCGGCACTGCCGTCGGGGACGTTTAGTGAGGGATCAGGAGCGAAAAAGGAGGTTTCCCACAAATAGTATGCGTCGCGGGAGCCTGCCGGAGTCAGCATGAAATTGAAATTGTAGGTGCCGCCGGGGAGCAAAGAGACGGGGAAATCTCCGAAAGGCTTCTCATCAATATTTCCTGTGGATGCTTGCTTCCATTTGACGAGTCCAGATTGGGAGAGCGGGTGAAAAATTCCATCCTGACCCAGCATAAAAAATTCATTCGGGTCAAGAGCCGGAGCCTGTAGAGCCAGATAGGCATCATAGGGGCCGGAAGGTTTTTCAAGTTTAATTTCGACACTTACGGTTTCGCCATCTGCGGCCAGATCTCCGACGCCAATCGGCTTGCATGTTGCTGGGTTTATCCCGGTTGCAGCTGAAACGGTCGGGGAGTAGGCGGGGTAATTGGTTTTGCCAGTGGGTAAGGGGAGGACATCTCCGACGGGGTCCGCGATTCCGGTGCCGATAAGGGGTATGGTCAGGGTGGGGGTATCAGGGTCATTGGAATAGAGGTTTAGTTGGGCGCTTTTTACTCCAGATGATGTTGGGGAAAAGGTGATGCTGACAATGCAGGTTTCTGTAGGACGGACAGTGATGCAATTATGGGTTGTGCTGAACATGGTCAAGTCGGTTCCGGTGACACCGACGGAGGTTACGATAAGGTCTGCTGTTCCGGGGTTGGATATCTCGATAGATTTTTGGGTCGTCTGGCCTACTACCACCGATCCCAAATCCACCGGGTTTGCTGCCTTTTCTATGGTTGCAGTGATGGTAAATGAGGTCGTTTCGTCATTGAGATTCAGCGTCGCCACATACCATGTCCCGGCTCGCAGAGCCGGGGTTGTGGTTGGGGTTATCGATATGGTTTCGTCGGCGCTGGGGCCGTCTGAAAGGATATCCGCATCGGCGTCAATTTCGGCAATAGTACTCCCTGATACCGGGCTTCCATATTTGAGATAAAGATCCAGATCACCGCTTCCATTAGAGATGGAAACCGTCAGCCTGGTGGCCCCTTCCGGCACCAAGATATCGATATTTGTAAAGGACATGCTGTTAACCCAAGTTTGAAAGGGCACACCACTTTCCAGGGACGCCCGAGCCTGGGAGGCAAAAAAAGTTGTCAGAATCACTGCGCTCAGGAAGGTCAGAGTGATAATTCGCATTTTTCTCATCCGATTATGCTCCTTTAAGGTTCCTGCAAGCAGTCAGCTGACCCTTTCACCGATTCATCACGCCATATTATCCGGTTTATCACGATCCGTTTGACGCATAGGGCTTGGGGTCGGCAAATTCGCTATATCAATTTGTAAATTCGGAATATATTGTTTGCTTTACGCATAAAATATTATTTTAATTTCACTATAAGTAAAGTTCAAGAGCCGGCGGATTCTCGTAAGTCTCTGCAGCATCATCGACCAGTAAAAAGAAACTTTATTTCATTTTTTACGTACGTGTGAATGCCCTACGATCAAAAAGCTTATTGCTCCGATGATAAACATCTGAATCAGACAGCATAGGCAATTTGGGGTAATTGTGGGATAATTGGGGACACCCACCGATTAACCCACGAGGTCGATTGTCCAATATTGACAAAGAGATATCCACCACCAACCTCTACACTCCTGCCAAACTGCTAACTTGAGATGTATCGTAA
>CAZQIV010000292.1:0-3271 GCA_964593705.1 uncultured Lentimicrobiaceae bacterium | reverse complement strand
TCAAGGGTTATGGTGCGCTTCAGTAATTTGTATCTTGAAATGATAAATAAGCCGCAGATATTTAAAAATAGTGACGGATACTATAATCTACAAATATGGCGGGATAGAGTATTAAAGAGCGTTGCAGAAAATGTTTGCCTTTTAATTAGTAAAAGATGACTGAGAGGCAGTTCACAACCCATTGTATCTTAAAATTGATGGTCCCGTAAAAAGTCCTTTTACTCAATCATGCTGCCCGTTTTGAGATTCATGAAATACTTCGTTAAATTTCAAAAACTCGGCCTAAAGGCCTCAAATTTACCTGCCATATTTTTGGAGGGCAGTTTGTCTGGAGGAAGGTTTGATATCAGGAATTACCATTGCAGAACATTATGTGCTTCAACACAATGAAAAAAACTTTTTTTTAAGAAGAACTAATGCTGATGAAAGGGCTGGAAAAATCATTGAAAATTTTCACATTAAAGGGGTGCCTCAATTGCCGGTAGAATATTTGTCCGGGGGAAATCAGCAGCGTCTTCTCCTTTCCTTTTTGCCGGTTGATCCGACCATCCTTCTCCTTGAAAATCCAACAAGGGGACTTGATGTGGAATCCGTGCACTGGACCTAGAGGCATCTGCGCTCATATTGTGAGCGGAACGCAAGCATAGTATTTTCCTCCTCGGAAATTGATGAAATACTTATGTTTGCTGATCGTGTGCTGGTTTTTTTTGATGGTCATATTGTTAAAGATGTCAGGACAGTTGAAACAGATATAAATGAACTGGGACGAGCAATTGCAGGTAAGACTTGATTTATAAAAATGTCTGTAAAAATAAATCCTAAAATATTTTTTCGATATAGCCGTGAATTTTCAGTAATCTTAATCGGCCTATTTGCCTTTACCTCACTGATACTTTTTATAGCAGGCGCTCCACCCTTTGCCGCTTATTATCAAATACTGAAAGGATCATTAGGCTTCTGGATAAAACTGGCCCATGTCATAACGGTCTGGATACCACTAACACTTTGTGGGTGCGGACTTTTGTATACCTTCAGGATAGGGTTATGGAATATTGGTATCGAAGGCCAAATGATTATGGGGGCAATATTTTCAACGGCAATTTTGCGTTTCGACGGAGCTGCATCAATACCCTTTCTTTTTATAGGGTTGTCTTTTATGGCGGGAATAGCAGGCGGAGCTTTATGGGCAATTATTGCAGGGTTTTTGAAGACAAAAGGCGGAGTTAATGAGATTTTTGCCGGTTTAGGAATGAATTTCATGGCCCAGGGAATAGTGCTCTGGTTGATATTTGGTCCATGGAGCCGTCCCGGGGTAGCCTCTATGAGTGGGACTGAACCCTTTTCAAGGGAGTTATGGCTTTCTCACCTGCCTTTTATAAGAATTTCACCAACAGGCCTCTCTTTTGCGCTGGTTGCTATTCTTTTTACTGCATTAATTTTAGGTTATACACGCATAGGATTAAATCTAAAGGCAATCGGCGGTAACCAGAATGCAGCCTTTCTGTTCGGATTGAAGCCAAACAGGTTCATGATTTTTGCCATGATTTTTGCAGGGGGATTTGCAGGCCTTGCGGGCAATATACAGGTCACAGGCGTTTATCATCGTCTTCTGCCTGCTATATCAAGCAATTATGGTTACCTGGCGCTCTTAGTGGTTATGGTTGCTAATTACAATGTGTGGATTGCCTCGGCAATTGCCTTCTTTTTTGCCTGTCTAAACGTTGGGAGCATTCAATTGCCCATGATGCTTCACCTTGATTCATCTTTAAGCGGTGTAATCCAGGGGACACTTGTAATGGCAACCCTTGCAATTTACGCATGGAGGGTAAGGGAAAAAAGTATGAGAGGAAACACTTAGGGCCTTATAAATAAATTTGTGTTTAAAACGGATAGAAAATCAAAAACGCGTCATCTTCTCTAACTTCGCAAAGGGAAAGATGATGAAAAAATGTTTATAAAAAATCTTTGCGACTTTGCGCCTTTGCGAGAGAATTTTTTCCGGTTGATCCGGGTTAGGGCTTTGGAAATGGATTTGACATTGTTATTATCCGGTGTAGTTGCAGGCGCTGCACCTATCTTGCTTGCAACCCTTGGAGAGACAATCACTGAAAAAACAGGAATTATTAATCTCTCATTGGATGGATCTATATTATTGAGCGCCATGGTAGCCTTTGCTGTGGCCCTTAAGACAAACAGCATAATAAACGGTTTTGCCGCAGCATCTATTGTAGGCGCAAGTGTGGCCGCTATAGTTGCTTTTTTTAGTATTTATCTCAGGCAATCCCAGGTCGCCGTTGGATTTGTTTTAACACTCATGGCAAGGGACCTTGCATATTTTCTCGGCAACCCGTATTCAAGAATAATTGGACCCCAGGCAATCCTTCACCCAATACCATTTTTAAGTGATATTCCATTATTAGGGAAAATTATTTTCAATCAAAGCATACCGGTATATTTGAGCATGATCCTGATCGGGGTATGCTGGTGGTACATATATAGAACTCCATTAGGCCTTGAACTGCGCTCCGTGGGAGAACATCCAAAGGCATCCTATGCAAGGGGTATTGATCCCCGGCAGAGGCAAATGTTTTATGCAATTTTTGGGGGGGCACTTGTAGGTCTTGCAGGCGCTACCTTTTCTCTTTATACCAAACCCGGGTGGGGACGGCCTCAAGGCGCTGAGGGATCTGGGTGGATTGCCCTGGCATTGGTAATTTTTGGGGGGTGGCATCCTGTAAGGGCAGCTATAGGGGCATACCTCTTTTCTTTTTTACAGGTTATGGGAATATATTTTCAGGGGTGGATTCCGTCTGTTCCTGCACAGGTTTTTCAAATTGCACCCTTTCCCTTGATGATTTTTACACTTTTATTAATGTACCTCGTCCGCAAGGAATCCGTGCTTCGATGGGCAGAAGACAAAAAGACTATTGAATCAATACTCAGGGTCTTTTCCGAGGCGGCTCCTGCATCCCTGGGCAAGCCGTATTTAAAGGAATAATTAGTGCCTGAACGAAAAGCCGGTTCAGGCACAATTTTAGATTTTGCCCGCCTGCCGTCCGTCGGGCAGGGATTGCGGATTTTGGATTAAAAAACAACGCAATTTCAAAGCCTTGAAGATTTAAGGCCAAAACTTGAAAACTATATTTCGAGGTTTTCGTTCAGACACTGATCAGAAAACTAAGTTTAAAAGACTCTTTCCCATTTCAAGCGGGTGAATTTCCCTCCCTTGATGAAAACCTCTCTCTCCCCTCCCTTGATGGGAGGGGATTAA
>CAZQIV010000291.1:0-3283 GCA_964593705.1 uncultured Lentimicrobiaceae bacterium | reverse complement strand
TCGAAAAGTTTCCATAATTTTGCTAATCATAAAAAAATACAAACATATAAGACACCAAGGCACCAAGAAACACTAAGTATTCTTCGAGATGGATTTTGCGACATATAAATTTACGAAAACATTGCTGTAACTACTTGATTTCTACGAAATGGGTAAGGAGATCCGAATTTAGAAACCTACCACCAGGTATTGTTGATTGCAAAACAACTGAACATTATTATTGTTATTGAAAAAGGTCTCGAAATTATCCCGTAATAATAAGGTAAAGCATCGAAATCTCAACTTCCCCATACCGCGAACCGCCATACAAAACACCGCAACAATTAAAAACATTCCTATTTTTATACCCTCCCCGGCCAAACAATCAGAGCTTGTATCGCAATACAATCCTATCCTCCAAAAAATCAGATTCGAAATCTATTTCAGTAAGTTGTTTTACCGAGGGACCTTTTACAGGAACTCCATCAAAACTATACCTCGATCCATGGCAGGGGCAAACCAGTTCACCATTTTCTACTTTATTGATTGTACAGCCCAGATGCGTGCATTTAGAGGAGAATAATTTTAAAACACTGTTTTCTTTAATCAATATCACACGATTGTGAAAATAAATACCATCGGGCAAATCACTTTCAATTTCAAGGGATTGAGGTGATGATGCAAAAGCCCTATCGCGCGAAACCGTATTTTGCCAAACTTTGAACAATGGTATTATCAAAGCCAGGCCAGCCCACTTAAAAAATGTCTTCCGGTTTATTTTCTTTTTCTTGTCCATTTTCATTAAAACAAATGCAAAAGTATTGCTTTATTGTTTTGACAAGTATTTAGAGCCTGTCTTTTTAGTAATGTTTTTTTTTAGATTATTAAAAAAGGACGACTTTATGGATGCGCACTATTTAGTCCATAACTCACTAATCATCACGCTATTAATGCTATCCTTTTAAAACCGGATTTTTAAGCACTTGCAATATAAAATCACAATATTATCTTTGCACAAATTTTTTTGGAGAAGGGAGAGGATAGAAGGGAGATGGGAGAAGGGAAAGGTTGGATGGGAGAAGGGAGAGGATAGAATTTAGAATTCGATTTACAATGTACAATGAATGACTTTTAATGACGGCGAAGCCTAATTACCACTAATGACGGCGAAGCCATTTGACTACTAATGACGGCGAAGCTTAATGCCGAAAAAACAGAAATCTTTGATTTCATATTTTTTCGAGCATCCTCGAAAAGTTACGAAAATTGAAAATTTTCTACTTTTCGGGATGACCTCCGCCAGCTAGCGGACAAATTTTTTGACAATAATTATAAATATATAAAACATGGCAAACGAAAACATTTTAAAAGGTGGTGAATTCCTGATAAAGGAGACCAAAGCGGAAGATATTTTTATCCCCGAAGAGTTTACAGAGGAGCAATTAATGATTGCAGGAACCTGTTCCGATTTCCTGGAAACCGAGGTTTATCCAAGCCTCGACAGGATAGATGCACAGGAAGAAGGCCTGATGAAATGGCTACTCCAAAAATCAGGAGAGCTTGGATTGCTGGGAGTTTCGGTTCCTGAAGAATATGAAGGCTTCGAGCAAAATTTTGTAACCTCGATGCTTGCCAGCGAATACATGGGTGCAGGCTATTCTTTTTCGGTGGCCTACTCGGCACATACAGGTATTGGAACACTCCCCATCCTTTATTATGGCAACGATGAGCAGAAACAAAAATACATCCCCCGACTGGCCACGGGCGAGTTAACCTCGGCCTATTGCCTCACTGAGCCCAATGCCGGCTCCGATGCCAACTCGGGGAAAACACGTGCAGTGCTTTCAGAGGATGGAAAGCATTACATGCTCAATGGCCAGAAAATGTGGATCACCAACGGTGGTTTTGCTGATGTGATGATAGTATTTGCCAAAATCGACAACGACCGCGTAATGAGCGCTTTCATCGTTGAGCGCAACTACCCCGGTATTAAGTTCAATGCCGAAGAAAAAAAGATGGGAATCAAAGGTTCTTCAACAGTCCAGATATTCTTTAACGACTGCAAGGTTCCAGTTGAAAACCTGCTTGGCAAACGTGGCCAGGGATTCCGTATCGCACTCAATATTTTGCACATGGGCAGGATAAAACTGGGCGGAACAGTCCTCGGCGCTGCCAAACGTACCATAACCCAATCAGTAAATTATGCCAATGAGCGTAAACAGTTTGGACAGAGTATTTCAAGCTTTGGAGCTATTAAGCACAAACTTGGCGAGCAAGTCATCAAAAATTGGGCTACCGAATCTTCCGTTTACCGTGTGTCGGCAAATATCGACACTGCCATCGGGCTGTTGCTTGAAGCAGGAAAACCAAAAGGTGAGGCTACAATCGATGGCATTGCGCAATATGCCATCGAGGCCGCCTTCCTTAAAGTGTTTGGCTCCGAATCGCTCAATTATATCGTGGATGAAGCCGTTCAGATTTTTGGCGGTATGGGTTTTTCATCCGAAACTCCAGTTGACCGTGCTTACCGCGATTCACGAATTAACAGGATTTTCGAGGGAACCAACGAAATTAACCGAATGCTGGTTGTAGATACCACCATCAAAAAAGCACTAAAAGAAGGTTTTAATGTTACCCGCTATTCCAATACAATACAAAAAGAATTCAGCGATGGCTTCGACACCAATGTGCCAGAGGGTTATTACGAAGAAAGGAAATACTATGTTAGAAACTTCAAGAAAGCTGCATTGTTACTGTTGGGAACAATTTCAGAAACCTTCAAACGGAACTTGACTTCTGAACAGGAAATCCTTTTCAATGTGTCCGACATCATTATGCAGGTTTACCCCGCTGAATCTTCCTTATTACGACTTGAAAAACTCGAAGGCATCAGGGGTGAAGAGGCCACCATGATATACAGGGACATTGTGGATGTGTTTATTTATGATGCTGCAGGATTGATCCGCAAAGCCGGCCACGATGCCATCAACTCATTTGCCGAAGGCGAACTGCGTGATGCATTGATTGCAAAAATTGAAACACTTACCAAAGTTGCACCTGTAAATGTAAAAGATGCACGCCGCCGCATTGCCGACAAGCTCATCGAAGATAATAAATACGAATTTTAATTCAGAAATTTCATAGCACTCAAAGCCGCGGTTAACTCTGATCGCGGTTTTTTTGTTAGTAATTTAATCTGTCTCAAATTCAATTATTTTTTCCTTTTTCTACTTAGTGCTACTTAGTGCTCTTAGGCTCTTAAAAAACCACTAACGCTAACATGTTAACGATATTTTTGCTGCTG
>CAZQIV010000290.1:0-3316 GCA_964593705.1 uncultured Lentimicrobiaceae bacterium | reverse complement strand
CGAATAACTTACTTTGCCGGCAAAATCATATTCGGCATTTTCGCAAACTGTATCTGTATCGAAAAGGATATCAACAGTTGGATTCTTTTGGAGGAATATTACAACATCCGATGAGTCGTTTTCATCACATGGAGCACAATAGTTTGCAATAAGTGTCAGGCTTGCAAATCCGGCTGTCGAATCTGCTGTACCAGGGGTATAACTCGTAATCGGGGTGGTGACATCACCAAATACACCGCTTGCATCATCTGATATCCATAAACTTCCACAGGCATAATCTACAGAACCATTCAGGTCGAAAAAGCCTTCTTCACATATAGTTCCACCTGCACCAGCATCGGCAACAGGTGGCTTTTTAAAATAAATTGTTATAAAATCATTAGTTCCATTAGTACAGGGAGTACATCCCCCAACATTAACTGCAAGAATAACAAAACCAAACATATAATCACTTGCCTCTGGGGTATAGGTTGGATTAGCAATTGTTGGATCACTAAATCCATCCGAACCAATGATTGGTATCCAAAAGATAGCGCATACATTACTTACAGTAGCAGCTAACTGAACAACTACGCCTTCACAAACAGTTTGGTCAATGCCGGTTACTACTGTTGGGGGTGCGGCAACGGTAATATCAAAATCACAGGAATCAGTACAAGTTGTGCTTGGATCGGTGTAAGTATAGGTTATGGTGTATGTACCCACACCAACAGAGGGGTCAAAATTACCAGCACTAACCCCGGTTCCTGTATAGGTACCACCGGCAGGTATTGCCCCGCTTAGTGCAAATGCGCTTTCATCTTTACATACTGAGGAATCAGCCGGGCATTTAACATCTGGTAAATCATTTACAGTTATTTCAAATGTACAATCATCACTACACCCGGTTGCAGGATCAGTATAGGTATAGGTGATATCGTAGATATCAGCGATGGATGGATAAAATTTTCCGGCAGTTACACCACTGCCACTGTACTGCCCACCTGCAGGTTGCCCACCACTTAAGGTAACAGGATCACCTGAAACACAAACAGCAAAATCACCTGGACAAGTCATAACAGGTAAGGCATTTATTGTAAGATAAAGATCTTCCTGAACAGGATCACAGTATGGATTATCTGCAGTTAAAACAATTGTAACGCTTCCGGCTGCGATATCACCACTTCCCGGAGTAAAAAATGTACTTAAAGCATTTGGATCATCAAAAGTACCATCACCACCATCTGTTGACCAGGTGTAGGAGGTGGCATTAACAGTTGAGCCGTTTAAGGTGAAGGTTTCATTTGCACATATAGCTCCATCAGCTCCTGGATCAGCAGAAATTTCATCACTAAAAGTAAGAACAAATTCATCATATTGAGGAGTAGAACAAGGTGAGCTTGGGTTAACAACAAGGTTTAGTGTAACCTGACCATTAAATAAATCATTTGGCCCTGGTTGATATTCCGGGTTTAAATCCGTTGGATTAACAAAAACACCATCCCAACCGCCGTTCCAGGCCATGTAACCGTAAGCGCCCCCGGTAATGGTGGCTCCTGTTATTTGATAATTATTGCCGTTACAAACCGTGGCATCAACCCCGGCATAAGGAACCGGCAGTTCACTTAGTATCAATATCATTGGATCGACAGCATCGGAAAAACCAGGTGCAGAAGCCGTTAATTTTAGTTCCACAGAACCAGAATCAGTATCTCCCGGATGATAAACCGGATTTAATACAAGGGTACTTGGACTAAAAGTTCCATTCCCACTGGTTTCCCAAAGGAGATTACCATAACCACTTGCAGTTGCATCAGACAAAGTCAGCGTTTTATTTTCGCAAATGGTTCTATCAGGGCCGGCATTAGCCACAGGCTGCGCAAAAGCCCCGGTGACACTACCCATCAATAGTATTACAATGGTAAAAATGTAATACCGTGTTAATAAATTGTACACTTTTTTCATAAAATGTTATTTTAAATGATTAATTTATAATAAGTTAGACTATATTTCTATTAATTGTAAATTACAATCAATGTAATTTCGATTGATTGATAATACCTCTTAATCATACTGATCCTTAGGCAATAAGCTCTAAAATGTATGCTAAACATACTACTTTCCTAAGCTTAACAAACATACAAAGGAATTTTGACTTTAAAAAAGTCGATAAGTTTATTTAGCTGATATTAACTTTTTTTAACATCCATGCGAGATACAACAAATCTTTTGTAAATCATGCGTACAGCATTATTTGAATTCAATTTAGAAACAATAAAAATATTTCAAATAAACACATAAAACACTTCTCAAATATTTATGAAACATTACATTTCTATAATCTTGGTAAGATTTTAGTATTATTGAGATATTTTTCAAAAATAGAACTTTTTTAAGAAATAAAATTTTTATTATTGCGACCAGTTTAAAAAGCTACCTAAATCCACCGCCTAAGCGTCGAGGCAGTCCTAAAGGGGGACTTTCCCAAACCAAAAATTACTATTGCCCGGTAAAGCGGATCATTTAAAAAATGGTACTACTGCTATTTACGTGGGTACAGATCGAGGCTACGATAAAATGTGTATGTCCATTTTGTTGTGTAAATAAATTCCAGAACCCTTAACCTATTAATTGTAAATCTATTAGTTATGTATTTTTTTATCGAAAATTATTGTGTCGTCATTATCATGTTTAAATTATTTTATTTTTCTTAGTGTCTCTGAGTGGTCTAAGTGTCTACGTGTTGATTTTTAAAAAGTTACCACTAAGGCACTGAGAGCACAAAGATGCACTAAGATGCATTATTCACGACACTTGATTAACGTTAAGTAAGGAGTTTAGAATTTGGAAATAAAAGTTTCTTTCCACTAAAATAGTAGTAGAACCTAAAAAATAGACTGTTTTAGCCACTCAGTTAAACCCGAAAAAACTGTAGGTTACTAGTTTGCGATAAAGCCGACAAGCTCACACAATCATCATAAATTTTAAACCCACCAACATTGCAATCCATCAACCGATAGAGCAGAATCTATTAGCCCTAAGCGGTAAAAATAAAACCCCGAAACAGTGAATGTTGTTCCGGGGTTTTAATTTACTATTAATAATATACTATCGAATAATCAACTTTTTAATTACAGTTTCAGATGCAAACTTAACCCTTACAAAATAAATGCCTGTTGAAAGATCAGAAACATCTATTGCAGAACTTTGGGTGCTTAATTGAATCTGTTTAACTACCATACCTTCAGTATTCGAGATTTCAACAAGCGAACTCATCGAATAAGAAGGAAGCAAAATATTCACAACACCTTTTGCAGGATTCGGGAATAGTTTAACT
>CAZQIV010000289.1:0-3365 GCA_964593705.1 uncultured Lentimicrobiaceae bacterium | reverse complement strand
TAGAGTTAACAGTCATTGATTTGATGGCTGATAAAGCATTCTCTCTAAAAGTTCCATCATGATTTGCCAAGGATGGGTCAAATTCGACAAGCAGCTCAGATTGATTTTCTGTTTCCGGGCAGAACAGTTTAAAAAATAATTCTTCGCCTTCGCTAAAGCCATCTTTCTCGTTGGTCAGCAGGTCATCACCAAAAAGGGTGATGGAAGTATTTTCGTGATTCCATCGCGTGGCTCCATAACAATTACCCTCGGCATCAAAAGCTCCGATGATATCACCGGCTAGGATTTGCTCGTCTTTTAATGCAGAAACAGGCATGGCAATATTATGTGAAATTGCCGAAGGGTTTGGAAGGCTCCAGGGTAAACATAACAGGTTTTGAAAACCTGTTAGGTTTTTTGTTGCAGAAGCCTTCATTCCATCACATTCAGGATAAGTCAACGTTGCATCTTCATCCATTAGCCCAAAATAAGCTTTGCCAGGATAAAGGGTATCCAGCGTATTCACACCATAAGTAGGCCAGTAAACTTTTCCTCCGGCAATTTCTTTTACAATTTGCAAGTTTCCGGTAAGTCCGCTAAAAAGGTCTTCTACAGAATTATCACAGAAGTTTAGCACTGGCAGATAATTCCAACCGGCGTTAAGGTTTACGGTTAAGTCATCCTGCATCCATCCTGTAATCATGACATCCTGTTGGGTTTCCATTTTTACCTGGTAGCCTGCGTGGCTGTCCCAGCTCCCGAGTGTGTTTACATTGGCAGATGGCCAGTACATGCCATCATAGTTTTGAAGGATGACTAATTCATTTTCAATAAGGTTAAATACATTCTCAATATCAGCATCATTGGGTTCGATGTAGCTTGAGATGCCAGACCAGCCGGCTGGGATGGTGATAAGTTGTTTTTCATATACGGTAATGTAAGCAGTTTTGATTTCGGTGTCCTGGTTTTCTCCATCACATGCTCTTAATAATACCGTGTAAATTCCAGGCTCCGTGTAAGTCCATTCCGGGTTTTGTTCGTAGCTATTAATAATCCCGTCATTGTCGAAATCCCATTTCCAGTTGGAAGGCTCTCCGATGGTAAGGTCTGTAAATTGAACGGTGAGAGGCCATGTACCTAAGGTGAGGTCAGAGGAAAAATCTACAACAATATCTGAAGGTTCGTTTAGCCAGCCACAAGCCCCCGAACCGCCGTGCGCACCCATATCATTCCTTGCTCCATTTAAGGATGGCGGAAAACAAACATCATTGTATTCATCACTTGGGTCTCCGGAATTCATACACGGCGAACCGTTGACGATTGTTAAATCTGAGGTGCTTTGAAAGACAGGATTGTAATTGATGTTGCCTTCGCCTACAAAACCATTTTGAATATCAGAATAGGTGGCTTTTACTTTACCGGAAACTTCTGCTCCTCCATTAAAATAAGCAATTGAGTTTTTTACCGCCAATGAGTCTCCACTAACATAAATGCCTTGATGTGAATTATAGGCGACAGTGGAATTTATCATTTCGGAAGACCCACTATTTGAAAAATATACTCCTCCTGCTGTACGTCCATTATGCCCGGCTACGGTGTTATTTGAAATAACAGAATTTTTAAAATTGATATTATTGCTTACATATATACCACCACCATAACCATATCCATTACTCATACCACCAGAACATCCACCACCATTTGATAGATTACCTTTTACAAAACAGTTTTCTATATGCATTGTTCCACTAACATAAATTCCACCACCGTATGCTTTTCCTGTTCCCCAACTTGCACTCGCCTTAGCTTGATTTCCTTTAATATTGCACCTAATTAGGTTAAGTGTGCCTGATACATAAATACCACCGCCTCGACTATCCTGAGAACCATTCGTGCCGTGTGAATATGCAGTGTTGCCACTAATTAAGCAATCAATTAGTGTGACATTGCCAGATCCGTAAATACCTCCACCTTTTGCATAACGATTTTTAGAATAATAGTTATTACTGATAGTACAGTTTCTGATAATTGGTGTGCTATTCTCAATGTATAGAGCATGGTCTGTCGACTTTTCGATAATACAATAAGCCATTTCTGAACCTGGAGCAGTATTAGTATATTTTATTCCTTTCCATCCCCCAAGGCCACTTTCTTGCGAAAAAACAATGGAATCACACGGAACACCCACAGCGGTTAATATTCCTGTAACTTCAAATTTGAAATTCCCACTAAACAAGACCGTAACTCCAGGCTCTATTGTTAGCATTGCAACGCTTATGTTACCATCAACAATGTATGGTGATCCACTACGTGTCCATGTTTCCCCTACAATTGTTCCTTCTGGAACATGGGTTTCTGCAAAAGCAAGGCTACTGATAAACAAGCCCAAAATAATAAGTTGTAGATTTTTCATAATTTCTCCTTTTTTAGTGTTAATAAAATGTTTTGTCTTAATTCGTAGCATCTGAAAATATATCGTTGCCTTTTTTGAAAAGTAAACACGATGTCAGGAATTTTTTTTGAAGAAAGAAATGGCAGCCTTTAATTGTTGTACTGATACATAAAAATCCCATCACGTGAAGATCCGATCCAAACTCTCCTCTGGCTGTCTTCAAATATTATAGAATAAAAACTTTGATTGTTGTCGTGTGCATTATCAAAAATTTCGATGTTCTCTGGCGATGAAATTTTTACAATAAATGATTTATTGTCTGCAAACCTAATATTTTGAGGTTTCCCCGATGTTAACCAGATGTTACCCATTTTATCAATATGGATGTCACGAATAATTGTTTGCTTTGATTTGAATATTTCATTTTTTGGCAAATAAAGTTCAAAATCTATTCCATTGTATTTTAGCAAGAACACGTGAGTGTTTCTATATGGGTTGTCACGTTCCACCTTTCCTGTGTTATAACTGATAAAGTATATGTCTTTATCATCGAATGCAACATTTCCAAAACTATAATCAAAAGGTATCTCCAGATTTTCGAAAGGTAACTCTGTTAAAACGTCAGTTTTCATGTAACCAATAAATTCTCCTGAAGTAATAAATATTGAACTATCCTGCATGAATTTAAATTCCGGGAATATGTATAAGCCATCATAAACCGACCAACCACAAGGTAGTTCGTAGTCAAATTCTTTAAAAGCATTATTGCTGTAGCAAGAAACAGTGAAAAACAAATCTTTTTTTCTCTTGAAAGTCCTGAAATACCAACTTCTATTTTGTTTATCGTTTCCAGCAAACCTGAAATTTTTATAGTCTGTTTCAGTAATTTTTATAAATTTTCCATCAACGAATTGATAAACACCTTCTTTCGAGTAAACATGGTATCCCCTCAAAAAACAGGGGTAACAAATAAGTATAAGAAGCAGTTATCAAC
>CAZQIV010000288.1:0-3369 GCA_964593705.1 uncultured Lentimicrobiaceae bacterium | reverse complement strand
TTACAACTCCGTGTGTTTCGGTTACATCATTCCCCTGGATAGAGGATTTCGATGCTATTGCCGGTACTCCAGATTGCTGGACCAACAATAGCATACCAAACTATACGCAAATATGGGAGATTTCTGATTTTTTAGCAAGTTTTGGGGCATATCACGACCATACAACTAATTCGGGCAATTTTGCCCGGGTTGATGATGGCCCGGACTATGTCCGTCCCACAAATCTCGATACACCTCCACTTGATGTTACTGCCCTAACTACCCCTATACTATCTTTCTGGTATTGGATAGGAAGGGGTGCATCGGGTTCCATGTTATATATCGATGTTTTTGATGGTACATCCTGGACTGAAGGGGTTGGTGCCTTTGGTCCGCACAATGGTTGGATCAAAGCTACAGTGAATATTAGTGCATATTCCTCAGTGGCAACACAAATAAGGTTTCGGGGAATGGAAAATATGAACGGTTCCAATTGTGATATCTGTATCGACGATATTTCTGTTGATGAAATAGCCTCGTGTGCTGCACCCACAGCACTGGCAAGCACCAATATCACTTTAAATTCTGCAAGTTTAAGCTGGACCGAAAATGGCACGGCCAATACTTGGGATATTGAGTACGGCCCCACTGGTTTTTCGCATGGGAGCGGGACTGTTGTTACAGGCATTACAACAAACCCATACACGCTTACAGGTTTATCGTCAAGCACAACTTACGACTGGTATGTACGTGCCGATTGTGGTAGTGGCGATTATAGTTTATGGGAAATGCCCGATATTTTTACAACAACATGCAATATGGTTTCACTCCCAATTATACAAGGTTTCAATTCTTCATTTAGCAAGGATTGCTGGACAGAAACCATTGTTGTCAATACTAGTTGGTGGGCACCTGAGTTGAATTATGTTACTTATGGTACTCCCTGGTGTGAGCCGTATGAAGGGGGTTACATGGTTGAGTTTAACTCTACCTATACTGCTGATGGAAACGAAATACGACTTGAGAGCCCGGAGTTTTCAACATCGGGGATGACGGCTGCCCGTGTTATGTTTGCCTGGCATGAATGTTATCTGGATCCTGACCCTTCCGAAGGGGTTACAGTACAGTGGTCGCTTGATGGTGTTAATTGGAACAATGGTGACTTTTATCCCCGGGTTGTTGGGTATGAGTATGCTTGGAGCAATAAAATTTACAACCTTCCCGCTGGGGCTATTGGCCAAAGTAGTGTTTACGTCGGTTTTCTGTTCCATTCTTCATCTGGGTATAATTGTTTCCTCGATGATGTTACAATCGAAGAAACACCTTCCTGTCTCTATCCATCGGCCCAAACAACAACTTATGCTACAACTACATCAGCCAAACTGGGTTGGTCCGAGGCCGGTAGTGCAACTACCTGGGAAATAGAATGGGGGCAAATCGGGTTCGCCCAGGGTAACGGTAATACGCTAACGGGCATCACAGATAATCCCTATTTTTTAAACGGCTTGACCGCCAATAACACTTACGATTGGTATGTTCGGGCAGATTGTGGAGCTGGTGATTACAGCGTGTGGATAGGGCCACAAACATTTACTTCAACATGTGTTGCAAATACTGATTATCCATGGGAAGAAGATTTTGAGGGGGAATTTATTCCAGGTTGCTGGTCGAAAATTGTAAGCGCTGGCAACGACATAACACAAAGCACGGCACAAAACCATACAACAAGCGGCTCTTCTTCGGCAAGGTTCAGTTCAAGTTCTTCCTCATCCGATTACAACCAGTATTTGTTTACCGGACAACACGTAATCGACTATAACTACGGGCAACTTACTTTCTGGCACAGAAAAGAAAATACAGATACCGAATTGCTGGAATGGGGCATTGCCACAACTACAGACCCAAATGATTATACATGGACAGCGGTTCCACTTTCAAACACCGAATGGCAAGAGACATCCGTATATATTGGTAATTATTGCTATCAAACTGTTTATATCGGTTTCCGTTATTATGGAGATAATACAGAACACGTATATTTAGATGATATAAGTATTGATGCTGTTGCAACATGCCCGGCACCATCATTTCAAGAAGCAACAGGCATTTCAGCTTACTCAGCTACGCTTAACTGGACGTCGAACGGGGGAGCAGCTGTTTGGGAAATAGAATATGGGCAAACCGGGTTTGTTCCTGGAAACGGGGTTATTATCAGTACATCCGACAACCCCTATCAATTAACTAGTATTAATTATTTGACAACCTATGATTGGTATATCCGCTCCGATTGTGGTGGCGGTTTATATAGTTATCAGGTTGGGCCAAGTACCTTTACTACCCCTAGTCCACCCCTAAATATCCCTTATTCCCAAAATTTTGACAGTAGTAATGAATTTCCGTGGGGTTGGTTGGATGACGGTGACATCTGGAACGTAGCTGTAATTGATGGGAACTCAGGTTATAGTGTCTTGGCAGATTATAATAATAGTGGAATCGGTTCTCTATATTCTCCACCATTTGACGGAACAAGCAAAACTGATCTACACGTAAGATTTTTTACCCACTGGGAAGCTTGGTATCCAAACCAATGGCAGGAAGGCTACTTTTACGGAAGTCCCGATGGTGGGACCACAGAAATATTGCTCGAACATTGGTACCACCTGAACCCATCAAATGACGAGGGCTGGAAACAGTATGATATTTCATCCTGGGCAGATGGTGCTTCCAATATAACTTTTTGGTGGAAGATAAGTATGAACCTTGACCGTTTTTGGATCATCGATGATTTTGCAATTCAAGAAGGCAGCTTTGGCACACACGGTTTGTGGACAGGTGCTACCGATAATGATTGGTACACAGCATCTAATTGGGACGATGGGATGGTGCCCCAAGAATACTCGGATGTTACAATAAATGCCGGCCTTGCAAATTATCCAACAATTGTAGACCCAGGCGCAAAATGTGACAGTATTATTTTAAAATCAAACATTTCGGGCAACGCATCACTGATAGACAATGGCAATTTAACTGTAAACGCTTCGGCCATAGTTGAACGGTATATACCACAATACACAGGGGAGGCCGGTTGGCATTACCTGTCTTCACCAGTTGCGGCTCAGGCCATACAACCCGAATTTGTTGCTGACCCCCCAAGCTCTTCAGATGACTTTTATAAATTTTCCGAACCCGATTACTTGTGGCTAAGCGTAAAAGACAATTCAGGAAATTGGAACACCAGCTTTGAGGATAATTTTGTGGTAGGCCGTGGATATAATGTAGCTTACGCTGAAAATGAAACCAAAGCATTTGCCGGTGAACTAAATGTCGGTGATTTCACTTTTAATGGAAGCACAAATCCTGCCATCACCCACACAGCCGATGGCGGCATCG
>CAZQIV010000287.1:0-3402 GCA_964593705.1 uncultured Lentimicrobiaceae bacterium | reverse complement strand
TTGCCATTGGCAGAAGTAACCACAACGGTTGCATCACCAGGAATTGTTGTTGCTTGTGTTATCACAACACTGGTTACCGCAGGATCAGTTGGTGTAGCAGAGGTAATTTGAGGAACATCAACAGTTCCTTCAGGAAGGCCATAAGTATAGTCAACAATACCTGATGAGAAACCATCAATAGTTTCTCCATCAACTTTTAAGTCGCTTAAGCTTGCATCTTCTCCGGATGCAGCTTCCTTGGCCATGATAAAACGCCACCATCCAGTTCCAAACGAAATATCAAGTGTCATTTCGGTAGCACTAATTGCTGTTACAAGATATGTAATGGATGCAGGAGCTTGAGAGGGATTAGTAAGTTCAGCTCCATTAACTGCTTTGGGAATTCCCATATATGCTCCTGTACCATCGAGAGTTAGCGTAGCAGCACCTTCATCATAAACCCATGTTGCCGCATTTGATCCGTCATGGGGGTAAACCGGTACATCGCATTGATCGGCAGCAACACCTTGCCATCCTTCAACCCATGTCCAATCATCCATAACATTATTAAAACTTCCGTCTTCATTGAAAACATATTTGTCGTCAAAAAAGCAGTCTCTTTGAATAATACCGGCGGCATCAATTGACCACCAGCTTATGTCGCCTTGAGTTGGGCCAACACCAAGTGAACCGGCTACTGGTGCAACTTTCCATGTTCCAGCTACTTGTGCGAAAGCAAAAGTTACTGCAAAAAGCATCATTAATCCTAATAAAAGTTTCTTCATAATTTTAAATTTTTATTTGTTAGTAAATAATTTATAAATGAGTAATCGTCAGTATTAATCAAGTTCATTTCCAATTTTCTTTTCTTCAAGATCTATCTTGATTTTCCCAAGAGTCTTGTCATTCAATTTTGCTTTGAATGAAAGCTTAATGCCGATATTCTTGATACTATTAGTTTATTTTTTTGTATAAAAATTCACCACCACATCAAAAGCCTGTTTCTTATTTCTGTTGATATCTACAATTCCCCAGTATTCTTCATTGGCTGCGCCGTCATAAGGAACACCACCGCTTTCGGGAGCCCAGCCGCCGGGATCCTGGGTGTTGTTGTTGCCGGCTTTCCACCACTCATCGTTAAAAGCAAACAATGTTACACCTGAGCATATCTCGGTATTATTAAAAATATCACCCAAAATATTTCTAGTGGCATCGGCTTGTGCTTTTTCATTCAGTCCTTTTTCGTAACCATTCATGGTGGCAGCCATATAGCTGTCGGCACCAGCTTCGGCAAGGTACATGGGTTTTTCGCTAAGGGCTTTCCATTCCTGGAAAATATTGCCCGGATCATCCCAACGATACACATTCATTCCCCAAACATCAATACTTGGGCACAAGGTAAGGGTCTGGCTATTTGGTAAATCTCCATGAGCAGTGGTAACCGGATGATCCGGATCAAGTTCATGGATTTTTGCCGCAGCATTATTTAATGCTGAATACCAGTTTTTCATATCCCCCCCAAACCACTCAGGATGGTAGTTATACTCATTACCTAATTCCCAAAGAAGTATGGCCGGATGGGTTTTGTATTTTTCGATATAATCGAGATATGAACCTGACAAAATATCGAAGTGTCCTTTTTGGTTGTAGCCAAAACCAATGATGAGTTTAAGACCAGCAGCATCTATTTCGTCCAGAACAGCTTTGTCATCAATGGGCGAATACACCCTGATCGTATTTATACCGGCTTCTTTCATCAGGGCGAGGTCTGTGGCCAGGCCGTCAAAATTTCTATCATTGCTGCCTTTTGGAACAGGATGGTAGCATACGCCTTTGATAAAATATGGAACTTCATTTACCAATATCTGGCGTCCTGAAACACTAACCGTCTCCTTTTCTTTTGCCCTGGTGCAGAAAACTAAGAGGCTGGCAAGTAATAATGTGGGTAGGATATACTTGATCGTATTCATAGCTAATTATTGTTTTGATGATGGAATTATGATAGTTTGCAGGGCTTGTGCGCTGATTTGAATCGCAACAGATTGAGATTGTAATGAAATCTTTAAATTTTTCGGTGTACTATTCATATTTAAAATTACCATGGCAATCGATCCATCGGGATTCTGAGCTGCTGTAATCATTAATTCCGAATCCTGGTTTTCAAATCCTATTCTAACAGCCCCAGGTCTGATAAATTTACTGAAGTGTGCCATAGTGTGATACAAAGGCGTAAAATATACTTCATCTTTTTCCGGGTCAACGATAACCGGAGCCAAGCACCAGTTTTCAAACCAGTTGGGGCCGCCCTGTTTGTCAAGTACCATATTCCAGTCAACCCATCCATCCACATGGTTATTCAAACAACCAATAATATCTCTTGCATAGCGATAAACGGGCACATATTTCGGGTGTAGGGCTTTTTGATCTTCGGGTGCCCAGTCCCAGCCCCAGTCAGTTGCTTCTTTGCTCCAGTACCAGGCATCATCATTCCAGTGGGGGATTTCCGAATCCACACAGGCTTCTGTTTGGATTAGGTATTTATCAGGCGCCATATTATGTGTATAGTTTAATACTTCGGGAAACCATTCGAAAGTGCTGGCATACCAGTGTATGGCAAAGCCGTCGAAATATTTTGATGATTCCTCATCCTTATATATTATACCAGCCCATTCTTCCAATTCGTGCCCACGGTTTTGGTCGTAAGCAAGGATTTTGATATCCTGGCCTTCGGATTCGAGTTTGGGGCCAAGGTGGTTTTTTACAAAATCCACCATTTCTTCTGCCGAAAAGTGCATACTTTCCCAGTTGTTGCCATTACCCAGGGGCTCGTTCTCAACAGTTATTCCCCAAATGTCAATCCCTTCGTTTTTATAGGCTTCTATATATTTTGAGAAAAATAATGCCCAGGTGTCGTAATATTCGGGCAGCAATTTACCACCTACATAATTGTTGTTGTCCTTCATCCACGGAGGTGCAGTCCAGGGTGAGGAAATGATTTTGAAACCATCTTCTGAAATAGCCATGGCCTCTTTAATCATTGGGATGATATCATCGCGATCTTCATCAATGGAAAAGTCTTTTAATTCTTTATCTTTAGCAGGAGCGTAGGAATAATTGCTCAATGAAAAATCGCACGAATTGATGTGTGTGCGGGTTAGGGAATATCTGGCGCCACCTAATCCAAAATACGCATTCAAAATCAATTCACGATTTTTTTTGCTTAACTGATTAAGTAAATAGGCCGAGGATTCGGTAAAAGAACCACCAAATCCGGTGATGGTTTGATATTTTTGGTCTGGAAACAACTGTACATTAACAGCATTGCTTCCTGAAGAAAACTCGGTTAGTTTATTAAGTTTGTTCCCACCGGCGGAAGTTTCATAAACATCGACCAACAGGGTATTTTGATTGCAGGCACCTAAG
>CAZQIV010000286.1:0-3457 GCA_964593705.1 uncultured Lentimicrobiaceae bacterium | reverse complement strand
ATTTTTTGTTAGGTAGCTCCAAGTCAGGGCTTCACTTAAAGTGAAACCCTGACTACTCCCGAAGTGAAACCCTGACTTAACACAAGTCACCCCGTGAATCCTCTCCAGGCATAAAGCATGATTTTATGCATTGCACTACTGCTGGAGGTAATTCACGGGGTGACTAAATCCGCAACCGCGCAGCAGGGATTTCCCGAAGGGATGCCGATGGCAAAACCTTGTCAGTGTTGAATCCCGCACGTGCGGGATTTTATCTTGTGGTGGTACAAACTGGTGAAGCAATGAAAGTGAAGAAGGTTTTTGTTAGGTAGCTCCAAGTCAGGGTTTCACTTAAAGTGAAACCCTGACTACTCCCGAAGTGAAGCCCTGACTTCCCGAAGCTTTTGCAAGTCATCCGATGAATACGTTTAAACCGTAGTGCCACAGCTTATAGGAACACGTAAACACTCCGGGGCTATTCATCGGATGACTCCTTCCGTAGCCGAAATCCTAAAAGTAATTCTTATGATCTTTTTGACGTTTCGATATCCTGCGGTCGTCCGAATGCTTGACATCAAGTAATAACTACACAACAGCTGTAAGTTCCTGGCTGAGCTGCTGTATGCCATGTATTATTTTTTTGCATGTTTTTGGGCGTGGTTCCCTGTGGCCTTGCAGGTAATGCCCCAGTTGGCGTTGGTCAATTCCCGTAACACGGGCCAATGCAGCACGGGTAACAATTCCGTCAAGCTTGTGCAACAGTGCCGAAACCTTCAATTCAAAATCAAGTTCATAATTGCCCTCAATTATATATGCGGGCAATTCATCACCGTCCGCGAGCGAACTTTCCACGTGGAATTCAAAAGCTCCCGTAAAAGATTCTTTAACCCCTTCCAATGTTTTGTTGGTTGCCATGACCATGCCGTTAATTTCTCCTGTTCCGGCTGCATAATTATCGCCGCTCCAGCTTATAAATATTTTAATTTTTTCCATTATTATTGTTTTTTGTGGGGCTATTTCCACCTCGCTTGTTTAAAAATATTGTTTAAAAGCTCCTTATCGATTGTTTCGTTGGGCTTACCATTTACTGTTACTTTTCCTTTTTTCTTGTTATGCTTAAACTGCCTGTGGCTTCCTTTTATCGCAACAATGTACCAGCCATCGGATGTCAGCATTTTTAAAATCTCCTTTACCTTATACCTTTTCATTGCGCTGTGCTTATTGTTTGACTTTACAAAGATAGTATTTATACTATCAATTGCAAATCATTTTATAAGTAAATCTTGTGCTTCTTTTGACGTTTCCATCCCGAAACTTCGGGATGGGAAAGTCAGGGCTTCACTTAAAGTGAAACCCTGACTACTCCCGAAGTGAAACCCTGACTTAACACAAGTCACCCCGTGAATCCTCTCCAGACATAAAGCATGATTTTATACTTTGCACTACTACCGGGGGTAATTCACGGTGTGACTAAAAGAAAATTTTACTTCATTAGAAATAAAAAACCCTTATTTTAGCTTGCTATTTCAAAGTATATGAAAAAAGCACTTTTTATTATTGCCATCATTGCTTTTCCAGTATTTTTATTTGCCCAGCCCGATAGCCTCAAACTGAAACTATCCTCAGCTGAAGGCAACGAAAAGCTTGAACTCCTCCAAGTCCTTACCCGTCAATACATGTTTCAATCGCTTGATAGTTGCGTGAGGTATGGAAGCAAGGCCATCCAACTTGCTCAGGAAATTGGGGACATCGAAAACGAAGCCATCGCCAACAAGCGAGTTGGTTACGCGCATTACAACAAGGGTGAATACGAGCTTAGCCTGGGGTATTATCAAATATCTTATAAGCTGTTTCTGGAAATCGGGGAATACTTAGACGCGGCAATTATCAATAATTTCATTGGAGACACCTACAATCAGATGGGCGACTTTAACAAAGCCATCAGCTATTTTGTAAAAACCGAAAAAAGTTGCGATACGCTAATTTTAATTGACACTGACAAAAAATCTGTTAAACGCCTGTATGCTATTTTATACATCAACATGGGCTTAGTTTACCACCACCTCGACAGCATCAATAAACCCTTGAATTATTTTGAAAAGGCGCTGGGATATGCCGAAGAAATTAATGATAGCATCAGGATTACTGCTTCTTATTCAAATATTGGGATGATCTATAGGGCTCAGGGAAAATATGAACAGGCCTTTGAACAGTATTATAAAGCCCTTGAAATTGCCAAAAGGATTGAGAACAGGCGTTTTGAGAGCTCCATATTAAACAACATAGCAAATATTTATGTGCATCGTGGAATTTACGACAGCGCTTTGGTTTATTTTTACGCTGCTAAAAATATCATCACAGATATTGGTGACAAATACGGGCTCTCACTTGTAAACAGGAATATTGCAGGTGTTTATCTAAATATGGGGGATTATCAGATGGCATTGGAAACCATTAGGAAAGCATTGTCCATATCAGAAGAAATAAAATCGCAAAAAGAGATTTATTTAAATTATGAAATATTGTCGGATATTTATGAAGGGCTTGGAAACGAAACCCGGGCATTCGATTACTACAAACGTTTTGTTGAGTTAAGGGATTCGGTGCTGGGAAAAGAAACCCGCGAGGCAATTGCTGATATTCAAACCAAATACGAAACTGAAAAGAAGGAAAAAGAAAACCTTAACCTGCGTAAGGACAATGAAATTAAAGAATTGCTTATTTCCCGGAAAAACCAAACGCTTGTCACAACTTTTGTTATCATAAGTATTCTTATGGTGCTGGTTATTGTAATTCTGTACTTGCTTCGAAAAAGAAACCTTGCCTACACATCGCTTGTGAGGCAAAACCTGAAAACCCTTAAACTTGAAAAAGAAAGGGAGTCGAAAATCAGGCAGCTTGAACCGCAAATTATTTTAGATGACAAAGGTGATGAATCAAAAGACCAGTTCCAATTATTAGCCATCCGTTTCGAAAAGTTTTTGGTCGAAGAAAAGCCCTATTTGTGGGAAGACCTCTCGATGGAGGAAATCTGTAAAAAACTCAACACCAACCGAACTTATCTCTCCAAGGCAATTAACGAGTATTTTAATATGAGTTTCACTGATGTAATTTGTGATTTCAGGATTAGGACCGCAAAGGACCTGCTTACTGATCCCGAAAACGGAAATATCACCATCGAAGGCATTGGACAAATGGCAGGTTTTAAATCCAATTCTCTCTTCCACAAAAAATTCAAAAGCAATACCGGGATTACACCATTATTTTTTCGGGAGAAATCGAAGGTTTCTTAGGCTGCCCATTAGCATATCTCACCAAAAGTGGCTCACGGATTAACGCCCACAATTCATTACTACTTTTATTTTAACCTGAAAAATTCATGAAGATCAATAATTGAACTATCAATAGCCCCGTCCTTCAGGGCTAATGCCATTAAGTTTAGCCATCAATAAAAACGTAAGAAGCATTTAATGCAACA
>CAZQIV010000285.1:1519-3539 GCA_964593705.1 uncultured Lentimicrobiaceae bacterium | reverse complement strand
GGGAGCGATCCCGGGACGCAAAGCCACAGACCTCCCGCAGGTAGCTGGGCTGCCAGCCTCGAAAGAGGAGGTAGCTATGCCAAGAAGTATTAGGGCAAGAAGTCAAAGAGGAGAATGGGAGGTGCGGAATGACTAAGAAATTGGCAATGTTGTTAGTGAGCATCTTGGTACTGACGTTGATAAGCGTCAGCCTGCTGGCGGAAGAACCGGTGAAGTTCAAGCTGATCGTGACGGACGGGGACACAGGCGTGCTGGGTTGGGTTCGTGCTATCTCTATCTACCCGTTCGACCCTGTGGCAAAGAAGAGAGCAGACGATCCGATCGTCAAGATCGACTTGCCGCGTGATCCGGTGAAGTTCGAACCAGTACCGGTAGGTAGCTATGACATCACGATCACCGTCCTGCGCTATGGGATGGATCCAATTCTGATTCTCCTGAGCCGAATGCAGCTTACGGAAGACACGGTCCTCGACATGAGAGAGATCGAAATACCATACAGCCTGTTCATACCGTCGTAGGATAAGCAAGATGGATACTGGAATCGCACTGAGTAGAAAACGGACGCGAATAGGACCAAGGGCGCCTTGCAAAGGAAGGTGCAGGAGGGAAGAGATGAACGCTCAGCAGAACACGGAACTTGAAAGAACCTCAAGCACAATTGGCGCACATATGGGAGTGTCTAAAGCCTCTCAGCGTAAGCATAAAGATCCATGGGGAGTGGGCAAGGTAGCAGTACTTGTATTGCTTGGGATGTTTGTGCTTGTGGTCACTCCAATTGTTGCCGCCGCTGAGCAGTATACCCTGGCATCTGTCACAGGCATATGGATAGACTTCGACGACTCTCCGACAGGGATCAACACCAATGAAATCCGTTGGGGAATACCGGCGTACGGAGGGCAGAAGAGTGGTTATGGCTTCGATGGGAGTGCTGGTGCGATCATCACCTCTGGGGCAGAGTTCCTTCTTGGCACCTTCCATCACTACAACTTCCCGATCTTTGCACCCTCCATCACGTGGGCCGAACTGAGGGTTACATTGCAGTTCTCCAATCCAGCTAGCAGCGCGGCTTTTGACTTTCGCTTCGAGCACGAGGAAACGCCCAACAAGAGACCTTGTGATTACGCAGGATCGTCGGTCTGTCCTGACAGGGTGACCTTTGCCAGTACCATCGCGGACCAGACTTTCTGGATCGATGGCGTGGAATACACGCTTCAAATAGTGGGGTTTGTTGACAGCTATCCCGGCGGAAGTGCCGTAGAATACTTCGTCACCGAAGAAAACCTAGATAACGTGGCTTATCTCGTTGGACGGCTCCTCGTTGTAGCGCCGGACATAAGCATTCAGAAGTTCACCAATGGCGAGGATGCCGATGATGCTCCGGGACCGTCCATTCCCGTGAGCGATACGGTTACGTGGACCTATGAAGTTCAAAACACCGGCAACAAGACTCTGACCAACATCACGGTCACGGACGACCAGAGCGTGTCGGTAAGCTGTCCTCAGATCAGTTTGGATCCCGGCGGGTCCATGACCTGCACTGCTACCGGAACTGCCATCGCCGGCCAGTACGCAAATGTTGGTACAGTCACAGGTTACTACGAGGACAACTCCTACAGCGACACTGACCCCAGTCATTACTTTGGCTTCGTACCGGCAGCTAAACTCACCATGTCCGCTGACGACACCAACGCGGTCGGCGATACCCACACCTTCACTGCCACCTTGGAGATCGATGCAGATGGCAATGGGACCTACGAGACCATTCCGTCAGGCGAGAACATCGACTTCCAGATAACTAGCGGGCCGGGGACGCTGTCCAATGAGACCTCTACCAACAGCAGTGGAGAAGCCACCGTCGACGTCGACTCCGACACCGCCGGCACTTCTACCGTGACTGCCAACTGGAATGGCACCGTGGCTAATGTCACGGTGAACGCTACTCCGGATGAAGGCGTGAAGACGTGGTTCGTACCGGCAGCTAAACTCACCATGTCCGCTGACGACACCAACGCGGTCGGCG
>CAZQIV010000285.1:979-1419 GCA_964593705.1 uncultured Lentimicrobiaceae bacterium | reverse complement strand
CACCGTGGCTAATGTCACGGTGAACGCTACTCCGGATGAAGGCGTGAAGACGTGGGTAGTCCCCGGATTAATGATTAACAAGTCAGGACCTGCGAGTGTTGCGATTGGCGGAACAATCACCTACGACATCACGGTAAGCAACACCGGTGATGTGATACTGCACAATGTGCTTCTCAACGACGCTAAGCTGGGGATTGTCAACCAGAATCTTGGCGACATTGCAGTTGGCGGCAGTGTGACGATACATCCAACATATGGTCCGGTGAGCGAAAGCGACTTACCTGGTCCGATTGAGAATACGGCGTTTGCCGATTCTGATGAGACCGATCCAGTTAATGACGACCACTCCGTCATCATCAACACCGAGCCTAGCCTATCGATCGAGAAGTCAGGACCTGCGAGTGTTGCGATTGGCGGAACAATCACCTACGACATCACGG
>CAZQIV010000285.1:0-879 GCA_964593705.1 uncultured Lentimicrobiaceae bacterium | reverse complement strand
ACGATACATCCAACATATGGTCCGGTGAGCGAAAGCGACTTACCTGGTCCGATTGTGAACAGCGCTATTGCCGACAGCAACGAAGCTGGCCCGGTGAACGATGACCACTTGGTTGACATTGCTACCGCCCCCGGGATTGCGATTGAAAAGTCCACGAACGGGCAGGATGCGGATTCCGTGCCAGGTCCAAGCCTTACTGTAGGCGATCCGATCACGTGGACTTATGTGGTGACGAACACGGGAGACGTTACTCTCACCGATATCGCGGTCACAGATAGTGATCTGGGAACGGTAGGAACGATCACGTCGCTTGCTCCGGGTGCGTCAGAGACACTGACAATGACTGGGACTGCGGTTGCTGGACAGTATGCGAATACGGGAACAGCTACCGTCATCTTTAATCAGACTACCTATACTGATACCGACGACTCACACTACTTTGGCGTCGGCGCGGACCTGTCGCTAACTAAGTCCGTAGACAATGCCGAACCGAATGAAGGCGATACAATCGTTTACACAATCACGCTCTCCAACGCCGGACCAAGCACTGGAACAGGTATTCAGGTTACGGATGCATTGCCTGCGAGTTTGACGTATGTATCCGATAACGGTGGCGCAGCGTATAACAGCGGCACAGGCGTGTGGAGTGTGGCTAGCCTTGCTAGCGGCGGCAGCATTTCGCTTGCGATTACCGCTACGATAAACATCGGAACAGCAGGCTCAACGATTACCAACACCGCTGAAGTCACGGTTGCTGGCCAGCCGGATCCTGATTCCACTCCAAACAATAATGACCCTGGCGAAGACGATCAATCGAGCATTGCCCTTACGGTGCAGAGCGCCGACTTGGTGGTAGAAAAAACGGTGGATAATCCGACG
>CAZQIV010000284.1:0-3609 GCA_964593705.1 uncultured Lentimicrobiaceae bacterium | reverse complement strand
GCCGAATGGCAGGGGGTTAGTAGGAGGTACTTCTAATGAACCCATTGCAGCAGTGCGCTGAAGAGTTCATTGCGTCGTGTCTATCTGAAAACCCGACAGGTCAGATTCGGCTCATGGAGTTAATCCTTGAGCGGAACAACATGAGACGCGCGGTAAGCGTGTAGCATACCCTGTTCGTTATGTTGATGATTGTGTCGTTGTATCAGAAACAGACGATAAGGGAGCCGAGTGATGATCACTTGGGTTTGTGTTTCCCTGGATCTGATTCTGCCTGATCAGCCGAACCGCGTAGTACGGACCCATACGCTGCGTGGTGTGGGAGGGGGGAGCTGTGAGGCTCCTTCCTATCCCGATGGGCAGGCTTGATCACGTACCAACCCCGTGTCCTGTAACTCGAGCATTAGGACGGTAAAAGAGCAACCCTATTGCCGAGAGAGCCGCGAACGATGCTCCGGCAATAAATGTGGCCGAGGCACCGTAAATACTCCATAGTGACCCTGCAATAACGCTTGCCAGCAACAGCACCCCACCACTTACCAGATTAAACATCCCGAAGGCCGTCCCGCGTAGCTCACAGGGTGCCGTATCAGCAACAAGTTTCGACAACAAGCCTTGGGTGAATGCCATATGCAGTCCCCAAAACGTCACACCAAAGAAGGCGAGTGAAGGTGAATCGGCCAGTGCTAATATGACATCAGCGACGACGAGTAATCCAAGCCCGAACACCAATAGCTTTCGCGCTGAAAGTCGGTCAGCCAACACGCCTGCTGGATAGGCAAACAAAGAGTAGACAATATTCATCAAAACCATAATTGCAGGCACATAAGCGATAGGAAGTCCGACGTCCTGAGCACGAAGAATCAGAAACGCCTCGCTGAAGCGGGCAAGAGTAAAGACGGCTCCCAGCGTAACAACAAGCCAGTATCGAAGGGGCAGGCGCTTGGCATCCCTCAATGTCGGGTGATTTCTGGAACTTATGGTACTTTCAGTCGGCTCGGGTTCGCGTAGCGCAACAATCAGTAAAAATACCGCGATGAACGCAGGGATCACCGCTACCCACAACACCGCTTTGATGTCATTTGTAAACAAGACCATAAAGACAACCGCCAGCAGTGGCCCCACAAAGGTCCCTACTGAATCGAGCGCCTGGCGCAGGCCATAGGCCGCACCCCGAAGTGGTGGTGGTGTAATATCGGCGATCAGTGCATCACGGGGCGCTCCGCGAATGCCTTTGCCAATGCGATCGACAAAGCGTGCGCCGAACACCCATCCAATGGTTGTTGCGAGTGGAAATATCGGTTTGGTCAAGGCTCCCAGTGCATACCCAATCACAGCAAGAAGTTTGCGTTTCCTGAAGTAATCACTGACCGCGCCGGAAAACACCTTCGTGGTCGCAGCGATCCCCTCTGCAACGCCCTCGATAATCCCTACCGTGACTATGGATGCGCCAAGCACCGTGGTCATAAATATCGGCAAGAGGCTGTGAACAAGCTCGGATGATATGTCCATAAACAGCGAGACAAATCCGAGTACCCAAATACCGCTCGGCAACTTGCGATCAACGCCCTTTGCGGAAGATAGCGATTCAGTGTTACTTGGTTGTGATAAGGTCATGAGCGCTTTTCCTAAGCTGCCCAATGGCCAAGCTCACTTGCCCGCCTTAGAGTTGGCTACGAACTTTCGCATAAGATATAGCTGTTGCATTAATAACCAAAACGTCAACGAGTAGCGGGTCAAGTGAAGTGCCTGGTTCGGCGATTTCGCCGATGAACTATGAATTAAGTTTGCTATGCCCGGATCACTGGTTTTAGCCTCATCCTATTTAACCAGTATTGAAAGAGAGGAATCATACTCAAGCATTTTCCCTTGTATGAATTTATTGTTATCTCCATCCACCAGAGTGAATGTCCATAGGCCTTCCCTTAGTGGAACAAATGAAAAACTCCCATTGCTGTCTGTAAAAATAATAGTATCTGCAATATCTTCCTTGATGAAACCAGCTGTAGTAGTGTCAAGTTCTGTATCGCCTAATGTATAATTGAGATATTCAATTTGTATCTTTGCGTGAGGAATTCGCCTACCTTCGTCATTGACGGCCTCGGCTCTAAAAAGACTTCCAGCATACACACTATATGGTTGAACTAAGGGTATTATTTCAGGCATATTCTTGAGCACCCGATTCGGCCAATCAGAGATAACCTCCCAATAATTAAGACAAAGTTTCGCAACTTTCTGCCTGTAGACCTCTTCATGTTTTTTCCAATGAGCTTTATGCGTTACAACAATGATGTAGTCACCAGGCTTGAAAAAACCACTTTTTTTATTTATTGGGATTGTATATGTCTCTCTTTTCTCACCTCTCACCGTATAATAATCGGGGATAGCCACATTATTTAATTTTATTTCTTTCTTTTCGTGAATTTTAAAAATTGAATCCAATCCTTTAAGATATTTTGAATCTTCAGCGCCTAAGCGTATCCCCATAAGATTAGAACCGGTAGAGGGATGAAAATGAAGAACCTTAACGGTCTTCTGGCCATCTTTATTTATGTGCGGGATAAGCGTCGTGGTATGTGCAATTGCAGATATAGGGAATAGCACTATTATGAAAAAAAGAGTTAAAAAATATTTCATCGCAATACGCTTTATATTTGATAAGTTATATGTGTGTTTCATAGTAATATCACTTTATTTTTTTTGTTTTTTGGTGAGCACAAAAGGGCAGTTTGCAGTCGCCGAACGCCGCTAATCAGCCGCGCGGCTTTTTGCGTCGGCTGAATTAGCCTTGTTAGCGGAATATTTTTCTAACATCTCTCTACATAAATCATCCACTGCCATATAAGGATCATCAGGATGTTCTTCTTTTAATTTTTCCATTAAATTTTGGAGAACTTTTATATTTTCTTTTACAACACTTGGCTCTTGCTTCCATTTGGCAAACATTTGCACTTTCGGGCGTATTAATTCGATAAATTTATAATTGTTTTCTGCGATTTCTTGAACCATTTTTTCAGTTATTTGATCTTTAGGTGAAAGAAATTTTTCATTTTTGTAATCTACATAAAGAGAGGCGTTTTTTCTTGAGTTTGATTTTTGATGGAAGTCCCTTTTTTGTTCGTTAAATGCATTAATTGCTTTTTTCCAATCCTTTTCTTTTAATGCATTCTCTTCGTCTTCACTTCTGGGCAACATATATGCATTTGCAGTATTTTTCGCCTTATGATTTGAAATACTTGATTTTATCTTTTTTGTTTTAAGTGGGAAATCCATTAAATGGGCAGTTGCATACCTACCAAGCAGCTCAATTTTGCCACACTCTTCTATTGAAATCTGGTGAAGAAAGTATGAACGACAAATTGAACCATGCTTAAATAAAAATACTGCTTCGTGAAATAGTTCTTCAGCGTTTTCTAATGATAGCTCAGCGCCATTTGCGAGCTCTGAAATGATAGGATCTGTATCTAAAGAGGTCATAAATTTACCTATTACATATAATTTTTACCGCTAACTGAAAGCTCACAGGCGCCCGCTGTTTGGCGTCCTGTGAAGCGGCGGGTTGTGTGCCGGGCAAGGCCCGGCTACTAATTGGTGATGCCTGGGATTGTGACA
>CAZQIV010000283.1:0-3626 GCA_964593705.1 uncultured Lentimicrobiaceae bacterium | reverse complement strand
TAGTTTTGAATTTTCGATATCATCAAATTTCCCTACGATGTCCGATATTTCATCGAGCGATCCGGTGTTGAAAAGTATCTTGTCGTCACTCATGCTAATAATTATTTTAATTTGACTTCAACAAAACTGTATGGCGGCCAGGGTCCGGTGAGTACAAATTTGATTTCAGGATATTGCTTTTGCAAATCACCGATAGCTTCAACGAGCTGTTGTTGTTGATTTTTTTTAATTAAGAAAACCCCATCCACAAGTATGGATTCGGAAGCCATTTTCTGAATTCTGCTGGTGGCCTCCATTTGTTTTAAGTACAGTGTAATTTCGGCAACGATGGTATCAACAAAAGATAAAAGCCTTTCTTCGATTCGGTGTGCCCGAAGTTTTTTGTTTACATACGATTTAAATTTCGACGCTTCATTTTCATCGACCACTTTTTCTTCGATTGGATTGGTGGCTTTTAAATGCTCTTGAATTTTTGTGGAATCGCCAAAAACTTTTAAACCAAACTCAAATTTATTTTCAACTTTCTCAAGATTTTGTAAAAACCCATCGTGGTTTTTTTCAAGCATTTTGGATACATCTTCACTTGTTTTCATAAAGGAGCCAAAGCGCATGGGCAGCAAAGTGCAGTGTTTTGCCAACTCATCTATTACGCCAGCAAAAGCAATGGCTCTTGATTGGCTTGCTGTAAAATCGGATTTAATGAAGTTTCCACAAACAGCCGAAATTTGCCCGAATGAAATTAGTTCTAAAGCAGTTTTGTCGATGCCTGTAATCCCCGACAGGATTTGCTGCAAATTGTCGGGTTTGTTTTTGTTACGCAAAATTGCATAAATCATTTTATCCATGAGAATTGCATTAGATTTCCTGCGATGACTTGGTAAGCTTTTCCTCTTCTTCGGTTGCTTTCCCATCCTTAAGCTGTTCCATAGTTTCTACCGAACTCAGCATCAACTTAACGCCCACATACACCAGGTCGATATCGGCTACCGAAATCACGAGATCGCCTACAAGAATTACCCCTTTATTGAGCACCCTGTCCAAAACTTCGAGCAGGGTCATATCTCTCGATTTGTCGATTACATTGTCGTACATGATTATTTTTCGTTTATCTTAATAAAACTAAAAGGAGGCCAGGGTCCGGTATTTTCAATATTAAATCCAGAATCCTGATCACTTTTTTTGAATGCCTGAATTTTCATTTCCAAATCGCTCACTTTGTCTTTACTAATTAAAAATGTTGCGTTGAGGATCATCGTGTCCTCACGTTCGGTATATTCATCAGGTAGCAGGTTGTTGAGGACGTGCGTCCGACTTAGGGCTTTAAATTCGTCGAAATATCTTTGGCCATAGACTTTACAAATCCGGTTCATTTCACTTTTCACAAGCTCATCTTTTTTTCTTTTCAGGATGAACGCTTTTCCGGGCGAACTGGCCATAATTTGCTTTTCGAGGGCAGCGGCTTCCCCGCTCAATTCATCAATTTGCAGGCTCAGCACCTTGCAGTCGCAATATACTTTTACTGCCCATTCTTCTTTTCCCTCTAATTGCTTTAAATTTTCGATGAGGGCATTTTTATATTCGAAGACGAATTTTTGTAAGCCATCCTCCGAATGATAGACTGTGCCAAATTTAAATGGAATCGTGGTGTTTGTTTCCATAATCTTACTTATCACCTCGATATGTTGCCGGGCATTTAATTCGACCCATGGGATGTCGGATAAATTCTTTTTGAAATTTATTTCCGAAAACTCCTCCTCTTCAACATTTTTCACCACCACATAAAGATTGTCGAAGGTTAAATATTTTAACCCTGAGATCTCCAAACTGGTAGGGAGTTCGGGAGGTTTGCCGGTAATACAGTACACATAAATCATTTTTCCGTAGTACAAAGGAGTGTAAGTTTATACAAAATGTTAATCATCATCGTTATCGGCGCCTTCAAAAGAGCTTAGGCGTTCAAAAGCTGTAACTTCAAGATTATTATCCATTTTTACTAAATAAAAGAGCCTGATTTTTTTGGGAGGCAGATTCATAGATTTCAAAAACGAATCTTCTTCGTACAGCTCTGTAATGGCTTTCCAGCTATCGTTAATTTTTTCGATTTTTATTACAGTAGGATCGAAACAATTAATGTTTTCTTTTAAAAACTTAAGCACTGCTTTTTTTACTTCAATTATATTACTCATATTATTTACAGTTTAAAAATTAATACTAATCATCACTAAAGATAGAGATCAATTACTCCCTTCAGATGATTTAACAATATTAGCAGGTTTCATATTGTGTCCACAAGAAGGGCAAAATTTATAGTCGAACATAAACCGCCACATATCGCCACATTGAGGGCAGGTAATGTTGAGCGATTGGCCACAATCGATGCAAAATTTATCTCTTCCACTGGTTGTTTTACCACATTTTGGGCATTTAAAAGTATTCATAACTTCCTCCTGTTTTAATTATTATTATTGATTTTGTTGTTTTTTCTCTCTGATATTCGCCAAAATTTCCAATAGTTCATCTTCGCGGCGATCATATTCTTCTTCGTCAATTTCGTCAATTTCAAACTTTAGCTGCAAAGCCATAAGCCGTTCTTTGATGGAACCTTCGTCCGACATTTCTTTTTCGATCACCTCGTTGATTTCTTCAGCGATAAATACGACTCCCTTTAATGGTGCCAATAGTATGTCGTCTAGTAGGAACATATCAAACTCCTTTGGTTTTTATTACAAGATTTACAAAATTGTACGGAGGTAAAGTACCCACATATTTAAAGGTCATCAAGCTGCCTAATTTTTCATCGAGTTCACTCACAACCTTATCAAATTCGGGCTCTGCTGTATTCTCAATCAAAAAAGCAGCATTCAAAACCATCATCTCGCCATAGTTATCATTTATTTTTACATCGGCGGATAGCGGTTCTAAGGCATCCAGGATATTTTGCTTATAGTTTTCGATTTCGGATTTGAGCGCTTCGGCCACCATTTCGCCAATTTTCATGCGTTGATAGTGCGTTTTATTAGTTGGCAGGTTGATGAGTTTATCGCGCAAGGTTCTTATGTCATCATGTTTTTCGATGATGCTTTCGTACATTTGGGCTTCGTGGGCAAGTATTTTGAGCCCCAGCTCTTTTTTGCCCTCCATCTTGTCGAGCAAATCTGAAAATTTTTTATAATCATTTTCGAGGATTTTAAGGATACCACTATCGTCGTCGTGCTCCGAAATGGTAGAAAACCGTACGGGAAGCACTGAAAAATTTTCCATGATCGCCTCCAGCACTTTTTGGTGGGTAGTCATGTTAACCCTGCGCACTTCGTATTGAATAATGGGCGAATTACTCACCACAGCACATATATCTTTGTAATGGACACCATACACCAGGTCGTTTCGCTTACCGATGCCGATGTTGCCAAATGTAATCGCTTGGCTATGGCGAATGATGCCATAAATGTATTTTCCTTCTTTTAGAATTTCCTGCAGTTCACTCATAATTTATTAGCTAAAACTGTTTAAACCTCCCATTTTTCGGGAAATATTTTAAGGTCGATAAAATTAAATATTGGTAGTGGAGCGGTATAAACAAAGTCGCTCCGATCCCGAAATTTTTCACCAAGGTCGGCCATGATGTT
>CAZQIV010000282.1:0-3634 GCA_964593705.1 uncultured Lentimicrobiaceae bacterium | reverse complement strand
TTTTTATCGCCAAGCCAGATGGTAGAATAATAATTACCGGCAGATTGGATGTACAGCGAGGCATTGTCGGGACGTGAGGCATCGCTATCACCTAAAATATGGAGTTTGGCTAATGGCTGGGTGATGTTGCCTATGCCGATTCTGCCGGTTGTCCATGACCCTGTGGATGATTCAACGAAAAAAGTTGGAATATTACTATTAAACCCCACCATCAGGCTGTTGGGAATACCGTTTTTAATTGTGTCGGAATTTCCTACCCCTATTACCATAGAATTACTTGCCATGGTTTTTAAACCCCTTCCAAAGAGAAATGAAAAATTCCCATCAGCATGGTTCATATAACCAATGGAAGTTGCCCCGACCCCAGTTGCTTTTGATTCTCGTCCAATAGCAATCGAATACATCCATGATGAATACGAATCCTTTCCAAGTGATATGGAGGATAATCCTACACTATAGGCATTTAACCCGAAAGCAAATGAATAATCTCCTAAAGCCGAACTTCCGCTACCCCCAACAAAAGCTTTTGACCCTGTTGCAATGTTCCCACTGCCAATACCACTGGCATGTTTAGAGAAATCGATTAAGTTATGAGTACAGGAAACACATTCAAATTCCTGATTTTGAGTTATGCCAGATAAAATAATAAAGAGAAACGGGATTAGGACAATAATTTTTTTCATGTTGCTCAATTTTTAATGACTTTTGTTGTGTAAATAATGTTTGTGTTTTGTGTAAGCATCAAATTATATAATCCTTGTGGAAGATTATTCAGGTATAAGCTTAGTAAATTACCGCCTTGTATGAACTTCTTTTGGAATACTTTTTTTCCTGCGAAACTATAAATTAATACTTTAAAACTTTCCTGCAAAATTTCCGGAGGCAGATGTATATGCAAGTTGTCTTTAAAGGGGTTCGGGTAAATACGAATTTCATTGGTGGTTTCTTGTATTTCTGATATTTGTGTAATAATGCTAATGTCTTCTCTGTTCACTTTCCAAATTTGCACATCATACTCATATACATCCGGATTGTTGAAGCGGGTGCCATAAAGCAGGCATCCTCCATCATCAGTGGCAATAACTCCCCACAATTCATAGCTAGAATCACCCCCAAGTTCTTTGTAGCCCAAAAGGTTTAAATCCTTATCTACAACATAAAGTTCTACAACGGTTGGTTCGGTTGACCAGGGCCAACTTGGCGAAAGCTGAAAGCCACCAATATAGATTGTGGTGTCGTTAGCATAAGCCATACTCGTGCGCCAGGCAGAAACATCAGTCGTGTCGATTTTGTTTAATGCCAACTCATGGTGAAATACTGCAGAAGTATCAACCAGGTAAACGCCGATATATTTATCAGAATGTGTTCCCATAAACCAACTGTTATACCCCGATAGCAGGAATGAGGTATCGGAGACCCAGCAATTACTACTCAGAACACCATTTATGTCAGCGTCACCATTACCAAATTGATTGATGGCAATAATATTTAAATCCGGATCGAGAAACATCAACTCGTCATGGCTATTATAATGGGTACTACGCTCGATGACCATAATATTGTCGGATTCTGGCATTTGCCTGATATCCCAACAACCTTCATCAAAAATGTACTGGTAATATTGGCTAAGCAAGGTATCGCCTTGTTGGTTAAGTTTGTAAAATGCAAAATCAGCAAAGTTTGTTTTTTCAACGGTATCTTCCTTTAGGGCAGAAGTAGCAAGAATAATATCTCCATCTCTATTTATTAATGTACAGAAAATGGTACTAAAGTGTAAATATGGTTCCTTAATTTGATATGATTTTTGGAACAATTTATTGAGATTCTGGTCAAGTAAAGCTACCCAAAGATAATTTTTATAAGTATGACTGGTATCTGTATTCATTGCGCCCATAACAAAATAGTTGCCATTCTCCAAAACATTTATGGAGTTAAACGTACAAATTGTGTCAGCTAAACCAAACCGTTTCGAATTATAACTTCCATCGTTGCTTACCTTGATTATAATCCCATCCTTATCACCTGAATAGAAGGGACCAATATAACCAACGATTATTATATTGCCGTTACTGTCCTTGTCAGCATTTATCAGAGTACAGCTTTCGTCGGTGTCTATAGATATCTCGAATGAATGCTGACCATAAGTTTTGCCGAATACGATTAGTAAAAAAATGATAAGTTTTGCTATTTTATCCATTTGTTTGAAAATTTTTAATCATCCTTGTAGGTTTACCATTATTAAAAATAAGGTTAGGCTTATTTCATACCGGTTAAAATTGAAGCAAGCCAGTATTAAGTATTTCTTTACTCATCCCCCAATTGTACCGGAGGAGCTAAGATTTCACCATTTACCAAATGCCTATAGGCATAGGTTAGTTTGTTCTGGTGGTGTATTGTTGGCATATAATCATTGTATGGATTTGCTTCTTGCAGGCCATCTAAAAAACTAACCATAAATACCCAATTTGAAGGTTTTTGAAAATCATCTGGTAAAATATTATAAATTACTTCTTCTTCACCATTAAAGTAAAAATTCATTTCCTCAGGCTCAACCTGGTACTCATCCAGTGTGAAGTTGTTATTGGCATTCTCAATGTAAAATATTAGTTTTTCTCCATTTTCATTTTCATATTCATGTCCAAATAGGTTGATTTCTTCATAGTTATCATAGGTATACCTATACCATGAAGGAGCTGAAACCAATGGTCTGCTAACATTAAGCATTTCCATGATTTTTACAGCAGCATCAAAATATCCTCCATTATTTAAATCACAATCTCCGGCATGTTCTCCATACCACCAGCAATCATCCGACCCAAAAGGATTCCAGTCACCTGATCTTTCACCAATAACAGATCGCAATTCAATTTCGACCTGATTGCCTGTTATTATCCCTTTTTTGAGATCAAGCAAAATAAATCCCTTTTGCTGAAACGAACATTGATTATAAAACTGGGTTACAATATTTATAATCTCATCAAAAGTGGTAACCACATCAACAAAAAGGACATCCTCGTTTGTGTTGTTTACATCAATTAAAACAGTTGCCCTGTCAGTTTGTGTTTGTGCATAATGCTCATCAGCAAAGCTGTAGGTGGCGTTAAACAGGGTTTCGATGTGTAATATCGCACTGTCGGCATCCATCACCTCCCCTGATTTGTAGCTGGGATGTTCACGGGAGTAATTCACTTTCTCCCTGAACTTTACAAGCTCGTTTTGGAATTGAATGTCGGCGGCGTTCATGTACACCGCTTCGGGGTTAGTCGTTTGCTCAATGTTTTCCTGCTTGCAGCAGGCATTAAAGATTGCTGCGCTCGAAATTAACATGGCAGCCAAAACTGCTGAAAAAAGTTTGATTTGTTTCATCTGAATCAGTTTTTAAGTTTGTAATGGGTTTAATTATGTAATTAAATTGGTTTGTTTTCGTGGTATTTTTTCCTTTCGACCGCACACGCCAGGGAAATAGTTTTTAAAATCAACGGCAAATATACAACATCAAAACGCGAAAGTCAAATGCAGGAAATTAGATGTGTAAAGTTTATGGTAACTGGGGGGGGGTGATAACCAGTGGGTTAGGGGGCTTATTTAGAATGGGAATAAATTTGGGGGGAAGAGAAGCGACTTTAGCGACTTG
>CAZQIV010000281.1:0-3637 GCA_964593705.1 uncultured Lentimicrobiaceae bacterium | reverse complement strand
CGCAAAAACCGAAAGTGCTTAAATGTGCGGCTGGTATCGCCTTGTTGCTAACGGTTTGAATATGCGGCGTTTGGCATTTTGGTACGCATAATTTTTAACTTGTTGCTAATTTTGTTTATTGCTAATATCTTCATTTTTAGCACTATCTGCCAAATGCCGTATATTTGTTGTTGTAGGTAGTTTTGTATTCATTCAAGGTTTTATGCAAGTCTAATTTTTTTTCTGGTTCGAGAAAACTTGAATCTATTGCATTCATATTTAGTTCATAAAGTTCTTCTTTTGTAAATCCTTGAGTATATAGTAATTCGAATTCTGTAGATATATTTGTAGAAAACATTGCTGGGTCATCAGTATTTATTGAACAATTTAATCCATTATCTACCATTTCTCGAATTGGATGTCTCTCAGAATTGCTCACTACTCCAAGATGATAATTGCTTGTAGGTGAAACTTCAACAGGAGTCTGATTATCTCTAAGGTATCTTATTAAGTTCTTATCCTCAATGCTTCTGATTCCATGTCCAATTCTTTCAACTTTAAGGTCGTTAATTGCTCCCCAAATACTTTCCGAACCAACGGCTTCTCCAGCATGAGCGACAACTCTTAAGCCAATTTTCTTCGCTTTAGAAAATATGTCACGGAATAGATTTGTTGGAAAATTCACTTCCATTCCACCAAGTCCAAGTCCAATGAAAATGCCTTTTTTGTATCCGTCGATTGCTAATTCTAAAACTTTAGTTTGCGTTTCAGGAAGGTGTCTCGATATATCTGGAATCAAATTAATTTTTGTTTTATACTTATTTTCTCCTTGTTGCATTCCAAATTGAATTGCTTCCAAAATTTCTTGATTTCCAAAAGTCTCAACAAGAAACGATGCACTTAAAAATGCTTCCGAATATATTATATTGTTATGTGCTTGAAATTCATAAAATTTCTCTATTATGAACGCAAAATCTTCAGCCTTTTTAATAGTTGAAACTGCCAATCCGTAAACGTCTATGAAATGACTGAAGTCCGTGAAGTCAAAATATTTTTCCCATTCGATTAAGTTATCACATGGTAGGTCGATTTGATTTTTTTCTGCAAATGAAAAATAAGTTTGTGGAGAAGTTGCTCCTTCAATATGAACATGTAATTCAATTTTAGGCATTAATCTAATTTCGTGCTTTTCCGTTTTTATGCTCATGTTCTTCTCGTGTGAGAGTGTTTCTTTAAATTACCTACAACGTTTAAGTATTTTATCAATCGTTCCCCCAAAAGTATCGAAAGAAATTCAATTTCAAAGAAAAATGGTGAAATTTTTAAACGAAGCAGTAGGGGAATGATTGATAATCCCGTACGTACGGGAGAACTATGCCGATCTGCTATGGGCATACTTACTGCCGCCCATGTTTGAAAAGTGTTAAAATCGTCAAAGGTTTTTGCGAAGCTAATTGCATTTATCCTTGTAGCTTTTGATTTTGTTGGAATTTCACTAACGGTTAAACATAATTTTTCCATGATGGTATTTTACCTCATTTGATGGTTAAATTTATTTCAAAGATCGGGGCAAAGCATTTCAGCCCTATCCGGGCTCAATATGTTTTTCCACCCATAAACTTATGGGGATCATCCTTCCTTTTTTGCAATGCGGGCAAACAAAGGGGTCTATGCCCGTAACTATTTGTAAAACCTCGATGGCAGGCAATCCCTGTAATTGCGGGTAGTAAGCTGCCTTTTCCAGTAGCCCGAAACAGAGTGCCAGCTTGGTGGCCATATTGCATTGTGCCATAATGCCAAAATACCTGATCTTGTAAAACCCACAGGGGAGCACATGGCGGAAAAACCGTTTAATGAACTCCCCGGCATCAAGCGACATTGACTTTTTTACCCCGCCCATGCCGTAGTCTTTATAGCGAAAGGAAACCTTTCCGCCTTCATCGGCCACGAGGCGGCTGTTGGTAAAAGCAACCCTGTTGGTATACCTGCCAAGGTATTTGATAACCCTTTCGGGGCCGGCAAGTGGCTTTTCGGCAAAGACTACCCAGTTTTTTGCGTACATCTTCGCTTTGAGTTGTTCAAAACCCTCTACATCATCGGGTAGGTTGACCTGCTGCTTTGAAATGGCTTGTTTCATGAGTTTTGAAAAAATTGCCCTGAACACTCCACTGAGTACCTTTACCGGAAGCAGGTATTTTTGGTTTGAATGAATCCATTCCATTTCATCGCTCGAAAGCCCGCCTGCCGGAACAATCATGTGGATGTGCGGGTGGTAGGTGAGGGTTTGTCCCCAAGTATGCAAAACGGCTACAGCACCAGTTTGCGCACCCAGGAACTTAGGGTTTGCCAGGCAATCTTTCAAAGCTGTCCACGCTGCTTTGAACATAAGGGAATACCCAATGGCCTGGTTGATATAGAGCGTTTTGTGCAGGCATTGTGGGATGGTAAAAACCAAATGGAAGTATTTGATGGGTGGAAGCAAAGCTTTCAGCCTGTCGATCCATTGTGCTTGTTTTATAAACTGGCACTTGGGGCAATGCCGGTTACGACAGGAATTATACGCCTGTTGTATATGTCCGCAAGTATCGCACTTTGAAGTATGCCCGCCCATAAAGGATGTGCGGCAAGTGATGATGGCGTTGAAAGCTTTGACCTGCTCATGGCACAGCTTATTTTTTGTGAGAAATTCCTCGCCATGGTTGGCCAGTACTTGGGCCAGTTCCAGGCTTTGACGTGTATTTTCCATTCCTCCCCCACCGTTTAAATATCCAGGTCATCCAACGGAGAAGTGATACTGCCCGGCTCAATGTTGGCAACATGCAGGTAAATCATGGTGGTTTTGATAGAGCTGTGCCCCAAAAACTTTTGGATCAGTTTTATGTTTACCCCTGCTTCCAGCAAATGGGTGGCAAAAGTATGGCGCAGGGTGTGGAAAGAAATCTTTTTTTGGATACCCGCTTTTTTAGCACTGTTCTTAACGATATTGGTGAGGCTGGAAGCAGAAAGAAACCCTCCCTTTTTCTGGTTTGATTCAAACAAATAAACCGATGGCTTTGTGCTTCAAGTTTAAAGTTGATGAAATCAACCTTTCAACTTCTTCAAGGGATAAAACTACCGGGAGTTTTTGGTTTCGCCGGGGACGTTTAATTTTCATTGGTTCCCATTTCCTTTCCAGCACATCTTCCTGCAAAATTTTATATGCGCTGATGGCTTGGTTTACCGTGGAGGGTGAAATTTTGTCAACCACAATGCGGTGGTGCAAATAATCTTTAACCTGGCTACGGCTGAGTTGGTCGATGGGAATGTCAAAATGATATATTTAGCCCGTTGAAAAGGAATCCTGGTGGAAAAGAAAAAATAAGTATGCTGACACTCAATGTATTTCATAATACTTATTATGAAAACCTGCTTTCTACGGGTTTATTTTTGACAAAATTGATGTGTAACTTTTGATGCTTCTTTCGCTGTAATTGCAAATATGCATCTCGTGGATCATCCGCTGAATGAGCATTAAATCTGAATTTTTCATTTTGTTATATTTTAAGATTCGACACCCTAAAATTAACAAAAATTCACCGCCTCCGAAAGGGGGCGGTTTAGTTCAACGGTCTGGGCTATGGCCTGTGCCGCAATTACCCGCAACCGTTCAGCACTTTTT
>CAZQIV010000280.1:0-3674 GCA_964593705.1 uncultured Lentimicrobiaceae bacterium | reverse complement strand
AATTATCAAATTCAGTACTATTTTTTAGCTTGTTGCCAACTTGTTTTCATGACCCTTTCCTATCTTTTACATGTCCCTTTTTTGGTACATTATGAAGTCAGTTTGACTCATCTTTAGTTTCAGCTTTTTTAGTTTGTCACCACATAAAATTTTATGTATATAGTTGTTTGGATATATCATTTCACAAAGTTAACACATTTCCTTTCTTTTGTGTTATGCTAATATTGTGACCAACCCACGCATATAATCCTTTTGGCTTTTTTACCCCTGAACCCCAAAAAACTTCCCGGGAAAGCAGGGATCAGGGTTGTGCCCTGGCGTAAATAAGGTAATGAGGTTGCCTGAATTTTTTTTGGAACATTTTTCTACGAAGGTTTAGAGAAAAAAAAGATATGCTCGCAATTCTGCGAAGCAAGGTTTTTCATTCCACCAAATGACCAATTCCTGATTGGAACATTGAAAACCTTATTATCAAAAATCAACCTCAGTAGAAAAATATTCCGTTCATTAAGAAACAAACCTTATTCTAAACAACGGGTTTGTGCACGTATCAGGGTTGTGATCCCAGCGTTTTTCCAGAAGACCGCTAACTGGCTGTGAGCCGGGATTTGCTGATGTAATTCGTTTTTATATTAATTCAAAATTTCTTTTTACTTTAATAAATCTATCTGCTATTATCCGTTTTGTATGTTCTCTTTCCGGATAATCTTTTTGCAAAAATTCAATTGTAGCGTTATCTTTTAGTTTATCAATCAGTTCAGGATTTTCAACTATTTGTCTCGCAAAGTCAAAAGTCAATCCTATATTTCTGTTTACTGTCTCTTTATTTGTCATTTTTTTAATTTTTTCAGGTATCTATTTTTGTAAAACTCCCATCTATCTTTAAAATCTTGTTCTGCATAAGTCAATGCCACTTCAAGGCTGTCAAATTCTATCACTTGCTTTTCCTTATCTCCATTTGGATAAATAACATCTCTATGTAAAAACCCGTGTGCGCAATCATATCGAACTATTGCTACCCATTTCCCTTCAATCAGTGTCTCGTATTGAACAACAATATCAACAACTTTTCCATTTTCAACAGTGATACGAATTCTTACTCGTTCATTACTGAATTTATCCAAATATTTTATAAATTCTTTCTTTCCCAAAGCTATTAATTTTAATCATTCGCAAATTTACAATATTTATTTCCAAGCATGTAAATTAGTTTACCCAAATGAACTACAACTTGTTTTTATGACCCCTGCCTATCTTTTAAATATCTCTTTTTTGGTACATTATGAAGGCAGTTTGGCCCATCTTTAGTTTCAGCTTTTTTAGTTTGTCACCGCAAATGCTTTTATTTATATGGTCGTTTGGATATTTCATTTTACAAAGTTAATACATTTCCTTTCTTTTGTGTATGCTAATATTGTGGCCAACTCACGTATATAATCCTTTCGCCTTTTTTACCCCTGAACCCCAAAAGACTTCCCGGGAAAATTTTTCCAGAAGACCGCTATGCGGCTGTGCGCCATTATTTGCTGTTATGCCTTGTATTTATTTGCCAAGATTAATCTTCTATGTGCAAAATAAATTTTCAATTGCTCAAAATTCATCCCTTCGGTCTCTTTACTGATTTTTGTCCGTACTTTTCTTACAAATTCTACAGCATCAAAATTTTTTTCTTTAGTTTTCATATACAATTTCTTTAGGTGAACGAATATCTATAACTGGGTATCCCAATTTTAAATTCACTGAATTATAACCTCTAATCTTCATAATGTTTACTATGTGTTTAAAATTCCAACTTACCAAGACGTCAACACGGTTTATGGTTGCTAAAGCAATGTGAAAACAATCTTCTCTACTTGTTTTTCCTACCACATTTTCTGAAATATAACTATCTCCAAGATCAACAGCTTCCTGTGATAACTCTACTTTTGTTTTTGCATTATTTGGAATTGAGTCTAATAAATTCCTTACTCTTTCTGGAGCTTCCAATAATTCGTCCTCTGTTACAGACGAATATATCAAATGAAAATTCCCATTTTTGATTTCGTCAAATAACATTTTTGATTCTTTTTCAAATTCAGTGTCATAGTAACCGCCAATCACAGAAGTATCAAAATATAGTGTTAATTTTCTTTTCGTTGTCATAATACAAAGTTAATGATTTTTTTCAGTTTCTGTTTCATCTTTCTGTTCTATTTTTAATATCAGGCATAACTTGTTTTTATGACCCCTTCCTATCTTTTAAACGTCCCTTTTTTGGTAAATTATGAAGTCATTTTGACTCATCTTTAGTTTCAGCTTTTTTAGTTTGTCACCGCATAAAATTTTATTTATAAAGTCGTTTGGGTATTTCATTTTACAAAGTTAACACATTTCCTTTCTTTTGTGATTGCTAATATTATGGCCAACTCACGCATAAAATCCCTTCGGCTTTTTTACCCCTGAACCCCAAAAGACTTCCCAGGAATATTTGATTCAAAACTCAACCTCAGCAGGAAAAAAATATCAGGGCTGCGATCCCTTTCAGGGCTGCGAACCCAGTCTTTTCAGAAGGCCGCTAAGCGGCTGTGAGCCATTAGGTGCTGTTGGTAGCCGCAGTTTATTATTATCCAATCGAAATATTTAATTGTTTACCTAATCCAATCTCAATCAATTTATAATAAGTTGAAATTTGAATATCACTTTGTCCCCTTTCAATTCTAGAAATGTAGCTTTTTTTTGTTCCGGTTCTTTGTGCCAATTCATCTTGAGTTATCATTGCTTCGTTTCTGGCTACTTTAAGCATAACTCCAAGTCGAAATGCTAAAGAATCAGCATCATATTGATCCTTGGATGCAGTTCCCTTTTCACCATATTTTTCTAATAAAATATCTTCAAAATCTGTAATATTATTCATTTTACTTCCCTCCATATTTTTCGTTCATATATTCTTTTTTCAATTTCTCTGCCATTTTAATTTCTTTATTTGGGGTCTTTTGAGATTTTTTAAGAAAACAATTTGTCAAAACAACCAATTCCCCTTTATCGAAGAAACAAAGAATTCTAATACTTTTAAATGATGTAATTACGCGTATTTCAAAAATTCCTTTTGTGTTTTCAAGATTTTTGAAGAATTTCTCGGGAACATGTTTTTCATATCTCACCAAATCCATTACGTATTCAATTTTTTCTTGCACTTTTAGTTCTTGCGATTTATAAAAATCGATGAAGTAATTTTTGTAAGAAATTATTTTTCTAATCATTCGACAAAGTTAACTAATTAGTTTACGGGATTCAGTATTTTGATTATATTTTTTGTTGGAATAAAAATCTTTATATGGTTGGTAACTTGTTTATGACAACTTCCTATCTTTTAAATGTCCCTTTTTTGCTACATTATGAAGCCAGGTTGATACATCTTTAGTTTCAGCTTTTTTAGTCTGTCCCCGCATAAAATTTTATTTTTATTGTCGTTTGGATATTTCATTTCACAAAGTTAACACATTTCCTTTCTTTTGTGTTATGCTAATATTGTGACCAACCCACGCATATAATCCTTTTGGCTTTTTTACCCCTGAACCCCAAAAAACTTCCCGGGAAAGCAGGGATCAGGGTTGCGATCCCTTTCAGGGCTGCGAACCCAGTTTTTCCAGAAGACCGCTAACTGGCTGTGAGCCGGGATTTGCTGATGTAATTCG
>CAZQIV010000279.1:0-3764 GCA_964593705.1 uncultured Lentimicrobiaceae bacterium | reverse complement strand
TAAAATTAGTGTTTTCTCACCTTAACCTGTGGTCTAAATAACGGGGAGTATTATACATTGCCGCACGCAAAAACAACCTTAACTGTTGATTCTTCCATATTCTACTATTATGGGACATTTTATTCGAAACAAATAGATGGGGCATATATAGTGGTTGACCCACCTGTTGGAGCAATAGTTAATGCTTTGCCTAAGGGATATACAATTAAAGTGTTCGATAAAATACAATATTACTTTTTGGATGGAGTGTTTTATCGAGAGGTTGCTGTTGAAAATGGGGAAATGAATTACGAAGTAGTAAGTAAAGAATAATGAGGTTATTCTCCCTCATTTCAATAATCTTTTATTTATAAATAAAAGACCAACCATGAAAAAAATCATCACCATTTGTACGTGTATAATATTTTCTGTATTAACAGTTAAGGGGCAAAACTATGATGTTTCAGGAATAATTGTGGATAGCACCACTTTAGAAATTCTCCCCGGCGCAACAATTATGCTTACACAAAAAGAAAATCCCAATATTAGATATTATGGAACCAGTAACACTGGTGGGGTTTTCAAAATTGAGGAAGTTGAGATGGGAAGCTACTATTACAGAATCTCGTATATAGGTTATCAAACCCGGGAAAGAAGCATATATATTTCAAATACAAACATCAATTTAAAGGAAATATTCCTTGCCCCCCAAATATATCCCTTACCGGAAGTTCAGGTAACAGGCGAAACTATTGCAGTTCAACAAAAAGGGGATACTACTCAATACAATGCAAATTCATACAAAACAAAACCTGATGGCACTGCTGAAGAATTACTGGAAAAAATGCCTGGGATGTTTAAGAAGGACGGTAAAATCCAGGTGCAGGGCGAAGACGTGAAAATGGTTTTGGTAGATGGACAACCATTTTTTGGCGATGACCCAAACGCTGCATTAAAAAACATACCTTCTGAAATTATTGAGAAAATTGAAGTTTTTGATCAGGAAAGTGAACAAGCGAAATTTACCGGTTTCGATGATGGCAATACGGTGAAAACAATAAATATCGTCACAAAAAAAGAATTTAGAAATGGCACATTTGGCAATGGATACTTAGGGTATGGCTATGATAATAAGTATTCGGGCGGGGGTGTTGTAAACCGCTTTAATAACGACCTGCGTATAACCATATTGGCACAAAGCAATAATATTAACCAACAGAATTTTTCAACAGAAGACCTTGCCGGGGTCGTGAGCAGTTCAGGTAATAGCAAGGGACGAAGAGGTGGCAGTCCAAATGGTGGTGGCAGGCCGGGTAGTGTTTCAACAGGTGGTGATGTAAATGATTTTTTAATTGGTGAACAAGATGGCTTAACAAGTACAAATGCGTTTGGCATTAATTATTCGGACAAATTTGGAGAAAAAATAAATTTAACTGCAAGTTATTTCTTTAATCACGGTAAAAATAAATCTGAAACAATATTGAGGCAACAATTCTTTTCAATCTTCAATAACGGGCAGAATTACTATGAAACGGAGGAAACAGAATCAGAAAATATTAACCATAGGTTCAATATTAAATTGGAGTATAATTTGAATGATAATAATTCCATTCTGACCACCTCCAGATTGAAATTGCAATTCAATGATGGGTATAGTAATTTGTTTGGTAAAACAACACTTGTCGACTCCGTTTTGAATAAAACAATTAGCAATTTTAAAAGCAATGTAAATGTATTCGATTTTTCGAATTCAATTTTATGGCGTCATAAATTTGGCAAAAGGGGCAGGACGTTTTCAATTAATTTGAGCCAAAATATAAAAAACAACTTTGCCGAAAGTTTTCTGGATGCCCGCAACAGTTATTACTCATCAATGGAATTTGATACAATAAACCAAAATGCAGGTTTAGAACAGTACGAACAAAACTATTATGCAAGTATTGCATATACAGAGCCATTAAGCCAAAATGCAAGTATTATTATAAGCTATAATCCAACATTCAGCACAAACAATTCTGACAAAAAAACATACGATTATGATTATGTTCAAGAAGACTTTAACGCATTGGATACCACACTAAGCAACATCACTGAAAGCCATTATACAGCCCATAAAATTGGAACTGGTATCAGGTTAAGAAAGGGAAAAAGTGTGTTCATGCTTAATACTTATTATGAATTGGCAGGTTTGCAAACAAACCAGATATTGCCCGAAAACAAGGATATTATAAAAGAGTACAGTAACATTTTACCGATGGCGATGTGGCGATATAAAATTTCTCGCAGTAAAAATATTCGGATTTTCTATAGGTCAAATACATTGGCACCTTCAGTAAGTCAATTACAAGAAGTGGTTGATAATTCAAATCCCGTTCAGTTAAGTATTGGCAATTCAAACCTTAATCAGGAATATCATCACAATGTGTTTATTAAGTACTCTGCAACCAATTCAAATAACAACACAATGTTTTTTGCGATGTTAAATGGCAGCTTCAAAAACAATTATATTGCGAATAATACAACTATTGCCTACAAACAAACCATTACGCCAGAGGGCATTGTCCTCGAATCGGGTACGCAGCTTACACGCCTACAGAATCTTGATGACTACTATAACCTAAAAGCTTTTGCAACCTATGGCATGCCAATAAATAAATTTAAATCAAATTTAAATTTGAATATCTCTTTTAATTTCAGCCAAACACCCGGGATAATAAATGATGATTTGAACATAGTAAATGTCCCGACATTTGGTTTAGGAGCAGTTTTAGGCAGTAATATTTCAGAAAAGATCGATTTTACTATTGGGTCGTCCTCATCAATTAATTATACCTTTAATAGTTTGAACACGGTTCATGATTCAAAATATTTCAATCAAACAACATATGCAAAACTGTACTATAATTTTTTTAAAGATTTCACTTTCAGGACCACCATAACCCATCAGTATTATAATGAATTCACCAGTAATGAAAATACCGGTTATTTATTATGGAACCTGAGTATAGGAACCAAATTATTTAAAAACAAGCGTGGTGAATTATTGTTGACAGTTTACGATATACTAAATCAGAACACAAGCATCAACAGGATAAGTACAGAAACGTATATCCTTGATTCTGAAACTATGGTCTTGAATAGATATCTGATGTTGACTTTTAAGTGTAATTTTACAAAAATTTAGTTAAGGAAGTAAAGTGTTTTTAAAATAAACCCAACCTTAATTGCATACACATTAGCAAAACTCAGAGGCAATCACACTTCCACATTTTACCAAAGAGTATGCAATTGCCAACGCTTCTTTGCTAACCTGAAAAAACAAAATCAGAACGGTGTTAAATTAAAAATGAAGAAAGCCCAGCAGGTAACAAAGGCTATAAAAAATAGGCGCTTTAGCAGTAATATTAAGGCTTGTAGTCAGTTTAAACTTCATCGTAAGTTTAAAAATTGTGCTTCTAAATCGCCTACATTTCATAGCCCCATCCGTTAAAAGTTCATGGCCGCAGCAGGTGACTGAAACAGTTCTTTGGCTTCGTGAAGGCTTCAATGGTTGGGTGCTTTGTTTTTCGCCAACACACAGGTTTGTCCAGGCCAAGCACGGCCACAGGCCAATGCCCCCGCTCAAGCTTACCCAAACCGAAACACGGCCCAAGGCCAAAACCGAAACACGGCCTGCCGCACTAAATAAGGCCACCCGCACGGCCACAGGCCAATGCCGAAGCACTACCGCCCCTAATCCCTCGCTGAATCCACAGGCCAAATCCGGCACACAGCCAACCTTGCGC
>CAZQIV010000278.1:0-3793 GCA_964593705.1 uncultured Lentimicrobiaceae bacterium | reverse complement strand
CGGCCTTCGGTGATTAATTCACAAATTCATTGAATTTGTGAATTAATCAGGTTAAGAATTGAACATTTTGATTATTATGGAAAACAATGAGCTTAATGCTTTGATGAGTTTAATGGATGAGCCTGATTTGGATATGTTTGGGCATATCGAGCAAAGGATTTTCTCGTACGGAATACAAGCTATTCCCATACTTGAAGATGCATGGGATGGTTCATCTAACGATGAAGTACAGCACCGTATCGAAAGCATTATTCATCATATTCAATTTGAACATATCTTTGATGAGCTTAGTAAATGGAAAAAAAATCCCAACAGAGATTTACTCAAAGGATTTATTATTGTTGCTCAATACCAGTATCCGGATATTGATGAAAAAATAATTATCAATAAAGTTGGAAAAATTATCCAGGACGTTTGGCTCGAACTAAACAATAAGCTCACACCACTCGAAAAAATCAAAGTTCTCAACCACATATTTTTTGATGTTCATGGCTTTAAGGGAAACAAAAAAGATATTCATGCCCTTTCAAATTCATTTATCAACAATATCCTCGATACTAAAAAAGCAAATCCCATCTCGTTAAGCATTCTTTATATGGTGATTGCCCAAAGTTTAAAAATACCCGTTTACGGAATAAACCTGCCCCAGAACTTTATTATGGCCTACATGGGGGGAATGATAAATGATCTGTTATTAATCACATCGAATGATGTGCAGTTTTATCTGAATGCATTTAACAAGGGCGCTGTTTTTACAAAAAAGGAAATCGAACTGTTTCTTAGGCAAATAAATCTTGAAGAAGAAGAAAAATACTTTCTTCCCTGCGATAATATTACCATCATCCGGCGTGTGCTTAACAATTTAATTTTTTCGTTCGAGCACAAGCAAAACAAAGAAAAAGCAGGCGAACTCAAAAAGCTTCAAACGGCACTCGACTAAGAGCCAAATCAAGTAAATTCTTTATAGCCTGGGATGTTTTCGAGAAAGGAATAGCTTCCGGTATTAAAATCGATTTTGGCACAATAGTGCTCAAGGCCGTTGGTAACAACCAGGTAGTTCACTTTTAAGGCGAGGTTATAACGGCTGATTTGTTCAAATACTTTTTGATCTATTTTTACTACGGGAGCCTTACATTCAACTATCATTATAGGTTTACCGCCTGGGCCAAAAATTAAAATGTCAGATCTTTTGGTAAGCGTATTCAGGCTTAAAGCTTTCTCAACCGCAATCATAATTTCAGGAATATTTTTCTCCTTGTTGAGATAGCGAATAAAATTTTGCCTTACCCATTCCTCTGGTGTAAGTACCACAAATTTATGACGAATAGAATCAAAAATTTCATTTTGTCCATTTTTCTCCCTGATTCTGAATTGGTAAAATGGAAGGTTAAGCTTTTGCATTAATATCCTTTCTTTGGGCAAAAGTATAGATTAATTGGTTGTTTTGGATTATTTTTGCCCGCAAAATAACATCGATGAAAACAAAGAAGGAAATAGTTCAAAACTGGCTTCCAAGGTACACAGGATTACCTTTGGAAAAATTTGGTCAATACATTTTGTTGGTCAATTTTCAAAAATACCTGGAAATGTTTGCCGAATTGCACAATGTTGAAATTGTAGGTATGGATCGTGCCATGCCTTGCGCTACGTCAGGAAATATAACCATGATAAAGTTTGGAATGGGGAGTGCAAATGCAGCAACCATCATGGATTTACTTAGTTCAATCCATCCCAAGGCAGCGCTTTTTCTTGGAAAATGCGGCGGGTTAAAAAAGAAAAACCAACTGGGCGACCTTATCCTTCCCATAGCAGCTATTCGTGGCGATGGGGTTTCAAACGACTATTTCCCCATCGAGGTTCCTGCACTTCCGGCATTTAGCCTTCAAAAAGCCATTTCCACCGCTACCCGCGAACATGGTCGCGATTACTGGACCGGAACCGTTTATACAACCAACCGCCGCGTTTGGGAACATGACGACAGGTTTAAAAAACTCCTTCGCAAAACAAGATCAATGGGAGTTGACCTGGAAACAGCCACCATTTTCGCTGTGGGCTTTGCCAACGAAATACCCACCGGAGCATTGTTGCTTGTTTCGGATCAACCCATGATTTCAACAGGCGTAAAAACTGAGTCAAGCGATAAGGTGGTTACCGATAACTTCCTGAGCGACCACCTTAAGATTGGGATTGATTCGTTAAAACAACTGATCGAAAACCGGCAAACCGTGAAACACCTGAGATTTTAATCCATTCGTTGCCAGCCATGGAATATGAAAACATAATTAGTAAAATAAAAAACAAAATCTTTTCGCCTGTATATTTCCTCGCGGGAGATGAACCTTTTTTTATTGACAAAATCAGTAAACTAATCGAAACAAGCGTGTTGGATGAGTCGGAAAAAGACTTTTCACAAAACGTGGTTTACGGTAATGATGTGGCCATCGACCAGGTAATTGCCCTGGCAAAGGAATACCCGGGTTTTGGCCAGTATCGTGTAGTTATTGTGCGCGAAGCTCAGCATATCAGGGAAATTGAAAAAAGCGAATACCTCAAGGCTTACCTCAAAAAACCCATCGAAACAACAATACTTGTATTTGATTATAAATATAAAAAACTGGATGGCCGAACAGAGTTTGCCAAACTGGTTAAAAAAAACGGGACGCTATTTCTTTCAAAAGCCAAAAGAGATTACGAAATCCCCGATTATATCGAGCGGGCTCTTCAGCTCAGGGGTTTCAGAATTTCGATGAAAACCAAAATGCTTTTGGCCGAAAGCCTGGGAACAGATTTGAGTAAAATCGAAAACGAGTTGGATAAACTATTGCTCAATATCGAAAAAGGCGCAGAAATTACGCCGGAGCTCGTGGAGGAAAATATTGGGATAAGCAAAGATTATAACATTTTTGAACTTCAGCGTGCCCTGGGAAAACGCGATATTCTTAGGGTGAACAAAATCATAAATTATTTTGCCGGTAACCCAAAAGAATTTCCAGCCATCTGGCAAATTATTATGATCTTCGGGTATTTTAGAAAAATCTTTCATTATCATTTTATTAAAGATAAATCGAACCAAAACAAGCTGGCAGCCGAAATTGGGGTAAGCCCATATTTTATTCAGGAGTACCGGGCGGCGGCCAATATTTATGATATCAGGAAAGTCAGGGGTATTTTTAGGTTACTGCGAGAATTTGATCAAAAAGCCAAGGGTGTAGAAAGCGCAACTATGAATGATGGCGAACTAATGAAGGAACTGGCCTTTAAGATTATGCATTAAGGCAAATAGATAACAATCCTCTGCAAATTTTTGTTTTCAAAATCACTATTCCAACTTGTCATATTCGGAACTCCTTACTTAACGTAAATCAATTGTCGTAAAAAACACATCTTAGTGACTCTTTGTGCCTCCCGATAGCTATCGGGATGCCTTATGCCAAAGGCATCACTATGTGGGTGGTAACCTTCAGAAATTCACCACTTAGATATACCTTTAATTTCCAAATAAAATGCAAACTTTTTTTCATGTTTGCACCAAGCTATGTTTTGATGACTTCGCATGTTCTTCAATAATTGAAGATTGAGGCTCGAGCATAGCCTCCCGTGTTTTCTACTCCACAAATAACGCAATAGCCTTTTGCTGTTAGCTCTTGGATTATTTCTTTGATGATTTTGTGGCCTTCCAAGGTATCATCCAATTGAAAGTTTTTTTTCAAACAATTCCCTCTTTGATATCAGGATTATAAAATCTGCATATCCTTTACTTACATCGATGCCCATGAATAGTTGGTTTGATTCC
>CAZQIV010000277.1:0-3876 GCA_964593705.1 uncultured Lentimicrobiaceae bacterium | reverse complement strand
TACAGACATGCACAAATTCTTTTTTTTATAGACTCTATGGACACACACTAATTAGAGTCGGTCTTTAATCTCGCGATCCACCACACACCCCTCTAACTCCCCTAAAGGGGAGGACTATCCAACGCACTGGCAGCGAGGGGTCTCCCCTTTAGGGGATTAAGGGGTCGCGCTGGCAAAATCAGGAAAGATCTGACTTTATGGACAGACACTAATTAGTATCAATATCTATCTGTTCGATTTACTAAAACAGGGGTATGCTTTAAAAATGTAATTTTGCGGTCTTTCATAAAGAAACCCATGATTGAAAAATTAGATACAAAAAGCTTTCTCAACAATTACGACCGGCCAATTATCGATGTAAGGTCACCAGCCGAATTTGAATATGCCCATATCCCCGGAGCTTTAAATATCCCACTATTTGAAAATGATGAAAGGGCACAGGTAGGCATTTTATACAAGCAATCGGGCAGGCAGGGAGCCATTTTTAAAGGATTGGATATTGTTGGCCCGAAGATGTCGGGCTTTCTGCGTGAGGCCATTCGCATTTCGCCACAGCGACAGCTTAGGATACATTGTTGGCGCGGAGGGATGCGCTCCGAAAGTATGGCATGGCTGTTTTCGATGGGCGGCTTCCAAATACAAGTACTCGATGGCGGCTATAAAGCCTGGCGTCATTACATCAGAGAACAATTTGAAACTGATGCAAAATATGTTGTGCTTTCGGGAAGAACCGGTTCGGGAAAAACAGAGATTTTGCAGGAACTTATAAAAATGGATGCACAGGTAATCGACCTCGAAGGCATGGCTCATCACAAAGGCTCATCCTTTGGCGCACTTGGCGAATTGCCACAACCCTCGTCCGAACAATTTGAAAACGACCTTTACGATGTTTGGAAGACTATGGATTTAGACCAAGCCATTTGGCTTGAAGATGAAAGCCACTTTATTGGTAAAGTCTCGATACCTGATCCATTGTTTGAGAAAATGAGAAACTGCCCTGTGGTAAGGGTGGAAATGCCCGTGGAGCTCAGGGTAGAAAGGTTAGTAAAAGATTATACCAATTATCCGAAAGAAGGACTGATAGCTGCAACTGAAAGAATTACACGTAAGTTGGGCGGCCAACACGCCAAATCGGCCATCGAAGCCATCCAAAATAATGATTTCAAAACAGCCATCGAAATTGTACTTTTTTACTACGACAAAACCTATAATTTCGGTTTAAGCAAAAGGGATCCAGACAAAGTTTTCCCCATTGATGTAGATACTACAAATGCAAGAATTAATGCTGAAAATGTCCTTTCATTTTTGAAATCCCAAGCAATTGCATAATTATGGAAAATCCGATTTATTTAGACTATAATGCCACTACGCCCATCGATAGTGAGGTTGCCGAAGCCATGCGCCCATATTTGGATCAGTATTTCGGGAACCCCTCCAGTTCGCATAGCTATGGAATCCAAACCAAAAAAGCCGTAGAAAAAGCCCGTCAGCAAATTGCTGATTTGCTCAACTGCCGCCCTGACGAAATTGTTTTTACCAGCGGTGGTTCCGAATCCAACAACTGGGCTATTAAAGGCATTGCTTATCAAAACCGCGAAAAAGGAAATCATATCATCACCTCCGCCATCGAACATCCTGCGGTAAGCGAAGTTTGCGGATTCTTAGAAAGCCAGGGTTTTAAAATCACTACCATTCCTGTTGATGGGTTTGGGATGGTAAATCCTGATGATATCGAAAAAGCAATCACACCTTCCACCATTCTCATCACAATTATGCACGCGAATAATGAAGTAGGAACAATTCAACCTATTGATGAAATCGGCAGTATTGCAAAAAAACATGGCATCCCCTTTCATTCGGACGGTGCGCAATCTGTGGGTAAAATTGAAACCGATGTTCAAAAACTTGGTGTAGATCTTTTTTCGGTTGCCGGACACAAATTGTATGCGCCCAAAGGGATTGGTGTTTTATATATCAAAAGCGGATTAAAACTTCAAAAGTTAATTCATGGTGCCGATCATGAACGCAATTACCGTGCGGGCACTGAAAATGTTCTGGAAATTTCCGGGCTGGGAAAGGCCGCCGAAATTGCAAAACGCGATTTTCAGCACAACACGACCCTTATGCAAAAAACCCGTGATTTGCTTTTCGATTTATTAAAAAATGAATTGCCCGATATTAAGCTAAACGGCCATCCTGAAAAACGCCTGCCAAACACCTTAAACATCAGTTTTCCAAAAGTTGAAGCCAATACTTTGCTTGCCGAATTGGAAGGAGTAGCTGCATCGGCAGGAGCGGCCTGCCATGCCGACAACGTGGATGTTTCAACGGTAATTTCAGCCATGAAAATTCCTTTGGATTATGCCATGGGAACCATCCGCTTTTCAACCGGACGACATACCACCGAAGATGAAATTAAAAGCGCAGCAAAAAGCATTGTTGAAGTAGTGAAAAAATTGCAGCCCGCTTCGGCCACCATACTTGAACCTGTTGAAACCATCGGGGAAATAAAGCTTACCAAATATACGCATGGTATGGGCTGTGCCTGTAAAATCAGGCCGCAATACCTCGAAAAAGTTCTCAAAGACCTGCCTGTTGTTTTCGATAAAAATGTGCTGATTGGCGCGGGAGATTCAGACGATGCTGCTGTTTATAAAATCAGCAATGATACGGCCATTGTGCAATCCGTTGATTTTTTTACTCCGGTGGTGGATGATCCCTATTATTTTGGAGCCATTGCAGCAGCCAACGCTTTGAGCGATATTTATGCCATGGGCGCAAAGCCTCTGTTTGCATTAAATATTGTTGGTTTCCCTGATAACCGTCTTCCGATGCAGGTACTTAAAGATATTTTGAAGGGTGCATCAGATAAAGCTGCCGAAGCAGGAATTTCTATTTTGGGAGGCCACACCATTGAAGATACCGAACCCAAATTTGGTATGGTAGTCACGGGAGTAATTCATCCCGATATGGTGCTGTCGAATGGCAACGCAAAACCCGGTGATGTGCTGATCCTGACCAAACCCATCGGAACAGGCATTGTTTCAACAGCAGTTAAAAACGGTATGGCTGAACAAAAAACTGCTGACATCGCCCGCGATTTGATGGCAAGTCTTAATGCAAAAGCTGCTGAGATAATGCTGAACTATAATGTAAATTCCTGCACCGATGTTACAGGTTTCGGCCTCATCGGGCATCTCAAGGAAATGGTGGAAGCATCAAAAGTAGGGGCAGAAATAATCGCTGATAAAGTTCCATTGATTGACGGAGTTTATCAACTTGCCCTGGCGGGCGCAATCCCGGGAGGAACAAAAAACAACCTGGATTTTGTTTCAAAAATTACACGCTGGTCCGATAATATTTCCGATTTGATGAAACTCATTATCTGCGATGCACAAACTTCGGGTGGTTTATTGATTGCAGTTCCTGGAAAAGAAAGCCAAAAACTATTGATAGAGTTGAAAAACAATGGTGTTGAAAATGCCGCTATTATCGGAAGGATGATAAATTCTGAAAATGCAGCCATCAGGGTGATTTAATGATTTACAATATGGTTCAACTGCGAATTTAGTGGAAAGTAAAATTATATAATAGTTGTTGATAAAAAATAAAAGTGATAAAATTTGTTACTATATTCCAGCCTTGCCGCCTGTAGGTGGCCTAACCAAAAGGCGAGGCAGGTCTCAGTCCCTGCATTCCTTTGTGTAAAACGCTGAAAACCTAACTATTAAACAGACCTCTCAATCGCTTCGCTCCTTCGAGGTGACAGAGTTGTGGCGAGTTTGTTGGGGTGGGTGTAGTGGGGGGGGGGGGGCCCCCCCCCCCCCCCCCCCCCAAAAAAAAAAAAAAAAAGGGTTAGAGAAAAAAAAACGACGC
>CAZQIV010000276.1:0-3912 GCA_964593705.1 uncultured Lentimicrobiaceae bacterium | reverse complement strand
GAGCAAGCCCTTAGAGGCAATATTTATTCTACCTGTATTTTTTGAGGGGATACACTTACTATTTCTAACATCCTGAATTTATACTGTTTATAAATTTCGCCCAGCCTGCCAACCGAATATTAAAACCCCTAATTTTGCTGTTAATTTTTTAATCTGAAAAATTCATGAATTAATCAGGTTAACAGTGTTAGTAAGGAAACAAGAGTTTTAATTTGACTAATAAAAACTAAAATGTACAAAATAAACAAGCATCCTATCCTGGAGATTCCAAAGGTAGAAAAGGTGAAATTTACTTACAACGGTAAAGCAATTAAAGGTGAAAAAGGTTTTACAATAGCTGCGGCATTGCACCAGGCGGGCTTTCCGGTTCACAGCCATAGTTTGCGCGACCGCAACCGATCGCTGGAGTGTGGCATTGGCAAATGTGGTGCCTGCGAAATGCTGGTGGATGGACGCATAAAACGCATTTGTATTACCAAGGTTGACGATGTTAAGGAAGTTCGCGAAATACCAAAAGATTACACCCCGGTTCGGGAAAAGGTAGATGAAAACGAACCCGTAAAAGTTTACAAAACCCAGGTTGTGATTGTGGGCGCCGGGCCTGCTGGACTGGCCTGTCGAGAAGAACTCAATAAAAACGGCATCCACAATATTGTGGTGGATAACAACGATAAAATTGGCGGACAGTTTTTGATGCAGACACACCAGTTTTTCTTTTTCGAGAAAGAGAAAAAATTTGGCGGTATGCGTGGCTTCGATATTGCCGAAACCCTTGCCGGGGATGACCATAGCGGCATCTTTTTAGATTCCACAGTTTGGGATATCCTTGACGGGAAAAGGCTGGCAGTAAAAAACATCAGCACCGAAGAAATTTATTACATCGATGCCGATTTCCTTGTGGTAGCTTCCGGGGCAGTTCCCTTTTTGCCTGCATTCGAAAATGATGATTTGCCCGGGGTGTTTACTGCTGCTGTTGTTCAAAAGATGATGAACAGCGAGTTGACCCTTCTCGGTAAAAATATACTTACCGTTGGCGCCGGAAATATCGGCTATCTCACTTCCTACCAGCTAATGCAGGCGGGAGCTAAGGTTAAGGCCATTGTTGAAGCATTGCCCCACGAAGGTGGTTTCCCGGTGCAGGCCAACCGCGTTCGCAGGCTTGGCATTCCGGTGATGACCTCAAAAATTTTGTTGAAAGCGATTCCAAATAATGATAATACAGGAATAATTGGCGCTGTAATTGCCGATTGCGAAAAATTTAAAGCCATCCCCGGAACCGAGCAAGTGATTGATGGCATTGATGCCATAAATATATGCACCGGACTTGTTCAGGATGATCAGTTACTTATAAAAGGGAAAGAAATATTTGGCCGCAACGTTTACGGTGCCGGCGATGCCATTCGTATTGGCGAGGGAACTAGTGCCGTTCTTCGCGGTAAGCAGGTGGCTTTTGAGATTTTTGAAGATGTAGGCGCCCGCTACGACTATGATGCTTACCTCGCGGTTTCCAAAGAATATATCGACTCGCAGCAGCACCCGGTGAGGGTGATCGAAAAACCTTTCGAGCCAACTCCTGAACGGATGGCAGAGAAACCTTTCGTGATCATCGATTGCCTCTATGGTTTTGCCTGTAACCCCTGCGAATTTTCCTGCCCCCATGGCGCCATTACCAAAACTTCCACCAGTACCGTCCCACACATCGACTTCGATAAATGCATCGGATGTATGCAGTGCGTATATCAATGTCCGGGACTTGCAATTTTTGGATATAACCTTAAAAAAGACTGGCTGTTTTTACCCATCGAATATGAAGCAGCCGAAAAAGCCGAGGTTTTCCTTGTGGATAACAACGGACAAAAGCTTGGCGAAGGAGTGATTGAAAAAATATTGATGAAACCCAACAAAACGAATGTTGCCCGTGTGAAATCGATAGATGTGCATGACGAAGAATTGACAAAAGTGCGTGGTTTTATCGTTAAGGAAAACTATCCAGAAAAGGTTGAACTTAAAGCAAACTCCGGCGAGGTACATGCTGAAACTTATATTTGCCATTGCGATGATGTGAAGCTGGATGAAATTATGGATGTGATTGGCGATCGCAAGTTTATTTCGATAGATGAGGTAAAACATACCACCCGCCTGGGAATGGGAGCATGTCGTGGGAAACGCTGTATAAAAAGACTGAGGCAAACGCTGGCCGGTACAGGAATATCTGTTGTTGGCGAACCCACGCCACGCGGGCCGCTTTCCAACCAGGTTTCGCTGGGAGAGCTTTATCCCAAAACCACCCACGAGCGAATTATCACCCACGTAAATGGTGGCCAACCTAAGAGAATTGAGGTAAAATCTTTGGTGGCAGGCGGTGGCATTGGCGGCAGCGCTTTGTTTCGTTATCTCGCCGAGGAAGGCATGAAACCCGTTTTGATTAATTTTGGACGTGGTGCCTCCTGGCGGAATATTGCCGGTGGCCGCCCCAATTTCAGTTTACCAGAACTTTCGGAAATAGCCGAGAAAAATCTTGATATATTCAATGAACTTCACAATATTCATAACATCGACTTCCGACCCATCGACTATGTAACCTTTGCCCACGACGAGCAAATGGTTAAAGCGCTCGAAGCCTCCATGGCCTGGTCGGATGCCGAAATGATAGAACCCAGGGACTTCAGAAACCGGATTTCGCCGTACTTTAACGAAAACCTCAAAACCTACCAGGCGGCTCTTATCACACATAACTGCTGGCAGGCAACTCCCGGCAAAGTGGTTGATCTTATAAGACAATTAGGAATTAAAAACGGTGGAAAAATTGAAGAGGATTGCGAGTTGATAGATGTGCGCAAAGAAAACGGGAAATATATCGTGCTGGTAAAAACCCACAACAAAGAATATTTCGAGTATGTAACAGAACATTTTGTAAATGCTTTGGGGCCGCAGGGCGATAAATTTGCCAAAAAGCTGGACATCGAAACGGGTATATATCCTGTGAAGCATCAGGCTTTTATTACCCGCAGGCTGCCATTTTTAGGGAAAGACAACATCCCTTTGCCCATGCTGATCGATCGCCGGAAATATAAAGGATTTGTAGCTGTATATGGCCAGCAATTAGGCGAAACCGGGCAGATTATCGGCTGTGCCTCACCGCAAATCGAACCCTTGGAAACTGACAAAAACCTCAAGCTCAATTCCAAGGAGTTTCTCGAAATTGTTTCCGAAATTTTTGTTGACTGGGTTCCCGAATTATCTTCGGTAGGCTTCCAGGCCGTGTGGGCGGGTTATTATGTTGAACCCCGCATGATCCTCGATCCTGATGCCGGGCTGTTTATTGGTCTGCGCGGGCAAGGCTTTATGCTTGGGCAATATCTTGCCAAAATGTACGTGGATAAGTTGGTTGGTAAGCCAGTGCCTGTTTATTTCGACAGGCTCACGCTGAAAGGTGACGGGTTGCTGGAGAAGGCTTTTAAGTAGAATTAATTTCAAGATTGAAATTAATCAAATCCTGATGGTGTAATGCTGTCAGGGTTTTTTTGTTTTTTGCAACTTCAGAACTCCTGACCTAATGGTTGTTTTTCAGGCAGTTATTGGTGTAGAGTCGAAAATCGAATTGTCACGGTGAACATCGTCTCCAAGCTGATTATCCCGAATTATTCATCTAAAAGCGAAGCGCATTGGATGAATAATTCGGGAAATCCCGACTTAGAAATACCCAATTTTGGGGAATGCAATGAACCTCCCGAAACTTCGGGATTGGTATTACTTAGTCGAAAGAAAATTCATGAATTTTCCGGGTTTAAAAGCTCATGAGATTCCTCACTTCGTTCGGAATGACCGTTCACGGGCGTGAAAGGAGGGGGGCGGGATAAGCTGTTAAAAATCTTCATTTTCAGAAAAAAAGTTCCCCCCATATTTTGTATC
>CAZQIV010000275.1:0-3914 GCA_964593705.1 uncultured Lentimicrobiaceae bacterium | reverse complement strand
AAGGCTTTTTTCTCTCAGGGAAAAACGTAGTACCTTTTCTCTAATATTCTGCCAAAAAATGGCAGAATATTAGAGAAAAGGTACTCAAGCAAAATTTAAAATGCCTTGTCGATAATATGAAAGGTAGGTGAATAATAAAGCTCTAAATTGCAAAATATGCATTTATAAATTTTGCCGACTAACTTGGACAAACCAAAACAGGAATACACCATAAGTTTTACATGATCACCTTGTTTGGTTTTGGCTTGTCCAAGTTAGGGATTTCCCACAAATTACTTTTTTTTATGAGTTTGATGAGTTGAACGAAACCCATATTATTGAGGTATTGCCCTTAACTGTTTATGAAAATAACAATTCCTATAAAGAAGCCGAAGGCGATTTAACTTTTGAATTTGATAAAATATTTTTTCCTGAGGACATCATGTTTGTTTCGGAGAATTCATTGACACGAATAACAAAACCTCAAAAGGTATTCAAAAAAGAATCGCTGTCATTTTGGGAAGAATTTCAACATTAAATTTCAACCTTCAAGCGTTTACAATGTTTCCACAACAAAGTAAATTATCTCTTTGATTGAAGAATAATTCATCTCTGCAATTGCCGATTAATGTACCTCCTTATAGTTAAAAATCACACAATAAATACGGTAAATGTGAAAATAATCACATAATCCACACTTATTATTGAGATGCAATATTTATGAACTTCCGGGTGTAATCGATCATAAAAAGCGGAAGGTTTAGAAAACCATCTCTCGAATCAATGTTACGAAGTGAAAACCGTAAAGACAGATCGGGTGAATAATGTTTTCGATAGACAGATAAACTTCTACTCTTGATATTTTCGTCTGATTTTACTTCGATCGGTATAACCTGATTTTGATGCTGAATAAGAAAATCGATCTCTGCCATGTTTCCCGATCGCCAGTATCTTGGTTTACTTTCAAACTGTTTAATCAGTCCCGATAAAATAAAGTTTTCGGCAAAGGCTTCTTTAAATTCGGTTAAAAGACGATTTTTATCACCATAAACGCTTGGGTCGAGTTCGGATAGCCTTCTTAATAAACCAATATCCATCATATACACTTTGAAAGAGGATAAATCATCATAAGCCGAAAGTGGAAGAGCAGGGTTTGAACAAGCATAAATTTTGCTTACCAGTCCCGCATTTACAAGCCAGTTCAGTGCATCTTCATATTCTCTGGCGCGGGCTCCTGTTTTCACAGTTTGGTAAAGAAATTTTTTGTTTTCTTTAGCCAATTGGGAAGGGATTGATGCCCAAATATGTGATATCTTTTGAATATTTCTATTATCTACATGCTTTGAAAAATCAAGTGTATATGCATTGAGAATATTTTGTAAAACCTCCTCAGTGGCTCCTATATCCTGCCGATCAAGCAAGGCTACAACAGCTTCTGGCATTCCTCCGCTAATGAAATACATTTTTAGTTTTTCTTTTAATGGATTAAAAAAAATATCAGGAATAGCATTTATTTTATCCAAAGATTCAATGTAATCAGACAAAGTCGGGTCGGCTGCAGACAAAAATTCCGCAAAGCTCAGGGCATACATATTAATAAAATCAACTTTACCTACCGGAAATGAAGCGCCCCTTGCCATTGCTACTCCAAGTAATGAACCGGCGCTTACAATCTTATATTCCGGGGCTTCCTCGGCAAAATATTTCAATGAGTTTAGCGCATCGTTACACTCTTGTATTTCATCAAAGATTATTAGTGTTCGATGCGGCTGTATCGGCTTTCCATTAACTATTGCCAGATTGCTAATAATTTGAAGCGGTTCTTTTGTCTGTTGAAAAAATTGCTTTAAGGCAGGTTGCTTTTCAAAGTTAAAGTAAGCCATGCTTTCAAAAAAAGACCGGCCAAATTCTTTCAGAATGGTGGTTTTGCCAACTTGTCTTGCACCTTGCAGGATAAGTGGTTTGCTATAAGGGTTTTCCTTCCAGGCCACCAATTGCTGAATGATTTCTCGTTTAATTTGCATAAATCACACTTTAAGTATCAATATTGTGAATATTATCACATAATTGGCATTTATTATTGGCGAATTTATAAAATAATTTAGACCATCCAAAAAAAGAGTTATTTTTTTGAACATATTCCGCTTTGCTTGTTAACTCGGTTTCAGGTTTTTTTTTGCTAATCAGAAAATCAAGAAAGTCATCCAGCAATTTTTTTTTTCGGCATCCAGCATTTTGTATTTAACAATGATATCTCCCATTGAAGTTGTGTTTTTACAAAATTAGGAAAAAAAACAATATCCCTTTTAATCTTACTCCGCCATCACCTCATCCACGTAGAGCCAGGCTTTGTTTCCGGCATCCCTCATTGAATAAGTATTTTTTGAAACAAAAATAATTGGAAAGATATTGGTGTAGTATTTAATGAGTTAAGCGATAATATCCAATAGCACCTTGCCGCGTTCAGTTGTGCGATATTTTTGGTTTGGATTTGTGGGGCTTTTTGGGTCAGTCATCTCAAGCCACCCATTTTCAATTAGCGGTTTGATATACCGATTGAAATTACCAGAGTAATTCTTCAAGTTAATTGACTTCAATACATTTTTTCTCAGTAAAGGTATGATGCAACTCTTAAGCACCTTTTTAACTTTATCCCTTTGATTATCTAAAATTAGATTACTGACAATTTCATTAGCTCTGTCATTAGCTCTGTCATTAGCTCTGTCATTAGCTCTGTCATTAGCTCTTACATTAGCTCTGTCATTAGCTCTGTCATTAGCTCTTACATTAGCTCTATCATTAGCTCTGTCATTATCACTTACAATTTCTCTTACATTATCTGTAATAATATACTGTTCTATTAATGCTACAATATCCTTCAATTCGTTGATTTGTTGATACTTTACAAAGTTTATTGCTTCAATATTTTCAGTTTGATTGTTAACATTAAATTTGAATTCCGGCTGGGATTTCAAAATTGCAAGAAAATAGGTTTTATCGTTATCGGTTTCAAATTCCGGTTGGGGAGATCCATTTTCTTCCAGCACTCTGTAAATTAAGGGAAACCCCGAGCCTCGCCCCTCAGTCAAATGCAGCTCCTTCAAGAAATCTCCAATACGGCGATTACGGTATTTTCGTGAGGCTACCCTACGTTGTTTAAGCATCACCTGATCTACCGGAGGCATTGGCCCGGGAAAGCTGAGCACTTCAATCCTGTCGGGGAAAATCTGTATTTCGATGGGTTCTCCCTGATCATATCCTTTATGAAAAACGGCATTGGTAATCACTTCCTCAACCGCCTCATAAGGATAATTATAAAAGCGGCGAGCTTTAGCTTTTCCGGGTACTTTCACAACTTTTTCTACGATTACTTTGGTGCTAATATAGTCAAGCGTATTTTTTAATTGTTGGTTAAGAGGGCCTTCGAATTCCTTTTCGATGAAATTTTTCCCGGAATCATCGTCATGAATTACCACCTCAATGCGTGTACGATTAAAAAATCGGTGAGGTTTATCATTAAAAAAGAGTAATCCCGCATTCACAGGTAATAAATTTTCTTCTGCACCTCGAACAATTGACATTTGCTTGCAAAGGTCTTTAAATGGAATTTTTGGGCTTTCAGAGAAAAGATTGCTTTTTACTTCTTTAAGATAAGCTTGAATAAATGATAAACTAAGATCATCAATTTCAGCTTTTTGGTTAACCCTGTCATCAAAAGGAGTCCGGGCTGTAAGCTTCAACAATTGCCTCAGTGTTTCGTTTCGTGCAGCAACTGTTCTTGATCCACGCCTAACATAATACGCACGTTCACTTTTTTCGCCAGGTGAAATTGGGGCAGAGTATGGTCGGGTATCTCCTGCAGGAATCCAAATTATGAAAAGGGTGTACCTACAATATGATGTATTTATAAGCCGTATTTGTTAATTTTCTCCCAT
>CAZQIV010000274.1:0-3998 GCA_964593705.1 uncultured Lentimicrobiaceae bacterium | reverse complement strand
AAAGTTTCCATAATTTTGCTAATCATAAAAAAATACAAACATATAAGGCTCGAAGGCTCTCCCGATAGGGATACCCGCTTCGCGAGGCGAGCCTTTGGTAAAAGTTTCACAAAGTGTATTTTATTCGACATAACTTTTGCGTTAAGTCAGGAGTTCTGAATCTCCACCCTTTAACTTCTAACATCTTTCCCATTTTGCCCCTGTCCGATTGTGTACATTGCATCGAAGGTAGCGGACACTTTGCAAGATTTATCCCGGTTCAATCATTCGATTTACAGAGTAATATCCTTCTACTATAAAAAGGAGGAATCCCTTTACAACTCAATAAAGCAAGGTAAATTCAAACATCGAAAAATGTGTGCATCTTACACCCTTGCATGGTTGTTGTAAAGCATTTGAAGAAATCGAGTAGTCAACATAAAAAAAGACATAAATGAAAAATACTTTAGGAGTAATTTTGGCTTTATTAATAACAGCAAGTTGTAATAATTCAACATCACGAATCAACAATAACCAATTGACTATTTGGGCATCAAAAAACTCGCAGAAAATTAAAACCCTTGAATTAACAGAAAATCAAGATGATTTAAATTTATTAAAACAGATTGCTGGAGAAGCAGAAGTTGTTTGTCTTGGTGAAATTCGCCACGACATTCACGAGCAATTTAAATTGAAACACCGCTATATAAAATACCTTGTTGAAGAAATGAATTTTAGAACATTTATTTTGGAAGCAAGTTTTCCATATTCAAACAAAGTATATTGATAATTCATCAGAGAGTGAATACGACTGGATTTTACAACTTTCATACTCTGCAAGGGAAGCAAATAATATGTTTACAGGGAATGGGATACATCTTAAATCAAGCACTTAAGGGCAAAATGGTTTCAATAGGTGCTTCTTTTAATCAAGGTGAGTTTCAGAATGAAAATATAACTTTTAAACCTGCCCGGGAAAACACTATTGACGGAACACTTGCCAAACTAAAAACAGAATACTTTCTTCTTGATTTGAAAGGAAAATCAGAAAGTGCAGAGGTTAAAAAGTGGTTAAATTCAAAAAACTTAATCCGTGCACAAGGCTTTGAAATGACTTGCATTCCTGTAAAATCATTTCATGCAATATTTTTTACCAACAAGGTTTCAAAGGTTAACTATAATCCAAACACACTTGAAAGATTGAGAAATTAGAGAAAAATTAATAAAAACATGCTAAGAAATTATTTTGTTACCGCCGTGCGTACCCTCCTTCGCAACCGTACATTTTCAATCATCAACATCACCGGGCTGGCCATCGGGCTGGCTGCTTCCATCATGATTGCCCTGTGGGTTTTTGATGAGATGAGTTATGACAGTTTTCACGAAAACGCCGATGATATTTACCGGGTTGAACGACATATCAACTACCAGGGACAAACTTTTTTTGTTCCGGTTTCCGGCGCAGTTTATGGATCGACCATCCTTCAGGATTATCCTGAGGCAGTGAATATGGTTAGGGTTAATCCTTATGGACTTTCGGTAGAAGGCCCTGATAAAACCATCTTTAGCGAACAAGTACATTATGTGGACACCAGCTTCCTGCAAATTTTCACCTTCCCACTGAAACAGGGCGACCCTTCCACAGCGCTCACCGAGCCCCGCTCGCTCGTACTTTCGGATGTGGCGGCAAAACGCTTTTTTGGCGATGAGAATCCCATGAATAAAACCCTGCGGATTGATTGGGATGGGGAAATGGTAGCCTACAAAATAACCGGAGTACTGGAAAAGCTGCCTCACAACAAGCATTTCAAATTTGAGATATTAGCTTCGTTCGCCACACTTGAGGATGAATTTTCAGAGGAAAGACTCAACACATGGCTTAGCAACTACCTTTACACCTACATCCAGCTTCGCCCGGGAACAGATAAAGCAATGATGGAGAACAAGTTTGACGGACTAGTCAATGATAAAATAATGCCGGCATTTAAAGCCTTTCTGAACGCAGATGAAGATTCAGAGTACAGCATGCGCCTGCTTTTGCGTAATGTGCAGGATATTCACCTCAAGGCAGGACTGATGTGGGATATCGAGGTTCAGAGCGACATAAATACCGTTTATATTTTTTCGGTGATTGCACTTATGATTTTATTAATTGCAGCCTTCAACTTTATTAGTCTATCCACGGCACAAGCCGGATCGCGTGCCCTGGAAGTTGGCATACGCAAAACAGTGGGCGGCTCAAAAAATTCCCTTATATGGCAATTTATCGGCGAATCGGTAATGCTGTCTCTTATTGCCTTTATTTTTGCATTGGCACTCATCAACACCTTCCTGCCCTACTTTAACGATCTTACAGGTAAAGAGTTAACAATGGCAGTTTTTGCGCAAGCAGATAAATTCATACTCTTGTTGGCCATTGTTATTGGAACCGGATTTTTATCGGGTATCTATCCGGCATTTTATATGACCGCCGTAAAACCAATTACCATCCTTAAAGGAAAAATGCAGCAAGGCAGCAGTAGGTTTTCATTCAGGCAGATTTTGGTGGTGCTGCAATTTTCGATCACCATTGCGCTAATCATCGGCACAGTAACAGCCTTGCGACAAATGCACTTTATGCAAAATAAAGACATGGGCTACAACAAGGAAAATTTGATTGTAATCCCTGTGGAAAGCAACAATGTTATTACCCATTTTGATGCTTTTAGAAATGATTTACTCCGGAACCCGCTTATCATGAAGGTTTCCGGTTCGCAGAAAGTACCCGCCGAACGGGAGTATTCCGATTCGGGTTGGGACACCGATTTGCTTGATGAACCATTGATGTCGAGATTTTTTGCAGTGAATTTTGATTTTATCGATACTTACGAAATTGAAATGGTAGCCGGACGGGCTTTCGACAAAAATCTATCTACCGACAAAAACTTTAAAGTGCTCATCAACGAAGCAACGGCCAGAAAGATTGGATATACTGATTTGAATGATGCCATTGGGGGCAAAATGCACGTGGACTGGATGGCAGAAAATATTGACTCCACGGCCACAGGCACCATTATCGGGGTGATGAAAGATTTCCATTTCCAATCGTTGAAAAACAAGTTAGAGCCACTCACCATTTTCATCAAGGAAGACTGGATGAACCGCATCAGCATCCGCTTTGAACCGGGAAAAGTACAAGAAGCCATCGCTTTTGTTGAAGCCACCTGGAAAGACCATTTCCCGGAAGTTCAGTTTAACTATTCTTCCATCAACGATTATTTGAAAACCTACTATAATGCCGAAGAAAAGCTGCAAACCATTTTGGTGGTCTTCACCCTGCTGGCCATTTTTATTGCAAGCCTCGGCTTATTCGGCCTTGCCATTTTTGTTGCACAGCGCCGGATAAAAGAAATTGGTGTGCGAAAAGCCCTGGGTGCAAGCAGTGGAAGTATTGTTTTGCTGCTTTCAAAATCGTTCCTGGGCTTGGTATTGTTAGCTAATTTGATAGCCTGGCCTGCAGCATGGTATTTTATGGATGCATGGCTTGATAATTTCTCTTACCGCGTGCAGGTAAATATCTGGACTATGCTACTCTCTGGCCTGGCAGCTTTGATAGTTGCTTTGCTTACCATTATCTATCGCTCGTGGGTAGCAGCAAATCGGAATCCTGTCGATTCGCTAAGGTATGAGTAGGGGCTACTGAAAAAGGTCTAATCCATTGAATTATCATAAGTGAGACCAGTCTAAAAAGCTATAAAACCCCTAAATCCCCTAAAGGGGACTTTCCCAAACTACTGATTTTTAGTACTTCTTCCGTCAGCTGACGGATTGGGGTAAAAAGGACTAAAAATCAGTAGTATTGGGGTTTTTAGACTAAACTCATAAGTTTATCCATAATATTAAAGCTAACGGTATGGTTTTGTGTTTTTCAGCAGACCCTAACTTGGACAAGCCAAAACCAAACAAGGTGATCATGTAAAACATGTGGTGTATTCCTGTTTTGGTTTGTCCAAGTTAGTCGGCAAAATTTATAAATGCAT
>CAZQIV010000273.1:0-4171 GCA_964593705.1 uncultured Lentimicrobiaceae bacterium | reverse complement strand
TATCCGCATAAATTAAGCCCTTGCTTTTCCTGTTAATAGGTGTAAATTTAATCCGTTTGTAATCTTTAATGGTTAGCTTAATTATAGAGGGATAGCCTATAAACCCTTTGAAAAGGAGCCTAAAATGGATATAAAAAAGCGGGTTCGTGATCGTATAAATGAACTTGATCGTGATAAAGAAAAATTGCGCAAAAAACAAGAACAAGAAACTGCAAAAGAAAATAAAAATATTCAGGCGGAAAATGCCCAGGCTGATATTTTAGAGAAATTCATTAAAGAGACTGTCAAGCCATGTTTTGAAAAGGTAAAAGAAGACCTCCATCTACCAGATTTTTTATGTGAAATTGAGCCTATCCCTGATAAGCAGGGACGTTTATATGCTATTAAAATCAAATTTTCTCTGGTAAACCATGATAAATCGTTCTATTTAAAATATGAAGGCAAAGCCGGAAGCAATTTAATAAAAAGAGAAATTTATTTAGGTTACCAAAGTTCGCTTAGTAGAATTGATTTTCCTATTGATAATTTTCCCTCTATAATTGAGAAGCATATAGAGCATTTGATAGAGACGGCACTTCCAAAATAAGATTAAAATCTGTATTTTTTAAATGCTGTCCTATAGCCTTGGATTAACAATCTAAGGTAGAGGGATAGGTAGTTATAAAGGCAAGGCCCGCCAAAAAGGCAGGCCCCACTATGTCAAGTCAACGATTGAAGTTTATCGTCCTTGACTGCGTCGGTTTTGCTGAAACTCGGCACTCGCCGCTTATCCGAGGCAGGCCTTAACCCCCTGCAAGGCTACAAAATACAGCCAGCCCGAAGTCCTGAAGGCTGGATGAAGAAAATTATTTATTCAATTCTGCCCCATGCAAAAACACAGAGTGCAGTATTGCTTGAAGAATCAACTGTCAATGACGTTGCTGCTGTCAAAATAATGCCTGAAGGAAAATCCCATTGTAAGCTCGTATTCGCCGCCATTGCCACCGGCCCAATTAAAGCGGTGGTTACAGCTCCACCTGTCTCGCCCTGTCCAATAGTTATGCTCTGCGCTCCTGCTCCATTGTTAATCGTTACATGGTCAACGTAGATACTCAGGCCCGCCGCTGGAGCGGCTTTCAAGATTTCGCATCCAGAAGCATCCGCTGAGGTTGCATTTATGATCCAGCCAAAATTCCCTGGCTGTGCTGTGGTTATAGATATAGCCATATTTTATACCTCAAAGGGAGGCACAAAGGCCTCCCTGTTATAGATTATCTTGCCTCCAAAACTACGAATGGAGAAACGGTTGTGCTGCCATCCTCAAGGGTTAATGCACTGTCCCACAATGGCTGGCCATCATGTCGCTCAATTATCCGGCTAACAATTTCATCGTACTCAAAAAGTGCATGAATTGAAGTATCAAAACGCATTCCTTCCCGAAGGCCCACTACATATTGGCTAAAATCCGCCAGCATAATGTCGCCTCGATTTCCAAGGGCCTCTGTTTTTTCCGTAAAAATAACGGGCCTGGTCAAAATAGAAAACTGCCCATTGCTTTCAGTCATGACAGGAATGTGATCGCCGCCTGTACCTACCGCCATACTAAGGGTTAATAGCTGCGGTATAGTTGTTTGGTGACACACCCAAACACTGTTTTGAAACGATCCTGCAAAGATTCTCGCCATCATATTGGTTAAGTTTTGATATTGAATTGAATCTGCCACTTGTCCGGATTCCTTGGAAACCTCAATGGTACAACTGGCGTTCAATATTCCAAGTGGTTCACCGGCTCCGGTACCCTTCAAAAATGCCTTATCCCTGTACCAACTTAACCCTTTGCCGCAGAGGTCTTCTATTTGTCCCATGCCCCCAGGTACATCTGCGTTTAACTCGGAGCTGAATTGAATCAACCCTGTAAGTTTCTTTGCATTGAGTTCCATTGCCCTTGATTTAGGGCTATGCTCCGTCATTACGCCGGATTCTGCCGTATAACTGGCGGTAAAACCTCCGAAAAGTGCGGTGCTATGATCGCCGATTGACATTGCCGGGATCTTTATTGTATTGCTCCGCATGGGCTGAACGTAGCACCTGGGCATTACTAACTCATTTTCCAGGCTAACCGCGTGAATCCGCTCGGCCTGCTCACTTGGAACCAGAAACCCACCATCTGAAGGCGTCGTTTCTGACATGCTATTCTGGATTAATCCTGGGTGGTGACGCCCACTAAGGGCCGCTGCGAAAAAGTTAGTTTCCTTATCCGGCCATTGATAGCCACTGTTACCAAAAAGGCTGTTATAGTCTTTCCGCTCATTTGGTGCTATCAGGTTAAAGGCTCCATCCTTCCTAATACCACCAGTATGTGGCCCGCCTACGGGGCCATTTCTCTGCACTGTTAGGGGTTCTAAAGGTTTTTCGAGTTCGTCTCGGATACCTTCTATGCTTCCATCAAGTTCGCTCATTACAACTTGCTCACTTGGCGTAAATTCTCTATTTTCTGCCTCTGCCTTTGCCACTATTTTGAAACGTGCAGCCTGTAATTTTTTTAGATCGGCTGTAATTTTTTCTAAGCTCATAATAATATTTCCTTTTATTTCTATGTTAAGTTTTACTTCTGCTTTGCCTGCCGACTAAATAACAACGTCCCGTTGCTTTTTCAGCTTTTCGCCGATAGGTACTTCAAAAACCCCAGGTCAAACGTCCCGTTTGCTTGCTAAAGATAATATTTCAACATCCCGTTGAAATTCTCTAAAGGTTTTCTTCACGCTTTCAACTTCGCATCTGCCCAGCGTCCCGCAGGGCGTGCGCATTGGGTATAAACACCTCATAAGGTGGATAATTCATTTTATTTTCATTTTAATAGCCATATATGGCCTCGTACTCAATTTAAATTGCATGGCCTATAGGGTTATATGCCTTTATATTTCAATCGCTCTATGGCCGTGTTTTCCAAGCGGCCAATTGGCCACTTGAAATTACTGTCTTTTTTACTTTTAACTTTCGGCAAATTTGCCGAAGGTCCGAGAGTGTGAGAATATCAGACGGAGGTTCTTCCATAGTACCACCGTCTATTTTACTTGGGCTTGCTCCCGGATTTCTCTCCGTGGTTCTTGTATAGTACCACGGAGAAGTAGGCAAATTTGCCTACTTACCCCAGTAGCCCGTATTTTTTGCCATTATCTTTATCCAAACACCATTGGTATGAATCACTCTCATGTCTCATATATTCCTGAATCCAAGTTTCATCTGTAACACCTTCAGCTTTCCATTTCTTTATGAGTCTTTTTTTATGTTCTTGCCATATCTCATATAAAATATTATCGTCAAAAAACCTGCTCAGTTTCAAGTCCTCACCTTGCGTGCCTTCCTCGACTTCACCACTTAAAAAAAATTGTTCAACACTTTCGTCAATTTCAAGCCTTCGATCCCTCTTTTTCCTTGGTTTTAGTGCCATTTTTGCCTCCTTTTTAGTATTTCCGGGGTGGCCTGGATTCCGGCCCTGTGGTCAAATCAAAGCCCAGTTCTCGAATAATTTTAATGAATAACATTCTATGATCCCTAACTGATTTACACCCAGGATGTTCAACTGGCGATCCGTAACGATTTTTGACAAACTTGCCGTCAAGTTCCACCTGTGCCTCTATATCGGCAAGATCGTCAAGGCACTTACAAGCCATTGCAAGCCGTTCAAGGTCGTGGATTTCCTGTAGTTCATATTCCAATAAAACTTTTGTCCAAAACCTTTTGCCGGCTTTTTTCAAGCCTTTAGGTGCTTTAATTTGTTTCATATTTTAGTCCCTCAACGGGTCTCGTCGGATAGAGTGTGATGGTTATTAACTTACCACTACGGTTACGATATAAAAAAGTTGTAGAGGCTGAAAGCCGCCACCCGTCTATGTTTCCCGTCGTTCAATTCAACTTGGCTCCGTCAATGCCCAAAGTCTGTTTCATTCTTGCCTGGCTCATTTTTAAAATCAGGTTTACAGATTTCACAAGCAGGTAAAACTTATCGCTCCTGCCCTCGATAACATAACTTTGTGCTCTATCTGTTAGCATTTCCAGGAGTTGTTTATTTTCTTCAAGAATAGATTCCGCAAACTCCTTTTCTGCATCATCATCTATTTCCCAGTTCTCGCCCCGTTCCATTGTTTCTCCTTTCATTTAAAAAGCCAAATTATCTCCGTAGGCTTTTTCC
>CAZQIV010000272.1:0-4195 GCA_964593705.1 uncultured Lentimicrobiaceae bacterium | reverse complement strand
CTTAGGCTTTTAAAAAACCACTAATGTTAACATGTTAACGATATTTATGCTACTGCTTTTCCCCTGAAAGGCTTTTTTCTCTCAGGGAAAAACGTAGTGTCTTAGTGTTGAAATTTAACAAGTTACCACTAAGATACTCAGAACACAAAGAGCCACTAAGGTATATTTTTAGTCATTTTCCAATTCTTTCACCGAAAATCCCAATTTCAGCAACTCGTCAGGCTTCATAAGTTTTCTTAATTTTTCGTCAGAAATTAGTTTTAATGCTGCGTTGGCAGCGAAAACATCCCCTTTGTTTTCCCTCATCCATTTGGCAAGCATAGTGGTCTTGTTATAGCCGATGTAGGGGTTGAGTGCAGTGCAAACAGCCTGACTTTGATAAACCTTTGATTGCTCCATATCGGTATTTATTACAAGGTCTGATATCAGATTTTTGAGAATTGTTTTACAGGAGGCTTTCAGCAGTTGGATGCTATCGATAAGTGCATGGCCGATTTGCGGAAGGTAAGGATTCAGGTCGAGCATTCCCTGACCGGAAAGCCCGGAAATCAACTGGTCGTTTGCATAAACCTTATGCGTAGCACTAATCACAAATTCAGGAATTACAGGATTTACTTTCCCGGGCATAATGGAGCTGCCGGCTTGCCGGGCAGGAATGGACACAGCACCACCTGCACGAAGATCGGAGGCCAACATACGGATATCACCAACCATTTTTTCGAGATTCACAGCGTGTGATTTTAAGATGGCATGCACCTCCACAAAAGCATCGAGGTTTGAGGTGGTATCGGTGAGGTTTTCGCTACGGGTAAGCGGAAGCCCGGTAATTTTTTGCAATTCGTTTATTGATTCCATGATAAAAAATCGTGGGATGGCAAGCCCAGTCCCTGCTGCACCGCCGCCCAGGTTCACCACCTTAATACGTTCGAAACATTTCGAAATCCGCCACCAATCACGAGACAAAGCCTCCGCATAAGCCGAAAATAATTTTCCGTAAGATGAGGGAACAGCTTCCTGCATTTGAGTATATGCAACGCGCAGTGTGTGCCTGTATTTATGCTCCAGTTTTTCAACTCCCGATCTCAATTTATTCACATCCTTTTCCAACTCCTCCAACAGATTCATCGCGATAATTTTCAAAGCCGTTGGTATCACATCATTGGTTGACTGGAAAATATTGGCCTCTTCAACCGGATCAATAATTTCATATTCGCCCGGTTTTTTACCCAAAGTTTTCAGGGCAACATTGGCAATAATTTCATTCACATTCATATTGATGCTGGTACCTGCCCCACCTTGCACAGCCGGAACAATAAAGCTATCGAAATGATGGCCCTTACTCACTTCGGTGGCAGCTTTGATAATGCTATCAACGATTATATCATCAATCAACTTTATAGGCACATCTTGCTTTTCATAAGTTTGAAGCAATGCTTTTTTAAAGCTAAGATACGTTTTATAGCAGGCCAGTTTTACTATCCCCACTTCGCAATACCAGGCTTTACAAAATGCAGTTTGATTCGGAAAATTTTCTTTGGCCCGAAGGCTGTGAATACCATAAAGTGCATTTTCAGGAATTTTCATTTCCCCTAAAAAGTCCTTTTCAATTCTTGTATTCATGCAAAATATTTTAGGTGTATTTTCGCTTTTTATTTCAATCAAAAATACAAAATATCAATCATCAAAATTCTACTGTAATAAATTATGATCTTTTCGAAAATCAGATAATTAGGGTAGTTATAATATTCTAAAGAATTGAACGAAAATAAATCAGCATATCAGATTCATGTTACCGGATTGGTACAGGGCGTTGGATTCCGTCCTTTTATCTACCGGATTGCTCACGAAAACAATATTTGTGGATGGGTTGAAAACAATATCCGCGGGGTTTTCATTGAAGCTGAAGGAGAATCGGAAAATGTGCAGGCATTTATAAATGACATAAGCCAAAAAGCACCACCCGCATCAGGTATTGAGCACATCGATGTTAAAGAAATAGCTGTAAGTAATTTCAGTGAATTTTCCATCCAAAAAAGCAGTGATACCTCCAGTGGAATTACCGAAATCAGTCCTGATATCGCCATTTGCGAGGATTGTTTGCAGGATATGAAAAACCAAAGCAATCGCATTGCCTATCCTTTTACCAACTGCACCAACTGCGGCCCACGCTTTAGCATAATCAAAGACCTGCCCTACGACCGCATTAAAACAACAATGGATGTTTTTGACTTATGCAAAGATTGCAGGAAAGAATATACGGATGTATTCGACCGGAGGTTTCATGCCCAGCCGGTGGCCTGCAATAATTGTGGCCCTGAATATGAATTAATTATTGATACTGAACATTTTCATGATTTCGGGCAAATCCTTACAAAAACCATCGAACTACTGGAAGCCGGGAAAATAATTGCTGTGAAAGGCATGGGTGGATTCCACCTGATGTGCGATGCCAGCAATGAAAAAGCTGTGGCCGAACTAAGAAAACGCAAATTACGCGAAGGGAAACCCTTTGCGGTGATGTTTGGAAACATTTTAAAAGTTGAAGAATTTGCAGATATAAGTCCTGCTGAAAATGCACAATTACAATCGTGGCGGCGGCCAATTGTATTGCTCAAAACAATCAAAGAGTTAGCACCTTCAGTAAACAATGGTTTTCATCGAATGGGTGTGATGTTGCCCTATATGCCTTTTCATCATCAGTTGCTGGAACAATTAAAAACTCCGGCAATAGTACTCACCAGCGGCAATATTTCTGACGAACCCATTATTCTGGACAACCAAAAAGCAATCGAAAATCTGTCATCAATTGCCGATGCATTTTTAATTTATAATCGGGATATTTACAACAGAACTGATGATTCGGTAAGTTTTGTGGTAAACGAAAAACCTGCGCTCATCAGGCGATCGCGGGGATTTGTGCCCACCCCCATTCGCACACATTTGAAAGTGGATGGCATTTTTGCTGCCGGCGCCGAACTGGTAAATTGCTTTGCCATAGGTAAAGAAAACCTCGCTATTATGAGTCAGCACATTGGCGACTTAAAGAATTTTGAAACCTATCAATTTTACGAAGAAACCATCCAAAAGTTCAGTAAGCTGTTCAGGGTAGAACCGAAAATTGCTGCCGTGGACATGCACCCTGATTACTTTTCTACACGCTTTGGTCGTGAACTTGGCATCGAAATAATCGAAGTTCAACATCATTATGCACACATTGCTGCCTGCATGGCCGAGCATGGCCTGGATGAAAAAATAATTGGCGTAAGCATGGATGGTACCGGCTATGGCGATGATGGCAAAGTTTGGGGAGGCGAATTTTTTGTTTGTGATTTATATGATTATGAAAGGTTCACACATTTTGATTACATCCCTCTTCCCGGTGGAGACCTTGTAACCAAAGAGCCCTGGCGAACCGCTGTTTCTTATTTGTATCACTCGTTTGGCAAAGATTTTTTTAAGAATAAACCGAATTTCCTTAGCGGGATTCCAGACTTCAAAATCAACATGGTGCTTGAGGCCATCGATAAAAAAATAAATAGCCCGCTAAGCTCCAGTTGTGGCCGCTTGTTTGATGCGGTGAGCGCCATGATAAACCTCTGCCCGGTTTCTAAATTCCATGCCGAGGCACCCATGCGTTTGGAAAGCATCGTACAAAACAAAATCAACGATCGCTATCATTTCAACACTAAACAAAATATAGATTTTAGGCCAATGATCAGCCAGATTGTTGATGATCTGAAATCAAAAACTGAAACATCAATTATTGCTTCAAAATTTCACAATACCATGATTGAAGTGATTGTAGAAACTGCCCAGAAAATCAAAAAAGAAACAGGCATCAAAAAAGTCGTCCTATCGGGAGGTAGTTTTCAAAACGCGATATTATTGGGGAAAAGTGAAAACAAACTTAATGAAAAAGGCTTCGAAGTATATACCCACCGGCTGGTTCCTTCCAACGATGGAGGCATTGCTTTGGGGCAGCTGGCCGTGGCAGCAAAAAGACGGGGATAGATAATGGTTATCTCGAAAAGTAGAAAATCTTTGATTTTCGTAACTTTTCGAGGATGCTCGAAAAAATATGAAATCAAAGATTTTTGTTTTTTCGGCATTGGTTAATGGTTATTGGTTGTTGGTTATTAGTTATGGCTCTAATCTAAAATATGGTTGATAGTTCAAAAAATGTTATCTTTGGCTT
>CAZQIV010000271.1:0-4243 GCA_964593705.1 uncultured Lentimicrobiaceae bacterium | reverse complement strand
CCCTCCTTGAAATCCTAAACGCCTGTCATTCTGAGCGAAACAGCCTGCCCCGACATTTCGGGGAAGTGTAGCGAAGAATCTATTGTTAGATTTATACTTTTCACGGATAATAGTGAATTAAATAATCTTTTTCTTGCAAAAAGTTGTCATTAGTAGTATCAATCAAAAATTATCTGCTATGTTTGATTTTAAGTAGCCTTATTCAGAATCACCCTAAATTTCTCAATAGATTCAATGCATATTCATTTCTGTTTATTTTTACTTTTCGAAACGAATAGCATGAAACGCACAAATCTTTTAAAAACCGGTACACTCTTTTCTAAATCAGCCATGTTCGGAGGATCACTCCTGAACAGCCTGATGGGCGAGCCAAAGATTTGTGAAGTAGCCGGTCAACATTTTTCGTACGAAAAAATGGTGAGGCTTGGCTGTCCGGCGCATAATTGTGGTGGGCGCTGTCTGTTGAAGGTTTACCTTAAAGAAGGTGTAATTGTTCGCATAGAAACTGATGATCGCCCGGGCGATGGAATAGAAAATCCACAACTCAGGGCTTGTTTGCGGGGTAGGGGATACCGTCATCGGCAGCATAATGCCGACCGTTTAAAGTACCCGATGAAAAGAACCGGTAAAAGAGGTGAGGGGAAATTTGAGCGCATCTCCTGGGATGAAGCCACGGATTTGATGGCTGAAAATCTCACAAGAATAAAAGAAAAATATGGCAATTCAGCACTTTATGTTCCTTACGGCACCGGAAGCTATAACCAAACCAATGGCAGGTGGCCGGCCGAAAGATTGTTAAATCTTTTTGGTGGATCGCTGGGATTTTACAATTCATACTCCTGGGCCTGCATCAATAAAGCAACACCTTATGTTTATGGTACAAAAGTTACGGGCAACCAGCGGCAGGATTGGGTGAATTGCAAATACATCATCATGTGGGGATGGAACCTTTCGGAAATGCGCGATGGCACCAACTCAGAATATTTCATCAAAAAAGCACGCGAAAATGGAGCAAGAGTAATTTGCATCGATCCACGCATGACACTGAGTGTGGTGTCCCTGGCCGATGAGTGGATTCCAATTCGTCCGGGTACAGATGTGGCTTTAATGAGTGCAATGGCTTATGTAATGATCGATGAAGGGCTTTATGATAAAGAGTTTGTGAAAACCCATTGCATCGGTTTTGACAAAAGCCAAATGCCCCCGGGATGCGAAACTGAAGAATCATACAAAGATTACATTTTCGGAAAGTATGATGAGCAGCCCAAAACACCGGAATGGGCAGAAGCAATAACTGGTATCCCAAAAGAAACCATCGCACGCATAGCCCGCGAATTTGCCACAACAAAACCTGCCATGTTGTACCAGGGTTATGGTATGCAGCGCAGGGCTTATGGCGAGCAGCCGGTAATTGGTGGTTGCGTGCTTGCGGCAATAACCGGTAATGTTGGTGTTTCGGGGGGATGGGCTAGTGGCATTGCCTTGCAGGCTGATGATGGCGGTCCTTTTTGGTCGATTTTCCCTACTTTGAAAAACCCTGTAAAAAATAAAATCCCATGCTTTTTATGGTCGGAAGCAGTGATAAGGGGAAATGAGATGAATGAATCTGACGGAGTTACGGGAGCAGAAAAACTCGACAGCAATATTAAACTAATCTGGGCTGTTGCTTCCAATGCCATCATAAATCAACATGCCAATGTGAATCGTTCGATTGAAATAATGAAGGACGAATCGAAGGTAGAGTTTTTTGTGGTGCAGGATAATTTCCTCACCTCAACAGCTTTGTATGCTGATTTATTGTTGCCTGCATGTACCCAGTTCGAAACCTGGGGGTTGGAGGATGGATGGAAATATGGAGATGATGTAATGTTGATGCCAAAAATAATAGAGCCTCCTTATGAAACAAAAAGTGATTACCGGATATGTGCTGATATAGCTGAAAAGCTTGGACTGAAGGATGCTTTTACCGAGGGCAGGGATGAAAAAGCCTGGACTGAACACTTTGTGGATCATTACCGAAAAACTCGTTTTCCTGAAATTCCGACATTAGCAGAATTTGAGAAATCGAATATTGGGGTTTATGCTGTGGATGTAAAGAAACCAAAAATAGCTTTCGAAGATTTTAGGAAAGATCCGGTGAAAAATCCTTTACCAACACCCTCGGGAAAGATTGAGATTTTCTCAAAACAATTGTTCGATATGAACAATCCTAAGGAGATTCCGGCAGTACCAAAGTATATTCCCGAATGGGAAAATCCTTTTGACGAAAATGCTAAAATGTTTCCATTACAGGTGATTGGTCCCCATTATATGCCACGCGTGCATTCCACCCACGACAACAACGATTGGCTGAATGAAGCATTCCCGCAAAGGGCATTCATAAACCCAATTGATGCCAAGCATCGTAACATTAATGATGGCGACACTGTAAAGGTTTTCAACAGGCGAGGCACAATAATTTTGAAATGCCGCCTTACAAAGCGCCTTATGCCAGGTGTAATATCGGTGCCGCAAGGTGCGTGGTGGAAACCCGACAAGGATGGTAACGACATTGGAGGAAATATCGATACACTAACCTCCGAACGCTGGACACCACTGGCTTTTGGAAATGCCCAGCACACCATAATGGCTCAGCTCAAAAAATATTTCCCATAGCCGTGGCCATTGCTGTACAGACAAGGCATGCCTTGTCTCAGATATAATAAATCACAAGGCATGCCTTGTCTCTCTTTAAATAAAACAATGAAACAACTCGCATTTTACTTCGATGCCAATGCCTGCTCAGGTTGCAAAACCTGCCAGATTGCATGCAAGGATAAAAATGACCTTCCATTGGGAATGGCCTGGCGCAGGGTGTATGAAGTAACCGGCGGTGAATGGCAAAAACACGGCGATGCATGGATGCATAACATTAATGCTTACAATGTGTCGTTGGCCTGTAATCATTGCGAAAAGCCAGTGTGTCTTGAATCATGTCCTACAAAAGCTATTTACAAAAGAGAAGATGGTATTGTTTTGATTGATGAATCTAAATGTATGGGTTGCCGCTACTGTGAGTGGGTTTGCCCCTATGGTGCCCCGCAGTTTGATAATCAGCGGGGGCTAATGACCAAGTGCAATATGTGTTTCGATTATGTGGATGATGGTAAAAATCCAAGCTGTATTGATTCCTGCCCCATGCGGGCAATGGATTTTGGAAATTTCGATGATTTGGTAAAAAAATATGGCAACAAAGGGACTATTTATCCTTTACCAAACCGGCATCATACCGAGCCATCTTTGCTCATAAATCCTCACCGGAGTGCCGGAAAAATCGAAATTGAAAAACCTGCTGTTGCCAATCTGGAGGAGGTGAAAGTTAATGTTAATAGTCCCGAAAAGTAGAAACTTTTCTCCAAAGGATTCCCTCGGACAATTTATATTACTTTTCGAGCCCGCCTTGCCAGGCAGGCTCGCCTCGCTGGCGAAGCAGGCAGCGAAGCGGGTCGCCAGCGTAGGCTATTGTTAAGGCGAGGCAGGGATGTTGAAACTCCGGGATTCTTGAATCCTGGGCTCGAGCTTTGCCGGGTATTAATAGTTCATAGTTTTTCATTATTGTATTAAACCGAATATGCCAACAACAATTGAAAAACGAAAAATAGAATACTTCAATGCACGACTTGGGTGAAATAAAAAACACGCTGGCGGAAATTGGGTTAATACATTGTCAGAATTTAATAAACTAACTGTTTTTTATACTGAATTTGAATTCTTAGAATATCACGGAATAGGAAGTTAAACAATTGATTGTAGTAATAGTTGGGAGAAAGAAATATGAATAGTAAACAATTTGCCAAAATTGTGGAGGCCGATAAGTTGAACATTCTTGCCTACAATATTTGCGGCGACCATGCACATATCCTGCAGGTATGCGAGGAGGAAGAACTACACAAAATAGTACAGAAGCTAAAACCCATGTCGGCGCGAGTCTGCATCATAGCCATGGGGCGAACCATACCCGGAACGGTGGAGCATGCTCCACCGCACGGTATCGAAGCAGATACCGGCACAACGCCGGAGCATGCTCCGGCGCACAGTGCCGAAACCGGAGACAATACAGGGGAGCATGCTCCCCAGGCAACACAGGAAATACAAGCAACGCCGGAGCATGCTCCGGCGCACAGTGCCGATACTACACATGATTCCGGTGAACATGCTCCCCAGGCAACACAGGAAATACAAGCAACGCCGGTGCATGCTCCCC
>CAZQIV010000270.1:0-4280 GCA_964593705.1 uncultured Lentimicrobiaceae bacterium | reverse complement strand
GTTGCATTAAATGCTTCTTACGTTTTTATTGATGGCTAAACTTAATGGCATTACCGCGGCATGGGCCATGAGCCGCATGTTAAAGTTTCGTGGCCTTTGTCCTTCTGCCCCGGCGTTGGACAAGGTTTGCTTAGCTTGCTGGCCTCGTGCGCAAGGTTGGCCGTGTGCTCCCGATAGCTATCGGGATTGGCCTGTGGAACCAGCAAGGGATTAGGGTCGGGCAGTGTTCTGGCATTGGCCTCTGGCCGTGCGGGTGGCCTTCTTTAGTGCGGCAGGCCGTGTTTCGGTTTTGGCCTAGGGCCGTGTTTCGGTTAGGGTAAGCTTGAGCGGGGGCATTGGCCTGTGGCCGTGTTTCAGCCCGGACAAACCTGCGCGTTGGCGAAAAACAAAGCACCCAACTTTCGAAGCCTTCACGAAGCCAAAGAGCTTGTGTTTTTTACTTGGGGCGGCCATGAACTTTTAACGATGGCAATATGAAATTTTGGGCATTTTAAAACACCAACCTTTCAATTTGCCATATCGTTTATTTATTGTTAACGTACTCATATTCACAACTTTGTGCCCAATTTTTTATATTGCTTGTTAGCAACTGGGCGTTCTTCCGACTTGTATAACTGTCCATGCATACTTTTTGGTAAACTTTGGATTACGAATTATGCCAACTATATTGAGACAAAAGATGTTCATAATATAAAATTTTCTAAAACACACACACAATTTTTATTCCCTCGACATTTTTAATCTTGTGTTTAAATATGTTTTAGCTCGGGTTTTTACTCTAGCTCCAAATTTATACATGAAACCAATATAAACAGATTGACTGTGATAATCAGTACATGACTTTGAAGTAAAATCGTCACTCCAACTATAATATATGTATTTTTTATTTGTTATATCATTTAATCTAAACGATAGAGTTAATTTATCTGTAACATTTTTACTAATTCCTAAATCAAATCTAAAACCACCTTCAACCTTGGATGCATAATAATTAATTGGAGCATAATATTTTGAATTGAAATAAGCACTCCATTTCTTTTTTAAATAAAATTTTACTGTATATTTAAAATTATAGTTTAAATAATCACGCTTTCTTTTTATATTGTCGTAATTATATAATGAATACGTTTTGTCAAAACTTCCCGAAATATACATTTTACACCATTTTGCTGTTTTCCAATATATTGAAGTATAAAGCGAATAAGTATTATTATTTGAAACATTACCCCATGTTTTGATTGAAATACTATCCTGTGATAAATAAAATATTTTATCAATTATATCTTTACCATTAATGTAAGATATATCTGCATTAATTGATACTTTATCCCAATTTTGAGAAAGGTCTATTTCAAACGAGTTACTGTAAGCAGGTTTTATGTTAGTATTTCCAATTATTTGTTCCGAAACGAAATCACCGGAATAAACAAATGGGTTTAATTGAAAAGCACACGGACGTTCAATTCGACGACTATAACTTAAACTCAAATCTAATTCTTTATTTGCAGAATATGTAATACCTGCACTTGGATAAAAATTAAAATAATTATTTGTATAATTATTATTAGTATTTTCAAGGGAAGATTTGGTTTGTGTATATTCATTTCTGATACCGAAATTAAAATTTAATTTTTTATGGGCATAAGAGAATAAAAAATAATTCCCGAATATATTTTCATTATAAGTGAATTTATTTTTTATCGAAAGACTGTCAATCCATTCATTATTTATAACGTTATAAGTAGCACCTGAATTATTATTGATTTTTTTACTTAAAATAGTGTTCAATCCCGCTTCAAATTGCATTTTTGAGTTAAGCCAATAATTAAAATTTAATTGTATATCGCTCCTCTTGTTCTTTTCTGAAGGTGTATGGCGAAAACCCCTTCTTTCGTTTTTTGGTGTTATGTAATCAGTAAATTGTTTATGTTCTGGTTTATTTGAATAAAAATTTTGTACAGCGTCTAATGTTAAATATGTTTCCTTTCTGTTAAAAATATGTTTATATGAAAAAGTAAAGTTATTTTGTTGAGATATTACCTTATCCTCTATTTTATTATTATTCCTTAATGTTTGGTTGTTGCTAATATCATAAAAATCTATTTGTTTATTATATTTCCCCTTATCATCTGATTGCGACCAAAACAATGTGAGCAGATTTAAACTGTCAATATCATAATCGAAACCTGCTTTCCAATTATAACGATAAAAATTTTGTTTATCTGTAAAATTTTCATGTAAAATGGAATAATTATAAATTGTTTTATCAAGATAACCTTCAGAATGACCTCCATAATAATTTCCATTTGATGTTGCAAAAAAGTTGTATTTACCTTTTCTGAAATTCATTGTACCTGCTGTGTTATATGAATTATCAGTACCCCCACTTGCTTGTATAAGTCCGTTAAAACCATATCCTTTCTTTTTTGTAATAATATTTATTATACCACCCAAACCTTCTGGATTATATTTAACTGATGGGTTTGTAATAACCTCAATCCTTTGAATATTACTTGCCGGAATGTCAAATAATTGATCTGATGTCATACCTGAAGGTTTTCCATTTAGCAAAATTTTAAACGATTGATTTTTAAGTTTGATATGTTTGCCTTCAACCTGAATTTGAGGCATAATTTGTAAAGCATCGACAGCTGAACCACCAGACGCAGCAATTGATTTTTCTATATTAATTATTTTTTTATCCGGTTTTAATTCAATTAATTTTCTCTCACCAATTATAACAACTTCATCCAGCGACTTAATATCAATTTCTAAATATATGTTTACTAAAATTATTTTCTTGTTATCAGAAAAGTTAATATTCGATATTTGCTTATTCTTGTAACCTAATGCACTTATGGATAAATAATATTTTCCATAATGCAATTTGTTAATCATAAAACAGCCTTTATCATTACTTATTGCACCAGTAACAAGTGTTGAATCTTTTGTTTTATAAACACTAACCGTAGCGTATTCAATAGGTTCCCTACTTTTTTTTTCAATAAGAGTACCATTGATTTCATAAATAATTTTATTTTGTGCAAATACATTTACTGTTAATATAAATCCAAAAAGCAACATAAACAATTTTGGTTTTATTGTAATAAAATTAATTTTTCGAGTTTTGTATGTGCCATAATTTAGCATATCTTTTATTATTTTTTAAAAGTTCTTTATGGGTTCCTATTTCTTCAATTTGCTTTTGTTTTCCGTCAGTTTCAAATGATAAAACATCAAATCCAAGTTTAGGGTTATTTGAAACAAGTCGAACTTTTTCTGCTAATTCAGGAAATTCAGGACTTAAAAAATCTATTTCGTTTTTTAATACAATTTTTTCTGCTAACTCCCCAATCTCCATCATTTTTCGATGGTTTTCGATATAGTCAATCTCGTTTGATGTTTCTGACAAACTTTCTAAATCAATAACTTTTTTTGGTTTATATGTTTCTAATTCTGGTTTATGTTTTTCTTTTGGTTTTTCCGTAGTTTTATTTTCTGTTTTTTGTATTCCCTTTTTTTGTTCTGACTTCTCTTTTGGTTCATCAAGTTGAAAACCGTAAATCCATAAAAAAGAATGAGCATCAAGTAATGATGCTGTTTGATAATTATGTGAAAGTTGTTTTCTAAATTGTTTTATTATGTCATTGTATTCTAAATAATTTTCCCAAGAGCAATTGTGGCTTGTTTTAAAATCAATATTTATCGAACTAAATATTTCATCAAATTTCTCTTGTGATATGGGCATATATTTTTGATGATTTTTAATGAAAAATAAATAGGCAATTAGTTGATATGAAAATCCTATTTCTATAAAGTTATTGAAGGCAATTTCATCTTTGATTTTTGATTTGAAGAAGTCAAATAGAAATTGCTCATTTTCTCTATTCGCCTTTAATTTTTTAAAATCATCTTTTTTTCTCCAATCAATTAAATTGTTTGATTTTACATTAATTGCATTTTTAATATTCCGAAGAATTGTTCCAGAACCAACATCATTTTCTTTCCAAGTTTTTAGCAGTAATTGATTTTTTGCATCTTCTATAATTTCATATTTGTAATTTTCGTGTTTTACAATTGTTGGATGTTCTTTCAAATCAATGCTACTTTCATTGATTTTTTCATTCGAAAGTTTGTTAAATTCCGAATGAACAATTTCAAATATGTTTGAATTAATTTCTATCATCTGGTTTCGTTCTTTTCAATGAATGCCAACGGTCGGCGGTTATGGCCTGTGCCGCAATTACCTCCAACCGTTCAGCACTTTTTCTGTTCGTAAA
>CAZQIV010000269.1:0-4288 GCA_964593705.1 uncultured Lentimicrobiaceae bacterium | reverse complement strand
AGGTCGGGACACTGTTGTGGCAGATCGTCTGTGTGCCTGCACTGGTGGCTGCCGGAAATGGATTGACAGAAACCTTAACCACATTACCGGTTTTCTCGCAAACCACAGTATTTAATGTTGAAATGGCTACTCTCCTATACCAGGTATCCTGGGTAAGGTTTCCCGGCTGATAAAAATCTTCTAATACATTTGTTGTTACATCGGTAATATTAGAAACAAAATTATCGGTGCTACTTTCCCAACGATAGGTTAAGGAGCCATCACCTGTTGCATCACCACCTGAAGCTGATTCAAGCAAAGCCGGAGTTGTATTATAACAAATGGTTTCATCTTCTTCAATAGTTCCCTCTGTAATATTATTCACGGTTATTGTTGCCGGATCGGAGGTGGCCAGGCCGCAATCGCTGCCGGTGGCATTGATCAATACATGGTATGTGGCATCATTGGTAAGACCACTAACGGTTATTTCATCAGTATTTTCATTTGAGTAGGTAACACCCGATGGTGTACCATCATCCACATCTTCGTAGGTAGCACCATTTAAGTATTGCCATTGGTAGGTCAAAAATGGAGTACCTCCATCTGCTACAACATCAATGGTGGTTGTTCCTCCTTCACAAATGGTTGAACCGACAGGTTGTTGAGTAAAGCTGGGGTCGGCAACTGCAGTTATAGTTGCTGTGGAGGAAGTAATATCTGAACATGTAACAGGCCCTGGTACAGTAACAGAAATCACACACCTATAATCATAAGTGCCAACATAGGTAAAGTTAGTGGCCGTTAGTTGGTTGGTTCCAATTCCTGAATAAATCACATCGTCAGGCGTTCCAGAAATGGTACTCACGTCTTTCCAGGTACCTCCATCATTATATTGCCATTCATATCCCACTGTTGCAGCTCCCTCAATCATAGTTAACGAAATTGTAGTTTCACCAAATGAGACACAAATTGCATCATTATCGGGCTGGTCGGTTATTCTTGGAACGATTACTTCGGCAGCAGGACTTGTAATCATTGTAGTACAGCCATTACCTGCTTGCTCAATTATAACCCGATAAAATTTATTGTTTGTTAATGAAGCCGTTGTATAGGATGGTGTTGTACCTCCGATTCCATTACTAACATCAGCCCATCCGCTTGTGCCATTATCCGAAACCTGCCATTGATATGAAAAAGCACCTGTTCCACCGCTGGCGACAACTGTCATAGTATGTGTAGTATTATAGCAGATAGTAGCTCCGTCAGGTTGATCAGTAATAGTTGGGTCATCTACAACTATCAGCGTCATACATCGCGAATAAAAGGTGTCGCAATCCAATCCTGTTTGGCTAACCACAACCTGATAATAGTAAGTACCCGGGGTGGCCATCATACCTGTATTGTAATTCGGGCTATTTGTTCCCACATCATTCCACGAACCACCACAGCCAGTGGTTGACTGTTGCCACTGATAAGAGAAGGTTCCTGTACCACCGGTAACGGTAACTTCAAAATTGGCATTACCGCCTTCACAGATGCTTTGATCTAAAGATTCATCAGTAAAAGATGGATCATCAACCGCAGTTACATGCACACATCTTGACGTTTCTGGGCTACATATTGCTTCCACATCCGAAACAATAACCTGGTAATAATAATCTCCTGTTGTTAGAACCGGAGTTTGATAGGATGGATTATTTTCCCCAGGAATATCGCTCCATGCTCCATTACAATCTCCAGCACTTACCTGCCATTGGTATGAATAATTTCCAGATCCGCCGGAGGGTGTTACTGTTAATGTAGGCTCGGCACCGTCACAAACGGTAACATCATCGGGGCCACTTGTGGAAAGCGCCGTTCTATTTATTATGGTAACCTGATCGGTAGTTGAGCTACAGTTGGTCCCATTCTTTGTTCTCCATTGAAAAATGTATGTGCCGGGCACAGTACCGGTAATTGTGGTGTTGGGTATGTATTGATTGGTGATGGTGGGATCGTTGGGTCCACTAACTCTGGTCCATTTACCTTCACCAACAAAATTGGCTCCTGTATCGGCAGCCATGGTAAACGTTGTTTCATCGCAAACAGTTTGGTCACTACCGGCATTGGCAGTTGTGGGTTCTTCCCAAAGGTAAATTAACATGGTATCTGCTTTATCACAAGCGCTGGCTCCGGTGGTGTGAGTCCATGCCAGTTTATACACCGAAGGACTTCCAGGTACAAGGCCGTTTATTGTGGCTGTATTGCTCGTATTATCCGGTGAAAAAGTAGGATTGGCAGCACCTGAAGGTTTTGAAGCTACAGTCCAAAACCCTGTAGCAGATGCCGTGGGTACATTTCCGGCAAGGGTAGTGCTACCAGTACCTGATACATTACATAATTCCTGATCGGGGCCTGCTAAAGCCTGGCTTGGAATAGCGACAATTTCTACCAGAACATCATCGGTGCTTGCTGCACAATTGCCATTGGTAACCGACCAGCGGAAGGTATAAGTTGTCGGGCTTGTAGATATTCCTACAACGGGAGTATTGATGGAATCGGGATACAGAATCGTTACCGCCGGGCTACCAATTTGCGTCCACTTTCCAGTACCTATGACAGGCAAAGTAGCATGAAGCACCACATCCTCGTATAGGCATATTGCCGTATCGTTCATGGCCTGCGCTGTTGAAGGAAGCTGATAATTAACAATGACCACTGTATCTTCAGATTCACAATAAGCGGTTTCAGTTTTCCATTTAAACACATAGGTATTCCCGGCAACCAAACCTGTTACCTCGGTATCGTGCTGATGTACATTTGTAAAACTTGCTGCGGGTACTACAGGACTAACCTGTGACCAGGTTCCCTGACCAACAAGGGTATCTGTCGCAGCCAAAGTGGTTGAGCTCGCATCGCAAAGCTCCTGGTTGGGGCCTGCCTCTGCCGGGGTGGGTGTTTGATAAACCGTGATTTCTACCGTATCTCTAACAGTATCGCATACAGGGCCATTACCAATGGACCATGTAAAAACATAAACCGCCGAATCGCCGGAGCTTTGAGGGCCAAGATTGGTAATTGTGGTATTATATAAAATGGTGGAGTTGATTACCGGATCGGGTGCATCGCCGGTTTTGGAAACGAATTTCCATTTTCCCACACCATATAGCGGATTGTTGGCATCCATGGTGGTTGATGTTGCGCAGGTAAGGGTCTGATCGTAGCCAGCATTGGCCGGTGAGGGTTCATGAAAATTTTCAATCCGCACCTGGTCAGCATTATTGCACTCACCAACAGCTACCGTCCATTGAAAAACAAAAATGCCATATTCATTTGTGGCAGGAGTGTAAACAGCATCAGGCTTGCTTGCATCATCGAAGGTACCATTCTCACCTGTTGGCCCAAAGAGCTTAGTCCATGTTCCGATTCCGGGGGAGGGCGCATCCGCTGCAAACTGGAAGGAATCCTCATCGCATAAGCCCTGATCGGAACCGGCATCAGCTAAATCGGGATTACCCCATAAGGATACTTTCATAATATCCGAGGTTTCGCAACCCGAAGCTGAAATGGTATATTTAAATTCGTAATCACCACTTACAATAGGAGAGGTAAAAGTAGCACTTGCACTGTTGGGTGCTATCGAATCGATAGTTACCGTATTTGCCCCCGCAGGAGCACTTTCCAAAGTCCACACGCCAGTACTACCTACCGTTCCTACCAGGCTTACAGTAGAAACCGAATCGCAATAATTCTGATCCGCTCCGGCATCGGCGGCCTTTACTACAAGCACTTGCACTGTATCACGACTGGAAGGAAAGCAATATGGTCCTCCCGTAACAGACCACTCAAACTTGTAAGTTCCGGTAATTAAGTTGTTAATCACGGTATTCGCCGAATCGGGTTCCACAATATTGGCAGAACCGGGGCCGCTAACCTGCGCCCAGTAACCCACGCCGGAGTCAGGTACTGCCGCCGCCATCGTTACTTCATCGATGGCACAAACTTCCTGGTCGAGGCCGGCATCGGCAGCGGAAGGAGCTTCGTTGGAGACAAAAATTTTCATGGTGTCGGCGGATGAGCAGGCCCCATTTTGAATAGTCCAGATAAAGCTGTAAGTACCATCTATTAAACCGGTAACATCCGTATTATAAGCACTAGAATCTTTTAAAACATAACCGCCGTTTCCAAAATTCAAAGTCCAGGTTCCCGTACCCTTAGAAGGTGGGGTAGCAGCCATTCGGGTACTATCACCACAAAGGGTAATATCCGGACCGGCATCGGCATCGGTAACCGGAGTATCGATGGTAATCATCACCGTGTCCCGTGTGGG
>CAZQIV010000268.1:0-4379 GCA_964593705.1 uncultured Lentimicrobiaceae bacterium | reverse complement strand
AATCCATGAAGGAGATAGCAGAGGCCGTAATCATCGCACAGGATATATAAAAAACCCTTGACATTTCTATAGTTCTTTATTATTTCGTAAACGTTCACAGTTCAACGTTTCCCGCTGAAAGCGGGATTCAGGCCTGCCCTGGCGCGACATAATGAACTTATTGCATATGGGTTATTGGTTTTTCAAGCATTTTACATCAAACACCAAATTTGCAATGCCAGGTCTGGGCCAGGGGTTAGGGAAAAGACTGAAATTGGATCCCCGAAATGCTCGTAAAAAATGCTGGTTTTTTAACATCCTTGCCAAGTACCATGTTCCAGACTTGTCCGCCTTCTTTGTGGCGGGCTTGCCCGCCATCACAGTCGTTCAGGCGAGGCAGGCGGGTTTGTGGGGATGTGGAAGCGGTCGGTTTTCCGGTACAAAACGCTTAAAAAATCGCATATGTTGACGAGAATACAACCCCTGAACCCCTGAACCCGTGAAAGGTTACATTATTTGTAACCTTTCAAATAAACAGGCAAGTAATACAAAGGCGTATTACCAAAGACAAAGATGTCCACAGCTTTTCAAAGAAGAGAAGCGTGGATTTTTTTTTGCTAAAATTTTTTTCATGGAGGGTATAGTTATGGGTAATCTGTCAAGACCAAATTCAAACGATGCTACAGGCACCGCAAATCGATCGAGGAACGTTGTAGCTATGAGTGGACTTTGCTCTCGGTGCGTTGATGGTTGCACCGGCAACTGCGAGGCATTTAAGGCAACTTCAGGGGGCGTGAGCTGCTTTATCCAGGGCCTTTTGGAGACATAACAGCAGGCGCGGATAAGGATTATCCCGTAGACTACTCACATCTGAATATACAGGGATACGCCCTTGGCGCCAAAGGGCTTGGCAATGGCGTAATCGGAGATTCCGATACTGCCATCTTTCCCATTGTTAACACGGAGACCGAATACGGTTGGGATAAAAAGGTAAAAATGAAGATTCCTATTTTTACCGGCGCCCTGGGCTCAACAGAGATAGCACGAAAGAACTGGGAACACTTTGCAACAGGTGCGGCGTTATCAGGCATCACTATTGTTTGCGGTGAGAATGTATGCGGCATAGATCCGGAATTAGAGCTTGACAGCAACCATAAGATAGTAAATGCCCCGGATATGGATAGCCGTATTGAAACATATAAAAGGTATCATAACGGATATGGTGAAATACTTGTTCAGATGAATGTAGAGGATACCCGTCTTGGTGTGGCAGAGTATGTATATAAAAAACACGGCCTTGATACTATTGAATTAAAGTGGGGTCAAGGGGCCAAGTGTATTGGAGGGGAGATTAAGGTTGACAGTCTGGAAAGGGCCCAGGAACTACAAAAAAGGGGCTACATTGTTACACCGGACCCATCCAACAGGGCCGTGCAGGAGTCCTTTAAAGACGGCGCCCTCAGAGAATTTGAACGGCACAGCAGACTTGGCTTTGTAAGCGAAGAAGGGTTTCTCTCCGAGGTTGAAAGATTAAGGGGGATTGGCTTTAAGAGAATAACACTGAAGACAGGCGCCTATGGCCTTAGAGAATTGGCAATGGCCATTAATTGGAGTTCTAAGGCCAGGATTGATCTGCTCACAATAGACGGATCAGGCGGCGGAACAGGCATGAGCCCCTGGAGGATGATGGAGGAATGGGGCATGCCGTCCATTTATCTCCATTCAGCGGCCTATGATTTTTGCAAAAAAATGGCCGACAAGGGAAGAAGGGTGCCTGATATAGCCTTTGCCGGTGGATTCAGTTCCGAGGACGGCATATTTAAGGGGCTGGCATTGGGTTCACCCTTTGTAAAGGCCATATGCATGGGCCGGGCATTGATGATTCCAGGCATGGTAGGGAAAAATATAGACCTCTGGCTTAAAGACAATAAATTGCCGAAAACCGTAAGCAAATTCGGCTCTACTGTTGAGGAAATATTTGTTAATTATGAAATGGTCAAGGATATAGTAGGCCCTGATGAGATTAAAAATATTCCTCTTGGCGCCATTGGTATTTATAGTTTTAGTGATAAGATTGCTGTAGGCCTGCAACAGATGATGGCAGGATCCAGAAATTTTTCTCTCCCATTTATCTCACGGGAGGATTTGATTTCCCTTACAGAGGAATGCTCAAAGATTACAGACATTCCGTACCTTATGGATGCCTACAGGGAAGAGGCAGAAGAGATTTTAAACAGCTAAGAGGGGTTAAGGGAAGGGGCAAAGGCACATAGGCACAAAGAAAATGCCGATGTATGAATAGCTTTGTGCCTATGTGCCTTTGCCCCTCTGTCCCTTATGGTATAGGGTTTAGCCAATGATAGTTGATTTTTTTCTTTCATTTCATTTTCTTTTTCATTCCCTGATTGATTCTCGTTAGCAGGATTTTTGCCAGATCCGGTTGGATTTTTTCCAGGACCCTGTATTCACCTATTGCCAGGTCTTTTCTGCCGACAATAACATAGATCGATCCAAGGTAAAAATGGGCATTTGGATTGTCCGGCCTTATGCGAAGCGCCTGGGCGAAATGCGAGGCTCCCTCTTTTATCTTCCCCTGGCCAACAAGGGCAACCCCAAGATTTATATGGGTCCCTACATTATCCGGCCTGATACGCAACGCCTCGCGATAATGACTGATAGCTTCTTGCACCTTACCCTTACTGACCAAGATAAGCCCAATATTATTATGCGCCTCGGGAAAATCAGGCCTGATTTCCAGCGCCCTGGCGTAATGGTGAATGGCCTCAACGGTATTTCCTTGTTTATTCATGATGCCTGCAAGATTGTAATGAACACTTTCATTATTAGGATTTATACATAGTGCCTCCATATAATGATATATAGCCTCTTGGGCTTTTTCTTGACGTCCTAATATTACCCCAAGGTTCATATGGGCATCTACATTTTCCGGGTCAATCCGAAGGGCCTCATGATAATGATCAACAGCCTCGTCGATTTTTCCCTGTTGAATCAGCGAAAGTCCAAGGTTGATGTGGGACCTTACATGTTCCGGGTCAATCCGAAGGGCCTTATGGAAATGATAAACAGCCTCGCCTACTTTACCCTGCCGATCCAGGGCAAGTCCGAGGTTGTTGTAGGCACTTACAAAGTCTGGCCTTTTAGTCAGGGCTTTTTTAAATTGCTTAACAGCCTCGTCTACTTTACCCTGCCGATCCAGGGCAAGCCCGAGGTTGTTGTAAACACTTGGCGAATCGGGATTTATTCGTAGAGCTTCCAAACAGTGGGAAATTGCCTCCTCTAAGCGGCCATGACGAACCAATATATAGCCCAGATTATTATGCCCCCGGTAGCTCAATGGATTTTTAGCCACAACGTCCGAATAGATCGTGATTTCATCCTTCCACGTCCTGTTCCTCAAATAAGCGCCATATCCAAGCAGCATAATGATGACAACACAGATACCAGTGATTAGCATGCGCTTGTTTGATGGATAGTTAAACACAATATAGGAAACCATAAGGGAAAAACCCACCATAGGCAGATAAAGCCGGTGCTCAAATATCATCTCAAGTCCTATGAAAGAGGACTCTATTGCAAGGTTTATAAAAAACCAGAGTATGGCAAAGGAAATCAGTCTTTTTTTCCTGGCCCAGTATATTGAAAGGACAATTAATGCAACAATAGTTAAAAGGCAGATAAGGGTAGTTATCGGCTGCATCAGAGACTGTGATGTATTTATATGATGAATAAGATTTAGCCTGGAGGGAAGGGGAAGAATAAGAAGACTTATGTAAAAGATGATTATACGAAACTGGGTCAATACCCTTTCAATAAGGGTAAAGTCTCTACTGCAGTAGCTTGAAAGGATTAAATTAAGGGGGTTTTCTCCCATATATATGAGGACCAGGGCTGCAAGGACTATAATGGGTATTATGAGATAGGGTATATTCTTTTTGAGCCAGGAGATCTTCAGGTCCTGAAAGAAGTACCACTCGTAGAGTATTATAATAAACGGCAGTGTTGCAGCTATCTGCTTGGAGCCGAGGGCCAGGATACCTGATATGATTACCCCGGAAAAGAATGCCCATTTTCTCCACCTTACATTGCTAAGTCTTGCCCTTATGTATAGAAAAAGGGAGAGAAGATAGAACATCACCGCCATGGAATTCATCCTCTGAACTATGTAGGTGACGGACTGGGTATTTATAGGGTGTGCAACAAAGATGAGGGATGCAAAAAGAGACATTAGATTTATTTGTAACGAAGTTTCCTTTGGATTGCCCTTAAGCTGTGTGAATACGGCAAGGGCAAGGAGGTAGACAAGGATGCCGTTTATTGCATGGATGGCAATATTTACAATGTGATATCCCCTTACATTATACCTTTCCATATAATAGTTA
>CAZQIV010000267.1:0-4381 GCA_964593705.1 uncultured Lentimicrobiaceae bacterium | reverse complement strand
TTTCTCTAATATTCTGCCAAAAAATGGCAGAATATTAGAGAAAAGGTACTAAATATGTTTCTTCTTGAATATTAGCTAAGTATCCGTTTTTAAATAACTTGATGTTTTAGAGGTCTTATTATATCTTTTCATCCATGAACATAGATTCCTCTCCGCCGGTTGGCGGATGGAATGACAACTATTTGTATGGCGTTGAAAAACAGACCTCTCAATCTCCGCCAGCTGGCGGATCCTTCGAGGGGACAAGACTTTGGGAGGAGGGGGGTGGTTGAAAGTGGGCGCTTTGCGCCCACTTTCAACCACCCCATTCCCAGCCCGGTGCTTTGTCATTTCGACCAAAAAACGCAGCGAAGCAAGTTTTGCCGGGAGAAATCTATTCCCCAATGTCATCTCCTCATTATGCCCAAAAATTTTGGGTGGACTCTCGGAATGACAGGGCAATGCGGGTCGGGTGGTTGGGGGAAGAGAGATATCTATTGCAATGAATCACGTTATTTCATGACAATTGCTAAGTAGAAAATAAATTCGGCCACGAAACAATTTTTTTTAACTTCGCTCTTTGTTTATTGAGCATGAAACAATTCGATGAAAATTTTAACACAAAACGCTACAGGACAGCAAACAGCGCTACTATTGTAAGTATTACCCTGGTATTGTTTATGCTGGGTCTGGTTTTTTTATTGCTTATAAATACCAGCAGGCTCAAGTCATTTTTCCGCGAAAATATTGGTATTACAGTTATTATTAAAAGTGAGGCTGATGCAGAAGAAGTATTAGCGCTCAAGTCGTTTCTCGAAAAACAAGCTTTTGTAAAGTCCACAACATACATCTCAAAACAACAAGCCGCAGATCAACTTAAAGGAGAACTTGGCGAAGATTTTATTGACTTTATTGGTTACAACCCATTGCCCGCTACCCTTGAAGTTTTTCTTTTTGAAGATTATACTTATGGTGAGAATTTAAACATTGTTGAGGCTTTTTTACAGCAACAAGCCATCATCGAAAGTATCGAATACCAGCATACCCTTATTACATTGATCGAACAAAACATTGCACGCATCAGTCGGGTAATCATTATCTTTAGTTTACTATTACTTCTAATTTCAGTATTACTCATTCACAATACCATCAGGCTTGCCATTTATTCAAAAAGAATGCTTATCAAAAGTATGCTACTGGTTGGAGCTACACAATCCTTTATCCGTAGGCCATTTATTGTAAATGGAATTTTGCAGGGACTAATCAGTAGTATGATTTCAATATTGATGCTTCTTACTTTACTCATTATTACTCATCATAAATTACCAGACCTCGATATCTTTAAAAATGGGCTTATTATTGGATTGGTGGGAATTTTAATTGTTGCTTTTGGCATTTTAATTACCTGGCTTTCAAATTTAATTGCCATTAAAAAATACTTAACCTGAAAAATTCATAAATTCAACGAATTTGTGAATTAATCAGGTTAAAACTCAGTTCGGAAGATTTATATTAATATTTTTGCACAAAATTAAAGGTATGACGAAACAAGAAAAAACAATATCAAAAGCCGCCTTTTCGCGCAGTACAAAAAAGAAATCAGAGCCATCAAAAACAGATAATACAACCGACAGATCAGCATTTGCTTTTGATAAAGAAAACTACAAATGGTTGCTCATTTGCCTTGCATTTCTGCTTGTTGGTTTTTTATTGATGATTGGCGGTGGTTCTAACGATCCTGATGTTTTTAACTATGGCATGTTCGACTTTCAGCGTGTAACACTCTCCCCCATTTTACTTTTTATCGGTTACAGCATTGGCATTTACGCCATTATGAAAAAACCAAAAAATCAAGCCAATTAAACAATGAGTTGGATAGAAGCACTTATCCTGGGAATTATCCAGGGACTCACCGAATTTTTACCGGTAAGTAGCTCCGGACACCTGGAATTGGCCAAGGTAATTCTTGGCGACACAAGCGTTCCCGAAGAAAGTATGCTGATGACCGTTGTACTTCATGCGGCTACAGCCATAAGTACTTTGGTGGTTTTTAGAAAAGACATCGTTGAGATTTTTAAAGGCCTGTTCCAGTTTAAATGGAACGAGCAAACAATTTTTTCGTTGAAAATTATTCTGTCGATGATACCTGCCGGATTGGTGGGTGTATTTTTTAATGATGAGATCGAATCGCTGTTTGGCGGCCAAATACTTTTGGTGGGATCGATGCTTATTGTTACAGCCATTTTGCTCTTATTGGCCGACCGTGCCAAAACCACCCAAAAAAGTGTATCGTATTGGGATGCCATTATTATTGGCGTTGCCCAAGCCATCGCCATCATGCCGGGGATTTCCAGATCAGGAGCCACAATTTCGATAAGTGTACTTTTAAAAATTGACCGTTCCAAAGCAGCCAGGTTTTCGTTTTTGATGGTGGTTCCATTAATTCTTGGTGTCATGGCCAAAGACCTGATGTCGGGCACAATTTCTTATGAATCTTCCCTCATGTTTCCCCTGATTGTTGGATTCTTCGCCGCATTTTTTACAGGCATTCTTGCCTGCACCTGGATGATTTCGTTGGTGAAAAAAGCAAAGCTTAGCTGGTTCGCATTTTATTGTTTAATTGTAGGAATACTTGCCATCATTTATTCACTATTTATTGCATGATAGATAAAAATGCATCAAATACCGGTGTTGATTTTGCAGCCGGGGAAGTAATACTTATAAACAAAAATATTAACTGGACTTCCTTTGACATCGTTAACAGTATCCGTATTTTTTTAAAGTACGAACATGGTTTTAAGAAAATAAAGGTTGGCCATGCCGGCACCCTCGACCCTTTGGCTACCGGACTTGTAATTGTTTGCACAGGAAAAAAAACCAAGGAAATCGACAGCTATCAGGCCCAGGAAAAAGAATACTCAGGTTCCTTCCATCTGGGGCAAACCACCCCAAGTTACGATCTTGAAACCGAACCAGACCAGGATTTCCCAACCGAACATATTACCCCTGAACTGATCCGGCAAACCGCAAAAAGCTTTACCGGTAAAATTGAACAAACGCCACCCATATTTTCGGCAGTAAAAATTGACGGGAAAAAGGCTTACGAATATGCCCGCAAAAACCAAGAAGTAAAAATTAAGACGAGGGTGGTCGAAATCTTCGAATTTGAAATCATAAACATTGAAATGCCAAAGGTTTTTTTCAGGGTAAAATGTAGCAAGGGAACTTATATCCGTTCGTTGGCAAACGATTTTGGGAAAGCTCTTGAAAGTGGTGCTTATTTATCCTCACTATGCCGCACCGCCATTGGCAATTACAAAAACGATGATGCCTTGACGGTTGACGAATTTAAAAACCTTTTCAGAAAAACGGAAAACTAAAACCCGTCCTGATAAATATTTTTGATCAAACCCCCACTTATCTCATACTTTGTAATAATTCCGGATTTTCTTTTCAACCTTTCCTGACCAAAATTTTATTAATTCGTATTTTTGTTTTTTCATAGTCAGATACCCTTACTTAATGTAAATCAAGTGTCTTGAATAATGCACCTAAGTGAATCTTTGTGCCCTCTGTGCCTTCTGCCATAGGCTCGCCTCGCGAAGCGGGCATCACTATGTGGGTGGTAACTTTCTAAAAATCACCACATAGACACTTAGCACACTCAGGGTCACTAAGAAGACTTAATATATTAAACATTAATATGACGACATAATAATTTACGGTAAAAATTACATAACTAATTGATGATCAATTAATGGGTCAGGAGTTCTGACATTTAGTACCTTATCTCTAATATTCTGCCAAAAAATGGCAGAATATTAGAGATAAGATACCCAAGCAAAATTTAAAATGCATTGACGTTAATATGAAAGGAAGATAAATAATAAAGCTCTTAATTGCAAAATATGCATTTATAAATTTTGCCAACTAACTTGGACAAACCAAAACAGGAATACACCATAAGTTTTACATGATCACCTTGTTTGGTTTTGGCTTGTCCAAGTTAGGATAGTGCACTATTTAAATTTGAATTAAAATGATGAGACTGGTTTAAAAGCCACAATTTGTCCGCCAGCTGGCGGAGATGCACGGATAATGTTTTTTAACATACTGATAAACTAAGTCATAAATTGCAAAATATGGTGATTCGCACCTACATAAACAGGACTCAATGAAAATTTTTGAAATTTCCAGTCATAACTTTAAAAACCTCACACCATGCTAATTATTTATTTTCTATCTTCTTCCCGAAAGCTTTCGGGACTCTAAATTCTAACCTCTAAACTCGAACCTCTAAATTCTAACATCTAAATTCTAACATCTAAATTCTAACATCTAAATTCTAACCTCTAAATTCTAACATCTAAATTCTAACATCTAAATTCTAACATCTAAATTC
>CAZQIV010000266.1:0-4397 GCA_964593705.1 uncultured Lentimicrobiaceae bacterium | reverse complement strand
GCCAACGCACAGCCAACCTTGCGCACGAGGCCAGCAAGCTAAGCAAACCTTGTCCCACGCCGGGGCAGACGGATAAAGGCCACGAAACTTTAACAAGCGGCTCATAGCCAATGCCGCGGTGGGTGCATCGGCCAAAAGAAAAAATGTGTATTTTTACGAACAGAAAAAGTGCTAAACGGTTGGAGGTAATTGCGGCACAGGCCATAGCCGCCGACCGTTACAGGGCATTTAAAAAAAGGCATTTGAGAAATATTGAACATTACATTGATGAAAATATTAGAACAATAGCGTAAATTTGTAATTAAAAGGATATGCCGAAACTTTATGAATATTTTGGATTAATTATTTTATTCTATTCCCATGAACATGAGCCAATACATGTGCATTGTAAATATCAAGGAAAAGAAAGTAAAGCTGAAATAATTTATGAAAATGGAAAATTTTTGGAAGTAGCAATAAAAACCGTTACAGGAAAAGAACCTCTTGGCACACAAAATCTAAAAAAGTTTAAAAAACTTGTTGAATATTATAGAGATGATATTGTTCGGAAATGGGTGGACTTTTTTATCTTCAACAAAGAAATTGCAACAGAAAGAATAACTAAAAAAATTTAGGACTATGATAGTATCAATTCAAAAAGCTAATTATTTAGGAGAATACAAAATTAATTTTCTATTTTCTGATGGTATTGAGAAGACTATTGATTTTGGAAAATTTCTTGAAAAAGCTAAAAACCCAATGACAAAAAAGTACCTTAACAAACAACTATTTCAGACTTATTCAATTGAATATGGAGATATTATATGGAATGATTATGAAATGTGCTTTCCAATTTGGGACTTACATGAAGGACAAATATAAACGCCCTGTAACAGCAAATCATGGCTCACAGCCCGTTAGCGGTCATCTGGAAAAATGATTAGAAAAGGAAACATACGAATCTTTAATGAACTTCCGGCAAGTGAACGGCTGCGAGCTATATTTGCGGACCGTTGGCAGTAATTAAAAAACAGCAACTCGGTTAATGATTACAAATGAACATGAAAACAATAAAACATATGTCCAATTAAACAATAATAAATCATGAAAAAACTAATTTTACTTTTTTGTATTTCATTTTCCATTCTTGAGACCTACGCTCAAGAATTGCACGAGAAGGATTATCAAATTAATGGTCAAACTCGGTCAGGAATTGTCCTGTGCAATTCGGAGCCAATATTTAGAGTCACTGTTTCGAATCCATTTGAAAAATATAGGTATACATCACTACAATTAATCCCATATAAAGACTATATAATTGGCTTTAAGTCCTACAAATGCCTCCTCAAATGACTGCAGAAGCAGGATATGGGTTTAAAAAATTCAACTGGACACCTTTGAATGATTTTAAAGAAAGTAAAAAGGCATACTTAAAGGTTAAACCTATTATAGATGAAAAAGCTAAAGACACACTGAATATTGAATGTCAATCTTTCACTATTGAATTACCTCTCAAAAGAGATTTAGCCCCAATAACACTTGTTGAAGAACAACAACTTCAAATTCAAATTAATGGAGGTGTTGTTACTAAGAAATATAATTTATTAGGGGGTGAGTCCGGAGAAAATCTGAATATTTTTGAGCATGATGATGAGGAGGAAATAGAAATAAGATGGATTAAAAGAAATCAAAAATTTGAACCAATTATCGAAAATGGTGTAATTACCTTTAAACATACAGGTCCAGTACCAGAAATCAATGAATTTCAAATAGAGATAAAAGCCGTAGACCATCTTGACCAAGAATCTAAACTAGCAAAAATTATATGTGAGATTGTTGCTAATCCTGATGAAAAACCAGTTTGGTCTTTTAGAGATGGGAATGGCGAAATTATTTGGAGAGAAGAAAAGAACGAAGGAGAAATAATTATAGTTAAACCATTTAAAGCAATTAATCCAGCAACCAATGAGCTTTGTGAAATTGAACCTTCAGAGCCTATAAAGGGAACTTATGAGTTTAAGGATGCATCATTTATTTGGGAGATTAGTTATGATGTCATTGATGACGTATGGGGCACAAATAAGCAAACTATTAAAATTCCATTTGTTGCTAAGAGTACAGCAGGAGTTAAAAATTCATGTACCTTAGTTGTGAAGATTGGTAACTCCACAAAACCAAAAGACAAAGCAAATTACGATAAAGCTGTGAGTAATTTCAACAAAGCAGAAAAGGAATTTGTAGAACTCGTTAAACAACCTCTTTGTTATATGCGATATGCAACTGAAAGAGTTGTAAAAAAAGAGAAAGATATTGAAGCAGTACAAAATGCATATTCGGAAATTGATGCCATCTTTTCGGTTACAGTAGCAACTAATCCTGTTGCTGTAGGAGTATATAAAGGATTAGGTTTATTAATTACTACTCTGAAAGGAACTGGCGGTACTAAAGCAAAAAGATTATCAGAAAAAGCGACTAAGCTAAACAGTGAAACAGTGAAATAGAGAAATACAGAACTTTATCGGCTCAATTTACACAAAAACAAGGAGCGCTTAAAAGTTTCAAAACTAAGAGCGAATGTGACGAACTTTTAAAGCTTAGTGTTGAATTGGTAAAAGAAATTGAATTATTAAAAACTTCAATTAGTAATTTCACTACTATTGGTGCATTATTTGATAAAAAATCAGAACGTCGAATTCAAAACAGTTGCAAATAATTTTTGTATAAGCATTGAATAACTACCACCAACAATGCATAATAATAATAGCTGGCTCAGTAGTAAATTCAAAAGTTACAGCTCGCTTCAATCTTCTTGTAACTTGATAGGAAAGTGCTACGAACTCGGCTACTACTCATACAATTTACCGTTGTAACCAATTAACAACTCGAAATGTTCAATTTACAAATTAAATTATTAACTAATTAAATTTAAACATATTATGGAATTACGAAACGGATACGAATCAAATTTTTTAGGAGAGAATTTCAATGTTTCTATGCCTAAATTAAGTTTAGAACTTCAAAATGATATTTTAAACAATGCAGAGCTAAAAGATAATTATATTGCAGATTATATACATTATTCTGTAGTAATGAGCAAATCAAATCGCCAAGCCTTTTTCTCGGCTGCTAATTTTCATCAAGATGATTTTAAACAAGTTAAAGGTAGAAGATGGTTTATTGACCCTAGGATTGGTTTTGAAAACCAAATTGGACCTGAAGCATACACACGTAATGATTGGGATAGAGGACATTTAACAAGAAGAACAGCCGTAACTTGGGGGTCAACATATATTTCTAAACGAGCAAGTAATGATTCTTGTTCATATGCAAACGCATCTTTTCAACACGCCAATTTTAATCAAGATGAATGGAGAGTTCCTGAAAAAATTGTGAGTCATTTTGATAGAGATTTGAATAATAAATTATGTGTTTTTACTGGGCCTGTATTTACAGATGCAGATAGATGGTATACACGAAATGGTTTGAATAATAGTATCAGGATACCGTCTGCTTTCTGGAAGGTAATTGTATATATTGGGAAAAAGTCTGGTGAACTTGAATGTCAATCATATGTTATGTATCAAGATGCAAAATTCTTATCGGATAAACGAGGACAGCATAATATTGACCATAGAAATTATCAAGTTACAATAACTGAAATTGAAAGATTAACAGGATTAGAATTTTCCGAAGAATTGTTCAATGCTAACCCATTATATTTCTTTCCAAGAAAAGGTGTTAATGAAGGACCTGAAGCATTTCTAACTCCACAAAGTAGTGAGGATAAAAATGAATTAGACAAAGGCGTTGTTTTTTCAAGGAAAGATGCTGAAAGTGAATTGTTTGTAAGTAGAAAAAGAGATATTCCTGAAACAGAATTTGATGCATTTATTGAACGAGGCAAAGTTGAATAACTGGTTACAGCAGCAAATCATGGCTCACAGCCGCTTAGCGTTCATCTGGAAAAATGATCCCGTCCCGATAGCCATCGGGAGCTATCGGGAGAAAAGGAAACATACGAATCACTAAAAACCTTCCCGCAAATGAACGGCCACGTGCCATAGCTGCAAACCGTTGGCAGCAAGGCAAAAACCCCCGATTGACATTTTTTTTGCAAACTATAAATATGAACAATGGAAAATTCCATAACTAAAACAAAATTCTTCTTATCTCTGCTTATTGACAGGCTTTGTATTCCTTTTCTTTTTTAACGGAAAGTGGATTTTACCCATAGCTGCATTTATAGCACCTTTATTTTTGATTCGCTTGTTGAAAAAGCCAATAACAATTTTTTGAAGAATTGTGAAATAGCAGCAACTTCAGGGGCTAAAGTTGTGTTTGGTATCGAAACTGTTGTGAGCTTACCTAACTTGGACAAGCCAAAACCAAACAAGGTGATCATGTAAAACACGTGGTGT
>CAZQIV010000265.1:0-4413 GCA_964593705.1 uncultured Lentimicrobiaceae bacterium | reverse complement strand
ATCAGTTAATTAAAAATCGAAAAACACAAATTAATACCCCTAATAAAATCGCTGAAGGGTCGGGGCAGGCTGCTTGGCTCCTTCGGGGTGACAGGGCTTTGGCAGGTTTGTTGGGGTGGATGAAAGTGGGCGCAAAGCGCCCACTTTCATCCACCCCATTCACAGCCCGGGGTTTTGTCATTTCGATGCCGCACCTGTGGCAGGAAACCCGCTTCGCCAGCGAGGCGAGAATCTGTTTACAGTGACAGCCATTATTTGCATCCATAAAAATGGTAGTAGAACCTTAAAAAAAACGGCTTCACCAGACTTTATCACACGCATTATCTTTACGCAGGAAAGGTAAATGTTGTAAAGGGTGGGTGAGGGTTTTAAAAGGTCTCAAATTTAATGGTCAGGGTGTGCAGTCTTGAAACTCAAAATCTAAATCGGAATTTAACTTCACCCAATATGATTTTCCGGGTTCCAGTGCCGGGAGGGTTGAGATATTATTTTCAGGCCAGAAAACATTTGTTCCCACAGCTTCTTTAACTACAATTATTTTTGAGAGAAAATCAGGATTCATTGCATCTATCTGAATGTTACATTCTGATAAGCATGGCATCAAATTCCAACCTTCGGTCAACGAGAGCGCTTTATTCATCATTTTATAACCATTAAAAGTAAATGTGGAATTTCCTGCAACTTTTACTAAATAGCCTGCCTTGCTGTTTATCAGCTCCAACGATTTGATGTTGAGTTGAGGATAATAAATCCGTCCAAGTCCATCCGAAATAAAAATGATGCCATCTAAAACGGAAGAAAAAACAGTATCCACATCTGCAACACCTGCATTAAGGTAGCTCGAAAAGCTATTCCAACCCAGGGTGAAATTTACATCGAACGTATCGGAAGGCGGTAAAACTACTTCGAGTTTTGCAGCTTTTGAAAATGTTGTACATTCATCTCCTGATAATTTACAGCGAAATTGTGCCTGATCCATCCCTATGCTTGTATTTAAAATCTGCAGCGTGGTAGTATTAACTCCCGAATAAATATTGTTATCAGCAATATCAAAAAACGAAAATCCATCATCCATACTTTGCTGCCATTGGAGCATGGTTGCACCTTGCTCCACTATTGAAAAAACTGCACTTTCAGGGAAAAATACAGTTGCGTTTTCCGGTTCGTTGGTCACCAGTATAGAGGGTGTAATCGATAAATTTACAAATTCTACACTGAGGATTTGAAGTTCGCTGTTTGCAACTTCACAGGCCTCACCAAAAGCCAATGTTGTAATTCCTGTATGATACTTAAAGTGAATATCTGCAATTTGCAACGAGTCGATTATTACACCATATATATTATACCACGAAAATGCAATGATTTCTTTATCATTATTTTTGTATGAATTTACCTTCAAATTTGCAAACGCCGGGTGTTTGTTTACCAATGAATCAAAAGTCAAAGCAGCGCTGTCGTAAGAAATTTCCAGGGTAATTGCGCCGGCAAGAAAAATATCTTTGGCTTGTAAAGAGATGGAAATATCTGTGTCCGGACAAGAGCTTTCGTCTATTGGATTGATTAGGGAAATTTGTGATTGCCCGAATACGGCCAGAAAAATTATGATTACTATGCTGAAAAATATTCTCATAATTGAAGTTTTTTAAAACAACAACAAATCTATAAAAAATTATGGTGTCCTGTTAATTTTAATAGATTCTTCGCTACGCTTTGTTATTTCGGGAGTTCACCCAAAACTTTTGGGCCTAATGAGGAGATGTTGAGTGAAACAGCCTGCCCCGTTTTTTCGGGGAAATCCCGCCCTTGCGGGAACTGGAGGGAAAAGATTTCTCCTTCCAAAGCCCTGTCACCTCGAAAGAGCCCCGATAGCTATCGGGGCGATTGGGACCCGCTTCACAGCCCGCTTCGCCAGCGAGGCGAGCCTGCTTCGCCAGCGAGGCGAGCGAGGCGAGCCTGCCTGGCCGGCAAGGCTGGCAAGGTGGGGGTCTCTCTGGCAACCTGTACTCCAACTTCTTACACAAACCTGTCATTGGTAGTCTATAAACTTTGGGAAAGAATCTATATTTTTTAGTCGGACAGTAGTGATTATAAACCAGGAATTCCATGCTGTATTTTTTTCCAATTCTGTTTTGGGAAAGTCCCCTAAAGGGGATTTAGGCTCTTAGAAAACAACTAATGCTAACATGTTAACGATATTTATGCTGCTGTTTTTTCCCTGAAAGGCTTTTTTCTCCCCGGGGAAAACGTAGTGTCTTGGTGTCTTGTGCCATAGGCATCACAATGTGAGTGGCTACTCTTGCTTAATTTGCCCCTAAAACGGTTTAGCAAAAATCTTCGATGATGTTTATTGGGGTTATGACCACAGGCTGAAAGCCTGTCCATAGGACTCCTGCGGAGAAACATCAAAGCACAAAAGCACCCCAATGATCACCGGCAGGCCGAAGGTCTGCAATAGACTAAGTGGGAAAACTCTCCGGCTGAAAATTATTTTTTTTGGAAATGGGTTTCAGCCCTTCAGGCTGAGGGGATGTTGTAGCTTCCCTCGTAAGGTCAGGCGATGCCTGACCTTGTGATGTACCAGCCTTTCAGGCTGCGGCATTGCTTTGAGCATTAAGATCAAAATTTAAAATGCATTGACGTTAATATGAAAGGAAGAGAAATATTAAAGCTCTTAATTGCAAAATATGCATTTATAAATTTTGCCAATTAACTTGGACAAACCAAAACAGGAATACACCATAAATTTTACATGATCACCTTGTTTGGTTTTGGCTTGTCCAAGTTAGGGGTAAGGTGAATTTTTAGACCGGTTTCAATAAACATTATCATAAACTTGCATAAAAGCTCGGTTATCATAAGGTTTCAGTGAATAAAAGATTTGCTGGTGTTAATAAAATTATTAAGTTTGCTCGCTTTAATCGCGATAGTCAGGGTCTATCATTTTAATAGTCAGGGTCTATCATTTTAATTAACAGAAATAAATACCAGTTTTTATGCTTGAGTTTAGTCTAAAAATCCCAATACTACTAATTTTTAGTCCTTTTTACCCCAATCCGTCAGATGACGGAAGAAGCACTAAAAATCAGTAGTTTGGGAAAGTCCCCTTTAGGGGATTTAGGGGTAAGGTGGCTTTTTAGACTGGTCTTTTGTTTCCTGATTGATCTTGAGATTCCGGTTAATAACTATTGTTTATTTGATATCAATCCAAAAATATGTTGATGTAAGTTTTTGATCTTTAGACTAATATTTTTAATTGTTAAGATTTTTTAAATTACACAAAAAAATGTAGTGTAATTTTGAATAATTGGATTTTATTGTATATTTGTTTCGTTTTTCAGCGCAGTTTTTAGAAGAAATTCATTCATAATTAATTCATTTTCTTTACTAAACCTTAAAAAAGGAGGATTACATGTTATTAAAAGTTTACAAATTAAAATTCTTGCTGGCTATGCTGCTCGTGCCATTTTTGGCCGTTGCTCAGCCATCAGGATGGGGGGTACAATCTACACCCTTCCAGCATTTCATTTCCGTAAATTCCGCTACACTTACAACCGCAGGATTACCGGTTTTGGAAAATGGGGATCATATCGGGGTGTTTTTTGATGATGGAGCCACTTGTGGTGGTTACATTGAAGTAAACCTCGCGCTAGCCCAAACACTCATTGCTTATGGTGAATCTCCATTCCCAATTCCCGGCGTACCGGGATTTGCATTTGGAGAATCTTTTACCTGGAAATTTTACGACAATTCTGCACCGAAAGAATATGTTGTTTCCACGGTAATGACCGGTGATCAGGTTTGGACATTGGGTGGTAATTCAGTGTTGACTACCTTAAAAGCTTTTGCAGTAACTGCAACAGCTACTCCAGACTCGTTTGGTGCTATTGGTGGTTTTACCGATTTGGCTTATGCAAATCTTACACCTGTTGCTTTCCCCATCGATTCACAAAAATGGTACGATGGTGATATGATCGAAATTAGTACAGATCCAACAGTGAATGTTGAAGTACTCGAAACCACAGTTTTCACTGTTGAAGCTGTAAGTGGTGTTGACACTGCTTCTGCAAGCGTTACCGTTACAGTTTCTGCTTTTACAGCAGGGCCTGACGATGAAGTTTGTGAAGAACCTTACCCAATGGCTTATACCTTAGACGATGCTGTTGCTACCTCAGGTTACATTGGAATTAACTGGGCATCTTTGGGCGATGGTACATGGATGGATAAACAAACCATTCATGCTACTTATTATCCAAGTGCTGCTGATGTTGCAGGTGGAATGGTTACACTAACTGTAACTGCGCTAAATAATTTTGTGCCGGTTAGCGATGCAATGGAACTTTCATTTGCTCCTGCTGCTGAAATTACAATGTTCCCTGATAAATTGTTCCTTTGCGCTGATGCAACCAATATTTT
>CAZQIV010000264.1:0-4447 GCA_964593705.1 uncultured Lentimicrobiaceae bacterium | reverse complement strand
GTTTAAAATGTACCACTAAACCGGTTTAAAAGTGTACCAGTTTATTTCGATTTTATCTCATTCGGAAGAGATAAAAAAAGTTATTTCATTCTTATTTCATTAGGAAAACGGCGGCTAATATTCGCACACAAAAAAAAGGCCCCCCGACACATGTCGCCGGGGGGCCTTTGATGTTACTCCCGATTTTTGGATTCAGCTTATTTCTTGTCTTTCTGTTTTCGGGGGGCTCTCCTGATGGATTTCCCGGTAAATCTTAATCCGATCGCACCGCCCAGCACCCGATCGCTGAAGGTCATGCCCATGGCCTTGGAGGGGAAGAACGACCACCACTCTTTTACGTCAGTATTGGTGGTAACGATGACCGGGCCGGTTTTCTTCTCGCTCCGATCAAAGATCAGGCGAAAGAGGTAGTCCACCTTCTCCGGGGCGAAGGGCATATATGCCAGGTCGTCCAGGATGATCACGGATACATTGACATAATAGCGATAGACCCGATCAAAGGTGTGGGAGTTGCGGAGCTTGTAGAGTTTTTCTATCAGTTCCCGGGTATATTCAAAAGCCACTCTATATTCTCTCCTGGCCGCCTCAAAACCCAGGGCGCGGGCCAACCGGGTTTTGCCGGTTCCCACGGATCCCGCCAGAACTATGTTGCGGGATTTTTGGATATATTCGCAGCCGATCAGATCCCGGATAGAAGACGGATCGATCCCGTGAGATCGAGCAAGATCGAAGTCGTAGTTCTCTATGCAATCCGACATATCGAGATTGCCGACTTTAATCAACCGCTCGAACCGTCTCTGCTTCCGGGCCAGAGCTTCTTCCTCCAGCAGGCTTCCCAGGAACTCCATAGTCCCCATCTCCTGGTCGATTGATTTCGTGTAGCGTTCTTCAAAGACCCGGGCAATTCCCGGTAGTCTGAGGTCATCAAAGAGACCGGCAATATCTCCGGGTTTATACGACAACTCATTCATTTGTTCCTCCTTCTTGGGTGTTTCGGTTTTTCGTTTGCTCTTCTTCAAAGATCTGGTCGAAGCCCTCGGTATCCCCGGGTTCCAGTGGGCCAATGTTGAGTCCTCTGGGTTTTGCGCCATCTTTATCGAACTGCCTCAGGGATATCTGAGATGGGTAACGACGTTTCAGAAGATCTTCGACATAAGTGACGGTACAGACCCCGTGTTGAGTGGCTTCTTTCAGGGCCTGATCGACCTGGCGCCTGGTGAAGTTCTCCAGCAACCGGGAAAGCCTCTTCAGGTGGATCGGATAGATCGATTTAACCCGTATTTTCAACCCGCTGAGGAATGATTCCCGCAGGGGGAAGAGCTTGTCGAACCGATTCTCCGATTGATTGGCGGGGAGATAGCGCTTGATGCGCCGGAGTTCGTCATAGTGCCTTTCATCGATAATCATCCTCCCCTTGCCTTCCGGGATGATATGGGCGGCGATCTGTTCTCGTTTGCGGTTATAGACCTTAATCCCCCGGGGACTGATTATCACCGTTACTCTCCGCCTCACATATTTCGGAGGGACGGTATAATAATTACCCAGAACGGAGATCAGGCAGTCTTTGCCGACCAGCCTCTCTTCGATCCTGGTGGGGAGGAAGTCGGTGATCGGAAGTTCGATCAGCAGATCCCGTTCTTCTGCCCACATATCTACCGGGCGCCGCCGGGTAGTGCCGTGAATACGATAGTTCCCGGTCGCTTCTTCTTCATCTTCCATCCATCCTCGGAGTTGATCACGCAGATCGTCTAAGGAGTCAAAGGTTCTGCCGGGGAAGAAGCTGGTCTCCAGATACCAGAACGGGCGCTCCACCCGTCCTTTTCTCTCTTTATCATATGGGAGGCAAAGATGTGGGCGGAAGCCGTAGTGAGTAGCAAAAGAGAGGAACCTCTGATGTATTAGCGGTGTGCCCCTCACCCTCCCGGGCGTCACCGGGGACTGGTTATCATAAAGGATGACCGGCGGGATCCCCTTGAAATAGCGAAAGGACTCGATATGGGCCGCGAAGAGAGTATCCTGTTTAGCGTTCAGGAAGACTTCCAGATATTGATAGCGGCTGTAGGAGAGGATCAGGGAGAAGACATTGATCAGGCTCCTTACTCCTCCCAGATTCACATGGTAAGGGGACCAGTCCGACTGGGCTTCGTACCCCGGCGCAGGTTCGTAGCGAATGAAGGCTCTTCTGCTCTGGCGTGATCCCCTCAGTTTCCTGAGGAAATCGCCCAATATAGTATTCCCTCCCCGATATCCCTCCTTGCGCAGTCTCCGGTAGATCTCCCGGTTGGTTAGCCCCTTGATCTTGAGCAGTTCCTCGATCCGATCCCGGAATGGATCGAGTTTGGAGGGCCGCTGCTTCCCGGGAGGGGGAGATGTAATCGGGGGATCCGGATCCTTCAGTAGTTTCTTTACCGTATCTCGGTGAACATTCAGACTCCGGGCAATCTGCCTCTGTGATTTTCCGGCTTGATGGAGAGACCGAACGACCCTTACCATTGATTTCATCTCCGCCTTCTTCATTATTAAACCTCCTGAGTGGTTCGGATTTTATAAGTTCCAGCTCCCGCTGGAACCGTAATAGTGCCGCTTTAAGTACATTATATTCGTTGGCCGGAAGACGACTTTTCGGCAGGGTCTGATAGTCCATCTGCCGGAACTGACATAACCTATCCGTCAGATCTTCAATCGAACTCAGTCTTGTCATGGTCTCCCCGGAAAAGCCGCTTTTCGCCATGATCCGGTTTATCCGGGGACCGGTGAGATATCGCCTCGGGTCCCGGATAACATCCCGGCGTTCTTCTTCTTCCAAAGCAAGAACCAGAGTGACCGCTCCCTCAACTTCTTCCGAGGTTAGCTTCTGCTCACGGGCCGAGAGGAATAACGGCATCTGTAAGTCCCGGGGGAGCCGGCTGAGGTGATAGGCCGCCGTGGGGCCGATCTCATTAGAGCGGAGGAAAGGCAGGATATCAGCATCCAGCCGGGTAATCAGGGAGAGCCGTTTGGTCACCCAGCTCGCGTTACGTCCTAAAAGTCCGATTATCTCTTCGCCGCTCAACTCCTCATTGCGATGAAGATCTTCTACCAGTAACGCCTCCTCGTAGAAGCTGATGGTCTTCCTCCGGCAATTAAGTGAGAGCATCATCGCCTTGGCACGTTTTCGCTTCCAGTTCTGTATTATTACCGGAATAATTTGATCTCCCCTGACTTTCAGCATCTCCAGACGTTTAAATCCATCTACTACCTCATAATCTTCTCCGGCCGGGATCACGGTAATCGGATGATCGAGATTGTGGTTTGCGGCACGCAGAGACCTCATCGAACTTTTGAGATATGAGAAGGAAGTTAATATCCGCTCGATAGAGATCGTTTCAGTCTTCATACTTCCCTTCTTTCCTGCAGAACCGTTCTATCGCCAATCTCGTCATTACCGGTTTCTCGGGAAGGGCAAGGACCTGGAAAAAGGGGTAGTTGAACGCGATCAGCTTCATCTCCCGCAAAGAGATAATGGCGGACCTGATCTCCGGATCATTCATATTTATGGCATGGCCGATCTTCTTAAAGGAATAAAAGGACATCCCATGCCGATTGGAGGCGGTGACCAGGAAGAAGTAGAGTGCGATCTCTTTCCTGTTTAAATAATTGATGAAGTGTCCGGTAATAAACCTCCGGTCGATCCAGGAGAAGCTATCGGGTATGGACCGGACTTTCTCCGGAATAATCGGGCTGGGGTCGCGCATAACTACCCTCCTTGAGTTGGGGTTGAGAAACAGTAGAACCAGAAAATCAGATTGAAAGATTGTGAAAGTTGTGAGAAAGTGGAACACTGGATTTAATCCGCCCGGCAGTTGTTCATCATTTGTGTTTATCTAACTGCCTGGTTCTGAAAGAGAAGGATAAACTGAAATAATAATTAGATCCCGGAACTTAAAAATTCAAAACGGTCCGCGCGGGGAGAGATGGGCGGAGAAAAGGAATACCTAACTTACTACGGGACAGAGGGATGACAAAAGGAGTGGACATAGGGCTCTACGCCTCGGATATAACCCTTTCCCATAAACTAGACCAGGCTGAGGACGGCAAGGGCAATGAGGCTACCTGGAACATGGGGAGGCTGCCCACCAGGATGGGACAAGGGGATGGACCGGATAGATTATTCTTTGCAACTGAAGGTTATTGGCGGGGATATTTTCTACTACAACAAGATGTCCTCTATAACCCGACAGATGAAGCCAAGCCCTACTCGCTCATCTTTGACGTTACTACCTGGAAGGATATCCCGTCTCAATCGGTGAAGAGATTTCGGGGGTTCAGATATCTGGAAGGAATGCCGGACTGAGTGGAGAGTTTTCCCGGGGATATAGGGTGGAGGGCCTGGTACATTTTTTAACCGGTTATCAGTACTGGTACATTTTTAACCGGTCAGTGGTACATTTTTAAACCGGCACTGACA
>CAZQIV010000263.1:0-4491 GCA_964593705.1 uncultured Lentimicrobiaceae bacterium | reverse complement strand
CCTGAAAGCCTAAACGCCTGTCATTCTGATCCGCCAACCGGCGGAGAAGAATCTGTTTTTAGTATCTATTTTTTCACGGACAATAGTGATTTTAGATGTTAGAATTTAGATGTAAGAATTTAGAATTTAGATGTAAGAATGAATTTAGAAATGGTTCTTTCAATACTCTCCCGCAAAAGCGGGATTTCCCCGAAAAAACGGGGCAGGCTGCTTCGCTCAATATCACTCTCCCGCAAAAGCGGGATTTCCCCGAAAAAACGGGGCAGGCTGCTTCGCTCAACATTACTCCAATACTCCAACCTCCAAAATCTCACCTCTCACTTTTCATCTCTCACCTCTATCCTCCCACTCCCTCACTCTCCCGCAAAAGCGGGATTTCCCCGAAGGGTCGGGATTCCGCAAGTGCGGCACTTCACTCAACATCACTCCAACCTCACACTTCTCCTTTCTAACCTCTAACCTCCAACCTCTCCCTTCTATTTTCTCCTTTCTAACCTCTATTCTCTAGCCTCTCCCCTCCAACTTCCAACCTCTATATTCCATCGCTCCATTCCCTCTTCAGGAAATAAAATCGCGGATGACCACCGAAGCACAAAAGCAGCCAAAAATCGCCGGCATGTACGAAATTGTTCCTACCATCGATTTTTTGTTTTGCTCGTCTTCAACCAGTATTTTTCGCTCTTTGTCAACAGGCTCAGGCGAAAACACCGCGGTAAACCCCGAGCGGATACCGAATTTTTGCAGGCGTTTGCGAATGTAAAACGCCAGGTTACAGCTATGCGATTTTGAAATATCTTCGGCTACGACCAGTGCCGGGTTGAAATTACCTCCTGCTCCCATGGAGCTTACCAGTGTAAGATTATTTTTCCAAAACAGTGAATGAAGTTATCATAAATATTTTCTTATAGTACAGTAAGTTCGATGTCCTTAATTTCGGCAGCCCTTTCATAAATAGCCGAAATACTTTTTTCCGACTCATCGCTTTCCAAAAATATGTTTCCGATAGGTATTGCTTTAAAAACCTCCGCAGCTTTTCTGGTTGAATTGAACAAATCCTCACCAAAGGAAAGGTAAAATCCACGCTTAATCAATTGCTCGGCGATGCTTCTGTTTCCATATCAATATGCCAGGGATGTACTCCGATTGAGAAAAAAGTATTGCTTTCCTGGTCGGGTATCTGAGCTTGACCGGCAAAAAGGTTGATTACAGAAACACATCCATTTTGTGGTTTTGATTTCTGATGTGTCTGAACATCTATATATGGTGTGTTTGTCAAAATAGTTAAAATTATTTGCAAAGCTAAAAATTACCTTTTTGGATGCACATTTGTACTATGTTTTTGTAAGTTGCAATAATAATTATTGGGGTGTTCAATTAAATACTGATATCGATCATCTGGTAATAAATTCGCTACAAAAAAGCTGAACAATTTTTTATCGAATTAAATAAATTGTTGGTGATTGGTTTTAGGGATAAGAACACGGATCCGACAGCTGTCGGACAAGTTAACACTGATGAAATGGATTAACAATGATCTGTAAAATTTTAAATAATCAATTACTAATATTATTAATGGCAGTGAATAATGTTGGGGATGTTTTTTCGGAACTGAGGACTGAGGACTGCCTATCCCGAAAAATAGAAAATTTACAATTTTCGTGATTTTTCGTGGATGCACGGGCAAAGCCCGGCACTGCAAACTAATAAACCTCGAACCTGAAAAACTCCCCGTCATCATATTCTTTTTCGCCGAACCACCAGCCGGCATTTCCTTTTTTTGGGATAACCACACCTTTATAAAGTACCTCTTCCTCAATCAGGCATCCGAAATTATGGTAGCGGAATTCTTTAACATCGCCGGGATTGCCCCATCTTTGAAATACGAATTCTTTAAGCGATCCATCATCCCCAATTTTAAGATGAATGGGCTGATCTTCCTTGTAGATTTTCCAGTTTACTGTAATCTCATTTTCCGAAATGGCTTCCCACGTTACCTTTGGGTGGATAAGCAAATGAGGGAAAAAGATGCCCTCCATTTTGGCACGGCCTTCGGCTGAGCGGCTAACATCTTCCCCATCAGCTTTCATTACATTGAAAAATTTAAATAGCCGCCAATTCATCGCCCCTTTATTGTCGAGGAAGTAATCGAATCCCTTAACGGGAAGGACTCCCATATTAACTTTCGCTGTCCATAAAAATCCACGAAATGGGTTGGTAAAAAGCATTGACCTGAAATGTGCCCAATTTACCAATTTGATAATGCCTTTGAGGCGCACCTCGCCGAAAGTGCTTTCGGGGATGCCCTTTGGCAGGTGAAACCTTAAGTAGCGGGACACAGGCTCAGGGTATGATTTTAGCAATTCCATCTTATCAAAATCCCGGCTTACATCCGATTTTATTTCAGCAATTATCGATTGAATATCCATAGGGTTTCAAAATTTAGTTTTCAATGCAATGATACGGTTTCTTATCAAAAAAACCCATGAGTGTAAGTTGAATTCTTTGTTATGTAAGTTATACTGTAAATATACTATTCTTATTTACCCACTCATTTTGGAAAAGGACCTAATAACGTACCCTAAGACACAAATATATTTTGAAATCCTGAATGCTGTTCCGGTAGTCTAAAGGCAGGGTTAATTTAGATAACGTTTTACATATTAGAGTGTAGTCTAAGAACCCTGATACTACTAATTATTTGTTTATTTTATCCCAAATCCTAACTCGTCTCGCTTGCCTCGCTGGCGAAGCGGGCTGCGAAGCGGGAGGGAGAAGTACTAAATAATAAGTAGTTTGGGAAAGTCCCCTTTAGGCTCTTAGAAAACAACTAATGCTAATATGTTAACGATATTTATGCTGCTGTTTTTTCCCTTAAAGGCTTTTTTCTCTCAGGGAAAAACGTAGTACCTTATCTCTAATATTCTGCCAACTAACTTGGACAAACCAAAACAGGAATACACCATAAGTTTTACATGATCACTTTGTTTGGTATTGGCTTGTCCAAGTTAGGGGATTTAGGGGTATTATGGCTTTTAAACTGGCCTCATATTAGTAACATATATAAGTGTATTGCAGTTCTTCGTAGTGATATAAAGTATCGGTTTTGCCAGAGGTATATCCACTTTGTCTTAATGTGTTTTTGGTGATATGCCTAAGTTTGAATGTACGGGAAAAATGTTTTTTTAAATGTTAAAGAAAGTTAATTAAAATTATTTGTGGAAAATCGCGTAAAAATTACTCAGAAACTTTAATAAATTTGCTTTGCGGTATAATAAAATGAAACTGAAATTATGAAATGTGAGTGGCTAAGTGTGAAAAAGGGGAATAGGTATTATTTAATTCTGAAGGTTTAAACATATTCACTCTACTGCTCAACGATTTGGAAAATAATAAATCAAACTAGTAATAATATAAATTAACCGACAATGAAAAAAAATCTATTATTTTTAGCTATGATGGTTTGTTTTACAGCAAACGTGTTTCCCACAACTTACCATGTGGATGCGAACAAGAGTATTCTTACCGGTGACATCGACTACGATGGTTACGGTAGTGATACTATTTATTATGATGGTTTTGATGGCGCAAGCAGCCAAGCATTAGCCAATTCATCTTTTACTAAGCTACCATCAGCGTGGCCTTATGATTGCGCTGCTACTTCACTTCTTAGCCAGCCATGTCCTGATTATAGTACTGCGATGACATCAGACGCTGCTGCGGGATATGAATTCTACCAAAGCTTTACAGGTGGTAGTCAATTCACGGGAATTCGTTTCTGGGGAATTGATGCTTACTTTGATGGTAATTCATGGTCTCCATGTACTGGTACTGAGCCAAAAACTTTCCATATTGGCTTTTATGCCGACAATAGCGGACAGCCGGGTACACTGATTGGTGAATTTACACTTCAAGTTCCAAGAATTAACACAGGTGATTTGTTTGCTGGTGCCTTTACCATGTGGGAATATGAAGTTGTTTTTCCATCATCAGTAACGCTTGTTGACGGATGGTTTTCGGTAATGGCTACAACTGATCTTGCTTCCTGCTGGTTTTTAGCACTTAATGCTCCAAGTGGGACAGGAACAGGACAACAATGGGATGGTTCAGCCTGGAATCCGCAAGATCCAATGGGATTTTGTTTACTGGGACAACAAGTAAAAACTTTGGATGCAGGAGCAGATACCACCATTTGTGAAGATCAAACATCTTACACACTAACTGATGCATCCCAAACTGGATATGATGCCGTAACCTGGACTTCAAGCGGAAGTGGCACATGGAACTCCACAGACAATACTGTTAATGCAACTTATTACCCGTCTGCAGGTGATAAGGTTCTGCCTGCGGGATATGTCACCTTAACCCTTTCTGCAAATACAACAGGTTCAGCCACCCCCACCACCGATTGGATGATGTTGTATTTTGCTGATGCTCCTACTGCCGATGCCGGAGAAGATGCTACCCTAGCTCCAAACCAGACTTACACCCTGG
>CAZQIV010000262.1:0-4520 GCA_964593705.1 uncultured Lentimicrobiaceae bacterium | reverse complement strand
AACGGTTCAGATTGTGGTTCGTTCCTCACACAATCTAACCTTATTCGTTGGGCAGATTACTCTTTACGCCATCTTGTTATGACATCCTCAAATTTGACTTCACGCCAGAGTTCACGCCATTCGGTATGTACCTTAACGCTTTGTGAATTAGGTTGTGGGTTTGGCAATTCCATCTGTACAATTGCAGGTAAAACAGCGGCATCACCAACCACTATACATTCACCTGGCCCTAGGTTCGGTAGTGCCTCAGTAATTGCATTCGAGTTATCAGGGAACAACCTACGGACATAGTTTTGATCAGCACTATTTGTTAAACGCAAGGCTAGAAAATTATTACACTGCGCAAAGATGGTATCAGAAACTTCTGATGGTCGCTGACTCACCACCATTAGGCTTAACCCATATTTTCTTCCCTCCTTGGCAATTCTTTCAATGGATTTTCTTGATGCCTTGTATGCAGCAATATCAGACTGAGGCACATAATTGTGTGCTTCTTCGCATACAACCATTACTGGCACATCATTCAATAACCCCGCTTCGTGCCGAAGTTTTGAATAATGAAAACAGAAATCAAAAACTAAACGAGAAATTAAGCTTACTGTAATGCTCAACACCTCAAAAGGGATGCCGCTCAAATCAACTATTGTCACATTTGATTTATTTAAATATCCGAGGAATTGTTTCATTATTTCGGCGAAATCATTCGTTTTATAAGGGGATTTATCCTCTTTTATAGGTGAAAGCAGGAAGCGTAACCTTTTGTCAGATAATCGTGTTTCGAGCCTCGACACAAATCGATTGAATTGCCCATTAAAAGGGCCACTTGTCGCCTTGTCGACTTTTGCTGTTGACTGAGGAACAAATTCATGAATTTTATCGAAATATTGATCCTTCCGGTCCTTAACAAGTGTGCCATCATTCAATTTTGGAAGGTTTTCACCAGGTAGACGGCTAATCATTTCACGGTTCATATTCTCGATGTAATGGTATACTTCTTTCAAAGAAAAATAAGCAGGAGTATCGTAGGTCATTTCAGAAATATTAGGATTATGTTTTTCCTTGTTTTGTATTACCGCCAATTTGAATTGTGATACTTGGTTGTGTGAGTTTTCTTCATTGCTCTCAATAAACATACTTTCAAGTTCCTCTGAATTCATTAGCCAATATGGGATTTTTAGCCCATCGATACCCAATGCATTAAGAGAAAATGAATGTTGTTCTTCAAGTGAAAAAGCAGCCCTATATTCATCATGAATGTCAAAAATTAATATGTGTGAGTTGTTCTGGGCTCCTGGGATTACATTTTTATTTTCATTAATCCCTACGATATCATGTAACACTTTTGCTACTGTACATGATTTTCCTGACCCAGTAGAGCCTACAACTGCAATGTGCTTGCTGAAAAACCGATCTCCATCAACCTTAAATTCAATGTCTTTGTTCAATGCGAGAACACCGAACTGAAAATCGAAAGCTGAATCCCCTTTAAATATTTTATCTAAAGTTAATTTGTCTGCCGCGAATACCGGTTCAGTTGGTACTGGCAGTGCCTTGCTTCCTCGATCAAAGCTTTCGTCATTTATGAGTGTACCTATAGCTTGGCATTCGATCAGGAATTTCCATTCAGGTTTGCCATTAGAATCTGGGGTGTTTGTCCCTTTGATATTCCTGATAATGGCTATCGTGTAATCATTATTTCCTTGAGCTATGCGCAAATATCGGCCAATCTGAAGATGATCTTTTATTGATTCAAAAGTTTGCAAATCAGAAATTTCAACCAAAATTGCATCAGGTGCACTTGAAGTTACTTGCCCTATTTTATTCGCAGTCATGACACACTCCTATTAAGTAGCTTACTTCTTCTAATTTAGTAACATCAAGATACTCTACGCAAACATCAATGATATCTATGTCTTCATGATTCTGATGGCTAATTATGAAAAGATCATCGCCCTTTTTACGGCTCAATATTTCAGGACAAAAGGCATACCTAATAAGCCTTATATGAAACTCTCGCTCAATATCCTGCCTCGATAATTTCCTAATCATAGGTTCTCTAAAAAACCTTTTTTCGTCGAAATAATCTCCGATCATTCCGTCTTCAGAAATTATACCCTTTTTGTGAAGTCGTATTCGAATTGATGAAAATACATCATCAGAGCAGTCCAAACAAAAAAGAGGGGTTCGTATATGCGCCGGTTTAAAATGATACTTATTTAGATAATCAGCAATAAATAGAACTATGTGTTCCTCAAAATTTTCAAGAGATGATTTCGAAACCAGAAAATGTCTCTCACGGGAATTTATATTAAGATGAGGCTTTAACTGTTTCTTGCGCGCAGTTAGAAGCTTTTTCCGTGTCTTAAGGGCTAAGGTCCACCGTGAAATTGCGGTTGTCTTTATCCTTTTTAGTTTGTTTATCAGATCTTCTTTTCTAATGTTTCGTTCAGAGGGGTCATGCTTACATGAAATATTTGCGATTTCATTTATTGAATTTGGATATGCTATTAGTTCAACATCATCATTTGAAATTCCAGAATCTTTTAGTGCAGATTGTACCTGGGAGATTAAACTGTCCATTGGTGATGCAAATTCTATAGTCAATGCCTTTAGAAAGGCATCATCCCTAAAACCTCCTTTTAATGAAGCTACGTATCTGTCGTATTTTTTGTTGGTTGTTGAAATAACTTTATTAATCTCTTCTTTTGTTAGTAGGTATTTTTCACCGGGCTTTTTGTCTGGGAAATAGCCATATAATATATACGAAACATTAGAATCACTATTCTCTTTAAAATGAACCATCATTTGCAGCAGAGGCTTATAGAGGAGACTTAGAGAAAATGTGCCTTGTGTCTCATGATATTTGCACTGAATTGCCGTTTTTCCTGAAGGAGTACAAATATCAATATCCTCTACAATACCCTCAACTGTAACACTACCACCTTCGGATAATGATAAAATCTCAAGAAGCGTCTTGTTGAATTGAAATAAGAAACCTTGAATTGTATAGTCAGCTGCTCTCGACATAATGTTTTCTCAGTTTGCCGGTTCTGGTTTATTATTAAAAAAACCAAATTCACATAAAGTCTCTTCCGATTGACAACCAGCTTTTTTGTTTGCTTCTGGTAATTGCATCACTAATAAATTGTGAAGTGGTACCAATGAAACCAGCACCAAGGCCAACACCGATATTACCCAATAAAACCTCTGCAACAGACACGGGGACGGCCATATATGTTACGATCTTAGATATTTTTGACGCCCATGATTTTGTTTTAAATGGATCCACCGCCTCTTTTATGTTATTTCTTATCTGTCCCATTTGAGATACGTCACCAATCGTTAACATTTCAAATAGGTATTTAATATATTCCCGTAGCGAAACCATGCGGTCATCATTAAACATATTCCATGCTTCCTTGAAATTACGTGGCTGCGGAAGCCAGCCTACTTCTTCAAATACTATTTTGAGAATAGCCAGATGATCATCCACATGTGAACTTGAAAGCCAGGAAGGGCCAGCTGTATCCACAGACATTAAGGGAGTTGAAGTGATGACAGACCGTTCAAGAGCAGCTACTGCGGATATTGAAGCATTTGAAACGTATTGGACAGGCGCAAGACCGAGCGGTGCAACATCAATATGACCATGAATTACTTTTGGTTTTTCTAAATAATCAGGCCAGAATGTACGATCGACGCCGAAAGGGAATCGTCCATTGGCTATCATTTCTATTTGACCGTAAATTTCCTCCTTAAAAACAATTACACGTCTTTTGCTCGGTTCGATCTTATTGTAATCTTCTTTAGTGATAATTTTACACCCAACTTTTCTTAGGATACGAGATACAGAAGGGACTAATCGTTTGATATCACTAGGTGAAATGGTGAGTGCAGAATTCATTATTCCTGTATACCACCCTGATTCAAGAGGATGAGCGAAGGGGCTATAGTTACTGTATCTATCTGAATCAAGATCTCCAAAAACTTCACGACGGCTATAAGGGACACCAATCCTACGGAAATAAGAATCGGTTGAAAATAAGCCATTAAGCCCATCAAAAGGTCCAAAAAGCAGAAAAGCTCTAAACAGTTTGCTTCGATGATTTGATGAAATTCTGACAGATTTTAAATTTCTTGATAATGTACGCCAGTATTTGTTTTCTCTGTAGCACTCCTTCAACCATAGCATTGTTGCGCTAAGAGCATCCCAAGGCCCTAAAACAAGGCCTGGCTTTTTGATAAACGGTGGAAGCCCGAAAGGGTCCATATAAAATCCTTATTACATTGAGTATTTGGTGCCCAACTTTAATTTAGACTGCCTAAAAGACGTATTATTTTACGGCTATATTGTACTCTAAAAAGAAAAATACGCCTATTTAGACTTATATATCAACATATTTATGAATTAGACTGCTATTCAGCCGTATATTTTTCTGGACTTTATTATAAATAGACTGTGAGTACTGCTGTAAGAGAATATAGAGAAATAAAAAATAGGAGGTTAATTTCTTGGTGGG
>CAZQIV010000261.1:0-4540 GCA_964593705.1 uncultured Lentimicrobiaceae bacterium | reverse complement strand
TTGAGATGAAAATGATGACCGGCACATAACATCAGGTAATTGCCCATGCCGCAGGATTTGCTTCGGGTTTTAAGGATATGAATGAAATAAACAACATACGGTTTTTCGGGCAGTGGCAAGTATTTGCGGCACAGGCCATACCTGCGGACCGTTATCAATCATTCCTCTACTGCTACGGTTAAAAATGTCCACCGTTTTTCTTTCAAATTGAATTTCTTTCAATACTTTTGAGGGGAACGATTGATAAAATACTAAACGTTACAAGCAAACTTAAAGAAATATAGATACAATATGAAAAATGGGATATAAAGCATACTTAATAGAACAATATGATACTACACATGAAAATATTTTTTTCAAAGAGTTTTCAGAAGTATTATCAAATAAATTTCAAAATTAAAAATCAAATGTAATTCTAATAGGAAATTTAAGCATTAATGGAAATCAGATTGATGCTTTATTTATCCGAAAAGGACAAATTACTGTAATTGATTTTAAGAATTATGGTGGGAAATTGACATTTTCAGAGAATAATCATTGGTCTATTGAGAATAATAGAAATATTCTTTTAGTTTCTGGCGGTGCATATAACAGAAATCCTTTTCAGCAAGTTAACCAATACCGAAGGACTTTAATAGATTTTTTAAATAGCAATGAAAAAGAAATCTTAGAAGGAATTAGAGATGATATTAACTGGGGACATATTTCATATATCGTGTTATTTCATCAACCTATTGTATTCGATAAAAATGAACTCCCTAAGCGATTAGTTTATTTTCACATAACTGATTTTGTTAATTCAACAGAACTTATTTCTAATTTAAACTCAAACAAGTTAAGACTGTCTGATATTGAAATTGCACATATTCTTAAAGAGCTAAATATCAATGAAAATAATTTATTTGACCAAACTCAAATAGTTGAAGATACAAATGACTACGAAGACAAAATTAAATTTGATTTATTAAAAAGGCTTGTAAATAATACACCATGTAAGCCTTCTGAAAAACATAGAATACTAAGTTATTATCGGATATTACTTGATGTTGAAAGTTACAGAGAAGAAAATAAATTAGAACAAGCATTTCCATTAAATACTGTATCAGATTTTTCAAGTGATAATATCACAATAGATTATACACAGGATAACAGAATTTTTCAAGAGTTATCAAATAATCAGAATGAAAGATTTCCAAATAATGTATTTATTGGCTTAAAATTTTCTATTGGCGATACATTAGAAAAAAAAGTATTACTCTATCAAATAATTTTAGCTTCTGAAATTAATTATGTTGAAAATGAAAATATTATAAAATCAAGTAGATCCACATTTTGTTTTTAATGCAGTTAATACGATAAGTGAAATGATGCTTTCGGAAGATAAGTTAGAAGCTGACAGATTTATTTGTAAGTTTTCTGAATTAATGCGTAAAACATTACATCACTCGGATAAAATTACATACACATTAAAAGATGAAATTGAATACATTGAAAACTTTATTCAATTACAAAAAATCAGGTATTGCAACCGGTTTGATTATTTAATCGATATCAATGCTAATGTCAAAGAAAATATGCTAGTACCTAAGCATTTTCTTTATACTTATGTTGAAAATTCGATTAAGCATGGTTTATCAAAAAAAAATAGAGATGGACTACTTAAAATATATGCGTATTCAAAAAAGAATAGTACATTGTTTACAATTGAGGATAATGGATCGGGAATAAATAAATCTGAAGTAATGAAACCAAATTCTACCGGAAACGGATTAGTTATTATGCAGCACATTTTCAATCTTTATTCAAGAATTACCGGCAAAAAAATATCACATTCAATTACTGACATTTTGGATAATGAAAGCAAAAAATGCGGTGTCAAAGTTGAGATCATATTATCAAATTAATTTACTGAGAAGAACTATGATGAAAGACAGAGTAAAAATTGTTATAGTCGATGATGACCCCCGGGCTCTCAGCCGAATGAAAATCCTGCTAAATAATTTCAATGATGTAAAGATTTTGGGAGAATTTGAAGACTCTGATAAAGGTATTGATTTTATCATTAATAATGAACCTGACCTTGTTTTTTTGGATATTGAAATGCCTGACAAAACAGGTTTGGAGGTTGCAGATGAAATAAACAAAAACAATTTACATTCTAAAATAATATTCATTACATCTCACGATCATTACGCAATTAAGGCGATTAAAAAACGGGCATTTGATTACTTACTTAAACCAGTAAGCATTGATGAGTTGAAAGAAGCGATAGAAAGATACAAGGCAACGATTAAATCAAATATGAATAAAAGAGAGTTTGAAATTATTAAACTTATATCGAAAGGAAAAAACAGCAAAGAGATAGCAGAAATACTTTTTATCAGCAGGCATACTGTTGATACTTACCGAAGAATAATACTTGAAAAAACTGATTGTAGAAATTCAGCAGAATTGATCATGTTTGCGTCAAAAAATAACATGGTTTAGCAAAAATCTTCTCACCATAATCAATTACCTCAACATTGAGATGAAAATACCTCAATATTGAGTAATACGATCAAACATTCTCAAAATTACTTTTGTATTAGTTAATTTATTGTTTCATTAAATATATACTAATATGAAAAAAATTTACGGTACAAGTAGTATTATCAATTGTGTGATAATAGCTTTTTGCTTTGTTTGCACAAGTGGAAGTTTGTTTGGGCAATTACCATTTAGTGATGGATTTGAATCCGGAGGTTTCACATCCGGAGGTTGGATTATAACCGGAAATGCACAAATTAGCAGTCAATCTCCTTCTCAAGGGAATTACTGTGTTGAAGGGCCATCCCAGTATAGTATTCAAAAGGAAATTAGCTCAATTACAGAAAATGTTGTTTTAGTCGAATATAGCATGAAGGCCTCTCAAACTGGTAGCAATTGCTGCAATTTGGAAATAAGTGATATTTCTTTTAATATCTCTGCCTTAGTGTTTTTTAGGCACACAGGTTTTATCGTCGCATACGACGGTCAGGGTTCAAGTCAACAAATTGACCTTATTCCTTACGAAGCTGATACATGGTATTCAATCAAAATTGAACTTGATATGAATAACAAAACATATGATGTTTATGTTGATAACCAATTAGAAGCAGATGATTTTGATTTCTATTCACTGGATTTTACAACTCCATATAAGTTTTCCTGGGAAAGTGGAGAAACCTGGGGAATAGGATGGGTTGATAATGTAAATATATCAGGAGAAATCAATCCAACGAATCTTCCTTTTCAAGATTGTTTCGAATCGGGCAGCTTTACATCTGGTGGTTGGTTTGTAGATGGTAATGCTGAAATCAGCACCCAATCTCCCGCACAGGGTAGTTACTGCGTAAAAGGCCCGGGAACATATTCCATCTCAAAACAAATTAGCTCAATAAATGAGAATATTGTAACTATTGAATATGATATGAAAGCATCTCAAACCGGAAGCAATTGTGTTAATTTAAAAGTTGAAGACTTTGATGAGAACTTGTCATCAGTTGTTTTCTTTAGACACAATGGAAATATTGTCGCATATGATGGGGAAGGTTCCAGCCAGCAGATTGATTTAATGCCATACAATGCAGATACATGGTATTCTATAAAAATTGACCTCGATATGGCCAACAAAACTTATGATGTTTTTATTGATGAAGAACATAAAGCTGATGACTTTGATTTCGTTTCAATGGATTTTACAATGCCTTATTCATTTAGCTGGAGTAGTGGTGAAACCTGGGGTACCGGTTGGATTGATTGTGTAAATATTTATGCTGGTATTGTCGGGATTGATGATGAATTCGCAAATGCTAAAAACATCAGTATTTACCCGAATCCTGTTGTGAATATTCTAAATATTAAAGGCGAAAATGTAAATAGTTGCAACATCTATTCGATAAAAGGGAACTTGGTCAAAACTACATTCTTCAAAAATACAAATAATCAAATAGATATTTCAAATCTACCAAGTGGTATGTATCTTCTAAAGTTAATGGATAAGAACGGAAATCTGTTAAAATCTGAAAAAATAATTAAAGAGTAGGATAAGGATTAATAGAATTATTAACAATCAAAGGACGCAAAACTGCGTCCTTTTTGTTTCCATGTAATTATTTCGGATTTGCTAACTTTATATTAGTTTTGTTCAGTTCAATTGAAAACTAGTATTATGACAAACATAAAACTTTTTGAAAGTAAACAAATTCGGACAGTATGGAATGATGAGGATGAAAAATGGTACTTTGCTGTAGTTGATGTTGTTGAAGTGTTAACAGAATCAGTTAACACGAAAGACTATATAAAAAAAATGCGAAGGCGCGATGAGCTTTTGAATTCCAACTGGGGGACAATTTGTCCCCCCTTGAATTAATTGCCAAAGATGGCAAGAAAAGAAAAGTTCAATGCGCCAATGCCGAAGGTCTTTTACGAATAATCCAATCAATACCTTCACCCAGGGCAGAACCTTTTAACCCAGCTTGCAGTTAAATTCGTATAACATCTTTATTTTGAGGTGAGTTGC
>CAZQIV010000260.1:0-4540 GCA_964593705.1 uncultured Lentimicrobiaceae bacterium | reverse complement strand
CCCCCGCATTGTACTTCTTTAAAATCTCTGGTTTTACAAACCATTCGATGGTTTCTTTTAATCCCTTTCCTAGTGAATATTCAGGAGTAAAACCTGTCAACTAACGAATAAGTTTATTATCGCCCCCACAAGCGAAATACCTCAGAATCTGTAAAACGATGCTTATTTCACTTATAGCAATTTCTGCATTGATTACATCTTAGCATCCAAATACTTCCCTTTCTCGATATACCCAAAATCCGGGATCATTTTGAAGAATAAATCTACAATCTGTTTCCTTCCCCAAGAACCCGCTGATTTCATTCTCTGGATTTCATATTCAAAGCCTTGGATTTTATTGAGATCGTAATCAGGATCACTCTTTATAACTCCAAGATTTAGGTATCTTTTCAAATCCAGGATTTCCTTATCCGTAAAAAATTCCTCAAAATCCTTTTCTCCTGTGGTATCGCTTCTGGTAAATAAACAAGGCCACACTTCGGAATCAGCATTATTTTAAAGAGTTAAAATGCTGATAAACACATTAAGTAATATGATCATCTAATGTCAGAACTTCAATTTCATCAATGTTTTTCAATCGGACATCGTTGGTTAAGAAAAAATCTGATGAAGAAATCAATGCTGTTGCAAGTTGAATGGCATCGGGTGTTTTCAAAGCGTATTTTGCACGTAACCAAGCTGTTTTTAATGCTATTTCAATATCAATATTTAAAATATCGATAGAAGCTGAATTACAAAGTATTTCCTGGTATTGTTCTGCTAAAATTTGTTCGTTATGTCGCAATGGATAAACCAATACTTCAATTAAAGTTACAAGCGAAGTCTTGAATATAAAATCACCATTATTGTTTGCTGCGAAAAGATTGCGCAACAAAGGCATGTAAGTATGATTCTCCTCCATGTAATAAATTAAGGGAGCTGTATCAAGGAAAACCACTTTATTGGTCAGCCTCTCTATCAGTCCCATGATTCCCGTTCCGCTTTAATATACGAATCCGTATCGGTTCTTCTCCAAAGCTCTCTCCCTAATCCTTGTAATTTAGTTAGTGGAATCGAAGTACTGACTTTCTGTTCCCGCTTAATAATATTGGCAAGCCTTGCGAGAAGGTCCAATTTATTATTAAAAGTAAGTTTTTCAATATTGCCTAAGATATCGTTTGTATTTAATGTGCTTTCCATAATTATTCAAAATTTATCATACAAATCTACAATAAAATAACAATCAGGAACAACTTTGAGTCCGGCAAACTCAACATTATAAACCCCTGCTTTGTACTTCTTTAAATTCTCCGGTTTCAAAAACCATTCCATCGTTTCAACTAAACCCTGTTCTAATGAATATTCAGGAGTAAATCCGGTTAAATTGCAAATCATGGTATTATCACCCCACAAGCGGAATACTTCAGAATCTGTAAAACGATGCTTCTTTTACTTATTCAATTTCAGCATTGATTACATCTTAGCATCCAAGTACTTTCCCTTTTCAATATAGCCAAAATCAGGGATCATTTTGAAGAATAAATCTACAATCTGTTTCCTTCCCCAAGAACCCGCTGATTTCATTCTCTGGATTTCATATTCAAAGCCTTGGATTTTATTGAGATCGTAATCAGGATCACTCTTTATAACTCCAAGATTTAGGTATCTTTTCAAATCCAGGATTTCCTTATCCGTAAAAAATTCCTCAAAATCCTTTTCTCCTGTGGTATCGCTTCTGGTAAATAAACAGGGCCACTGTTGGTGATTGGCAGGTTGAGAAGTTGAAAGGTTGAGAGAGTTTAGAAAGTTGAGGGGGTTTAAAAGTTTAAGAGTTGAGTTGTTTGCATTTCGCAAAGGCAAACTCCGGGCAGGCTGTTGGTGTTAGCTTGGAACAGTCTGTGTCTCCGCCTACCGGCGGATCGCAGAAACTTGCTCCGTGGGGGCAATAATACTTGTATTTCATGCGGAGCATGGCCTACTGCGAGCGAAGCGAAGCAGTCTCCCACCCAGTATTCATAGTTTCTAAGAATTCGATTTTCCTTTTTTTTGTATGGCGCTGCAACGAGTATGTGTGTTAGCTTGGGTCAGTCTGCCACTCCGCCTACCGGCGGATCGCAGAATCCTGCTCCGTGGGGGCAATAATACTTGTATTTCATGCGGAGCATGGCCTACTGCGATCCGCCAGCCGGCGGAGAAGCAGTCTCATGCTACTCAATCAACCCATCAGACAACTATATACATATTTTATCACTTTCGTACCAAGCTTTCATTGCCTTAAACATTAATTCAGCTACCATGTACTTCATGCCATTTGATTTACAAAATCAAATTTTCTAAAAATTTCAGGCATAAATATATCTAATTAACTCTTTCTATGCAACTTCATAAGTGACGTTACCAGGTTTCCCGATCTTATCTGTGGCATTTAAAATTTCCAACCCTACAATATTACCATCTTTGTCATAATCCATAATAATACCGGGTTTTTGCTCATCACTTTCAACGATTTCGTTTTCAAGAAAACTTACATAGAGGATGTCAACTTCTTTATCATATTTAATTTTCATACTTTTCAATTTTTGAGGTTCTGTATGCTGTAATTATCAGTGCCGGTGTTTTACATACATTAACGAAGATACGATACAAATAGTTTTTGCCATTTACTTTGATGACCTTTTGAAAAATCTGCTTGCATGTATCTTCAGTGATAATGGTATCCGGGGTATTCATTACCTCATCGACCAAAGTAAAATCAATCTGCCTAATCTTAAATTGATCGGCCGCATGTTTGGAAATATTAAAATCCATAGCTTGTTTTGCACAGATGAAAAATCATTGGACATTCGTTTTATCAGTATCACTTGTGTTGAGCGGGGTCGAAGCATCAGTGTTCTATCCCTCACTCCACACCGTTCGCTTGATGTAATCTGTATAACTCAAAATAATTCTCACCACCTTTTCCGAAACATTGGGCATGGAATAATCTGCAACAGTGCGGAAGTTTCTATTAAGAAGTTGAGGAGTCGAGAGGGGTTGAGAAAGTTGAGGAGGTTTTTTACCCTGGGTTTATCGCTTTCGCATCAAAAGCAACGCTTGTTGCAACAAGCCTTCACTGATTCTGTAACCACTTTCAACCAATTTATTCAAATAGGGTTCTCCATCTTTTATTATTTCAATTTTTGCCAGGAAAATTATGGGACTTGCGTTAATGATAAATTTCATTGCACTCAGATTTTTAATTCATGGTTCAAATCCCCTGCAGTATATTGAAACGGCGAAACCTGCTGCTTCTTGAGTATTTCAAGAAATTCAAAACGTGATATTCCAGCTATTTCTGCAGCTTTAGACTGTGATATCTTACCTTTTTCATACCATAGGCAGATTGCTGCCTCCAACAGTTCCTGTCCGAATTCCTCCGGTTTTTTTCGCATTGTTGAAAATGCCTTTTCAGGCAGATTGAGAATTAGCTTGTAAGACATAATTTATCTGGTGTTAATTGTTTAATGGTTGAAAGGTTGAAAAGTTGAATGGTTTAATAGTTAGTTTCTATGATGATCCTTCACTCCACACCGTTCGTTTGATGTAATCAGAATAGCTCAATATTATTCCACAACCTTATCCGAAACATTGGGTATACTGTAATCGGCCAGCCTGTCGGCAATTACCACTTTCATAAAATAGCCCCAAATCATTTGCTTGATGCCCAACCCAAACCTTTCCAGAGATAATGTTTGTCGTTTTTTGAACTGTGGCAGGAGGTTCTTCGCCCTTTCAATAGGCCCGGCTACCAACTGTGGAAAAAAGGAAACAAAAAGGGCATAAATGCCAAAATTCTTTTCTGCTTTCAAGTCTCCCCGGTAAACATCGATGGTGTAGCCTACTGCCTGAAAAGTGTAAAAGGAAATCCCTACAGGTAGTAACAAATCAAGGTTGGGGATCATCCAACGAATATTGAGGAATTCAAGTACTGTGAAAACACTTTCATTTAGAAAATTGAAATACTTAAAGGTAAAGAGTATGCCAAAATTGATTAACAGGCTGATGGTTAAAAAGAGCCTTTTCCTCGATCGGCTGGATGATTGTTCCAGTATCAAGCCACACGTCCATGTTACAATTGTAGAAGCAAAGATCAGAATTGCATAAACCGGCTTCCAGTTCATGTAAAAATAGTAACTGGCGACCAGAAGGAATAACCATCTGAATTTGTGAGGCAGCAAGAAATAAATCAGAACAACCGCTGGAAAAAAAACAAGAAAAGCGAAGGAGTTGAAGAGCATTTAGAAGTTGAGAGGGTTGAGAAAGTTGAGAGGGTTTAAATGTTGAGTAGTTGAGTAAGTTTAAGAGTTGAGTTGTTTGCACTTGACAACGGTAAGCTCAGAACAGGTTGTTGGTGTTAGCTTGGAACAGTCTGCCGCGTCGCTGCGCTCCTCGCAGAAGCTTGCTCCGTGGGGGCAATAATACTTGTATTTCATGCGGAGCATGGCCTACTGCGAGCGTAGCGAAGTAGCACTCTCCTGCGGAGCATGGCCTACTGCGAGCGAAGCGAAGCAGCACTCTCCTG
>CAZQIV010000259.1:0-4634 GCA_964593705.1 uncultured Lentimicrobiaceae bacterium | reverse complement strand
GTATAGTGTGGGGTAAGTGACCTTCGGGTTAAAACCCGATGGGAAAAAAGACCTTTTTAATGACCTTCGGGTTAGAACACAAAAGGAGGGTAAAATGCCAAGTCAAAAGAGATTTAAGACGTCATATCCAGGGGTTTATTTTATTGAAGGAAAATCACTTCATAACGGCAAAACTGATAAAATTTTCAATATTAGATTTCGCAGGGATGGGAAATCAATCGAAGAAAAAGCAGGGCGGGCAACTCAGGGGATGACAGCGGCGAGGGCTTCTCTCCTGCGAGCCGCTAAAATGGACGGCAAAAAACCAACCAATAAAGAAAAGCGAAAAGCTGAAGATGATCGTTGGACCATCACCCGGTTATGGGAAACCTACAAAGCCAACAGACCAAACCTAAAGGGGATCATCACAGACGGCAACCGTTTTGAGAACCATGTAAAACCCGTTTTCGGGGATAAACTACCTTCAGAGATTGACCCTCTCTCTGTGGATAGACTGAGGGTTAAATTATTGAAAGAGAAGTCACCCGGAACTGTCAAGAACGTCTTAGAATTATTAAGACGGATCTGTAACTATGCAACCAAGAAACGCCTTACGCCTGGGCTACCCTTTACCTTGGAAATGCCGAAGGTGAATAATCTCAGAACTGAAGACCTAACACCGGATCAGTTAAAATCCCTCCTGGAAGCGATGGACAATGATGTAAATGAACAGGCAGCAAACATTATGCGAATGGCGCTATATACCGGAATGAGGCGCGCAGAATTATTTAAACTCAAATGGGGCGATATTGACGAACAACGGGGATTTATCAGGCTTGAAGATCCAAAAGGTGGGGCGGACGTAAGTATTCCTCTCAATGATGCAGCTAAGGAATTGCTCAATAACCATCCACAAACAGGCAGCGTTTACGTCTTTCCAGGACGCGGGGGGCAGCAAAGAAAAGACATCCATAATCAAGTCAACCGAATTAGGGACAATGCAGGACTGCCAAAAACTTTTCGAGCATTGCATGGATTAAGACATGTTTACGCCTCCATGTTGGCCTCTTCCGGCAAAGTTGACCTTTACACCCTCCAACGCCTATTAACGCACAAATCACCGCAGATGACACAACGATATGCACATCTGAGAGACGAAACATTGAGAGACGCCTCTCAGGTGGCGGGGAATATTATAACGGCGGTTATGAACAAAAAAGAAAGAGTTTTCAAAATGGATGAACAAAAATGAAAAAAGTTAAAGTTAACGAAACGGAAATTGACGATGATTTGACGATTGAACAATTTAGTTTTAAATTTACCGAAGAAGAGAAAGAAAAAATCTTAAAAGAGTTTGAAAAGTGGGACCCCTTCCCCGAAGACTTTTCAATAGATGGTGGGGCAGCATTTGAGGAAAAACGCCTCCAAGTGCGCACAGACCGTCTTGACTATTTTATGTACAATTTAGAAATATATATGGATTTTTTTATGGATTGGATCAAGGACGCTCCCAGAATCCAAGCGCACATTATTGATGTAAAGTATATGAAGGAAAAATTACGACAGGCGAAAGAAGTTTGCTCACGACTATCAAGCGTTGAAACTTTTGTGCCTCGGATTTTTAGAGTTGAAAATATGAATGACGAAAAATTCAGAACTGATAAAATTTTAAACATCATAAGCGCAAAAGAAACAGTTAAGCTTGCAAGAGAAGCCGAGAAGCCAATTGAAAAGCTTCTTAAAATGTTAGATTATAATTTGGCATGCCTTACGGAAAACCCCAAGAAGACCGGCAAACCATCGGCAGATCTCAACAGCGGACTTGTTGACAAAATAGCTGAACTGCTTCAAACAGTATTGAAAATAACTCCCACAAGTTACGCCACGGGCAGAACCCACCGAGGCGGCGGCCTCTTTTTTCGTTTGATCAAAACAGTTTTTGAAATCCTCGAAATTGAAATTGAAGACCCTTCACGCCTCATCAAATCCGCAGTCAAAAAACTTTCCTAATATTCCTCATTCTATGATTTTTCTATAGGGTACAAACCCTTTTTTTTATTTGTGTTTGTCACTTACCTCTTTTTGAAAAGAAGTTTATCCTTTGTTTAAAAGCATCAAAGATATTTAATAGACACTAATAAACAGTCTATTTTGTCTATATCGTCTTTGCCAAAGCTATATTTTATACTTTAAAATAATAAACAAATTTAAAGGAAAGGGCTTTTAAATGACAAAATACGTTAATGAGAAAAGTGTGGCAGAAATAATGGCATGGTCGGTGCAAACACTTCGGAACCATAGGCACCTTGGGAGAGGCATTCCGTATATCAAGTGCGGCAGGTCTGTTCGCTATGATTTAGAAGACCTCGATCGGTATGTGCAATCAAAAAAAATCAAGACAGAGGGCTAAACGACTAAGGGGCCAGCGATGAGCAAAACTGATGAATTTGAAAAGCTAAATAACAAAACGGGTTGGGGCCTTATACCGCTGAGGGGCAAGGTCCCAATTGAAGAGAAGTGGCAGCATTACTGTGAAAAGAAAAGGCCTTTCAATAGGGGCGATTTTGGAAATGGGCATAACGGCGGCATACCCTGCGGGCCTGCAAATGGGATTATAGTTTTAGATGTTGACCACATCGTGAAGTTTAACAAGTGGCTGAAAAAAAGGGACTTCAACTTACCTCAGACCAGGACCCATATGACGGGAAGCGGGCTGCCTCATTACATTTATCAATACCCTATCAATGGCCACAAGTACGGCAACGCGAGTGTGAAGGACCCGGAAAAGGAGATTGACCCGAAGACCGGAAAAGTTATCACGCTCTTTGACATTCGAGGCAACGGCGGTCAGATCGTTGCCCCTGGATCGATTCACCCGGATACAGGCAAGGCCTATACCGTGAGACATGATATCGCTATAGCGCCTGCGCCTCAATGGATTTTAGACTTAGCATTTCATAACGAAGAACCTCAAGTGCAGCCTAAAAAAGCCAGCTCCTTTGACGGCAATCTTGAAGGGCTTCAGATGCCTTACCCTGTCAGGCGGCTAATTCAAGAAGGGGAAGTCAAGGGCCGACGGTCAGAGGCGATCATGAGCGTACTGAGCAGCCTTGTGCGGGCTAATGTGGATGACGCCAAGATTATTCAGATTTTTGAACAATACCCCATCGGGGATAAATATCGTGAAGTGGGCCGGACCCGTGAAGGGTGGCTATTAAAACAGATTGAGAAATGCAAGGGCAGTACTACCACAGGCGGGGGCGAATTGGCAAGGGTGAAACTATGGATAGAGCAGGCCCCAGGTACTTTCTCGGTTCGAGACATTAAAGATGAGCTGCGCATTATTGATGAGAAAAGTTTGAACACCCTTTATGTGTCACTTCATAGACTTGAAAAAGAAAAAATTATTGAAAAGGAAGGCACGAAACGGGGGGTTTATCGAAGGATAGAAAACGATGTTCAAGTAATGAACTTTCTGAATGTAAATGGAAACGATGTTGATGTATGGCTACCCTTTGGGATTGACAAATTAGTGCGGTTGTATCCGGGAAATATTGTTCTTCTTGCGGGAGAAATTGAATCAGGCAAGACGGCGTTGATGTTGAACATCATTAAGGAAAATATGAAAAGCTGGCAGGTGCATTATTTCAACTCCGAGATGGGAGAAGTGGAGTTGAGAGAGCGCCTCCTTTTATTTGATGACATAAAACTTGAGGACTGGAAATTTAGACCCATTGAGCGAAGCGACAACTTTCACGATGTAATTGTGCCAGGGGAAGGGAATCTAAATATCATTGACTTTCTCGAAGTCACACAGGATTTTTACCTTATTGGTGGTGAAATATCAAAGATCCACAAAAGGCTTGACGGTGCTGTTGCGGTTATTTCCATTCAGAAAAACCCAGGCGTTGACCATGGGTTAGGAGGTTGGCGCGCCTATGAAAAACCGAGACTTGCGCTAAATATAACCCAGAATGGAATAGAGATTGTTAAATGTAAAAACTATACAACTAAACATTCACCACGGGGGAGGAAGTTTGAGTTTGAGATCATAAACGGATGCGAAATAAAACAGGCGTAAGGATTGTAAGGTTGGTAAGAATCGTAAGGTTTGTAAGGAAGTGGGGTTTTGGTAAGGTTTGTAAGGTTTGGTAAGGAACTCGTAAGGAACTCGTAAGGATGAAAAATACTAACTATATGAATTTATTGATAAAACTAATTTTACCTTACGAGAAACCACATTCTCTTTATATACCCCCTCCCCCCCTATAACCCCCCCCACCCCTTTAAGATAAGGAAAGAGGGGAATTAGCACAAGGGAGCGGGAGGTTGTGAAAAGAATATATAAATTTTTGGTTGCTCCTTAGCGTTCGGCTGGCCCCGACGTAAGGGAGAGGGCGGGACAGGGGAAATTTTAAACAAGGAGAAAATAAGATGGCAATAAGCAGAAGTAAAAAAAAGAATTTATAAAAAGGTTGGTGCGGGAAGAAGCGGCGAGAAGGGAAGCCTCGAAAAAAATTGAAGCTTGGGAGGATAGGATAGACGACGCCTGGGCAAATTCGAGAGAGGGCAGGATTTCTCTTGCGGAAGAGGAGAAGAGGGAAAAAGCCTACGGAGATAATTTGGCTTTTTAAATGAAAGGAGAAACAATGGAA
>CAZQIV010000258.1:0-4674 GCA_964593705.1 uncultured Lentimicrobiaceae bacterium | reverse complement strand
AAGTTTCCATAATTTTGCTAATCATAAAAAAATACAAACATATAAGGCTCGAAGATTCGCAAAGTGTAATAATCGCGACAGAAATTTTACGTTAAGTCAGGAGTTTTGAATTTACAAAAATGACAGAAAATGAAATTGGAACAATCATCGTAAATTGCGCTTATGAGGTGCATACTCATTTAGACCCCGGACTACACGAATCTACTTACGAAGCCTGCATGCTATACGAACTTCGCAAGGCAGGTTTAAAAGCCGAAAGTCAAAAACCTCTGCCTGTATTTTACAAAGGAATAAACATGGACGTGGGATACAGGGTTGATATATTTGTTGAGGATAAAGTTATCATCGAAAATAAAGCTGTTTCCGAGACTACCAATATCGATATGGCTCAGATAATAAGCTATTTAAACCTATCTGATTTCACCGAGCAGTTTTTCAGCTTTTGCACTCCAAAAATTTTCCATAGCAACAATTTCCTTCAACAGAACCTCAGCATTTGCCAATTCATCATTTTTTACATAAGCCAGGGCAAGATACCATTGGGCAGCATCGGCAAAGCGATCCTGGCCGGCAAGCGACTTTTTAAAATATACAATCGCACTATCAGCCTCAGCTACTGCAAGTAAAGCATTACCAAGGTAAAACACCTTTTCTAACTGCCCCGAATCATCGGCCAAAATTGTTTTAAATAAAATGATGGCCGAGTCATAATCTTTAACATCATAATACAGCATGGCTTTGCTTAATTTATTTTCACCATCACCTTTAATTGTTACCAGGTTTTGATAGGGTGAAAAATAGGTATTGAAAAGTTCATCGGAATCGGGCGGCGAAAAAGACACTCCCCTTCCTATCACTACCATCAAAACCAGTATAGCGGCAACAGCCGAAAACCGAATAATCGACCTAATCCTGACAAACCTTTGCACACTTGGTGGAAGATCTTTTTTCGGCAGTTTTATCGCGAACATTACAGCACGTTGATTAGAAATATCGCTATACAAATCAAAAACCGCTGATTCACAAACTTCGCACTCGCTCAAATGGCTGTTAACCGAGCCGGGGATTTTCGTTATATGCTCTTTTCCCATCATCTGTTCGGCAAGCATGGCCATAGCTTCGTGCGATAAATGCCCTGCTTTATTAAAAAAAAATATATGTTGTTCTCCTGATTTCAAAATATTCGTTCTCCTGTTTTATCTACATATACAAATTCGGATTGCAATTCTGGATAGTCAAGATCATAATAATCCTGAAAATAAAATTCCACCAGCAATTTAAAAGTATCCTTATCGAAAGCCATCAGGTGCTTTTCGTTGAGTAAGTGAATCATTTTAGTAATTTGCAAATTTGTCCATCGCCAATATGAAGACGCATTAGTCCGGGACTGATCTGCCAGGTTAAGAATTTCCCTGTAGGTTTCAAACCTGGCCAAAATATTATCATGTTGTTGACCTCTATTGCGAATGGCGGGAAGCTTGCTCTCGACAACAGCAGGATTTAAGCCACATTCAAAAATCAGATTATCTATTTCGCACTCAAAAACAGGATAATTGTAAATTACCCCCAGGCAAATTACCATCTTAGCTCTTGTGTCGGTGTAAAGCAAGAGCCGGATATGCAAAATATTCAAGGCTTCCTCGATCGACAATACAGCCTCAACACTTCCATATTGTTGCAAAGTACTGAAAAATCCATCTTCCAGTTTAATTATTTTCCGGTTTATATTAAGAGCAGCTTTGAGCAGATTTTTGCTTTCATTTTTAATAATTGACCAAATATAATTTTTAAAACTTTTTTTTCCATCATACAACTTTTCTATTTTATCTTTCTTCAACAATAAATTTTCCAACAGTTGTTGTAACAAATCATCCCTGTTCGTTTTTACGTCAGGCTGAAGATCAATCAATTCATCGATAATCATTGCTGCCAAAGGTCTGTATTTTAAGATGAGTAAATTAAAATCATTTTCAATCAATTCCAGGTCTTCATTCTGCGAAAGTGCAATTACAATTTCTTTGAGATGAAAAATGAAAAAAACCAAAAAACTACTTTGGTGTGAAAATTTTTTGAGACTGTGGACAAGCTCCTCCGATTCCATTTTCTGCATAACAAGCTGTTGCCACTCTTTTTGTTGGCTTGTGTTGCGATGCCCTGTAAAACAATTCTTATAAATAATGTGTGCAAGCAATCTGCGATACAGCCTGAAAAAGCTTCGAGGATATGATTTCCATTTTTTGTAATCCGGGTCTTGCATAAATTGCTGATGAATTAGCAAACGAAAGTAAATAAAAATGGAGGATTTCGTGATATTTTGTTTTTTTGAACACAGATGACCCCGAAAAAAACGGGGCAGGCAAGGATTCTACAGATTTTAACGGATTTATTTTTGATGATCTCCGATAACCAAATCCGACCCTTCGGAGTCCGATGCGTAATCTTTGATCTTTGATGTATCCTCCATATCAAACCTGCCTCGCCGGATAGGCGGGCATCTTACATCTTACATCTCACATCGGACATCATACATCATTTTATAAAAATCCTCCTCATCCATTCCAATTTCCTCCATGGCATTTGTATATAAGATTAATCAAAGCAAAAAAAGACTATGAATAATTTGGAAAGCCTAAGCAACTCATTACAAATTTTTCTCTACAGGATGGATTTAAAAACTTTAAACATTGAATCATCCTACGGCAACCTGGGTAATATTTTGGGTTTCGACCCGGTGGGTGAGGGCTGGTGTATGAAACACAAAAATTTTTATCTTTGCAATAACTCATTAGTTTTGAATCCTAAGCATCAGCACACAAAAATGAAAATTTAATAATCCAAAAAAATGAAAAACAAATTCAATGCGCCGATCTTTTTGCAGCCAATTTTCTTGATGTGTCTTTTTTATATGCTTTCCATAAGCTCTACCCAGGGAAAGCCAAACGTTAGCTCCGACACATTAGCAGCCCGGCAGTATTATGAATCTGCCAAAACCAAGGTTAATCTGAGCCAGCTGGACAGTGCCATTTTTTATTATGAAAAATCTGCCCAAATCTACAAAGAGTTTGATTTAAATGAAAAACATGCGGATTGCCTTAATTCTATTGGCGAACAATATTTTTATTTAGGACAGTTGGAAAAAGCTGATACCTACACACACCAAGCACTTCAGATTGCATTAGCTCATAATTTAGCCCACCAAACCGGGAAAAGCTACAACAGTATTGCTGCAATTTTTAGCCAAAAGGGAATGCCCGACAGTGCCACGGTTTATTTTGAGAAAGCGCTTTCGGTATGGCTGCCCCTGGATGGTGAGCAGCACACGCGCATTGTTGTAATCTATACGAATTTAGGGGCTATGTATAATGCACTTGGGGATTATCAAAAATCTTTTGATTACTGTTCGCGGGCAATTAATATTTTAAATTCGCTGGATGATGGTGTGGATGAATACTTTGCTTACAACTACAATACCCTCGGAACCTTAAGTGTGGCTAAAGGCCTGTATCCGGAAGCCATTGATTACTTTGAGCAAGCATTACAGATATGGCTGAAACAATATGGTGAAGCCCATTTAGGTGTTGCTACTTTTCGCATGAACATTGGGGAAATAGCCCGACGAAAGGGTGATTATGAAAAAGCATTGCTGTATTTAGAAAAAACTTTATCAACTTTTGAACACTTAGGCATCGAAGTTCATCAGGTTGTTGGATCATGCTATACAAATATTGGCTCGGTCTATTCAGAAATCCGTGAATACGATAAAGCATTAAGTACATTGTTCAAAGCAAAAGAAATCTGGACAGCTATTGGCGACCAACATTATAGTTTGGCCGTAGTAAATAATAACATCAGCAATGTTTATCTTTATACACATAATTATGATACCGCGATAATTTACCTTGAAAAAGCCATTGACATCCTCAAAAACAGTTTCCCGACATCGCATCCTGATTTGGGATTATATTATTTTAACCTCGGCAAATGCTATTCTTTAAAAAAGGAATATGGCAAGGCGAATGATTATTATGATATTGCCACGGAATTGATAATAAACTCAAAGGGCGAAAAACATCCTGATCTTTCAGCCTTATACAGGTATTACGGGCAATTGTTTATGGCACAACAACAAAACCGGAAAGCACTCGGATATTTCCAAAAAGCCATGATCGCTAATGTACAAGGTTTTGACAATGCTGATATTTTTGCTAATCCCGAACTCGAAAATATCCTTTCAAAAACCTACCTTGTGTATGTGTTGGAAGATAAAGCCAAAGTATTTTATCAATTATTTCATGAATATCCTGATTCGCTTATATTTCTTGAAACGGCTTTAAAAACCGGCGGGTTGGCCATCCAATTGCTTGACATCATCCGTAATGACTACAAATCGGAGGGTTCAAAATTCTTCCTTAACAAAGATTTTGCAAGTGTTTTTAAAAGCACATTGAATTATGCCATCAAAATGTATCAGATAAGTAGCGATAATGTCTATTTCCAGAAGGCTTTCAACATTGCAGAAAGGAGTAAATCGGCGGTACTTTTTGCTTCCATGATCGAGCTTGATGCAAAAATCATTGGCGGCATTCCCGATTCATTGCAGCAGGCCGCCAGGGTATTAAAACATGATATCGATTTTTATAAACAGAAAACAAAAGAAGAAAATGACAAAGAAAA
>CAZQIV010000257.1:0-4687 GCA_964593705.1 uncultured Lentimicrobiaceae bacterium | reverse complement strand
TTAACCGCCCCAAACTGGTGCCCTTGGCAATCACATATTCAGTATATGGATTTCACTTTAGGAAAGTATTTAAAAACGTTTTATAGATAAATATTATGGATAAATTAAAAATCGGAAATTTGACTGTTGAAACTCCAATTATTCAAGGAGGAATGGGTGTTTGTGTTTCACTGTCAGGTTTAGCATCGGCAGTTGCAAATGAAGGTGGAATAGGAGTTATTTCTGCCGTTGGAATAGGAATGAAAGAACCCAATTACAAGAAAAATTTCAGAGAAGCAAACAAAAATGCACTAAAAAAGGAAATTCGAAAAGCAAGATTAAAAACAAATGGGATAATCGGGGTAAACATTATGATGGCAGTTTCAGACTTTGAGAATTTATTAGAGGTTGCCCTTAATGAACATATTGATGTTGTATTTATTGGAGCTGGATTACCTTTAAAAAAACCATCAACTATTAATGCATCATTATTAGAATCTACAAATACAAAGATTATCCCCAAAGTATCGTCTGCGAGAGCCGCCAAATTAATATTTCAATATTGGTCGCAAAAATATAATCGTGTTCCTGATGCTATTGTTATAGAAGGGCCACTGGCAGGTGGACATATTGGTTTTAAAAAAAATGAAATATTTGAATCTGAAAAATCATTAAAATCAATATTAAGTGCCACATTGCCCATAATAAAATATTTCGAGCAGAAATATGCAATAGAAATTCCGATAATTGCCGGAGGAGGCATTTATTCAGGAAAAGATATATGGGAGATTATGAGTTTAGGGGCAAAAGGCGTTAAAATGGGAACTCGTTTTGTTACGACTAATGAATGTGATGCTTCTATTGAATTTAAACAGAATTATCTTTCCTGTTCTCCTGATGATATTACTATAATAGATAGTCCGGTCGGACTTCCCGGGCGAGTTATAACAAACAATTTTGTTCAGGAAATTCAAGCAGGAAAACAGAGACCAATAAACTGTTCTTGGAAATGCCTTAAAACTTGTGATTATAGAAAAGTGCAATTTTGCATTGCTGAAGCTTTGTTTAATGCCGCCAATGGAAATTTTATAAATGGCTTTTCTTTTGCTGGCACACAAGCCTATTTAGCAGAGAAAATAATATCTGTAAAAGAAACCATTAACCAACTGAAAGATGAGTATTTTCAAGAACATTTTCGAATAGAAATGATGAAAGCAATATAACTACTGGTGGTAACAAAGTGTTATATGTAATGCGGGTTTCAGCGGTTTTTGGGGCTGTGGCTCGTTGTTGTAACACCGCCAATTCGTCTTTGACGATTGACGTAAAATTTGAAATTATGAATAAACGAATTGGCTCCGTGCGTAATTGAAAGTTCATCACTTTTAATCCCGCACTACACATACACAAACCGTTGAAAGTTCATCCCGAAGTTTCGGGATCAAATTACTGAAACAAGTTCTTTGGCTTCGTGAAGGCTTTAAAAGTACAGTGCTTTATCAATATCCCCTGCTTCAAGGTATGGGAATAATTTAGTATGTCTGGTTGCCAATTGCTCCACAATGATTACAAGATCGCCCAATCAGTCTAAATCATAATAAGCACTTGCTTTTGGCGTTAAAGTTTTTGATTTTTAAAACGGACTAACTTGAATATTTACGCCAGGAAACGACAATGGAAACTCCTTCTGCTTGCATTAGCGCTTGCCATTGTAGCCGGATCGATGTGGTACACCAACATTATTGTAAACAAAGTTGCCAAAGAAGAAAAGAAAAACATCCGCATCTGGGCCGATGCCATCCAGAGCAAAACCAACCTGGTTACCTACATAGATGAGTTTTTTCAGAAAATGAGGCAGGAAGACCGTAAGCGTGTAGAATTGCTCGCCGAGGCGTACAAGCAAGTGATAAAAACCGATAACCCCGATGTTGACCTTACCTTTTATGTTGACATCATCACTTCAAACGAGAATATTCCTTTAATACTTACCGATGAGGACGGCAGAATACTCAATGTAACGAATGTAGATTTTGATAAGGATACCGTTATTTTTCTATCAGGCGAACTGAAAGAAGAATTTTCGGACTACCCGCCCATCGAGGCAAGGTATTACCAGAATCGACGCAATTATTTGTATTATAAAGATTCGAAACTCTATACCGAACTCAGGGTTGTGTTGGATGACCTTATCCGATCATTTTTTGATGAGGTGGTGATTAATGCCGCTTCAGTTCCTGTAATTGTTACCGACAGCACAAAACAACACGTGCAGGAATCAGGGAATATTTCAAGCGATCTGATCGACAGCCCGGAGGCACTTGCCGAAACCCTGGCTTCGATGGAAAGTGATAATCTTCCCATCGAAATTAACTTAGCTGAACAAGGGAAGAGCTATATTTTTTACAAAGGATCATTTTTACTCACTCAGCTTACTTATTATCCCATTGTTCAATTGGCTATTATGGCTTTCTTCCTGTTGGTTGGATATTTAATGTTTAGCACTGCCCGACGGTCGGAGCAAAATCAGGTGTGGGTAGGATTGGCCAAAGAAACTGCTCATCAGTTGGGAACTCCCTTGTCGTCGATGATTGCCTGGATGGAGATTATGAAAATGGATGGCCAGCAAAATGAAGCGCTCACTGAACTTTCGAAAGATGTGGACAGGCTGGAGAAAATTACCGAAAGATTTTCGAAAATCGGATCCATTCCAAAATTATCCTCACAAAATATTGTTGAAGTTATCCACAATTCCATTTCTTACCTTAAAACCCGTACATCACGAAAGGTAATCTACCAGATCAACCCGGGTTCCGAAATCGGGATATATGCACCGGTTAATTTACATCTTTTTGAATGGGTGATCGAGAATATAACCAAGAATGCGGTGGATGCGATGGGCAACAATGGTCGGTTTACTGTAGATATTGTTGAGGAAAACGGATTTGTACACATCGATTTATCCGATACCGGAAAAGGCATCCCAAAATCGAAATTCAAAAGCATTTTTAATCCCGGATATACGAGCAAAAGGAGGGGCTGGGGCCTTGGTTTGTCACTCGCCGAGCGCATTATTAAAAACTATCACAAAGGTAAAATATATGTAAAATCCTCAGCCATCGATAAGGGCACTACTTTTCGTATCACCCTGCGCAAGCACGTTAATAAATAATTATGGCGGGGCTTTATTTCCACATTCCTTTTTGCAGGCAAAAATGCCATTATTGTAATTTTTATTCATTGGCAACCCGAAAATATCGTAATGAGATTTTCGAAGGTTTGTTGAAAGAATTGGAATTGCAACAAAATTATTTGGGAAAGGAAAAGCTGGATACCATATATTTTGGCGGTGGAACACCATCGCTATATGAACCCGAAATTATTGATGAGCTAGTAAAAAAGGCTGTTGAAATATTTGGGGTAAATGATAATCCTGAAATCACCCTCGAAGCCAACCCCGATGATATATCTCCCCAATGGCTCGAAAAACTCAGCAATACTTATGTAAATCGTTTAAGCATAGGAGTTCAGTCATTTCATGATGATGACCTGAAATACTTAAATCGCAACCATTCAGGTAATGAAGCTTTGAATGCCATTGAGCTTGCCAAAAAGTTTGGTTTCAATAATTTGAGCATCGACCTGATATATGGTATCCCAACTTTAACAGAAGATGCCTGGAAGCAGAATTTGAATTTGGTTTCCCAACTTGAGGTGTCGCATATTTCGGCTTATGCACTTACCGTTGAGCCGGGAACAGCACTCGATCAATTAATTAGAAAAGGGAAGTTTAAAGCTACGGATGATGGCGATGCACATAAACATTTCGATATTATCGTGGAACATCTGATACGACAGGGTTATGAGCATTACGAAATTTCAAACTTTGCCCACCCCGGAAAATATGCAAGGCACAATACATCGTACTGGACTGGCGAAAAGTATCTCGGGCTTGGTCCTTCAGCACACTCCTTCGATAAGGTATCGAGGCAGTGGAATGTTTCAAATATAAAGGCTTACCTTGATGGGGTTGCTATCGGGAAGTTAAATTTTGACAAAGAATTCCTGACTAAGAATCAAAAGATAAACGAATATATAATGACTTCCCTGCGCACAATATGGGGAATGGATTTAATTAAAGTTGAAAAGGATTTTGGACATGATTATATGACTGAAATTAAAACCCAGGCCGCGAAATATCTACAATCCGGCCGGCTGGAATTTGCCGATCAGAAGTTAATGCTTACTCAGCAAGGAAAATTCTATGCCGATGGAATAGCCTCCGATTTATTTTTTGAGGATGAGTAGATTTCTCTTAAACCAGGAGGGTAGAGGGTGGAAGTTAGAAGGCGGAAATATAGAACTCCTGACCCATCGTAAATGTCATGTCGATATTATTATACTTTGTGAAACTTTTACCAAAGGCTCGCCTCGCGAAGCGGGTATCCCTATCGGGAGAGCCTTAGTGCATTCGTGGCTATTCTCTTTTAAAGTAGCCACAAAGATATACCGTTAATTTCCAAATAAAATGCAAACATTTTTTTATGTTTGCACCAAGCTATGTTTTGATGACCTCGCATGTTCTTCAATAATTGAAGATTGAGGCTCGAGCATAGCTTTTCTTTTTTGGTTCTACTAGGTTTGTTGTGGGTATAGATTTAACCCAACTTGCAGCTAAACTTGTATAACATCTTTGTTTTGAGGTGCGTTG
>CAZQIV010000256.1:0-4817 GCA_964593705.1 uncultured Lentimicrobiaceae bacterium | reverse complement strand
GGACAGCATCCGCACCGAAATAACCCTGCAGGCAGGTTTTTATGATAAAGGACTATCAGCAGGCATTAAAGAAGGTGAAGAAATCGGCATTAAAAAAGGTGAAGAAATCGGCATTAAAAAAGGTGAGGAAATCGGTATCAGAAAAGGTGAAGAAATTACAGCATTAAAAACTGCATTAAGGGGTTTTAGTATGGAAATGTCTGAGAAGGATATTGTAGCCATGACAGACCTAAGCAAAGAAACCCTGACAAAACTTAAGGTCTTAGTTAAAAAGTATGGCGATCAAGCAGCAAATCATCTTGATGAAATGGAATAATCCTGGAAATGAATTCAATCTCAATGAACATCTTTATAGCAAAATGTTTATCGACTATATGTTTTAACATCTTTGTTATCACCTAAATTAAGCGATTCACAAATTTGGGGTAGCTATTAAGTTAATGAAGATTATTTCAAAAATTGTTTTTAGTTAGAATTTCAACTATACCATTGCTTTCTTATTTTCTGTTTGTTTTGGGTCAACATTAGGATTACAACTCAAAAAGGAAATTGCAATAATTATAAAGATATTTCTTTGAATATTTGTATCCCCTATACCAAGCCCATCTTTTATTCTGTGGCAAGCTATAATACTCCCTGTTATTTATGACCTACTTGGTAGAGGGGGATACCCTTGATGGGATTAATCTACAAGCATACAATTTTTGATACTATGATAAATTACCTGGATTAAGAAATCTAGTATTGTTGTTGCAGTTCACGAATTACCCAACAAGGATTACCTGCCGCAAACACATCCGAGGGGGTTTGGAGGTCTTGCGACAATCAAAAAATAATTGACTTTTCCGGCAAATGCTACTTATACAGCCAAACATTCATCAGCGACATCAGTTTATCAACATCCAATGGTTTAGTAAGATAGTCGCTGGCGCCGGCTGCAATGCATTTTTCATAATCATCTTTCATGGCTTTGGCGGTGATGGCAATGATCGGGATAGACTTAAAAGCCGGATTTTTCCTGATCTTTGTCATCGCTTCATAGCCATCCATTATTGGCATCATTATGTCCATCAGAATTAAATCCACATTGTTTGCCTTTTCAAGTTTATCAATGGCCACTTTTCCATTCTCGGCTTCGATAATAACCATTCCCTTATCATCCAATACCTTCGACATGGCAAAGAGATTACGCATGTCATCATCAACCAACAACACTTTTTTACCTCTGAACACGGCATCTTTATCATGCAATGAACTGATGATTTCCTGTTTATTTTTTGGGAGGTGATCAACTACACGATGCAGGAACAAGGCAGTTTCATCCAGCAAACGTTCTTCGGATTTCACACCTTTAATGATGATGGATTCTGCATATTTTTTCAACTTGGCAGTTTCTTCCCTGCTCAAATCCCTGCCTGTATAAATTATTACGGGAGGCAGATTAATGGTTTTGTCTTTTTCGATTTTTTCGAGCAGCTCGAATCCTGAAATATCGGGCAAGCCAAGATCCAATACAATGCAGTCGAATTTTTTCTCTTTCAAAAGCTGGTATGCTTCTTCACCTGTACCGACACCCACCGGCTCCACATCTTCGCGACCAATTATTTCGATGATCTGCTTGCGTAGTACTTCCTCATCTTCGATAATCAGCAGGTCTTTTACCGACTTATCAATAATCCCTTCAAATTTCCTGAAAGCTTCATCCAACTCATCATTGTCGATGGGTTTGGTAAGGTAGCCGATGGCTCCTTTTTGAAAAACATCAAGCGTTTCTTCCAGGGCCGACATCATGTGGACTGGGATATGACGAAGTTTGGGATTTTCTTTAATGCGATCCAGCACCATAACCCCATCCATGCCGGGAAGCTTAATATCCAGAATGATGGCATCGGGCAGGTATTTCTCGGCCAAAATCAGTCCGGTTTCACCAGTGGCAGCGTGCAAAAACTTGAATTTCTTTTCGCGGCATTGACTCTTCAACACACGGGCAAAATTAAGGTCATCCTCAATTACCAGTATCACACGGTCATCACCGGTAAAATTATTGCGGTCGTCTTCAACGGATTTAATAGTCTCGATTGTTTTAGCAGGATTAGGTTTTGGAGCAGGTGGCCTGGAGCTTCTATCCACACGATCAACAACTACAGCACTACCTGGATTTCCGGATTTGGCTGTGGCTTCCTCAGCTTTGAAATTAAAAGGCATGACCACCGTGAAGGTAGAACCATGTCCCGACTTACTCTTCAGGTGAATCTCACCCTTGAACAATTTGGCTATTTCGGTTGAGATAGACAAACCAAGGCCGGTACCACCATATTTACGTGAAGTGCTGCCATCGGCCTGTTGGAATGCTTCGAAAATAATGCGTTGCTTTTCGGGAGGAATACCTATTCCGGTATCTGAAACCGAAATGGCAAAATATTTATCCTTATCGATGGCCGAATTCTTATAATTAATACTTCCCGGAGCAGGTGCAAATTTCACTGTAATTGATCCTGTATCAGTAAATTTAATGGCATTGGAAATCAAATTCCTGATTACCTGCTCAAGACGAATAATATCCGTTTGAGCCGTTTCGGGCAAGTCGGGCGACACATCAACAATGAGCTTTAGTCCCTTCTCGCCGGTAACGTGTCCAAAGTTGCGTTTCACACTTTGAGCCAGTTCTTTAAATTGAATATTCTCGACCGTCAGGTTCATTTTTCCTGATTCGATTTTTGACAGATCAAGGATTTCGTTAATCAGATTTAACAAATCGTTTCCGCTTTTACGGATGATCTCTACCGTCTCAAGCTGATCCTCGTTAAGATTTTTCTTTTTGTTTTGAAGCAGGTTTTTCGAGAGTATCAACAAGCTGTTGAGCGGTGTTCTCAACTCGTGCGACATGCTTGAGAGGAATTCAGATTTGTATTTAGAAGTAATTTCAAGTTCTTTGGCTTTCTCCTCCAAATCCTCTTTCATTACCGTCAGCACATCGTTTTTCCCGGTAATCTCTTTTTTCTGCAATTCGAGTGAGTGGGTTTTTTCTTCCAGCTCTTCATTAATCACCCTGAGTTCCTCTTGTTGAGCCTGCAATTCTTTTTCGCTCTCCTTGAGTGCTTTTGTTTGCTCTTCCATCTCTTCGTTCGAAACCCTTAGCTCTTCCTGTTGTGTTTGTAATTCATCGGCTTGTTCCTGGGTTTGACGCAAAAGTTCGTGGAGCTTAACCCTTGATTTTGCCGAGTTGATGGCAATAGAGATATTCTCGGAAACTGAATTAAGAAATTCAGTTTTGAAGTCATCCAGTTCATCCTTGGAGGCCACTTCGATTATACCGGTAAGCTGACCTTCGTAAATAAGCGGAAATACCAGCACATTTCGGGGAGCCATATCGCCGGTAGCAGAGGTAATGCGGGTATAGTCGGAGGGTAACTGTGTTACCGAAATTGCCTGTCGGCCAAAAGCGGCCTGCCCCACAAGCCCCTCTCCTATTTTAAAACTTTCGTTGAGTGTTTTCCGCTTACTGAAGGCATAACTTCCAAAAAGATTGAGCAATTTCCCACTTTCATCCGGAATATAAAAGGCGCCCATTTGAACCCCCAAATATTCGGCAATAAAAGTGATAGCCTGGGTAGTGAGATCCTGTAGGTTTTTATCTCCACGCAGCCTTTCGTTTAATTCGTTTTGCCCGCTCTTCATCCAGTTCTGGGATTCATTTTCACCGGAAACGGTGCGCAAGGCCTCTGTCATTTTATTCAACGAAAGTGATAGTTTGTCCTTTTCAGATTTTGGTATGATAGACACTGAATAATCTCCATCCGAAATTTGTTGCATTTTATTTGCAACATCCTGCAGGCTTTGCTGCATTTCAGTAAAAGATTCAGCAAGAAGGCCAAGCTCATCTCTTGAATTGATTTCTATTTTTTCGTTCAGGTTACCCCTAACAATCTCCTTAAAATTATCACTCAACAAAAGCACTGATCTGGAAAATAACCCTGAGATAAACGATGCCAGAATCACAGTAACTACTCCAAGTAATACCGTGATTACAAATATTCCCCAAATAAGTAACTTGTTAGCATAACTGTTGATATCGCTAATGGAGGATGCAAAAATCTTATAAAAGCCATGAATTTCGTCTATTGCAACTTGAAGTTCTTCAAGTTTCTTTTCGGTGGGGTTTTCGGCATAGTCCGAAATAATCGAAATTACCTTTTCGCCTTTTACAGCACCCTGGGCAGCCACATCCAAGCTGGTGAGTAATTGAGTATTATTGAGCATCAACAGCAGCTTGACACGACTCACCATTAATTTTGCGTTGGAAAAATTATTATCCATAGCCTCGGCAATGACCAAAAAAAGCATTTCTGCAAATTCAGTATCGGTTTTTGTATCGGCCAGCACCTGCGAGTTACCGAATGTTTTTGCCATCCGGTTGGCGGCATCAATGCTTTGGATACTTTGCGGAATTAAGGTACTGTCGCCGGTTTGGAGATACCTGTAAAAATCCTCTACACCAAGCTGAAACTTAAGGGTGTGCAACCTTTCAGCGTTGATGATGATGGTGAGAACCCGTGCTGTGCGGAAAAAATAATTGGCAGCCAGTCCCATAATCACAATGCTTAGCACTGCAACAATAGTTATTACATTGAGCTTACGGCTTATCTTAAGATTTGATAACCATTTTCTGATCATAATTCGCTTACTTAACTTGGTTTATAATTTTATCAATATTTTTTGAGAGGATAAAAGTAGGAAAAGTTCTTGAGTTGAGAGTTTAGAGTTTAGAATTTAGAGGTTAGAGGTTAGAGGTTAGAGGTTAGAGGTTAGAGGTTAGA
>CAZQIV010000255.1:0-4865 GCA_964593705.1 uncultured Lentimicrobiaceae bacterium | reverse complement strand
ATGAAAAACGATAAAGACAAAGAAAAAAGTAATGATGCCAATTTTGAACTTTTTGGCTTAGGAGGATTGTTTAAAGGCATCGAAAAGCTGGTTGACCTTGCCGGTAAACTAGAGGATAAAGGAGGCATAAACAAAGAAGGTGAAATAAATTTTGACCACATAAAAAAAGGGATGAAAGGTGTGTATGGTTTTACCGTGAACACTGCTGGTGGTGGTAGTCCAAAAGTGGAGACCTTTGGTAATATTAAAAAGACTCCCGAAGGACCCAAGGTTGATGAAGAACGCGAACCCATCACCGATATCTTTGATGAAAAAGAAGAAATTGTTGTTATTGCCGAAATGCCCGGAATTGATGAGAACGATATTAAAATCGACCTCAAAGAAGATATCCTGGATATTGCGGCTATGGGCAAAAACAGAACCTACCGCAAAGAATTGCTGCTTCCTGTAAAAGGAACAAAAGAAAATTTACGTCACAAATTCACCAATGGTATTCTTGAGATTAGGATAAAAAAATAAGCACTATGGCACTTGCGGGTTTAGAAAACAAAGACCTCAAACTCATTATTTTTGGAGGAAAAGGAGGTGTTGGGAAAACCAGTAGTGCCATTGCTACAGCTTTGTCTTTGTCCGAAAAATTCAAGACCTTACTCATTTCTACCGATCCGGCACATTCAGTGTCCGATAGTCTTGAACAAACCATAGGATACCAAATTAAAAACATTACTACCCACCCCAATCTCGATGCAATTGAGGTTGATGCTAACAAGGCGTTAAAAAAGTTCATGGCCGATCATTATGCCGAACTTAAAAAACTGCTCTCAACATCAACCAATCTCGACAACGAGGATATGGATGAAATGCTTACCCTTACCATTCCGGGTATTGATGAGGTGATGAGCTTTAAAAGCATCATAGATTTTATTGAAGAGGGGAAATACGAAAAATATGTTGTGGATACAGCACCTACCGGACATGCCCTGCGATTGATTTCATCACCACAAATGCTTGACGAATGGATTAAAGTGGCTGCCCGAATGCGATGGAAGTATCGTTTTATGATTACCAGTTTTTCGGGCAATTACCAGCCCGATCAGGTGGATATTTTGTTGCTGAATTTAAAAAAAATGGTGAAAAGAATCGAGAAAATGCTGAAGGATCAATCCCAATGTGAATTTATCCCGGTGTGTATTCCCGAAGCCATGGCCATAAACGAAACCCATCGTTTGCTTGCCGATCTTGAGAAGGCCGAAATAATTCCGCGTCAAATGATTGTAAACCATGTAATGAGCTCCGAAGGATGCGATTTTTGTAAACAGCGAAAAATCAACCAGCAAACATATTTAGAAAAGATGAAAAGTTCTTTTAATGATTTGAACAGGGTTGAAGTGCCTGAATTTGCTCATGAAGTAAAAGGCATGGAATCACTCATTGAATTAAAAAATCACATTTTCTCCAAATCACCTGTTAAGCCATAAATTATGAATACTAAAGAAATAATTTTACGTGTAAAAGAAGCACTCGTTAAGGATGTAGGGAGAGCTATTGCCCGTATCGACCCCAAAGATATGAACTCTGCCGGGCTCGAAAGTGGCGATATTATCCTGATTGAAGGCAAACGTGCCACACCGGTAAAAGTTATGCCCTGCTATCCCGAAGACAGGAATAAAGGAATAATTCAAATTGATGGAATTGCCCGTGAAAATGCCCAGACAGGTATTGATGAAAAAGTAAAAATTGTAAAAGTTGAATGTCGCCAGGCAGGCAAAATTAAACTCAAACCCAGCACCAAGGTGGGTTCGTTGTTTAAGGCCGATGACGCCAAATATATCGGGTCGCTCATTAATGGTCTTCCGGTGAGCAAAGGCGACCGCGTGCGAGCTATTCTTTTTGGTTCGCGCTCCGTTGATTATACCGTTACAGGAGTTAATCCTTCGGGCGTAGTGCTTATTCATCCAAACACAAATTTTGAGCTTGAACTGGCAAAGCAAAGCAACAATCACAAAAATAAAGTATCGTACGAAGACATTGGCGGGCTGGGAAACCAGGTGCAGCGCATTAGAGAAATGATTGAGCTTCCGCTGAAATATCCTGAGGTTTTCGACCGCCTGGGGGTTCAGCCTCCCAAAGGGGTGTTTTTGTATGGCCCTCCCGGAACCGGCAAAACTTTAATTGTAAGAGCCATGGCTCACGAAACGGATGCCTACTTTATAAATATCTCAGGCCCCGAAATTATGGGGAAATTTTATGGAGAAAGTGAAGGAAGAATCCGCAAAATATTTGAAGAGGCTCAGGCACATGCTCCTTCCATAATTTTTATTGATGAAATTGATGCCATAGCCCCCAAGCGTGAAGAAATGGGTGGCGAAAAACAAGTAGAAAAACGTGTGGTGGCGCAATTGCTTTCACTCATGGACGGACTGGAATCGCGCGGTAAGGTTATTGTTATCGGTGCTACCAACATCCCCAACTCCATCGATCCGGCATTGCGCAGGCCGGGGCGTTTCGACCGCGAAATATCTATTTCTATTCCCGATAAAATCGGCCGGCTCGAAATACTTCACATCCACACCAGGGGTATTCCTATGGCTATGGATGTTGACATGGAAAAACTGGCCGAAATAACCCACGGTTTTGTAGGTGCTGATCTCGAAGCCCTGGCACGCGAGGCCGCCATGACCGCACTGCGAAAAATACTTCCTCAAATCGATTTTGAAGAGGCCGAAATTCCTTACGAATTGTTGATGTCGCTCGAAGTAAACATGGATGATTATATGGATGCCATGAAAGAAGTGGAGCCCTCGGCTATTAGAGAAGTGTTTGTGGAAGTACCCGATGTAAAATGGAACGATGTGGGTGGTCTTGAAGAAATAAAAGAAGCCTTAAAAGAAACCGTAGAATGGCCTTTGAAATATGACGGTCTTTTTAAAAGTGCTGGCACTAATCCTCCCAAAGGAATTATTCTGCATGGCCTTCCGGGTACCGGAAAGACTTATTTAGCAAAAGCATTGGCCAGCGAAAGCGGCGTAAATTTTATCTCAGTTAAAGGGCCACAGATTTTGAGTCGTTACATTGGCGAATCAGAAAAAGGCGTTCGTGAGTTATTCAGAATGGCCAAACAGGCCTCCCCCTGTATTTTATTTTTAGACGAAATCGACAGCCTTACGCCCCGGCGTAGCAGTGATGGTTCAGGCTCAGGGGTGATCGAGCGCGTGATAGGCCAGTTCCTCACCGAAATGGATGGCATCGAAGACTTGAAAGGTGTTATTGTGCTTGCTGCCACCAACCGTATCGACCTTATCGATCCCGCTCTGTTGAGAAGCGGCCGTTTCGATCTGATTTTCGAATTGCCCCTGCCCGATGTAGAAACACGCACCAAAATATTCGAAATCCATACCCGCAACAAAAACCTCGGCAAAAGTGTAAAGCTAAACGGCCTGGCACTTGCAGCCGAAAATCTCACGGGCTCCGACATCGAATTTGTCTGTCGCAAAGCGGCCATGCTGGCCATTCGCAGCCTGATAGAGAAACAAAAAGGGAAATCGCCCGACCCGGATAGTAAAATTGTTTTGTTAGAAAAACATTTTAAAGAAGCTCTCGGATTGGTAATAAAACAAAATGCAAAAAAGAAATAAATTATTCGCATGACAAATAAAGGATTTTACATTTACGGTATTGTGCCCAACTTTTACAGCCCTGATATGTTCAGATTATTAGAACAATCGCAGGTTTATGCTGTAGGATACCAAAATATTTCGGCCATTGTTTCGGAAACTCCGCAAACGCATCTCAATTATCTCGATCGGGAATCGCTTGGTCGATTGCTTGTAAAGCATCAGAAAACAATTGAAGATATTCAGGGCAAAGGATTTTCGATGTTTATTCCTATGAAGCTCGGTACTATTGTGCAATCGAAAGATGAGGTCATTAAAATTCTCTCAAAGGGTTATGAGTTAATCATCGATACCTTAAAAAAAATTGAACTTGTAAGCGAAATTGACGTGGTGGCTACCTTGAGCAATTTCCTCGCAACACTTCAGGAAGTTTCCGCCCAGCCCATCATTGCAGACCTGAAACATGAATTACTGAAAAATGCTGATACACTTTCACAAATGGATCAAATAAAAATGGGTATGTTGGTGCAGGAAAAATTGAAAGAAAAAAACGAAGCAGCAAAAAAACGATTACTCGAATCATTATCTACCATTAGTATCGATCAACGGACCCATGAAGTAATGAACGATGAAATGATTTTGAATGCTGCTTTTTTGATTCAAAAAAATAACCAGCCGAAATTTGAAGAAATTATCGACCAAATGGATGCCGAATATAGTGGTGAGTTAAACTTTAAATTGATTGGTCCCTTGCCTTGTTACAGCTTTTATACCATCGAATTAAAAGAAATAAATCCCTTTGATGTGAAAGAAGCAAAAAAAATGCTTGCCCTCGGTGATAATACTTCTGTCGCAGAAATAAAAAAATCATGGCATGGCAAAGCAAAATTATTGCACCCCGATGCTAACCCCGAAAATAAAGATGATACGGAATTTAACAACACTAAAAAATCATATCATACATTACTTGAATATGCTGCGGCAGTGCGACAGGCGACCAAGGAAGATATGATTTGGCTTACACCTGAGAAAGTAAAAGAAAATTTAATGCTTGTAAAAATTAAGGAATAATATGCAGCACGATGGGAAATATATTTATTGCATCATAGCATCGGAATATGATATAAACCTTGGCCCAATTGGGATTGGCGGACGCGGTGATTTGGTTACAACCATTGGTTTCGATGGCTTGTGTATGGTGGTTAGCGACCATCCGCTCAGCAGGTTCGAGGTGAATCCTGAAAACTTGCT
>CAZQIV010000254.1:0-4931 GCA_964593705.1 uncultured Lentimicrobiaceae bacterium | reverse complement strand
CATAAGTTTTACATGATCACCTTGTTTGGTTTTGGCTTGTCCAAGTTAGGTATTGATATGTGTTAAAAATAATAGTGCTATTTTTGGACACTTTTTTATTAAATCTAACAAACTATGAAGAAATTTACTTATGCTTTGCTCACTTTGCTTTTAAGCTTTAGCATCCTTTTGGTGCTTACATCATTTTCTGTTTTTGAAAAAGATAATCCGCTGAACCGTGATAATACTCCCGGAACGGTGAGCTTTACTGTAAAAACCTTATCTGCCGGCGGTAATTATGCCCCCAAACATGTACTTGCCATCTGGGTTGAAAAAGATGGAGTATTTGTTAAAACCCGAAAAGCCATGGCCAATCAGCGCAAGCAATACCTCTACACATGGAAAGCAGCTTCAAATTACAATGTAGTAGATGCCATTACGGGATCTACCCTTAGCTCGCACCAAACACATACCGTTGAATGGGATTGCACAGACCTTGATGGCAATATAGTTCCGGATGGAAACTATACAATGCTTATCGAATTTACCGACAAACATGCCCAGGGGCCACTTTACAGCATCGACTTTATGAAAGGAACAGAAGCTATTGCTCTAACGCCGCCTAATCAGCAATACTTCATTAATATGGAATTTACCTACGAGCCTGAAGTAGTGTTGATTGCCGATTTTACTTCCGATGTTCAGGAAACTTGTATGGATGAAACCGTTGTTTTTACTGACAATTCAACCGGGGCAACTACCTGGGAATGGGATTTTGGCCAGGGGGCAGTTCCGACCACGGCAAACACTCAAGGGCCGCACGATGTTACCTACACAACTCCGGGAGGTAAAACCGTATCACTCACCATTGACCAGGGAACTACACAAACCAAAAGCGATTACATTACCGTTTACCCTGATGCAACTGCAGGTTTTATATGGACACAACAAAGCAGGACAATTACCTTTACCAACACCTCCGAAAATGCTGTTTCGTACAGTTGGGATTTTGGCGATGGAAACACAAGTGTCGAAGAAAATCCTGTTCATACTTACACCGAAGATGGAGCTTATGAAGTAAATCTTACTGCCTTAAGCGAAATGTGTGCAGACGATCAATACATGGAAGAAATTGTTATTAACACTATTGGAATTACAGAACCCGCCACGGAAGCCAGCATTTCAGTTTATCCAAATCCCGGCAACGGTGCATTTTATATTTCATCAAATCAGTCGCTTTTGAATGTTGAGGTAAAAATATTTGATGTTCAGGGCAGGGAAATTTTTAATCAGTTTATTGATGTCCTAAATTTGGGAAGTGTTATTAAAACCGGAGACAATCAACTTAAAGCAGGTATTTATTTTCTGGAGATAAAAACTTCAGAAAGTAAATGGCAGCAAAAGCTGTTGGTTAAATAAACCACTATAAACCCTTGTTATTTCGAGAGTTCACCCAAAGTTTTTGGGCATAATGAAGAGATGACATTATAAAATAGATTTCTTGCCGCACGTGCGGCATCGAAATGACCCCGTCCACGGGTTGATTTGGGCGGAGGGGAATCGGGCGCGAAGCGCCCGATTCCCCTCCGCCCACTACCATACCAGGAGCTTTGTTACCTCGAAGGAGCGAAGTGATTGAGAGGTCTGTTTAATAGTAAGGTTTTCAGCCCTTTACACAAACATGTCATTAGTTTGGAGTGCAGTCCCGGACGTGCGGGACCCCGACTTTTGGGGGACTGAGACCCGCTTCGCAGCGAGGCGAGCCTGCCTCGCCTTTTGGTTAGGCCACATGCAAGCGGCAAGGCGGGAATCTATTGACAAATTTTTATCATCAACAACTATGAAATCATTAATATTTTACTTTTCACTAAATTTGTAGTAGTACCATTATTATCAAAGTATAACCTGGTGCGCATTAAATAAAAAATTTATTGCGCACCATTGTTATCATTTATGATAACTTTGTGCCATGAGTAGAAAAATTATTTTTCACGAAAATTACTTTATTCACTTCTACCAAGAACTTGATTCCACAGTTAAATCGAAGTTTCAATATGTATTTGAGTTAATCAAGCAAGTTGAAATGATTCCTAAAAAGTTCTTAGCACCAATAACTGGTTATGAAGGACTTTTTGAAATAAGAATTGAATTTCAATCTAACATTTATCGGGTATTCTGTTGTTTTGATAGAGGAAAACTAATAGTTATCTTCAATGGTTTCCAAAAAAAGACAAAAAAAACACCAAAGAATGAGATTGAAAAAGCAATGAAATTGGAATATGAATATTTTGAAAAGAAAAAAAACTTAGCATGAAAGACTATAACGGAATAAAAACATTTGATGAATTAATTGAACTTGAGCATGGTAAGATTGGGACAGAGACTCGAAACGAATACGAAGAGAAGGCTCAAATGTTCATTGTGAGTGAAATGCTAAAAGAAGCAAGGAGAGAAGCAAAACTTACTCAGCAACAGTTAGCCGAGAAAGCTGGTACTAAGAAAAGTTACATTTCAAAAATTGAGAATGCAAAAGGAAACATTCAGCTTTCAACTTTAATCAGAATTTTTGAAACAGGACTTAATCGAAAAATTGGGCTTACTTTCTTGTAGCCTGAAAAAAAGAAATATGCCCCATAACAGCAAATTATGTCCCACAGCTGGTTAGCGGATTTCTGGAAAAATTTTCCCGTCCCGATAGTTATCGGGAGAAAAGGAAACGTACAAGTATTTAAAAACATTCTGCAATTTTAACATCAAACTACCGATTAAAGAATAACTTTTTTCATTATTAATCAGTTTTTTATATTTTTGCTGCCCTCAAAAAAGCAGGACATACAAAGTTTTAATAATTAAATATTTACTACTCAAAAGATGAAAGTATATCAAACAGACGAAATCCGCAATATTGCCCTCGTTGGAGGAGCGAAATCGGGTAAGACCACACTTTCGGAGTGCATGATCTTCGAAGGGGGACTGATTAACAGAAGAGGTTCTGTTGATGATAAAAACACTGTTTCCGACTACAGGGAAATTGAGCACGAGCGCCAGAATTCGGTTTCTTCAACCGTATTGTTTGCTGAATTCATGGGCAAGAAAATCAACATCATTGATACTCCCGGGTTTGACGATTTTGTTGGTGAGGTTATCTCAGCACTCAAAGTAGCCGACACCGGGGTGATGGTAATTAATGCCCAAAATGGTGTTGAAGTTGGTGCCGAGATTTCCTGGAGATATACTTCACAAGTAGATACTCCTGTGATTTTTGCAATTAATCATCTCGAGCACGAAAAATCAAATTATACCGAAACCTTACGTCAGCTGAAATCTCAGTTTGGTAACAATGTTACTGTTTGTCAATATCCCCTAAACGAAGGTATTGGTTTTAACCAGGTGATTGATTTGATTAAAATGAAACTTTATAAATTTTCTGATGATGGAGGAGCACCTGAAGTGCTCGACATCCCGGATTCAGAAAAAGATAAAGCTGAAGAATTACAGGCCGAATTGATCGAAAAAGCCGCCGAGAGCAATGAAGAACTCATGGAAAAATTCTTCGAAAATGGCTCCCTCACCGAACAGGAAATGATTGGTGGTATTAAGGAAGGTTTGAAAACCAGGGGAATGTTTCCGGTATTTTGTATCAATGCCAAACACAACATGGGCGTTGCAAGGTTGATGGAATTTATCAACAACTCAGTACCTGCTCCCAACGAAATGCCCCCGGTTAAAACAACCGAAGGAAAAGAGTTAAGCTGCGATCCAACACAAGATCCTGCACTCTTTGTTTTTAAAACAGTTATCGAATCTCACCTTGGAGAAGTATCGTTTTTTAAACTTTACAATGGAGAATTGAACGAAGGTATCGACCTAGTAAACAGTACAAACGGAACAAAAGAACGTGTTTCGCAATTGTTTGCAATGGCCGGAAAGAAAACCCGCGAAAAGCTTCCAAAGGTTGCTGCCGGTGATATAGCTTCAACAATTAAGCTAAAAAATACATCCACCAACGAAACACTGAATCTGGCTAAGAATTCAGATGATGTAATCGAACCAATTGTTTTTCCAGCACCAAAAATTACGATGGCTGTAAAGGCTATTAATACGACCGACGATGAAAAATTAGGGTCTGTGCTTCATCAATTGCACAAGGTTGACCATACTTTCAGAATTGGATATTCGAAAGAATTGCGTCAAATGATTGCAGGTGGTATGGGCGAACTTCACCTGAACCTGATTAAATGGATGGTGGAAAATCTTGAGAAGGTGTCAATGGAGTACATCACACAAAAAATTCCTTATCGTGAAACTATTACCAAAAGTGCAAAAGCAAATTATCGTCACAAGAAACAATCAGGTGGTGCAGGCCAGTTTGGTGAGGTACATATCATGATTGAGCCCTTCACTGAGGGAATGGAATATTCATCCGATTTCCCTGTTAGAGGAACGACAGAAGAAAATTTGGATTGGGGAGGCAAACTTATCATGATAAATAGTATTGTTGGTGGTGCCATTGATAAAAGTTATATGCCTGCAATTTTTAAGGGCTTGATGGAGAAAATCGAAAATGGGCCATTAACTGGCTCTTACGCCAGAGACATTGTTGTTTATGTTTATGATGGGAAAATGCACGCGGTAGATTCCAATGAGCTTTCGTTTAAATTGGCAGCTCGTCATGCTTTCAGGGAAGCTTTTAAGAATGCCGGCCCAAAAATCATGGAACCCATTTATGATGTTGAAGTTATTGTACCCGAAGAAAAATTGGGTGATGTAATGACCGACCTACAAGGGCGTCGCGCTATAATTATGGGTATGGATGCCGATGGTCATTATCAAAAAATTAAAGCTAAAGTACCATTGGCCGAGATGAACAGGTATTCTACATCATTAAGCTCCATTACCAGTGGACGCGCCATGTACTCACTGGAATTTGGTGAATATGCCCCCGTTCCGGG
>CAZQIV010000253.1:0-4947 GCA_964593705.1 uncultured Lentimicrobiaceae bacterium | reverse complement strand
CTACAATTTATCGCTATCAACTTTTTTCTTGACAGGGGCAATATAGGATGTCCCTTATTTATAAAAAGAGCGTCCCTTATTTACTTATTTACTTATATGCCCCATTTGATGCCATAATGGTCACTGCCGGTGCACCAAGTATACCAAAGCCCCTTACAGATCAATTGGCAGACAATGGAAGGATGATTATCCCTGTGGGAGACAGACAAAGCCAGGAATTAATGCTTATTACAAGAAAGGGAAGGGCACTGGAAGAGAAAAATTTTGGTGGATGCCGGTTTGTCAATTTGATTGGCTTGCATGGATGGCAGGATTGATCTCATCTTTTATTCGAAAAGTTAACAGTTAACAGTTCACGGTTTTTCAATGATAGTGGTGTCAAAGCTTGAATTGTGAATTGATTTTAAACAATTAAGTCGCCATCATTTAGCATAAGCAAAATGGGAGTCAATAGACAAAAATGGTGAGTTTTTACTTATAAATTGAGTTGTTGAAATCTAAAAGAGCGTCCCTTTTTCCGTCTTTCCTTGACTAACCAGGTTTGAGAGAAAGGCTTCAACTTGTTGCCTCCCCATTTCTCGTGGGTGGGTCTTTCCTCCATGATAATGAATATACCGCAAAATCCATTGACAATACGTAGTTTCTGTGCGATAGGCATAATGATGATAACGTAAAACTTCTTTCACTTGGTCCATTAATTTCGCTTCTGGATTAGGAGGAAACTTGGTTTTATTTTTCATAATATTCTATTTAATATTGCAATGAGTGTAAGAATTCGTCAAAATATGTAATATATGTACACTTTAAACAGATTTTGCTATTCAATATAGCAATATACGGAAAAAAGTGCTGCCTATATTCAATAATAACATGGATTTTTTTACACTTATTGCTCTGTTATATCAAAGATATGATTCTGAGGATTAATTGATATGAACCCTATTACAATAATCTGGGTAATATTTACGATACTATTTTTTACATTTGGAGTGATTCATATTATTGCTGCCTACCAGAGCATCCAACCTTTTGAAGTAAAGGCTAAGGGATCTGTCGGTAAAATAATGGGTGTACCCGTAAATACTGGATTAGAGAATTTCGTGGCAGATTTTAATGCTTACATTGCGAAACAAAATAATTCGAATAGATTTCAAAATTGGCTGGCCGGAATAGGTTATTTGCTTGCATCGCTTACCGCCTTAATTTCCATGTTCCTTACGATTGAAAAATATTCAAATTTTTTAAGATAGATACTGAAAAGAAAAGTTAAACAAACATCGAATGATAATGATAAGTGATGATATAACAAAGCTCTGCACCTGATTCGGGCCTCTTCGCGGCCCTCACAGGTGAGAGCCAACGTTAGCCAATTAATGGAGTTCAGTTATGTCAACGGTGGCTACTTCTAAGGGAAAATTCGGACTTTTCACAATTTTAGGAATCATAATTGCTATTCTAGGTGTTGCCACTCCTATAATATGGGATCGATATAAGACAAGGACAAGCCTCGAGCTCCAATATTTGGCTTCAGCTACTATTGTGGAGGATTCCCCCTCACTATCAAAGTTGCAGATCCTTTACGACGGCAAAGCTATAAAAGCTATTTCTAATATGACCTTTTCTTTAGTTAACGTTGGCCGTAAACCAATAATAAGATCGGACATCATTTCTCCACCGACGATAAGGTTTCCAGAAGGCGTGAATTTGCTTGATTTTCAAATAGATCAACTTTTTCCTCCCAACCTACAAGTAGAACATGAACTTAATAAAACCACTAGGACTCTTTCACTAAATTTTCCTTTGCTAAATCCGGAAGACTCGGTTCGGTTTAGCATCCTTCTCGAAGGGTCTATTCCAAAATATCAAGCTGATGCTCGAATTTCAAATTTGAAAGAGTTGCTAATTGCGGATAGAACGGGTGAGCTTCGAAAAAAACGTGGAGGTGTTCCTTGGACAGTTTATCCAGTCGGGTTCTTTGCCCTGCTTTTTGCTGCGGTAGCAGTCAGTTTATTTAATGATTTTAAAAAGAAGATAAATCAAAGAAGAGACTATATCCTGGCTAAGAATCCGTTGCCTCATTTTGAAACCAAAAAGGAGTACCTTGGGTTTATTAATGATGTTTTTTCTTATATGACGGATAAAAAAAGAGAGCCTATAATCAACATTATTAACAAAATAGCTGAAGATTCACTAACTAAAAATAATCAAAACGATATCGAAGCTGCAATTATTGAATTTTTGGAAAAGGATGATGGGAACTTATCTGGGGCCATTGTTAGCTTATGTATATTTGCCACCGGACTTTGGTATGTATTATCAAAAGTATTATGATACACCTGCTATAATAGATCTTCTTGGCTAACCAGCCGCTTTCAGCCGACGCAAACAGCCGCGCGGCTGAAGCGCGACGTTATGTTTCAAAATTGGAATTGAACAATGCCAGTTTTCATATGCTACTCACATCAAGATAAAGATTTTGTTGATAAGCTTGCAGCCAATCTTGTTAAGCATAAAGCTCACGTTTGGGTTGATCGTTGGGAGCTAAATGTAGGCGATTCAATAATTGACAAAGTCCAAGACGCTATACAAGAATCGAGTGCGTTAATTATTGTAATTTCAAACTCTTCCATGGCTTCTGAGTGGTGCAGGAAGGAATTATCGTCTGGGTTTCTCAGGGAACTTGAAGAAAAACGAGTTGTTGTTTTACCTCTACTCCTAGAAGATTGCGAGAGACCCATTTTTTTAAGGGGTAAAATGTATGCTGACTTCAGGCAAGACTTTGATGAAGGGTTCAAGAATACACTTGAAGCAATTGCAAAAGTAACATCTGATACTCAAGGTAGATTCGACGAACAACCTGATTTTCATACAGACTGGTCAATGGATTGGGGGTTTACGGATAATGGGCTATATCTTCTCAGGAATACCTTTGTTGACCATGGGAAAGATGTTCCGTATGTTGTTTTAACAGAAATCACTACCGTAGCTAATAAAGCCGCAACTGATCGATATAAAATGCATGCCAAAAATGGAAAAGAGTGGCTAGGAAGATACCCAATAATTCTCACCTTAGGTGAATTTGCAGAACAAAACAAAAATCTTCAACTGGTCCTTGAGGATTCTTTCCCTAAAAAAGATGAGTTTGGCATTCAAGATTCAAAACTTGGCCTTTTATATAATGTATTAGTTACATCGAGATGGTTAGGAGAAGATACAGAAAAGGATGTTCTCATACATTTTGGAAATCACCTTATTATGGTGAAGGAACATATGATACAGACGATTAAAGATTCCCCCAAATCATATCAAGACATTATTTAACATAACAAAAGGGTGAACCAGACGCCGAGAAACGCGGGCATCTTCATCAAGCGCCGGGACGGCGCTGGTTACCCAAGTCGTTATACGAACAAGATTTATTGCCAATCAGGGGTAAAAGATGAACGTATATATTCAAACAGGCTTAGGAATCTTAGTGTCGTTGCTACTTTTCTTGATAGGCTACAGGCAGACAATTGGTGCAAAAAAGGAGCGTACCAAAAATGCAAATCACTCCGTTCATCGTGCTATTCTGAGAAGAATGGTGACTGAGGAATATACGCCGAAATATAAAGATATCACAAGAGTTATCGAAGGGAAGGCGAGAGAGTTTCAGATCTCGTCTAATGATTTGAATTCTGAAGAGCAAATATTAAACGGATTGTATACCGCAGTTTTTGATAGCGAATTAATATCCTCTTCTCAGCGCATTCTCATTGAAGAAAAGTTAAATAGCGTTTTCGCGGAAATTGAAGAGGAACCTATCAAAACCTCGTATTCTGATTTTCAACAAATGACGTTTGAAAAGCGTAAAAGATTTGATAATGTGGGACTGATGGTTATGACAACATCAATACTGGGGGCTGTTGTATCTCTATTATTCAAATACCTTCAAACCAATTCATTCCAAATAGAATGGTTGTTAAGTGGTGCAGGCGTATTGGTCGCAAGTATTGCCTTATTAACAACAATTAGTGTTTTTAAGAAGGGAAAAGAGTCAGGAGAAACACCCTCAAAACGAACTGCCCAGATAGCTTCGTCAGAATTTGAAAATGATGTGATGAAAGCATTAGAAAAATTGAACGTTAAATATTCAGTTGAGCCCAATATCGGGAATTTAAGACCGGATTTTTTAATTGAAAGTGACAACGATAAAATTGTTATTGAGGCTAAAGCTTGGGGAGAATTAATACCACTTTCACAAATACGCAGAACCACAGATTATTTAAATAAATTGAGCGGCATCGATGGAATAAAACAAGTTTTTCTTGTAACAAAAAAGAGGCCCTCTTTTAGCGTTGTAAAGCAACTGGAGTCGGATAAAATCTCGGTCGTACCCATTTCGGAATTGAGTTCGGCTCTTAAAACACGCGGTTTCATATAACACACAACTTTGGATTGGGGTCGGACCAAGGTAACTACCTTTAATAATTGTTAATGTGACCAAATAATGGCCTATTTCATACCTTAGAGCAATGTTTTTGGGGTCAAAAAGATGCTTTTAAGATTAAGGCGGCGCTTTCAAATTTCTTAAAGTAAAGGCATAGGTGTCAGACCTACACAGTTGACAGATATGTTTCTATGATTAAACAAGCCGCCAAAGTATTGGGTGAAAATGTAACCTTATTCCATGCGGAGGCGGTGTGGTTTTGGGCGGCGGAAAGGACCTTAAAGATTTGATCGATAAAAGAAATAGTACAGATAAAGGGGTCAAATCTACTCTTGTCTCTTGCTAATTTTTATTGTATTGCTATGCTATGTCCAGACCATTAAGAATACAATATCCGGATGCTTGGTATCATGTGATGAATCGTGGTAGGAGAGGAGAAGAGATTTTTACAGGGAAGAATGACTATAATACATTTATTGAGCTACTCAAGGAACTGGTTGAAGACTATAATGTAAAGA
>CAZQIV010000252.1:0-5014 GCA_964593705.1 uncultured Lentimicrobiaceae bacterium | reverse complement strand
TAGCATTGAGGAAACTCCGAAGTAGTTTTGGATGTTGGCCAAACACTTTTTTAAACGTGAGGTCATTCTTTGGGTCTAAGTAGTTCATAGTGTTTTAATTTTGGGACAAAATTAATCAATAATATTAGTCTGATTTAGTAGGCATATTTTAATTTTTTTCCTCATTTTCAATTTGCTCGATAAATTGTAAATCCCCGTTACGTTCGATACATTCAGTAATTTTCTTTTTAAACTTCCAGCAGGTCATCTGGCGTTTGTCGAGTTTGCGCGAAAGATCGTAAGTTGATATTTTTGGAGTGCTACAAACCATGTAAGCGATTTCGAAGGCTTCGGGAAGATTAATTTTACAACGGTGGAAAATGGTGTGTGCTGTTGCAGATTCATCATGCTTGCAGCGTGTACATCTTCGCGAAAAGGCCGTTTTCCCTTTACAGTAATTCGTGTGCCCACACTTTCGGCATACATAACCTTCCCTCCATTTTTCATCAGCCAAAAATTCCAGACACTTTTCATCCGAAGAAAATGTGGATTCAAACTCAAGCGGTTTGAGATGTAATATTAAGTCTCTCATGATTATCTATTTCTATTTATTGAGTCTCAATGTTGTGTCAGGCAAATTTAATGAAAATGTGCTTCCTGACAATTTTTTGCAAAAATAGTTAAAAGTGATACTTAAACGCTTCAAATTAGAATTTTTATTTATCTTTGCAGCGAATTTGAAATTAAAAACATTAAATATTTAAATATTATGAACAGGATATTAATGATAGTTATTGCAGGCTTGTTTTTGTCATTCAGTGCTTTAGCCTGTACAAATGCAAATAGTAGCATATCAAATGAAAAAGATGGTGTAGAATCTGATTCAACAAAAGGAGATGTTCCTGGCGATGAAACTTCCAAACCTGAGTATCTAACAGTAGAAACCTTTAAAGAGAAAATATGGGATTACGAAAAAAATCCGCAGGAATGGGTTTACGAAGGTAGCCAACCTGTAATTATCGATTTTTATGCTGATTGGTGTAAGCCCTGCAAAATGGTAGCACCGATACTCGAAGAAATTTCAGAAGACTATGCCGGTAAGGTTAAGGTTTACAAAATTAATACCGACAAGCAAAAAGAATTGGCATCGGTTTTTCAGGTAAGCAGTATTCCCACATTTCTTTATATCCCGGCATCAGGCCAGCCTCAAATGGATAAAGGGTACAAGGACAAAGCAGCCTTCGAGCGAATTATAAAAGAAATATTATTGGTAGAATAATTAATTATAACATATATTAAAACACAGATTTAAAATGGAACATTTAACAAAAGAAACTTTTTTGAACAAAGTATTTAATTTTGAGCAAAACAAAGAGTGGAAATTTGAAGGCGAATTACCTTGTTTAATCGACTTTTACGCCGATTGGTGTCAGCCTTGTAAAATGGTAACGCCTATTTTGGAAGAGCTTGCCGAAGAATATAAAGGAAAAATAAATATTTATAAAATTGATACCGAAGATCAGCAGGAACTTGCAGGGGCTTTTGGAATCAGAAGCATCCCTTCGTTGCTTTTCTGCCCTAAAGATGAGCAACCACAAATGGCACAGGGAGCACTTCCAAAACAAAATATGAAGCAGGTAATTGATGATTTACTGCTCAAAGCCAAAGCGGAAGAAGTTGTAAAGAGCTAATCATAACTCGTAATACTCCAAATAAAAAGGGTGATGTAACTTTGTTGCATCACCCTTTTTTTATTTAATAAATCTATTTTTGCAGCTCATTCAAATATTCTGTATGAATTCTGAAAAACCGGTTTTACTTTCAACGGCCTATTTGCCTCCAGCGCACTATGTTGGTTTAATGATGGCAGCATCAGAGGTGATTATCGAAAAACATGAAACCTACCTCAAGCAAAGCTACCGGAATCGTTGCGAAATATATACTGCCAATGGTAAACTGGCGCTAACTATTCCGGTGGTTAAAGTGAATGGAAATCATACCCAAATTGATGAAATAAAAATTTCCGAACAAAGCAACTGGCAGATTTTGCATTGGAGGGCTATTAGGTCAGCGTACGCAAACTCTCCATTCTTTTTGTATTTTAAAGATGATCTTGAGTTTTTTTATCAACGGAAATTCGAAAACCTGTTTGAGTTTAATTACCAAATGCTGGTTAGGGTTTTATCCCTTGCCGGTTTCAGAAAAACAATATCCTTTACTGAAAAATTTGAGAAGTCACCGGAGAATGTTAATGATTTTCGATATTTAATATCTCCGAAAATCCCACCAGCACTTTTTAATTTCAAGCCCTACTATCAGGCTTTCAGCGAAAAACACGGGTTTATTCCAGGCTTGAGCATTTTGGATGTTTTGTTTCATAAGGGGTCGGAGACGATGGATGTAATTTCACAAACAGGCATTTAATGTTGCCTTTGCAATAAATAATAATTAGGTACTACAGCGTATTTTATGGAAAGGCTTTATTGAGTTATCAGTTCACAGCCGTCTGTTGACTGAAGACTGTGAACTCATTATCAACAACAGTTATTTTAATAATAAAGTTCCGCAAAAATGGTAGTATTTCCAATAATTATTTTGGATACTCAATCCTGATGTGATAAATATTCATCAGTTTCTTCTTGAGGATCTTTTTGATGATGTTGATATCGCGCAAAGTGATGGGGGAGTTTGTAAACTGGCCGGTATCCACTTGTTTGTTGATGATCCCTTCAACGAGGGTATTTAAGGTTTCTGCATCAATAATTTTGAGGCTTCGCGATGCTGCTTCTACCGAATCGGCCATCATCACTACTGAAGTTTCTTTGGAGTAGGGGATTGGGCCGGGGTAGGTGTATCTTTTACTATCCACTTTTTCATCGGGGTTTTCTTTTTGTTCCATTGCAAAAAAATACCCAACCTTACTGATTCCGTGGTGAGTGCGTATAAAATCTATAATTTGCTCGGGCAACTTTGCCTGCTTAGCTTTTTCGATGCCTTTTATTACATGGCCAATAATGATTCTTGCGCTCTCTTCGTTGGTGAGTTCATCATGTGGGTTTACACCTGTTACCTGGTTTTCGATAAAATACATGGGGTTGTCCATTTTTCCAATATCGTGATACAGGGCACCGGTGCGGGTAAGCAAGACGTTACCACCAATTTCATAAATGGATTCCTCGGCAAGGTTGGCAACCTGCAATGAGTGTTGGAAAGTACCCGGGGCTCGCATCGAAAGCTCGCGCAGTAGTTTACTGTTGGTGTCAGAAAGTTCGAGTAAGGTAACATCTGTAACCAATCCGAATATCTTTTCAAAAAGATAAATCAAAGGGTATGAAAATAAAATGAGCAATGCCGATCCACCAAACATGGCGTAATCAATGGGGCGAATGGTGTTAAAGTTTCCCTCCTGAATCAGGTTCAAGCCTGTATAAACTGCCGAGTAGGAAGCAAATACAACTATCGAAGTGAAAAAGAACTGTGCCCTTTTTTGCAGATTTATAATGCTGAAAATTGTAATAATACCGGCAATTAATTGCATAAACAGAAACTGAAAACTATTGGGTACAAGAAATCCGATAAGGATAATATTGATCAGGTAGGTATAAAGCGCCAGTCGTGTATCGAAAAATACCCTGATAAGAATTGGAGCTATACAAAGGGGGACAATGTAAATATATTGCACGTCAAATTTTAAAGCAACACTGGTCATAAATACCATCAGGATTACAACAAGCAAAATAAGCAGGACTTTTTTATTATCCTCTAAAACATCGAGCCGGAAAAAGTAAAGGAAAAATATAAGTACCGTAAGCGATATAGCCACCAGCAATATTTGCCCGGCCAGGATAAGGTAATAATTTGAGTCCTGTCCCAGCTTGTTTTCGTATTCCATTCTTAGTGATTCAAGTATCTGGAAACGATTTTTATTAATCACCTCACCCTTCGAAATAATGCGTTCTCCTTCCTGAACCATTCCCCTCGTGGTGGAAGTCTGATTTAAATATTTTTGTAATTCCGATTGTGTTACAAGCTCGTTGTAAAAAATATTTGGGGTGAACAACTCTTCCAAAAGTTGTTGCAATATTTCGTTGTCGGCCTGCTTCGAATTATCAATCATCTGGTTGAGTTTATCAAAGGCAGTATGGATGGTGTATAGGTCGGATAGCCGGATGCGCTCGGCGATTCTTTGGGTGATAAGGGTAACTTTATACCCGGGGGGTTTATTTTCTATTTCCGGTATGCTTTGCAAAATGCCATGCGAAAGAATGGTGGTTAATATTTCGAGACCCCGGTCAAGCGTTATTTGTTTCAATAGCTCATTTTCAGGAACTACACCATACTTGGCAGCCCAATAAAGATCAAAGTTTTTAATAAAGTTGTTCCTTATATCTTCGTTGAGGCCGATATTGAAATCAAAATAAAGTTCATGATCTTTAATGATATTATTGCGCTCTGATTCTATTTCTTCAGTAGCTTTTAATACCGGGAAGTCGAAGGGTGCAATTAAAACCTCGTGAGGCCAGGGGCGGCCTTTGGTAAATTCATACTTAAATTTTGCTTCCTTCGGAAAAAAGGAAACCAGTATCACAAGGCTGACTAAAAAAAGCAGTGCCTTGTAAAATGTTGCGTAATTCTGCCGTAAAAATTCCCAGATCGAATTCATCGTTTTACAATAATCAGCGAAAGTATTAATATTTTTAAAGTGATGTTTTTATAACTGCTACAAAGGTATTCAAAAGACAAATAGTGGAGTAAGCAAATCCGCACCTTTTCGCAGAAGTTGCTGAACGCTGTTTTGCCCTTGCAGTGAACCCTGCGGACTAATTCCAGCAAAAGGTAAACAATCATTGCCACGAAAATTTGGGATTTTACTGCATTCTCGCCGGAATCCAAAAAAGTTTTGATTTGCAGGTTTTGTTTCAATCCTAAATCGATCAAAAAGGTGCTACTAATTGATAATCCACAACTTATATCCAAAAGTGGTATCCCCTCAAAAAATACAGGTAGAATAAATATTGCCTCTAAGGGCTTGCTC
>CAZQIV010000251.1:0-5071 GCA_964593705.1 uncultured Lentimicrobiaceae bacterium | reverse complement strand
TTAGATGTTAGAATTTAGATGTTAGAAATTAGATGTTAGAAATTAGATGTTAGAATTTAGATGTTAGAATTTAGATGTTAGAATTTAGATGTTAGAATTTAGATGTTAGATGTTAGAATTTAGAAATTAGATGTTAGAATTTAGAAATTAGAATTTAGAAATTAGAATTTAGAATTTAGATGTTTGTTCATATTTCATGTCTCACCACTCACTCCCGAAAAGTAGAAAATTTTCTCCAAAGGAGTCCTTCGGACAATTTATATTACTTTTCGAGCCCGCCTTGCTCGCCTTGCTGCGAAGCGGGCCGCCAGCGTAGGCTTTTTTTTAGGCGAGGCAAGGGATGCACGGGCGAAGCCCGGCACTCTCATTCCTCCGGTGTATCTGTTAATTGTTCTATTACATAATTGCTCCGGGCTTCATCCGAATCAAAGTTTGTTTTTAGAAAATCAGGAAAAAAGAAAAGCTTCAAAACAGCAAACATGATGAACAGTTTTATCAGGATCAATATCCATACCTGCCTTCCCCAGGTCATAGTTTTGAATCCCTCGACATAGAAATTGAAAATTCTCTGAAATATGTTTTTTCTTTTTTGCATTAACTGTAATCGTTCAGAATAGTTGTAATTGGTGGTCATTTGTTGTTGTGTCAGACTGCCAATCCCGAAAAGTAGAAAATTTTCTCCAAAGGAGTCCTTCGGACAATTTATATTACTTTTCGAGCCCGCCTTGCTCGCCTTGCTGCGAAGCGGGCCGCCAGCGTAGGCTTTTTTTTAGGCGAGGCAAGGGATGCACGGGCGAAGCCCGGCACTCTCATTCCTCCGGTGTATCTGTTAATTGTTCTATTACATAATTGCTCCGGGCTTCATCCGAATCAAAGTTTGTTTTTAGAAAATCAGGAAAAAAGAAAAGCTTCAAAACAGCAAACATGATGAACAGTTTTATCAGGATCAATATCCATACCTGCCTTCCCCAGGTCATAGTTTTGAATCCCTCGACATAGAAATTGAAAATTCTCTGAAATATGTTTTTTCTTTTTTGCATTAACTGTAATCGTTCAGAATAGTTGTAATTGGTGGTCATTTGTTGTTGTGTCAGACTGCCAATCCCGAAAAGTAGAAAATTTTCTCCAAAAGAGTCCTTCGGACAATTTATATTACTTTTCGAGCCCGCCTTGCTCGCCTCGCTGCGAAGCGGGTCGCCAGAGCGTAGGCTTTTGTTTAGGCGAGGCAGGGATGCTCGAAAAAATACGAAATCAAAGATTTCTTTTTTTTCGGGACTGCCAACTTTATCAATAATCCAGTGTGATAATTCTTCCTTTTGTGAAATTAAAGAAGGTTTCTTTATTAGCCACTTTGATGCCTTCCATTAAATCCTCTGGTGTGTGCCCTGCCGCTTTCAGGCAACCGGGGCAGGCCATGATGGTGATCCCTTTTTCGATTAAATTTTTGATTTGCGAATGCGATGAAGGGAATTGCGCATACTCAAGATCTGCGGCATCATCGAGCAATACTTTTACACCATCAATATCAAAATACATCACTACATCGTGATCTTCTGATACCATTGCAGCCATTTGCATAGCCATGAGCACACGATGTGGGTCTTCGCTGGTAACATGAATAAACATTCCATCACGTGCATTTTCAATTGTACTGTTTACATGATGAGTTTCCTCTTCATGATTTTCCTGACAAGCTGTAAATGCCAAAATGGCAAATAGAAATATGAATACATTTTTCATTTTTTTCATTTTTAAATTTGATAAAATTAGTGTTGATTTTTACTATGGAAACTATTTTTCGATTACCTTGAAATCCAGCGCTTGATATCCTTTATCTGTAATCGCTGTCTTCATTTCTTCGAAGGTGGCCTTGCTTTTGTCGAAAGTTACGATGGCGGTAGAGTCCAGGTGCGAAGCTTTTACTGATTGGATTCCGGACAGATTACCAACTGCAGTTTGTACAGTGCGCTCACATCCGCCACAGGTCATTCCATGCACTGCAATTTCGATGGTTTCGAGGTTGGCAGGATCGATGCTCTGGATTGTTTCGGTTTGATCTTCTGTTGTTGATTTTTCTTGCTGTGTTCCACAAGAAAAAATGATAATAGTGATGAACAGGAGTGGTAAAATATTTTTCATTCATCAAAAAATTAAGTTGATTTAAAGTAGTAATTCAGAGTGTAAATATATTAATTAATCCTGATAACTTTTGTCTTGAATCTTATTATTTATCAATCATAGAAAATATCGTACGAAATTAGTTTTATTAAACATGTTTAAATACAGTTTATTAGAGCGTTATTTGGATTCTTTTAAAAATTAGGCATTTATTAAAAAAATCGAACACTTGTCTTTAAGGTTATATTTTCATTTGATAAAAATCAGTTTTTGGCTTGATGGAAATCAGAAATTACAATGAACATTTTTTTATTGATTTAGCTTATTTGTAAAATGTCAGTTTGCAAAAATTTATTGCTTGCATCTTTTTCATTTTCTTTGCAAAAAAAAATCATAGAATGGAATCGATTAAATGTGTGCATTGTGGCGATGATTGCGGAAAATATCCGGTTGTATGGGAAGGGAAGAATTTTTGTTGCCATGGCTGTAAATCGGTTTACCAGATTTTGAATCATAACAAGCTCAATAAATACTACACCATAGTTGATACACCCGGTGTAAGGGTTGAAAAGCAGGAGTTTGGAAATAAATATGCCTACCTTGATAATGATGAAATCCGCGAAAAGTTGTTGGATTTTTCAGAAGGAAAGATTAGCAAAATTACGCTCTTTATCCCATCAATACATTGCAGTTCATGTATTTGGCTGCTCGAAAATATGCACCTGATGGACAAGGGTGTAAAAAATTCGCTGGTAAATTTTACAAAAAAGGAAGTTTCAGTTACTTTCAACACCGATGAGATTTCGCTCCGGCATTTGGTAGAATTACTCGCTTCCATACATTACATCCCTCTAATTACTTTAGATAAAACTGAAGGTGCAACAAAGCCAAAAGCCAATACCACATTACTTGCAAAAATTGGTGTGGCGGGATTTGCATTTGGAAATATAATGCTGTTTAGTTTTCCGGAGTATTTAAATATTCGTGAAGAACTTACAGGTGGTTTCAAAGATTTTTTTAGTTGGATAAATGTGGTACTGTCGTTACCTGTTTTGTTTTTTAGCAGTCGCGATTATTTGTTGTCGGCCTTTAAAAACCTGCGCCATAATATTGTAAACATCGACCTGCCCATCAGCATCGGTATTTTGGCACTTGTAATTCAAAGTTATTTTGAGATATTTACTAAAACCGGTGCGGGCTATCTCGATTCTTTTACCGGATTTATTTTCTTTTTATTAATTGGTAAATGGTATCAGGACAAAACTTATAAAAGCCTTTCCTTCGACCGCGATTATAAATCCTACTTTCCTGTAGCAGTTTCTAAAGTTACCGAAAAGGGGGAGGAGAGTACACCGCTGAAAGATTTGGTTGCCGGCGACCATATTTTAATCCGAAACCAGGAATTAATACCAACAGATGGTAAAGTGGTAAAAGGACATGGTAATATTGATTATTCGTTTGTTACCGGCGAATCGATTCCTGTACCCAAACATGAGGGCGATTTTGTTTTTGCGGGCGGGAAGCAAATCGGGCAGGTCATCCAAATTGAAGTCAAAAGAAATGTTGCGCAAAGTCAGCTCACCCAATTGTGGAATCAAAATACCAATAAGGAAAAATCTGTTTCACACATCACCTCACTCATCGAAAGCCTGAGCAAAAATTTCACTATTGCTGTTTTAGTAATTGCTGCAATAACTGCTGCTTTCTGGTATACGGTTGATGCCTCCATAGCGCTGAAGGCTTTTACCTCGGTGCTTATCGTTGCCTGCCCGTGTGCCATAGCTTTATCCATGCCTTTTTCGTTTGGAACTACCATGCGTGCCTATGGCCATCATGGGTTTTTCCTTAAGAATACTGATGTTGTGGAGCGATTGACAAAAATTGATACTGTAGTTTTTGATAAAACCGGTACCATAACCTACAATCGTAGCAAGCAGGTTAAACTGGAAATGAGCGAAATGAATGTTGACGAAATTATTGCAGTAAAATCATTGGCAAGGCAATCTGCGCATCCCTTGAGCGCTGCTGTTTTCGATTTTCTAAATGTTGACCATATTGATGAGGTGAGCGATTATATGGAGATTCCATCGGCAGGAATAAAAGGCAAGGTTGACGGATATTCTATTCGCCTGGGTTCGGCGGTATTTGTGTTGGGGAAAGACGAAGATCAGGATGTTTTTGCTTCGGAAATATATGTTTCTATTGATGGAATATTCAAAGCAAAATTTACTGTTAAAAATAAGTATCGGCAAGGGATGGAGGAAGTTTTGGCATATCTTTCCAACGACAAAGAAATCCACTTGATTTCAGGTGACAATGATGCCGAAAAAGAGCGATTGATAGAAATTTTTGGAACTGGCGAAAACCTTCATTTCAATCAGTCGCCAAATGATAAGCTGGCCTATATCGAAGCATTGAAAGCCCAAAAGCGTAAGGTGCTAATGATTGGCGATGGCTTGAATGATGCAGGAGCGCTAAATGCCAGTGATGTGGGCATTTCGATTGCCGATGATATTTACCAGTTTTCGCCAGCCTGTGATGCCATACTCGAAGCGGGCAAGTTTGACTGGCTCGAACGCTTTATCCGTTTTTCAAAAACCTCTCTCAATATAGTAAAGATTAGTTATCTCATCTCAATATTATACAATATTATCGGGCTTTCATTTGCAGTGCAAGGATTACTCGAACCCGTTATTGCGGCCATACTCATGCCCTTAAGTTCGATTACCGTGGTTGTGTTTGTAACCTTTAGTACACGTATAGCTGCAAAGATTAGGTTGAAGTAGTATTTACAATTTTAACAACTTCATTTTTTATCACTACTGTCCGGGTAAATTTAACAGATTCCTCCCTTTGGTCGGAATGACAAGGCATTAAATATATGCAATGAGTTGTGGGGGGGGGGGGGGGGGGGGGGGGGGGCCCCCCCCCCCCCCCCCCCACAAAAAAAAAA
>CAZQIV010000250.1:0-5102 GCA_964593705.1 uncultured Lentimicrobiaceae bacterium | reverse complement strand
GATGACAAAAAAATATCGTTAACATGTTAGCATTAGTGGTTTTTTAAGAGCCTATTAACTATACACATCAAATCAATGGCCGTACCTGTTTTTTAAGCTGCGGCTTCTTTTATGCAAGTTAACAGTAATTACATTATTTTCGATAAGGTTCTACTACCATTTTTGTGGATACAAAATCAATGTTAATAAAAGAACAGATTCCCGCCTTGCCAGCCTTGCCAGCCTTGCCGGCCAGGCAGGCTCGCCTCGCTGGCGAAGCGGGCTGCGAAGCGGGTCTCGGTCCCCGAAGTGTCGGGGCAGGCTGCCGTGCTTCTACCAACAACAAGTATTTGAATGGAGTTGGGGTACACTTTGTAATAGAGACCCCGCACGTGCGCATAGCCGTCAGGTTAAGCATGTTTTCCAAATATGTCATGCAGGCTGAAAGCCTGGAACATCAAAGAAAAGATATTATTGCCAGAAAGTTTACCAGGCTGAAGGCCTGGGACAAAAAAATGTATCAGGCCTTCAGCCTGAATATACTACTCCATTTGTGTTAAAAAGGAGCGCTGCTCCTTCTTTTGATATGAAAGGCTTTCAGCCTTTATTCTGGTATTCACTTATTATAATAATACAATTGTTTTCTTAACCTGACGGCTATGCGCTCGTGCGGGACTACACTCCTTCGAGGTGACACAGCATTGGTGGGATTTGGGGTGGGTGAAAGTGGGCGCTTTGCGCCCACTTTCACCCACCCCATACGAGACCACGGGCTTTGTCATTTCGACTGGAAAAACGCAGCGTAGCAAGTTTTGGAAGGAGAAATCTATTAACAATATTTCAATAGAAAAAGAATAAATAGGGTGTATTTGATAATGCCTTTCCATGAAATTCGCAGTAGAACCTTCGATAATTCGACAAACTACCAATCTCCATTTGATGTTTATCTCTTTGTTAAAATTTTTTAAAGATTGAAGCTAACTAATGATAACACATACATTTGCGAAAAATGAGAAGTTGTACAACTTCTATCAAATAACAATAAAAACAGATGAAAAAATACAGGATTTTCATTACTATTTTGGTGATAATTGGCGGAATTGGCGGGGCACTAATTTTACAAAAGTGGTTAACCTCGATGAAACCGGAACCCCAAACCAATGAGGGCACGCAAAGCACAAGACTTGTACAAACCAGATTAGTTGATTACCGGGATATTACCTCATTTATGGAAATCCCCGGAAGGCTTAGTGCCGGGCGTACAGTTGAAATAATATCAGAAGTACAGGGTGAGATTTTACCGGGAGAGATTCCATTAAAAAAAGGCCAAAACTTTTCGAAAGGCCAGTTACTTTGTACCATTTACGACAAGGAACAAATACTTACCCTGAAGGCCGGCAAAAGCAGGTTTCTCAATAGTCTTGCCAACGCCCTGGCTGATATCAAATTCGATTACCCCGATAAATACAATAAGGTACTCGACTTTTTTAATAGTGTGGATATCAACAACAAAATTCCTGATTTACCCGAGATAAAAGATAACTCGCTAAACATTTTCCTGGCCAGCAGAGATATTCTAAATCAATATTACAACATAAAAATAGCTGAAGAACGCTTGCAAAAACACTACATCTCAGCCCCCTTTAATGGCACCTTTATCGATGTAAGTCTTGAAGCCGGAGGAATAGCTAATCCCGGAACCCGTATTGCCAGGATCATTAAAACAGATATCCTGGAGCTTGAAGTTCCGGTTGAGGTTAGCAACCTGCAATGGGTTAGAAAAGGAGATAAAGTTACCGTTCTCGACGAAACCCGAACAAACTCCTGGGAAGGACGGGTAACCCGTATTAGCGAGTTCGTTGATCCGAACACACAATCGGCAAGCGTTTTTGTGGAGATAAAAAATAGCCCTGAAAAACCAGTTTATGCAGGCATGTATCTCATCGCGACCTTTACCGGTAAAGACATTAAAAACGCTATGGAGATTCCGCGTCAGGCGGTATTTAATCAAAACCAGGTGTTTATTATTCAGGACAAAACACTTAGGAAAATGAATATTCAAATTAGGAAAATTAATACAAATACTTTAATTTTTAACGGATTGGATGAAGGCGTTGAATTGGTGGTGGAGCCACTGATTAATGTACGTGAAGGGACCGTTGTGGAGACAAATCATCTATAATAATCGAATAGCTGGTAAAATGACTTCCATGAACCACAGAAGTTCACAGAAGAACACAGAAGTAATCAATGCCGAAAAAACATCCCGAAGGTTCGGGATCTGATTTCATATTTTTTCGAGCATCCCTGCCTCGCCTTAACAAAAGCCTACGCTGGCGGCAAGGCGGGCTCGAAAAGTAATATAAATCAAAGATTTTCTACTTTTCGGGATGACAATAAATGACGCGAAGCAAATGACAGTGAAACCAAATAACCATCATTACAAAAATCATTAACAAAACACAATGAGGAAAATCGTCGCTCTATTTATACGCAACCCATTTTATGCCAACATGATTATTGCACTCTTCATCATCAGCGGTGCAATGGCATTTTTTGGAGCAAGACTGGAAGGAGTTATAGACCTGCCGCCATTAAAAAAGTCTTTCTTCCCTGAACGTTCCGAGCGCTTTATCAACATCAGCGTATTTTATCCCGGGGCCTCACCCAAAGAAATGGAAGAAGGCATAACTGCCCGCGTTGAAGAAGCTGTGCGTGGTTTGGTAGGGATAAAAAGAATAACCTCCACATCGTCCGAAAACTTTTCGAGAGTAAGCATCGAAACCACCGGACAATTCGATATTGATGAAATTCTGGCCGATGTAAAAAATTCAGTGGATGGCATCAGCTCTTTCCCGGCAGATGCCGAGCGCCCAATTGTTGCCAAACAGCGCTCGACCACCATGGCCACTTTTATGGGCTTAACGGGAAATGTTGATCTTTTAACCCTAAAAAATTATGCCCAGGAAATAGAGGATGATCTTTTGCGCTCGGGAATTATTTCGCAAGTCCAAATTGGCGGCTTTCCCGAACTGGAAATTTCTGTGGAGATTTCGGAGGAGAACTTACTCCGCTATGGCCTCACGTTAAATGATGTGGCAAGGCAAATTGCACTCAATAACCGGGATATTTCTGCCGGCATGATCAGATCGGAAGAGGAGGAGATATTGATCCGCTCCAGGCACCGCACCACCAATCCGGCAACGATAGGCGAAATTGTAATTCGTGCCAATAACGATGGAAGTAAAATTTTGCTGCGTGATGTGGCCAGCATAAAACAACAATTTTCTGAAACCCCCTCTGTTTACCAAATGAACGGGAAGCAATCCGTTTCGGTAAATGTGTTGAAATTGCCCGAGGAAGATTTGGCTGCCATTTCAAAGTACCTTGAACAATATGTGGAATCCTTTAATACAAGCCATGATAATGTTACGCTGGTAATTACTTACGATTTTCTTGAATTGCTGAACTCCAGGTTGGTTCTGCTTTACAAAAACGGCGGCATTGGACTGCTGCTTGTGCTTATAGCCCTGGGCATATTTCTTAGTTTACGGCTTTCGTTCTGGGTGGCTTTTGGTATTCCGGCCTCATTTTTTGGTATGTTTTTGCTTGGCTATCTTACCGGCCTAACCATCAACATGATCTCACTTTTCGGCATGTTGCTGGTCATCGGTATCCTTGTTGACGACGGGATTGTGATTGCCGAAAATATATATTCACATTTTGAAGAAGGCAAAAGCCCGATGAAGGCAGCCCTTGATGGAACTATGGAAGTGCTTCCCGCGGTGGCCACTTCCGTTACAACCACAATGATTGCTTTTGCCCCTTTGATGTTTCTTTCGGGGCGCATGGAATTTAGCTACGATGTTGGCTGGGTTGTTATTGTAAGTCTTGGGGTATCGCTGGTTGAAGCATTTTTTGTACTTCCCGCCCACCTATCAAGCAAACATGTACTTAAAGTTGAGAACCGCGAAGGCGGAGGCAATATAGTACGAAGAAGCCTTGACAAGTTTATCATATTTACGCGCGACCGCATTTATGGTCGTGTTATGCTTATCGTTATCCGTTGGAAATGGGTCGCCATATCTACGCCAATTGTGCTCATTATTATTACCGGCGGGCTATTTGGTGGCGAATTTATTAAAGCTACTTACTTCCCATCCATCCCATTCGACCAGTTTACTGTAAACCTCGCCTTTACTCCCGGAACCGGCGAAGCGAAAACCAAGCAACACCTTGTTAGTTTTGAAAAGGCAATATGGGAGGTAAATGCTGAACTTATGGATGAGTACAACGATACTGCAAACTATATCGACTACACATTTCTGGGGCTTGGCAATGCCTTTGATGGCCGTGAAGTTGGTGCCCACGCAGGAAACCTCTTTGTTTTGCTTCGTAATATGGAAGGAGCTCCCATTTCGAGTTTTGAAATTGTAAACCGTGTCAGGGATAAAATAGGTTCGGTAAACGAAGCCGATAAATTTGTTGTAGGGGGCAGAAACACTTTTGGCACCCCGGTTTCGGTAAGTTTGCTGGGCAAAGATTTTGAGCACCTTCAAGAGGCCAGGGATTTTCTTATTGATAAAATGAAAGCATTTCCCGAACTCCGTGACATCATCGACAACAATGCTATTGGTAAGCGCGAAATACAGTTAGACCTCAAACCAAAAGCCTATTTTTTGGGATTGAACAGATCCGAAATTGCCAACCAGGTGAGAAACGGATTTTTTGGCAGCCAGGCGCAACGCTTACAGGTTGGCAAAGATGAGGTAAGGGTTTGGGTTAGGTATCCAAAAGAAGACAGGATAAGCATTGGGCAACTTGAAACCATGAAAATAAGAACTTTTGCAGGAGAGTTCCCATTAAGCGAACTTGCCAATTACGACATCAGGCGTGGGCCGGTAAACATAAACCGCTACAACGGCAAAAAAGAAATAAAAATTGATGCTGAGCTTGTAAATCCTTATGAGCCTGTACCACCCATCCTTGAGCGTGTTACAAAAGAAATTGTTCCTGAGCTCACAGCGCTGTATCCCGGTGTGGAAGTTGACTTCCAGGGACAAAGCAGGGATAGCGCCGAATCGATGGCCGACCTGATGAGCGCCTTCGTGATAGCCTTCCTG
>CAZQIV010000249.1:0-5116 GCA_964593705.1 uncultured Lentimicrobiaceae bacterium | reverse complement strand
TACAAATATATAATCAATCTCAAAATCATAGCACTCCAAAAAAAGAATTAGCCAAATTAACGAAGAATCAGCCAGTGCAAGTTCAATTATAATCAATGGTATTTCTACCTTGAATATTGAGAACAATTTAAATCTTTCGAATCAATTGTCCATCCCCACCAGTAGCAATATAAATTGGTTAGGCGGAATAATTAATGGAGGTGGCACCATCGAAAACAATGGCCTCATGCACTTAGAGTCTTTTGAAGATAAGAAGTTAATAAACTCTACTATCGATAATAATGGTGCAATTTATATCAGCAATTCGAACACTATCAGGCTTTCAGGTGGATGCGTAATAAACAACAACGAAACCGGGATTATTGAAATATTGAGCAATGGCGGGATTGTGCATGACGAACCCGGGAATACTATGAACAACACGGGGGTCATCAGAAAACTAAGCGATGGAAGTGGAAATCTTGGCAGCTTTTACATGATCTTTGACTTGAACAACGCTGGAATTATCGAGATCGACCACAATCAACAACTTCTATTTTTGGGTTCTGATATTACTTTAAATAATATGGAATCCGGAATTCTCCAGGGATTTGGCGCGTTTGATGTTACTTCAAATTTTACAAATGTTGGTACTTTTTCTCCCGGCAGTGAGGACAGTACCGGAACACTGAGCGTTTACAATTACTTTAGCCTTTCGCCACAGGCCATACTTGAATTTGACATTGCAGGCACTTTGCCCGGAGAGTACGATGTTATCGACGTGGCCGGCTTCCCTGATCTGGAAGGAAACATTATTGTGAACCTTGCATTTGCACCGGAGCTGGGCGATGAATTCCCGATCATTACCGCCAATGAAATCATGTCGTGTGATTTCCCACAATTTATTTCGGCCTATTTCTCGGGCTTCGATTATACTTTCGAAATTAGTTGCAACAATACAAGCCTTGTTTTAGAGGTAGTGGATATTATTTTGGGTGTTGATAATACCTTTTCCGATGACATCACTTTTTACATACACCCCAATCCTGTAAAATCTTTCGCAAACCTTGTATTCAATGCTTCTGATGCAATGGCAATTCTAAATCAAGAACTATCACTTCATGTTTATAACTCAACGGGACTTGAGGTGAGGAGGATTGAAACAATTTCAACACACAATCACAGATTCCAAAAAGGCAATCTTTCTGCCGGCATGTATATCCTGCAAATCAAATCCAGGAACATAATTCTTGCTACAACAAAGATTATGGTTGAATGATTTACAAATCATAGTTTGCAATCAATGAATAGTACAGTATTCATACAAACCCGGTTTTAATTCCTATTTTGCCGGTAAGATTATTTGGAAGGAAATTATATGTTTTTGTAGTTTGAGTTTTGTCTAATAACCCCGATTTGTAAATCCATTTGGATAGATTTTCAAATAGAAAAGAATACCTGTTTGCAATTGGCTGAAAAGGGATAAATATTCGAAACAATTTTAATTATAATTGCTACATTTGATTGAATTTTAAAATCATGGGACATGAGAATATTTACAATTTTTATTTTGATATTATTTAGCCTTCAGCTATATGGCCAACCAAAGCCTCATAAAGCACCAATAGATACAAGCTATCATTTTACTGAAGATGAATTCATGGAAATGCAGGTAAACGGGGTTACGCTTCCACCCATTAAACCGGCATTTGATCCATGGGCCAATTATACCGAGTTAAAAACCGGGATTTCCCTGTCGTTTACGATATGCGCGACTCTGCCTGGCTAACACCGGTTAAAAGTCAGTCGGGGGGTGGGTGCTGGGCTTACTCAACAATGGGTGCCGTAGAGTCGAGGTTGTTGATGCTCGAAATGGGAGAATATAACTTGTCTGATAACAATTTAAAATATTGTAATAAGTACATCCCCGAAAGAAGCACCAATGGAAATCATTGGATGTCATCGGCATATTTTGCCCGCAGATCCGGGCCTTACCTCGAAATTGAAGATCCATATCCGGGTGGAACTACCGGGTCGGAGAACTGCCCCAACGATCTCAGTGCAACTTTCTACATTCCCCAGTCGAGGTATCCACCGCCGCAGGATATAGACGCCATTAAACAAACGGTGCTTGATTATGGTGCAGTTTGGAGTTTGCTTTATTACAATAGTACTTATCTGGACCCCGATGATGACACCTACTATTATGGTGGAACAACTGAAGTGAACCATGCCGGAGTGGTTGTGGGCTGGAATGATAACCTTGTTACTGCAGGAGGCACCGGGGCATGGATTGTACGCAACACCTATGGAGCAGGGTTTGCCGATAACGGGTATTACTACATTTCGTACAACGATTCGCAATTTGTTAAATATAACGCATATTGGCCGGTTATCATGGAAAACGAAGCCAATACCACCATCTATCAGTATGATAAAATTGGCGGTCTTTGGGGAGTCGGTTTTGATAATGAAGTGGCTTATGGTCTGGTAAAGTTCACCAATACCGCAGAGGATTTGGAGATTAAAAAAATCGGGACTTTTGTTGTGGCAACAGGTTCGGGGATTGAGATAAAAATTTACAGCCAGTTTAATGAATCATTGTCGGGACTGCTGGGATCGATGGATGAAACCATTGTTGGACTCCCCGGTTATTATACTTTCGATTTGGATTCGACTGTTTTTATTGCCTCCGGTCAGGATTTTTATATTCAGCTAAAATATGATTCCAATGATCCGGCTCATATATGGCCAATGTCTGTCGAAGACACTGTTGCAGGTTATGCCATGCCTGAAATAGAAACCGGGAAGTTCTGGATAAGTCCCGATCCAACAATCTGGCCAACTACCTGGTATCCCATCGGGCATAATACTGTGTCTCATTACGACCTCTGTATTAAAGCATATACCGAGAAGATTACCGTTCCCAAAGTCGCCACCGGCCATGTTGCTGTTGCTTATACCAACCATGCTGAAGTCAGCTCCAATTCCATTGTGAGTATTGGAGATGGTGTTGTAATCCAAAAAGGTATATGTTGGAATACCCTGGAAAACCCAACAATTAACGACGATAAAACCACCGAAGGTGAAGGCCAGGATTCATTCAACAGCATGTTGACAAATCTTTTGCCATCAACAAAATATTATTTTAAAGCTTATGCGACCAATGTCACTGGAACCGGGTATGGCGATGTTGATTCCATTTCAACGCTTTCCTGTGATAATGAAATGCTTGTTCTCAATACCTCTGATGCAGGATATGGCTCATTGCGCGAAGCGTTTACCAACATCTGCAATGATGGTATTATTACACTTTCTGATGATTTGGACGGGGAAACCTTAACACTCACAACCGGCGCTATCACGGCAACTCAACCCACAACGATTGATAATAGTGGACACACTTCTGGGTTTACCATCAACGGAACGGGTAACAATGTTATTATTCCTGAGAGCGGAAGCCTGGTTATTGCTCCCGGAAGTAAAATTACGATCACAGGCGCAATCGAAAACAATGCAGGTAATGGAGGCCTTGTGATTCAATCGTCTGCTTTGGGGACAGGATCTTTGATTAATAGCACATCAGCGTTGGCGGCCACCATTCAGCGATATATACCTCAAAACACTTTCTGGCATCTGGTTTCCCCGCCGGTAAACAATACAAGTGCCGAAGCTTTTGTGGGACATTACATGCAGTTTTTCACGGAATCTTCAGCCGCTTGGACAGACATTGTTGAACCCTCAACAACCCTTTTACCTTTAACAGGATATGCCCTCTGGTCGGGTGAATCTACCTATACCTTCCGGGGAAACCTCAATACAGGAATCCAATCTGTTGCTACCACCAAATTATATCTTGATCCGGAAGATGAAGTATATTATGGCTGGAATCTGGTTGGCAATCCTTATCCGTCTTCCATCGATTGGTCGATGCTTGACGATGTTTGGGGGGCGGTTTATTACTGGAATGGAACGGCTTATGCTACCTGGGTAGATGGCGCTTCCACCAATGGTGGGGTGCAATATGTTCCTCCGATGCAAGGGTTTTTTATCAGCTCCGATGGTAGCAATTTTGAGTTGAGTGACGCTGCAAGAACCCACGAAGGTAGTTCGGCTTATTTTAAAAGCCTGCCGGAAAATTCCCTTTTACTCAAAGCAATCGTCGAGTTTAATAGCGATGAAGTATGCATCCGTTTGATGGATAATGCCACTCCGGATTTCGACCGTGAGTATGATGCATGGAAATTGTCGTCAGGAGATAGTAATGCAGGTGAGTTGTATTCCTTATCTTCTTCCGGCCGTTTTTCGATAGATTCCCGGCCGGTATGCAATTTTGTGCCACTTGGATTTAAATGTAGTACCATGCAAATTTTTTCGCTCAGTTTGAAAGAAATGAACGGAATTACAACTGCCATCCTCGAAGATACTAAAACCGGGACTTTCCATGACCTCACCAAAAGCAATTACGAATTTGTTTGGGATGTTACAGATAATGAAATTCGGTTTAAACTGCATTTTAATTCGGTTGGGATAGGGGAAAACAAGATCGGTGAAAGTAAAATCCTGATCTATGCTGATGGTCAGCAGCTTTTTATCAGAAGCGAAAGAGGCGGTACGCTGAGGATTTCGGATGTGATGGGAAGGGTTGTAATGGAAAGGGAGATTTTAGCAGCCGGTATGCAGGTTCTTCCATCGAAATTCAAAACGGGGATATACCTTGTGAATTTCAGGAGTGGAAAGGAAGTTAATACACAAAAAATATTTATATACTAAGTTCTGCCACTTAGTGATATGAAAATGTTGCAGTATCCCGAAATCCCGGATTCATATTCTTATAAACCACTTTAGCTATGGAATGCTATTTTATTGAAATTGTTTTCATCTCCAGGTTTCTGCGTTTCAACTCGATAAATACAGCATTCCCCAAAAGACGACCCTTATTTTCAGAAAACGAGAATGAATTTATACTAATGATACCATTGTCGATGCAGTATATTTTTTTGGGATTAACCATTTGCTTTTTAATCGAATAATCCCATTTTTATAAAAATCTTCAAATTGTTGAATGCTGTGATTGTAATTTCAGATAACCAATACCTATCATTATAAATCAGATAAATAGGGAGGGCTTATCGTA
>CAZQIV010000248.1:0-5141 GCA_964593705.1 uncultured Lentimicrobiaceae bacterium | reverse complement strand
GCGCTAATAAACAGTGTTAAATGTTTCATAAGTTTGGGATTGAAGTGAATAAATAATTTTTGTGGCTGTAAATATAAGAATCATACAGAATTTATGGACAAAAAAAAAGAAATGAAGTGCTTATTTTCGATGATTCCATAACTATCTATGCGAAAAAATGATTTATCCGAATAGATTACTAAAAACCTGTTCGATTCGGGATACCGGGATTAATTCGATGGTATGATTTTTTTTCGACAGTCCTTTAAAACTATGCAATGAAATAAATATTTTTTCGAAACCCAATTTAGAAGCCTCGCTAATTCGCTGCTCTACCTTGTTTACGGCTCTTATTTCGCCCGAAAGACCTACTTCAGCAGCAAAGCAAACTTTTGGATTCACGGGCATATCTTCATTCGAAGAAAGCACTGCTGCCACCACTGCCAGGTCAACGGCCGGGTCGTCAACCCTTATCCCGCCGGCCACATTAAGAAAAACATCTTTCGATGAAAGTTTAAAACCGTGGCGTTTTTCCAGAACTGCCAATAACATGTTCAACCTTCGCGAATCGAAACCTGTTGTAGAGCGCTGTGGAACCCCGTAAGCAGCCGAACTCACCAATGCCTGTATTTCGATGAGCATTGGACGTAATCCTTCGATGGTCGCGGCAATAGTAATGCCGCTAAAATTCTCATCCCGCTGAGTAATGAGCAATTCAGATGGATTTACTACTTCACGCAGGCCATTGCTTTGCATCTCAAAAATTCCAAGTTCGGAGCTTGAGCCAAAGCGATTTTTTACCGATCTCAAAATTCTGTAGCCATAGTTGCGGTCGCCTTCAAATTGCAAAACAGCATCCACCATGTGCTCTAATATTTTGGGCCCGGCCAGATTCCCATCTTTGGTAATGTGGCCGATTAAAAAAACAGGTGTATTAGTAAGTTTTGCATATTGCTGCAATTCGTTGGCACACTCACGAATCTGGGAGATACTACCCGCTGAGGATTCGATGGATTCGGTGTGTAAAGTTTGAATTGAATCAACTATAATAATTTGAGGTTGTAGTTTTTCGAGGTGCTTAAATATTACCTGGGTCGATGTTTCGGTAAGGATATAAGTTTCTGCTTTATCTTCACCCAGCCGGGCTGCCCGCATTTTAATTTGTTGTTCGCTCTCCTCGCCCGAAATATAGAGCACACTCATCCCGCGCATTTTTAGAGCTATTTGCAGAAGCAGTGTTGACTTTCCAATTCCCGGCTCGCCGCCCACCAAAACTACCGAACCTTGCACCAGTCCCCCGCCAAGCACCCGGTTTAACTCGCCACTCCCGGTATCAATGCGATCATCAGTTTCAAAATTTAGCTCATGGAGCTTTTTAGGCAGGCTCTTTTTTGGCTGAAGCCCGATTGAAGCCCCACGGGTAGATTTTGCCGATTGTACAACTTCTTCAACATAGGTATTCCACTCGCCACATGATGGACACTTCCCAATCCATTTTGGTGAATTCTGGCCACAGTTCTGGCAGAAAAATGTTGTTTTAACCTTTGCCAATCTTAGTGTATTATTTTAAATTTTTAATGCGGTTTATTATTCCGCTTGTTGAATGACCTTCCAAAAAATCGATGGTAACAACCTCGCCACCTTTTGCCGAAACGATGTCGTAACCAACAATTTGTTCAGCCTTGTAATCGCTACCTTTCACAAGAAAATCAGGTTGAACGGATTTTATTAAACTGTATGGAGTATCTTCATCGAAGAGTACAACAATATTTACAAATTGAAGCGCTGCAAGGATCATTGCCCTTGATTTTTCGCTTTGCACAGGACGACCCTCACCTTTAATGCGCTGCACAGAACTATCGGAGTTTAATCCCAGAATCAACACATCGCCCAGGCTTGCTGCTTTTGCCAGGTAGTCGATATGCCCTTGATGAAGAATATCGAAACACCCATTAGTAAACACTATTTTTTTTTCCTTAAACCTCAAACAGGCCAGCCAGCGATCGAGTTCAGTTTTATTGTTGATTATCTTGGATTGTAACAGGCTGAGTTTGTCCATATTCTCCTTTTTTATTTAAAATGGGTAAAACTATTAATGAGATCACACCGGAAACAACAATAAGCAGGGTTTGAGCAGTCCATGTAAGCCAACCCAGTGCATAACCGGGAATAGCCTGAATTCCATAAATTGCCAGTGTTTCGGCAATGATTACCGGGTAAATCCCGATGCCTCCCTGCACAATCATTATCCCAATGGAACCAAAAATAAGCAGCGACAAACCTGCTCCCACACCAAGATGGCTGGTCTCGGGTAAACTAAAAATGCATACAAAGATCATTAGAAAATACAAAATCCAAATTAAAAAGGATTGAAAAATAAAGGCAACAGGCTTTTTAATTTTTGTAACCGACCACAAGCCATGCCAGAAGCCTATCAAAATTTCCTTCCCCTTTTTATACATTTTTATTTCTCTTACTTTTTTCCTAAAAAGAAAAAAAGCAATTAAAGTAATTGCAAGAGTTACAAAAATTAGTACAAGAAAATAGGTTGACACCTGGGCATATTGAAATTTTTCGCTTAGTGGGATAAAAACTTTCTCTTCGACGTAATGATTAAGTTTATCAAAAAAAACAATGAAGTTTATAAAAAATAGTATTACAAATACCACCATATCAATACTTCTCTCAACGATAACCGTTCCTATTGATTTATTCATCGGTATTTTTTCGTATTTTCTAAGCACCCCACAACGGGTAACTTCGCCCAACCTGGGCAAAGCCATATTGGCAAAGTAACCAATCATTACAGCATAAAAGGTATTTGAAAGTTTAGGATGATAACCCATGGGGTCGAGCAACATGCGCCATCGCATAGCCCTTACAAGATGACTTAAAAATCCAATAATCAAAGCAAGTACGAGCCAGCTAAAATTGGCATGTATAAACGAATCCCATATTTCAAGTTTTTGATCGGGAGTAAGCTTTCGCAGGAATATCCAGATAAAGAATATTCCAATGGAAAGAAAAAACAGAATCTTAAAAGCTAATAGGACTTTTTTTTTCAAAGTCGTTTACAATTTATTATGTTGATCAGGAAAAATAATGGCGGGTTTAAATTGTTTTGCCTCCTCAAAATCAACGGATGCGTATGAAACGATAATAACGAGATCGCCTTCGTGTGCTTTTCGTGCGGCAGCGCCATTAAGCGAAATGAGCCCTGAGCCACGCTTACCCTTAATCACATAGGTGTCAAAACGCTCACCGTTGTTAATATTATAAATATGCACTCTTTCGTTCTCGATAATGTTAGAGGCATCCATCAAATCTTCATCGATGGCAATACTCCCAATGTAGTTGAGATTTGCCTCGGTAATTGTCCCTCTGTGGATTTTCGACTTTAAAACTTCTATTTTCATATTGCTGGCAAAATTACTAAAATAAAATAATATTATCTATGAGTCTTACTTTTCCAAGATTTACGGCAGTGCATGCAACAACACTTTTCTTATCATCCCAGTTACTTATCTGTAAAAGATCATCGGCACCTACTATCGAAAGATATTCTACAGACATTTCATCAAATTTGTTTATTTGACCAGTCCCCCACTCCTGTGCTTCAAGCGGAGACATTGTGCCAATTTTATCTTTCAAGTTGTTTAACACCCTGAAAATTACAGGTGCAATGGATCTTTCGTATTTGTTTAACCTGACATTTCTCGAACTCATGGCCAGCCCGTCTTTTTCGCGCAATGTGGGACAGGGAATAATATCAATTTTCATGTCCAATTTTTCGACCATGGTTTGAATGATTTTCAATTGCTGATAATCTTTCAATCCGAAGTAGGCCTTAGTTGGAGCAATAATTTCGAATAGTTTTCGTACCACGACAGCCACACCATTAAAATGTCCCGGACGATGCCGGCCTTCCATCACCTTATCTAAATGCCCAAAATCAAACCTTTCGAGTACAGGCTCAGGATACATTTCCTCAACCGATGGAGCAAAGAGAACATCGCATTGAACCTCTTTAAGCTTTAAAACATCTTCTTCGAAAGTACGTGGGTATTTTTCTAAATCTTCTTTTTTATTAAATTGAATTGGATTGACAAATATGCTGCATACCACAACATCATTTTCAAGATTTGCTTGTTGCAAGAGCGAAATATGGCCTTGATGCAAAGCCCCCATCGTTGGTACAAACCCTATGCTTTTGCCTTTTTTTGACCTTTCTTCGAGGTAGGTCTTTGTTTCAGAAATTGATGAAAATATCTTCATTGTCAAAAAATTATGATCCCATGGCTAAAATCAATAGCAAATCCTTTTCGAGGGTAGAATTAGGAGTTTCTACGATCCTTCCAATCTCCCGGTCGTTTTTATATAAAATAAAGGTGGGCACCCTTTGAATATCCATTGCAGCTATACCCACACCACCGCCTTGCTTATCCCTGTCAACACAAAAAATATTAAGCCTGGAATCTTTAAATTTCATTTCATCCAGAATTTTAATAAATCGTGGAACTTGCTCTTTGCTGTCATTACACCATGATCCCATTACAATCGCTATGCTAACTCCTTTTTTTTGTTTGGACAGTTTTTTAATAATAGTTTCATCAGGAACATAATCAGCATATCCGGGTGAAAAAAATTCGCCAAAAGGCTTAGCCTTTAAACCCTCCCTATCACAAGTACCAATTAATAATTGCTTATTAGAATCCTTGTCGGAAATGACTTTATTTATTTCCTGCGCGAAAAGCCCGGAGGATAGAACGATTAACAATGAAAGTAATACAGTTTTCATAAAAATATTTTAAAAATTAATAATTGTTTTCAAATAGCTTTTAATTTTTCAATTAAGGTATAAAGTTCCTTTTCAGTTTGCAAACAATCGATATGAAACTCAGCAAATTTAGAATTAATGTACGAATCAGGAATTATAAATAATCACAATTGATGACGATTTACTGTCTGTCTGTAAAGCCGATACTTTTCACTTGCCCCGGGTTTTCCAAAAGGGATGCCTGCAGCATAACCCGGGGATTAATGAATTTAGCAATGCCTCCCCCGCCTTTTCGCTGTCAATGCCTTCGGCATTGACAGCGAAAAGGCGGGGGCATTCATCACATCAATTTAATCCACAACCTAAAGGATGTGGAAATTGATAT
>CAZQIV010000247.1:0-5152 GCA_964593705.1 uncultured Lentimicrobiaceae bacterium | reverse complement strand
CCTTCGGTGATTAATTCACAAATTCAACGAATTTGTGAATTAATCAGGTTAAATATTACTAACATGAAATTGTTGATAAAATAAGGATTCGAGGTATTTTGATTGTTCTTATCAAACTATATTTGCACTTGAACAATAAATAATTCACTCTTGTTCAGAATAATGTTTTTTATCAATTATATTAAATGACAAACAATTTCAGTTTAATACTTGTCAGATCAAATTAAGTTCGATGACTTGAAAAATGGAACACTATTTGATAAACAAGCAAATATTTCTGAAAAAAATATTTAATCAATGGAAGCAAAATTTTCGCAACGAGTTAAAGATGTGTTAAACTTCAGCAGAGAAGAAGCGATACGCCTTAACAATGATTATATTGGCCTTGAGCACCTGATTTTAGGAATTTTAAGAGAAGGGGAAGGATTAGCGATTCAAATATTAAACTATTTGGGTGTTGATCTTTTTGAATTTCGCAGGGTTATCGAACAATCCATTAGCTCAACTACAAGTAAAGGTGCAAGAAACAGGGAAAATTTACCCTTGGTAAAACAAGCCGAAAGAGCCTTAAAACTAACTTACCTCGAAGCAAAACTATTCAGCAGCGATTTAATTGGAACTGAACATTTATTACTTGCTATTCTTAAGGATGAGGACAATGTTGTTACGAGAACTTTTTCTCAATATGGAGTTAATTATGAAAGTGTAAAAGACGAATTACAAGCAATTATGACAAATAAAAATCCGGACAAAACCAAAGAAAATACAGGAAAAGAAAATCCAAGATCAGAATTCCCAGGTTCGATGGATGAAGAATTTGAAGAAGGCAAGGGCTACGGAAAACAAAGTAAAAAGCCTGCCGATTCAAAATCGAAAACCCCGGTTCTTGATAATTTTGGAAGAGATTTGACCAAGGCCGCCGAAGAAAACCGACTCGATCCTATTGTAGGACGGGCAAAAGAGTTAGAGCGCATTGCCCAGGTATTGAGCCGGCGCAAAAAGAACAACCCGATACTTATAGGAGAACCCGGCGTTGGTAAAAGTGCAATAGCCGAAGGCCTGGCATTAAGAATTATTGAACATAAAGTATCGAGGGCACTTTTCAATAAAAGAATAATTACCCTCGATCTGGCTTCGTTGGTTGCTGGCACAAAATATCGTGGTCAATTTGAAGAAAGAATGAAGGCCGTGCTAAACGAACTGGAAAAGAATTCGGACATTATTTTGTTTATCGATGAAATTCATACCATTGTTGGTGCCGGCAATGCATCCGGATCACTGGATGCCTCCAACATGTTTAAGCCCGCTCTTGCCCGTGGTGATCTCCAATGCATAGGGGCTACCACACTTGATGAATACCGGCAATACATTGAGAAGGATGGAGCGCTGGAGCGTCGGTTTCAAAAAATCCTGGTCGATCCAACCACGGCAGATGAAACAACCGAAATCCTTAACAACATCAAAGAAAAATACGAGGATCATCACCTGGTAACTTTTACCGATGAGGCCATTAAAGCTTGTGTAACGCTTACTAACCGTTACATAAGCGATCGGTATTTGCCCGACAAGGCTATTGATGCAATGGATGAAGCCGGATCGAGAGTGCATATCACAAATATGCATGTGCCTTCACAAATCATTCAAATTGAAACTAAGATAGAAGAGGTTAAGAAAGAAAAAGCCAAAGCTATCGGAAGCCAAAAGTTTGAAGAAGCAGCAAGTTTTCGGGATATGGAAAGAAGGTTAATTGATGAATTAGAATATGAAAAGAAAAAATGGGAAGAAGATTCAAGGATTAACCGTGAAATTGTAAGCGATGAAAATGTGGCCGAAGTGGTAGCCATGATGACAGGTATTCCTATGAAGCGCATTGCCGAAAGCGAAGGAAACAGGCTTGTGAAAATGGAATTGGAGATTCAGGATTCGGTAGTTGGGCAGGATGAGGCCATAAAAAAAGTGGTGAAGGCAATTAGAAGAAACAGGGCCGGACTAAAGGACCCAAACAAACCCATAGGAAGTTTTATTTTTCTTGGCCCTACAGGCGTTGGTAAAACACACCTCGCCAAGGTACTTGCAAAATACCTGTTCGATTCAGAGGAAGCCCTCATTAGAATTGACATGAGCGAGTATATGGAAAAATTTTCAGTTTCCAGGTTGGTTGGAGCGCCTCCCGGGTATGTTGGATATGAAGAAGGTGGGCAACTTACCGAAAAAGTACGCCGGAAACCTTATTCCATCGTACTTCTCGATGAAATTGAAAAAGCACACCCGGATGTTTATCATATTCTTCTCCAGGTACTCGATGATGGTTTGATTACTGACAGCCTTGGCCGCAGGATTGATTTTAAAAACACGATAATTATTATGACCTCGAATATTGGAACACGTCAACTCAAAGATTTTGGACATGGTGTTGGTTTCAATACAGCAGCAAAGGAATTGGCTAAAAACAAAAATTCGCAAAGCGTTATCGAAAATGCTTTAAAACGAACCTTTGCTCCCGAGTTTATAAACAGGATTGATGATATTGTAATCTTTAATGCATTAGAACGCGAAGCTATCCACAAAATCATCGACATCGAATTAGTACACCTATATAATAGAATTAACGATCTTGGCTATTCGATACAAATATCTGACACTGCCAAGGATTTTATTGTCGAAAAAGGATGGGATGCCCAGTATGGGGCAAGGCCATTAAAAAGAGCAATTCAGAAATACGTTGAAGATCCGCTGGCTGAAGAAATTATTAAAACCACAATGAAAGAAGGGGATATCATAGCTGTTGAATATGAAAAAGATGAGGAGGAACTCAAGATAAACATAACAAAGCAGGAATTACTAAGCAAAGAATTACCTGCTCCGCCAAGTAACAATTCAAACTAATTTTTGAATTTATAATTCTAAAGAAAAGCTGCATCAAAACAATGATGCAGCTTTTTTTATAGTTTGTCCATTAGCTCTGCCTCAAGGCTCGAAGTTTTTCTGACAACAATATTGGTTGACACATTCCAGTATTCATCAACAAGTTTATTTATTTCACCATGAGCCCGCGAGAGATAACTCAGGCTTAAATGGAAACCATTATACTGGCAAAGCAAAACAGAATTGTTTTTCCCATTTATCATGAAACTATCTGAATTTATTTTTAGAGTTCCTAAATATTTTTTTTTGATAACACCAACAATTTTATCAATATTTTCTTTATCAGGATTTTTAAAGGTAAGCTGCCCCATGAAAAATACTTTATCTACAAAATAATAATACTTCTTCAACTCGGCCGTGAACATCAAATCTCTATAACCCAAAATCTTGAGATCAAACAATGATAACCTGTTTGAATTGACACAAAATGGCTTTTTATTCGACTTTAATACATTGTTGAAACTTACGCCATAATCTGTTTCCATAAAAGTTATTTCCTGATCGGAATTGAATTGCTGTATTTTTTCTAAACCTTTGTAAAAACCGGCAATGTGATTAATTAAATCATCCTTAATACAGTATGGATAGGGGCTTTGGCCGGTGTGCCTTTTATTGGTGGCAATGTATCGTGAGCTGAATTTACCAAAAATAATTTTGCTGAAAAAGATGTGTAAAACAGGATATAGCCTGATTAAAACAATGGTTAAAATTATCCCTAAACCAACAGGTATCAATATTTTCAATGGCATAGTTTATCAATTTTTCCACAAAATTATTATTTTTTATAAGCTGTGGCAATTTCCTATCTAAAGCATACAAATATTTCTACAATAATGATCTTCCTGATACAGCCACTCAAACAGATCAAACATTTGTTTGTTAGAAATGTAATAATCCCTAACTTGGACAAGCCAAAACCAAACAAGGTGATCATGTAAAATTTATGGTGTATTCCTGTTTTGGTTTGTCCAAGTTAGTAGGTATCTTATCACTAATATTCTGCCATTTTTTGGCAGAATATTAGAAATAAGATACTAACCTATTGATAACTCGTGATTCCATTTGATATTTGAGGGTTTTGCGCCGATGTTTATTCCTTCAACAAACATATTTACACATTCACGAAGATCTTCGTGATAACCGCCCTCAAGCACTCCAAACACATTTTTAAAAGCCTTGCTTAATCTGTAGCCACACTCATAATAAGCATGAAGCGACAACCTTAATTCAAGCAGCCTGTCTTTGCGGTAACCATCAAAGCCGGCGGAGATGGCCACAACATCCGGCTCAAACTTTACTCCTGTTTCTATGGCTTTAAATGCAGCCTTAAGAAACTCTTTTTCCCCACTATTTTCAGGAATTGGAATGTTCAGGGTGTAGCCCAGCCCCTCCCCTTTTCCAATTTCCATAAATGTTCCGGTGTATGGGTATGTGTTTTGTTGATGGATGGAACAATAAAAAACATCCTTTCTGTCGTAAAAAATATGCTGTGTGCCATCGCCATGATGACCATCGATATCAAGGATAAAAACTTTTTTTCCTTCCCGGGCGAGTTTTTCGGCGGCAATAGCCACATTATTAAAAAGACAAAAACCTGAAGCCTTGTCGTGGTGAGCATGATGCCCCGGAGGCCGAACTACGGCAAAATTGTTACTTTCTGAAGCATTTACTGTAAGGCCTACAGCAAGGCAAGCCGCTTTATAGCTTGTAGGAGAAAGCTCGACCTCTGCAACAGCTGAACCAGTTTCGCAGAAGTTTTTGATTTGATCAATGTATTCCTGGGTGTGAACCAATTTTAAATAGCGCTCACCAAAGGCCTCTGTACTTTCCAGGTCAGAAAATTCTTTAAGACGGTAACTGCCTTCGTAAGTACTTCCAATATTATGGTCGAGAAAAGTGTGATTGAAAAGAAGTTTCATAGTTTCGTCTTTTGTCGTATCAAAGAAAAGCATAATTTTTAACATCAAAAAAATTTGAATTCTATCATAAATTCTTAGCTTTGCCATGATTTTTTTCAATTCGACCAAAAAGTCGAATTCTTGGCAACCTTTCAATACTCGACGATCTTCCCCCGAAAAGTTACTGCAGGACTTGTGTTTTTATACTATCAAACATTTTACATATCTATCTTCATTTTATTTAAGCATAGTTAAAAACACAATCACTCAAACCTTTTAGTACCTTTTCTCTAATATTCTGCCAAAAAATGGCAGAATATTAGAGAAAA
>CAZQIV010000246.1:0-5323 GCA_964593705.1 uncultured Lentimicrobiaceae bacterium | reverse complement strand
TAGAGGTTAGAGGTTAGAGGTTAGAGGTTAGAGGTTAGAGGTTAGAGGTTAGAGCCCCGAAAAATAGAAAATTTTTCCCAAAGGAGTCCTTCGGACAATTTTCGTAATTTTTCGAGACCGCCTTGCTCGCCTCGCTGTGAAGCGGGCCGCCAGCGTAGGCTTTTGCAAAAGCGAGGCAGGGGTGCTCGGGCTCTGCCCGGCATTGAGAGTTGAGAGGGTTGAGAGTTGTGGATCAAGTTGATTGAGAATGGGTGCTCGGCAATCATACTTTATTTTTAATCACTATTGTCCGTGAAAAATGAAAGATTAACAATAGATTTCTCTCCGCCAATTGGCGGATTGAAAGATTTCTCCTGCCGCAGTTGCGGCATCGAAATGACAAAGCCCCGGGCTATGAATGGGGTGGGTGAAAGTGGGCGTTTCGCGCCCACTTTCACCCACCCCAAATTCTCCAAATCCATGTCACCTCGAAGGAGCGTAGCAACTGAGAGGTCTCTCTTCACAAAATGTACCCCAACTACATTCAAATACTTATTATTTGTAGTCCCGGAATTTCGGGAAAGAATCTTAAGTTTGTAGTCGGATTGTAGTGATTTTAAACAAAGTTGTCCTTATCTTTCAACGACAAGCTGGTTTCCTTTATACCCATCGCATAATCAGGCTTTCGATATCTTTCATTTTAAAGGGCTTGGAAATATAATCATTCATCCCAACATTTAAGCACACTTCACGATCTCCTTTCATGGCATTTGCCGTCATGGCAATTATTTTTACACTTGTATTAAATTTCCTGATTTCTTTGGTGGCATCCAACCCATTCATTACGGGCATCATCACATCCATAAAAATAAAATCGTAGGTTTTATTGTGGATTGCTTCAATCGCTTTTTTCCCATTTTCCACAATATCTATTTCCAGATTGAGACTTGCAAAGGATCGTTTTGCAATTTTTTGATTGATGATATTATCTTCGGCAAGCAATATACTGAGATTTGGTAATGTTGTTTTTACTTCCTCATCATTTGCTGTAAGCTGCGGTGATGGAGCTATTGCAAATAGCATAGCGATTGCCTGTTTCAATTTGGATTGTTTAATCGGTTTTAAAAAGTAAGCATCAACAATATTTTTTTCAAAATCCTTTTTATCCTGAGAAATGGGATGGGTTGTCGTGAGAATCACTTTCAATTTGTGAAAGCTTTGGTTACTTTTTATTTTTTTGATAATCCCAAAAGCACTTTCTTCCAAATCATCATAATCAATTATTAACACCTGGTTTCTATTGGAGTTTTCACTTATCGATTTAAAATGAGCAAGAGCATCATCGGGCTGGCTGAAAAATTTGGCCGGAATACCAAGATTTTTTAGTATCTCTCCTTTAATACACCGGGTGGCATTGTTTTCTGTGATTACAAAAGCATCAATTTCTGACAGGTTACACTCTTTGTCTGTATCCTCAGATATTCGAATATTATCAATTTCAAATTCGATTATAACATGGAATACTGTCCCCAAGCCTTCAGTATCAGCTTTTATATTAGGGTTCGGACTTTTAGCACTTATGGTGCCTCCCATTAAATCGACCAACATTTTTGATATTGTGGTTCCAAGCCCGGTACCACCATATTTTCTTATTGTTGAACCATCGGCCTGGGTAAATGCCTCAAAAATCTTTTTGATACGGTTAGATGGAATTCCTATGCCAGTATCCTCAATTGAGAAAAGGATTTTTGCTTTTTTCGCATTTTCATTATCAAGCCTCGTAAGCCTTAAAAACACGTGACCCTTGTGGGTAAACTTTATAGCATTTCCTACCAGGTTGATTAATATTTGTGCCAATCTGCCTTCATCACCAAAAACAAATTTAGGGATATTTTTATCGATTAGATGGTATAAATTAAGATTGCTTTTTCTTGCTCCAAGTGCAAACTGATCTACAATGGCCTCGACTGCTTCATAAATATTAAAACTATAACAGTCGATTCCAAGTTTTCCGGCTTCAATTTTTGAAAAATCCAAAATATCGTTAATAATATTCAAAAGGGCCTTGCTTGATTGCTGTACAATTTGGAGTAAAGATTTTTGGTCTTCATCCAATTCAGCATTATTTAAAATATCAATAGCCCCTATAATGCCATTCATTGGGGTACGGATTTCATGGCTCATATTTGCAAGGAATTCTGATTTGGCACGATTGGCCTCAGCTTCGCGATCACGGGCTTTTTTCTGTGCTTCAATATCCATAAAAGCCTCCAGCAGGTACTCTTCATCATCAATTATTACGGGGATCACACTTTTGAGAATCGAAATGTTACGGCCATCTTTCCCAATCATTATTTTTTCCTCAAGTGAAAAGTATCCAATATCCAAATCAAAAATTGGGCATTCGCCAACTTTCACAGAACAATAACACCCATGGCATTGCGCTCCGCTCAGTATTTGAATGGCTTCTTCCCTCGAATCGTATCCCATAATTTCGGCCGCTGCCGAGTTAATCTGCATAATGGTTTTTCGTTTTAAAAGCACTACACCAACCGGAATTTTGTCAAAAATTTCTTTAAGGGTTTCGTAGGATTGATTTAATGATGAAACAAGTTTTTTCTTTTCTTCATCTGCTTTACGTTGCATAAGAATTATGCGCCGGGTTTGAGCCAAAAGAAAGATGATGATTATAATTTCGACCAGGCTTATTCCAATAATTGTGATTATCTCGTAGAAATGCCACTGCCTCAATTTTTTATTATACAACATTTCAACCTGCTGCAATTTATTACTTACATCAAAATAAATTTTATTGCCATGCTCATGTGCCCTTGTTAATATTGTTTCGGCCTGCTTAATTTTAAAAGATATTTGTTGTTCTGTTTTCTCAACCTTTACAGGATTTGATAAGAGCAACTTTTCGGCTATATCTTGTTTGATATCAGCAGAGAGTATTGATAAGTCTTTGAGCTTGGGCCTGATGTTAAGCACTTCTACAATAAATTCGCTATTGTTGCCTGGTATGTATGATATCCTCTCGACAAATTCATCGGTTTCATAAAAATTTGTTTGTAATGTGTCTAAAATTTCACCTCCCTTTTCAAGTGCATTTACCACTTTATGGGTAGCTTTTATAAACTCATCAATATTAGTATTAATATTATCGATCTGCTTTGGGTGATTTACATTTAAATAGGCAGTAAAATTTGCACTGATCAGGAATAGTTTTTTTTGAAGCAGGTTTCCCAATTGTTGTTTTTGCTGTTGATTGGCAAGCTCTTGTTTGAACCTGGAATTCTCGCGCGAATAATAAAAACTAACACCCCAAATCAAGAATAAAGCAATAATAAAAGTAAGCAAGAGCAGATAAATTCTGACGATAACCGGTTCTTTGAAAATATTGGTTTGGGAATTCATTTTTTGAGTTCTGTTTTTTTTTTGATTTAAGCGCTATTTATTTTACCTCATAAAGTCCATACTTACCAAATTTTGTTTTCCCTCTTTCGGATGCTGCCAATGTTATAAACGCTTTTGCAATTTCAGGATTTTTTGAATATTTCAATACACCTAAAACAAGACGTTTTTTTGAGGCATATTTTTCATCAATAGATAGTATATCCACGAAATTTTTATTTTCGAGCCAGGTAGCAGTGGCATACCAGTTAATAACAAGGTCAGCCTCATTATCGCGCAAAACATTTATAAGGTCTTTTGAATCGGTGGTGAGTTTCAAAGCATTGGCTTCAACTTCTGTAAAAATGCCGCGTTTTTCAAGTATTTTCCGGGTCTCCTTCCCAATACTTCCGCTCTCCGGATTGCCAATAACAACAGCGTATTTTTTATTAGAAAGATTAGTTAGATCGTTTCCAATATTTTTGGGATTGCCTTTCTGTACCATCATAGCAGCTTTATTATAGCCAACAAAAACTGTATCGGTAACTATTCCCGGATAATTTTCAAATAAAATTTTATAGTAATTATCCGATCCCGGTAAATAAAGGTCACCAACCTGATTATGCAAAATCGAATTTAACAGGTTTCCCGATCCACCTTTTGTTATAACAATATTACAATTTTCCTGGGCTTCAATTATTTCTTTGATCTCAGTCATAGGTTTTATCATGGTAATACCACAATAAATCAGTAGTTGAGGTTTATCGGTGTTTTTTTGCTCTTTATGTTGATTACAAGAAAAAGCGCCAATTAAAATCAAACCAAATAAAAAAGAGGAGAATAATTTCCGATGTTTCAAATATGATTTATTTTTATTCATAATATTTTTATTGGACAATAAAAATAAGAAGTTTCACGCAACTTTGATGTGTTTTAATAAAATATTTCGTAAAAATATTAACCCCCGACTTAGCAATACCAATTTTTGGGGAAGGAAACGAAGCCAATCCAGAAGTTTTGGAATTGGTATTTCTTAGTTGTAGAAATTTTATAATTTTTCCGGGTTAAATCTATTTTGACCCAGATTATAAAAAAAATACCCTGCATCAGGGAGATACGGGATATTTTTCAGTTCATCAAATATTCAGATTGTGGTAGCTTACCTCAACTTAAATTACGCTAATAAAATTTCGGCCGGGATTTTCAATTCTTTATAAAGAGATTTAACCATTTTAAGGATAAGTTTTCGTTTGCGGCTAAGTATTTCGCTAACCCTGCTTTGGCTTCCTAAATACTTCGCCATGTCGGTTTTGGTCATTCCCGTATGTTCCATCCTGAAAAGAATTGCATCAACCGGATCGGGGGGTGCAATTGGGAAGTGCTTTATTTCATAAGCTTCTGCCAATGTAACCAACAAATCAAATTCGTCTCCTTCGGGCGTATCTTTTGTGCAACCCCAAAGTTCTTCAATTCTTTCAAGCGATTTCAAATAATCATTTTCTGTTTTTATGGGTTTAATTTCCATGGTCAAATAGTTTTAAATGCAATTATTCTCATTGAGCAAAAATAAAACAAATAACCTTACTTACCATATTGGTAAATAGGGCTTACTGAAAAACTCAAAACCATATCATTAACTTTAATATTTCGGTGCGCCTGCCTCGTCCGGCAAGGCGGGCTGCACCTCCCGTATCAATTCTAATAGATGCATCTACAAACCCGCTTCGCCGCGAGGCGAGGATTATCGCCACGCTGTGGCTTTTCTTTCAGGTGCAGAGCACCGACAATCTTTGTAGAGTTTTATCCAACCATCCAGCTTAAGGTGTAGCGCACCGAAATATTTGATGCAAGGTTTTTGAACAAACATCCTCCAAAACCTTGCACAAGGAATCAAATGTTAGGGCTTAACTTTTGATAATTCAATGGATTAGGCCTTTCTCAGCAGACCCTA
>CAZQIV010000245.1:0-5331 GCA_964593705.1 uncultured Lentimicrobiaceae bacterium | reverse complement strand
GGCCTTCGGTGATTAATTCACAAATTCAACGAATTTGTGAATTAATCAGGTTAAGAATCAATTATCAAGGCTAATTCTTTTTTCCATTTCTTGGCAGGAATAATTATTTTTCTAACTTTGACCAAATTTACTATTTGATGTATTGTTGAAAAACCAAGACCTTCAAAATCAAAAAGGTTCTGAAAAAAAAGATCAGAAACCACCCATCGATCCTGCCAAACGTAAAAGGAGAAGGAAGTTCATTATCTATACATTTTCCATTATTGCCTTTCTCGTTTTAATTGTTCTTCCGATTCTAATCAATATTTTTGCCGACAGAATTATTGGCCGCACACTGAGTGAAATTGTTCGCTACGAAACTAAAGACAATTATAAACTTGGTTTTGCTGATGTTGGAATCAACGTTTTTAGCCGCGTTATAACTTTCGACAGTCTTTTACTGACCCGCGATTCGGCTTTCATCAATACCGATTCCATTCCTGATAATTTTGTAATTGAGTTGGCCGTGCCTAAAATTCACCTCAAAGGAGCAAGCTGGCTCAGGGCGATTTTTTCGGGCGAATTAATTATCGATGATTTTTTTATCGAAAATCCAAGCATTGATATTTCCCTTGCTCATTTGCAAAAAGATACATCGCTTGTTAGGCCGGATAATGATACGCTGGGAATTAGAATAAATAAATCCTATTCATACATCCATCGCTATCTCAACTTGCTTAGGGTAAACAATTTTATGTTTAACAAAGGGATAGTTGATGTTAGAATCAAACATAAGTCGGGCGTTGATACGCTTGAAATGAGGAACTTTTTCATCGCTTTCAAAAATTTCCATCTCGATTCGCTGGCACATCTTAAAACCGAAAAACTGTTTTTTTCTGATAGCCTGGGCTTAAACATCCATGATGGCTATTTTAATTATCGAACTGTAAATCATGAAGTATTATTCGGCCATCTGGATGTTTCTTCTGCACATGGCAATATTTTAATCAGGGATTTAAAAATTGAACAGGATACTTCCCGATTTTTAAATGATTCGCTCAGTTGGTTTTTGGTAAATGTTGATGAGGTAAAGTTAATAGGCCTCGATTACTATAAGATGTTCGAATCTGATGGGCTCTTTCTAAAGCAAATTGAAATTTCATATCCTGAATTTTCTTTTAAGCCAAAATCTAAAAAACCTGACGAAAACAGCCCTGACGAAGATATTCGGAAGATAATTTACAAAAGTTTCACTGATTATTTTGAACCTGTGGATATTGGAGCAATTAAGTTGATGCATGGAAAGTTGCTATTTCCGGGAAATGCTACGGCGGGCATAAACAACCTGATCATTCCCGATTTCAACATTACCATTCAGCATTTTTTAATCGATTCTACAAGTTTTGATAGCAGGCAACAATTCTATTTTATTGATGATTTGATTTTCGAGAGTAATAATCAGCAACTCGATTTTGATAAATCAGGCTTGAATGTGTCTCACAAAAATTTGATATTTAACACTGCTGAAAACACAATTCGTTTTGAAGACTTGAAAATCGATGGCGATGGAGTAGCGCCTCATAATAATTATATGCTGGAAATTCCCGAATTTAAAATTGTCAGTAATGATCTTAAGCATGATATTCTGGATCATTCACTCGATTTAAAACTCGTTGAGTTGAAAAATGCGAACGTTAATATTCAAATAGCTAACAAAAATCAGGCTTCGAATGCACCGGATATTTACAATCTATACCCTCAAATCAAAAGTTTTTTAAAGTGGCTTGAAATTGAGCATCTAAAAATTGTTGGTGCCAATGTTGGGTTTTTACAAGGAAATCCTAATAAAAATAAACTAAAGCTAAATGGTGTTTTTGATTTTGATCTCAATAATTTTTCGTTGGACAGTAATAGTTGGAAAAAGGATGAGATTTTCTATGCCGAATACATTACTTCCAACATTCGCAATTTATCAGTGGAGTTGCCTGCAACAAATCAAAAACTTTCTTCCGGTTCATTATTTATGGATACCCAGGCATCATCACTAAGCATAGATAATTTTCAACTGGATACACTTTTGCAAAGTTCAAAATATGCCCATAAACAAACCAACACAATATTGATGAAGATAGGGCTGGTAGGATTTGCCGGTGTTAATTTTAAATCATTGTATCGTAATAAGGGTTATTTTGTTGATTCTGTATTAGTTCAAAAATCCGAAATAGCAATCATAAAAAATCAGCTTGTAAATTACAATCCGGATGCCCGAAAAAAAGAAATGAATTTTAGGGTGGGGGAGATTGCTTTTAAAGATGGGTCGCTGGTTTTGATTGAAAAAAATAAACTGGACACGAATTTTAGTATCAGAAATTATAATCTTTCTCTTGGCGAACTATTACCTTCAAACGACCTTTCGGGCAGGATGGCCGCGGCTGACAAATTTGAAGCTACATGCGAAAATATCCATTTCGTGTTTCCTGGTAAAAGCCATGATTTAATGGTTGATGAATTCCACATTTCATCTACAGATTCATTAATAATGGCAAGCAACCTGGATATTCATGCCATCAATACTCCTGGCCATGAAAGTAAAGGTCTCATACATTTTAGCTTGCCCGAATTATCAATTCAGTCCATCCCGGTTTTTGATTTTTATCACGATCGTAAATTAAAATCAAAACTTATCAAACTTGAAAGCCCGGAATTGGTTTACCAAAATACAGCAGTAATTCAGGGAACAACTGGCAGTTTTCACGATTTCGATCCTAATGTCATAAAAATTGAATTGCTTAAGCCCCTGTCGATGATTGCTGTTGACAGCTTTGAGATTTCGGGAGGGCAATTTGAAATGCTTCAGGGTAAGGACTATGAAACCGGAAACATAACGCAAATTGGCGGACTTAACCTAAGCATCACCAATTTCGATATCGATTCCACAACTCAGATGACGACATCAAACATTTTGTTTGCCGAAAATATTCACCTGCTTATCGATTCCATCGTGAATAAGACCCCTGAAAAAGGGGAAACCATTTTTGCCGGGAATATTAGTGTCTCCAGCTCCGATAATTCATTTTTTGCCGGACAAATAGAAGTTGAATTTTTCCAAAAGAATCCTCAACCCGAAAAATCGAAGTTGGATCTTGGACAGATATCGCTGGAAGGGATTGATTATTATAAATTGTTTTCGGATAAGAAAATTGATTTTGATAAACTTGAAATTTATAAGCCTGATTTGTTGTTTACCCGTTTTGTTCCCGGTAAAAAAGCACAAACCGGAAACCGGGAACAATTTGATGCTTATCAAATAATATCAAAGCATTTTAACGAAATAAAAGCGAATGAAGTTAAAATTGATAAGGCAAAATTAAAAGTCAGAGACAGGGTTAGCGGAAAAAGCAGGGCTTATCTGTTCGAGAAATTTGATATTGAAATCAAGCATATTTTAATCGATTCAAGCAAGCGGATTTTCGGAAATAAATTTCTTTACTCCGATGATATTCGTTTTGATATTTATAATTTTACCGAGGTAACTCCTGATTCACTTTATACTTTTGGAGCATCGCGTATCAATTTTTCAAGCAAACATGCAATGCTTAATGTTGATTCGGGATTTTGCAAACCAAATTTTATTGATACTGTTTTTGCTGCAAGAGTCGGTGTTCAAACCGATAGATTCGACCTGGCATTTAATCGCCTGAATTTTTCTAACATCAGGCTACTCGATTTTATTACTAAAAATACTTTATGGATCGATAAAGTTGAACTTGAAGGTTTGCTTGGCAGCGATTACAGGAATAAACAATATCCGTTGCCTGAAAACCATTTTCCGAAATTACCGGCAACGGCTTTGCAGGATTTGGATTTTGACCTGATGGTAGATACCTTAAGTGTTGAAAATTCATATTTTACCTATCGTGAATATTTACCTCCTGCCCTTGAAAATGGAACAATTTGGTTTTCGAAAATTAATCTGACGGGTAGAAACATTACCAACAATCCTACATTATTTAATTCCGATACTTTAATGCGTTTCAATGCTAATGCTTTGATGATGGATAAAGGAGATTTGACTTTAAACCTGGCATTTGATGTTAAAAACGAAAATAATTATTTTACAGTAAATGGAGTAATAAATAGTATAGATCTTACCCATTTAAATCCTATGCTTGAAAATGCTGCATTTGTAACAGTTACAAAAGGTAAAAATGATATGCTTACTTTTAAATTTTCTTCAGAAGGAACGCTTGCTGAAGGTGAAATGCAATTTGAGTATAGTAAATTGCACATCCGTTTAATCAGTAAAAAAGATTTAACATCCAAAGGATTGGGAGAGTCGCTTGCATCGTTTATTGCCAATACTTTTGTAGTAAGGCGCAACAATCCAAAATTTCCGTTTGGGATGAGAGAGGGTGATATTTATTTTAGAAGAGATACCACGAAGTCTTTTTTCAATTACCTCACCAAATCTACACTCAGTGGTGTAAAGAAAACCATTCGTGGGGGCAACGAAAAGCGAAAGGAGGAGCGCCAAAAACGCGAGAGGTTCCGTCAGGTTAAACGGGAGGGTCGGCTCGATGATAAGTCGATGCGCGAATTTAACCGTGTACAAAAAAAATTAATTAAAAAGCAATAGGGGCAATAATTTCACTTCTATTATTTTTGGGCGAATTTACCAATGTCGAAATCCTGTAAGCATCCATTAGTTTTGCAGGGAAAGGTTTAATAAGTTTCTTTAAAATTTCGGGGTCGTTCGATTCCAGCCAAATTTTCTCATCCTCTTTCGATAAAATTACGGGCATACGGTCATGTATTTCAGCCATCAGTTCGTTAGGCGAAATTGTAACAATAGAAAAGGATCTTATAATTTCACCTTCCGGATTTTTCCAGGTTTCCCAAATCCCGGCCATCGAAAATACGGGTTGTTTGGAAAGGAAAATGCGGTAGGGGATTTTTTCTTTGCTGCCTGTTATTTTTTTCCATTCGTAAAATGCATCTGCTATCACCAAACATCTTCGGCTCTTGAAAGCATTCCTGAAAGCCGGTTTTTCGGCGAGAGTTTCCCCCCGGGCGTTTATCATCTTGTAGCCAATCGTTTTATCCTTTGCCCAAAATGGGATCAATCCCCACACATATCTGTTCAATTCACCGGATGAGTCATTGCTGATTACAGGAAGCTTTTGTGATGGGGCACAATTGTAATTCGACTCCAAATTGCCATCGTTGATGGTAATATCATAATGTTCATTTACAATTTTTAGCTCGGGAGCAAATGAATATCTTCCACACATGGATTAAGATGTTAGAAATTAGATGTTAGAAATTAGATGTTAGAAATTAGATGTTAGAAAT
>CAZQIV010000244.1:0-5417 GCA_964593705.1 uncultured Lentimicrobiaceae bacterium | reverse complement strand
GCATTTATAAATTTTGCCGACTAACTTGGACAAACCAAAACAGGAATACACCATGTGTTTTACATGATCACCTTGTTTGGTTTTGGCTTGTCCAAGTTAGGGACAGACAATCTTAACTCATTTATTAATAATTTCGGTTCCGCAATATTCAAGTTAAAAGAACCGCTTTCTAAGAAAATTCCCCGCCTTTTTAATGCATTCGTAAAAAGCCTGCGCCCAACTATAAACTATGATGCGTTCTCAGGCACTCCCTCACTACCATTTTCAATCGAACAACAAGCAAATTTCGAATGATGCAATTGAACTTATCCTGCTACTCACAAGAAGGCACACTTATTATGTGCAATATTGTTGTAACAGATTGTTTGCTACCGGAAAGCGAAAGATTGATAAGTATGAGGTGAGCGAAGAATTTAAAAAACTCCTCCTTGAAAATGAGCCTTACTATTTTGAATACCGAAATCTGATTACCTCACAGCAATGGAGCTTGTTGATTGCCCTGGCCAAAGAAAATGGCATAAAAGAAATTACCTCCGGAGAGTTTATGAAGACATATAATTTATCAAACGCGGCCTCAATAAAACGTGGTATTGAAGCCCTTTTGAAAAAGGAATTAGTTTGTTTGGTAGGCGAAAAGTATTTTGTGTATGACGTGTTTCTGTCGCAATGGTTATCCCAAAAGTTTTAATAGAATTAAACTGGATATCCCAAGGCCTCCCTCAACTGTTTCATCGCCTTCTCCACAGTAGCTTTTGGACAAGCCACATTCATTCGCATAAAGCCCTCGCCGCCGGTGCCGAACACAAGGCCATCGTTGAATCCTAACTTGGCCTTTTTAATAAAGAACTCCTTCAGTTCATCACCTTCAAGATTCAACTCCCTGCAATCGAGCCAGATCATGTAGGTAGATTCCGGTTTCATTACCTTGATTCGCGGAATATGCTTTTCGCAAAATTCAGCTACATATTCCACATTTTTCCATACATAATCCAAAAGTTGTTTCAGCCATTCCTCACCATTTTCGTATGCGGCCTGCATGGCTACCGGGCCAAATAAATTGCCCATGCCCACATGTAGTTTATCGTTGAGCATGGTGTTGTATTTATCCAAATATGTTTTATTAGGGATGATGAGAAATGAGGTGGCCAATCCGGCCAGGTTAAAGGTTTTGGAGGGTGCGTTGCAGGTGATGGTTTGCTGAGCAATTTCTTCGTTAAGCGAGGCCAGGGGAATGTGCTTATGCCACGGGAAGATGAGATCGGAATGAATTTCATCGGACAGTATTATCACATTGTTCTCAAGGCAGATTTCTGCCATTTTTGTTAACTCCTCTTTGGTCCACACACTGCCGCCTGGATTGTGCGGGTGACTGATGATTAACATTTTTGCGCCTTTGGCTTTGATGGCCAGATCATCAAAATCCATATTCAGCCTGCCATTTTCAAGTTTTAAAGGATTCTCAACAATTTCGCGGTCGTTCTTTTCGATGGCATAAAAAAACGGGAAATAAACCGGGGGCTGCACGATGATTTTATCACCGGGTTGGGTGAGTGCAAGCACCAGCATATTTACCGCCGGCACCACACCCGGACTATAACTAATCCAGTCCTCCTTAATTATCCATTCATGTCGTTTTTCCATCCAGTTGGCGATGGACTGGTTGAAATCCTTGCCACGAAAAGTATAACCCAAAATCTCGTGTTCGAGCCTTTTTTTCAAGGCATCAATTATAAAATCGGGCGTTCTAAAATCCATGTCGGCAACCCATAATGGCAGCACATCTTCAGTCCCAAAAAACACTTTCCGGATATCATATTTAACACAATCAGTGTTTTCGCGTGGAACGATTTCATCAAAATTATAAAGCATCACAAAATATTTAGTTTGATTAAGACCATTTCTTTTTTCTGTTGAAAAATAAAAGAATCCAAATAAAAAGATCGATTAGAATAAGGAAAATTTCAAAAATCGGCGAAAGTAATATCAGGTTTTTCTCGGAGAGACGCTTTTGCGCAAAAGCAAAAATTAGCATCATGCTAATAAATCGTAAAGAAAAAATTAATAGCAATAAAAACAAAGGTGCTTTAAAAAATATTAGAAAACCAAAAAGTCCATAAAATGCAAAAGAAGTGAAGGAAAACAATCGAATTAAAAGGCGATCGCGAAATTTGAAAAACCTCCTGATTTTTAGGCGGGTTTTTTCGTGGGTAAGCCAATCAGAAAATGATGTCTTCTTTACTTTTTTAATAATACTTTCTTCGCCCACCTCAACCTTAGTGTTATGTTTTTTGGCCGCACGATTTACAAATAATTCGTCATCACCGGCACTAATTACATAATGGGAGCTGAAGCCCTTATTCCTGTAAAAAAGCGCTCTCGAATAGCCCATGTTTTTCCCAATTCCTTTATAAGGAAACCCCCTGAGTGCCATCGAAAGATAAAGCAAGGCATCATAAAATGCAGCAAACCGCAGCCATTTGTTGATTTTGGAGGCTGTGTTGTAAGTAGAATACCCCAGCACTATTTCACTGCCTGAGGTAAATGATGCCCCCATTGCTTTTATCCACCCATTGCTTTCGGGAATGCAACCAGGATCAGTCAATAAAATCAGATCGTATGTTGCAGACTTAATTCCTAAAGAAAGCGGGAACTTGCGGCCTGAAAACCAGTTTAGTCTCTGCTTGAGTTCCACAACCTTCAGGTTGGCGTATTTTCTTGAAAAATCTTTAAGCAGCTCGTGGCTGCCATCATCAGAATTATCATTAACTACCACCACCTCAAAATCAGGATAATCCTGTGACAAAAATGAGGGTAAGCTCTTTTGAAGATCGTTGTATTGATTATTGGCTGTGATAACCACCGAGACCGGGGGGAAGGAATCGCTTTGTTTTTTTGTTTTAAAAAAAGCAAGCCCCGAAAAAATACCCCAGAAATATACCAACTGAACAATAGTTGCCAGGGCAAAAGCAAGTAACAACCAAAATATCAATAGGTTTATAGGTATTTGAAAGGTTAAATCCATTGTTTTTAAAAAAGGCGCAAAAATAGGATTACCGTTTTGAATTTTGTTTATTGGTTGATAAGTTTTGTTTGGATTACCTCCAGATAACTTATTAATCATTTTTTGATGCTTTATAAGTTTAGTACTTGAATTGTAAAATACTAATGTGTGAAACTTTAAACATCTAATTGCTAATATTATAAATGGCTATGAGATTTGTTAATTTTTTATCCTTTGTGCCTCCGTGGTATCTAAATTAAACCACAGAGACACGAAGGCACGAAGATTAAAAATTCCACCATAATTTGTATTATAGATTGAAATATTATGTTTAAGTAAATCAAGGTGTTACTATTTTTAATTCAAAAATACAAGATGAATAGAAAATCGCTGATAACTTATGATTATTCAAAATTCTACTTTTGCCGAAATTCTATCAGCTATGCTTATCATCGACAAACCTTATGTTTCTGAACTCCTCAGGGAAACGCTGTTGAAAAACCAATTCCCCGTTTTAAAAACACCAGATGCTGTCGCGCTTCTGCCAGACGAGGGGATAAATTTCATCGGAGTACAGGAGGCTATCCAAAAATACAAAGCCGGCGAAATTTCGACCATTTATACTTCATCAGAAAATTCGATTAGCTGGATTGCTAAAAATCTTTTCTTTTCAGAACTTCCTGAAAAAGTGGATGTTTTTAAAAACAAAGCAAAATTCAGAAATGTCGTTTCAAAATTGTATCCGGATTTCTTTTTCAAGGAAGTTGATCCTGATAGAATTGATGATTTGGAATATAATGAATTACCGCATCCCTTCATTATAAAACCCAATGTTGGTTTTTTCAGTCTGGGGGTGCATAAAGTTACCTCCGGTGAAAACTGGGAGAAAGTGAAAATTGAAATACGGAATGAAGCTGAACTCATCAAAAACACTTACCCCAAAGAAGTGCTCGACACGGCCAAATTTATCATCGAAGAAAATATTGAAGGCGAAGAATACACGGTGGATGCTTTTTATAATGAAACTGGCGAACCCATAATTTTGGGATTGATGCACCACATTTTTGCCGGGGACGAAGATACCAGCGACAGGCTTTACACTACCTCCCCAAAAGTGATCAGTGAAAACCTGGATAGATTTATGGATTTCCTTATAAAGCTGGGGAATTTGGTTGGCCTGAAAAACTTCCCCCTGCACCTCGAAGTCAGGGTTGATGACCTGGGAAACATCATGCCCATCGAAGGAAACCCTTTGCGCTATGGCGGCTGGTGTACTTCGGCAGAATTGACTCATTATGCCTTCGGGTTTAATCCTTACGAATATGTGATGATGGGGAAGACTCCGGATTGGGATAATATCCTGAAAAAGCATTCCGGCAATTCGTTCAGCATTATCATTCTCAACAACAATTCGGGAATTGATGCTGGTAAAATAAAAGATTTCGATTACGAAAAGCTGACTACAAAATTTGAAAAAATGCTGGAACTTCGAAAAGTAAATGCAAGGCAATATCACATTTTTGGATTCGTATATGCCGAAACCCGGCCTGATAATTTTGCGGAGCTTGAGTATATGCTACATTCAGATTTGAGGGAGTTTTTGGTGGTTTGATGGGTTTTATTTTCCCTCCCTACGTACCATCCCTATTTTTGCTTCAATAAATCAAGAAGCTTTTTAGGGTCTTGGCGGTTATCCCAAAATGCCGTTATCAAAATTTTGGTGTCAGTAACTTTGTAGAAAACACTAAAGTGACCAATCGCTGCTTTATGTGTTTCGGTAAACGTTGTTTTAGGAGATGCGTCTGGGTTTCTTGCAATAAAATTGGTTCTGTCCCAAACCAATTCAGATAATTTTTCAGAATAACTTGTCGATTTGTTATGATTATTCCAATATTCCAAAATGCCAAACAATTGATGCTCGGCAGTTTCAGTCCATTCAATAATTAATGGTTTTTGTTCTCGAGCCATTTCTTTGTCTTTATCTGAAGATCATTCTGGGAGATAGTTTTGCCAAAGTGAATATCATTTTCGCTCATTTGCAACATTAACTCCTGCTCTTTAGTTAGTTCAACAAGCTGATTCCCCTCAGGCGAAGCAGAAATAAGATTATTGAGGGCTACAAGGTATTCTTCATTTGAAATCATCAGGATTTTATCAATCAGGTTGTTTTGAATAATTTCAGTGTTAGTCATGTTTCTTAATCAAATTAATATTAGTAACATAATTTACAAAAATAATAGAATTTAAACAAATATTCTATAAGGTATGGATTGTTTGTTCAAAACCGGTGATTGAAAACTCAACAAACACCTTAATATTGGAAGATGCAGAAATATGATTTTTAAGTTTGATATGGCAATTCACGAAAGAGCACTTGATGAATGGTTGGCATTGATGAATTCAATGAGTAGTTTAT
>CAZQIV010000243.1:0-5556 GCA_964593705.1 uncultured Lentimicrobiaceae bacterium | reverse complement strand
GAACTCGTTCGCGAACTCATTTCCTGAATTTGCTCTTTTTCACTGGCACATTACGTTCGGGGCTATGAAGCGTGGCGGGGTTCGGAGCACGTATTTTTCAAATTGAGGTAAAGATAATTTGTAGCACAAAACTTCAATTTACCAATGTACCCGCCATGCTTTATCAGCCTTTGTTAGCAACTGGGCTTTTATGTTTTTCCGGCGTTGGGGCAGATATACTTATCCCGCCTTTTTGGTTTGGCGATGGCCTCCTGCGAAGGCGGGATGTGTATAGCTGCGAAGTGTAAGCATTTCTAAATACTATTTCATTATTGTCATTTTCTTTGAATCTGTTGTCTGTCCGTTAATGCTGATGGAATAGAAATAAATTCCATTTTTCAGTCCGCTTGCATCAAAGTCAATGTAATGATTTCCTTTTGGTTTAGACCCCTCGTTTACGGAACTTATCAACTGCCCGGTATAGTTGTAAACATTTATTTGAACGCTTGATTCACTTACCAGTTTGTACCAAATCTGTGTACTTCCTTTAAAAGGATTGGGAACATTTTGCAGCAATTTTCCTTCTTGCAATTCTGCAATGTTTCCTTTCATAGTCTCATTCATTGGGTCACCAGGAATCAATGACAACAAATAATCCCTGTTTTCGAAAAACTGCTCTTTTGTTTCGGGTATGTATTGTGCAAGGTTTCCGGTGTGGGCTGATTTGTAGCCGCTGTTTTCCATCATAAAATACACATAGCCCAGGTCGATAATGGCAAAAATACTATCTTCCATTGTTTCGGGATCAAGTATTATATTTTCATAATAACTGATGGCATCTGGCCAGTTTTCAAGTTTAATGTCGCATTTTGAAACCATATAATCTCCGGTTTCTGCCAATTCAGGTTCTGTGTTGTTTACATAATATTGTTTCAATGTGTTGTAGTCATTCACAACAAATTTTTCCAAAGCAAAAAGATCTTGCATCGCTGCTTTTGAAAATTTTGATTCTGGATACTGTTCAATGAGCATTTCGTATATAATTTTTGCCGAGGCATAATCCTCTGTTTCAAACAGGTTATTTGCAGTTTCGTACATGTTTTCGTCAGGCTCAGTGGTAATGTCCCCACCAATATCAGGACACCAAACAGGATTCCAAATATAACCTGATGGATAAAAATCTTCTGCTGGCTCAAAATTCACGCCCCAACAGTTGTACCTTACATCTCTTAATGTCATCCCTCCACTGCCATCACTATAATACACTAATGGGTCATCAGGTGCGCCAGGGTTATCTTCATCAATGATTACGTTGTACCTGAAATAAGCAGGGAAACTATATTGCGTTGCATAAACTTCATATGAATCGTTGTCGTGTATTTCCTGTGTCTGCGGATAACTTACAGCATTGGGATTGCCATTGAGCATTATACTGCTATGATTACCAAACCATACACCAAACTTGTTGTTTGAAATATGGTTTCTGTAAACAATTCCACGAGTGCCATAGGCTATTATTCCACGCTGTGTGCAATTGGTAATGGTGTTATCGCTTATATTGCATTGCTTTATGTCGCCATAGCCCGACTGCAGTATTTGTATCCCGTTATAATAGCCATCGATGGTGTTGTTGGTAATATTGTACTGATTGTAGTTCCACAGGTCAATTGCTGCCATTGTAACATCAGTTGTGAAGTCACAGTCTTTTACCGTTATCGATTTATTGTTATCTTCAGTGTTTTCAAGGTATAACCAGGTACGGTTGAAACTTGTATTATCAGAAATATTAACTGTGCCCCGGTTCGAGTACATTATAAAACAATCATCAAATGAGGAATTTTTAACAGAAATACTTTGGCCAAAGTTATGGAGCCTGCATTTTTCAAATGTGGTATAATTAAACTCGGTTTCCAGGTTTGTATTGTTTAAATAAACATCCCAAAGTTGACCGGTTGATGAAAAGGTTATATTGTCACCAATAGTTACATTGCCATCAATAACTATTTCGGATGCATTTGTTGAAATTATTGTAGCATAATCAGAAATAACCAGCGTAGCACTTTCATCAATGATCAATTTACCTTCGGCCTCAAAATGAAGGTCGCCGTTTGTAGGAATTGTGAGGGTTGCTCCCTGTTTTACGGTAATTTCATTTGAAATAACTGTGTAAGCAGGCAATGTTACATCTTGTGTTACCTGGTAGCCCTGCGCCATAACATTTAATGCAGGGTCACCGAAAAAGTTAAAGGCATAATTGTACTCTCCCTGATAGTCAGATGGGTAAATTGTTTTGCTTTCGAGGATGTATTCACCAGTAACATGTGATAAATCATTAAAGATAGCATATAACAATATTTCCTGGAATCTATCTGGCGGATCGCTAATTGATCCATTTTCCCACCATAGAGGATTTGCATGGACTGACCGACTTGCACCAATATAACCAGTAAACCCATTTACCTCGGAATAAGTTACCAATTCTTCTCCAATGCAGTCGCCCCAATTATCGAAATGCCCGGTTTCGCAAGCTACGGCATGTACTACCGGGGCTTTATTTATGTTTGTCAAGTTATCCTTGAAAAAGCTTACATCAAGGTATCCTCCTGCACTCCAACCGTTTGTATTCCCATGGCCATAATAAGTAAAAAGCATTGTTCCATCATTTATAACCTGATAAATAGTTTCATGGGTATTAGGCTGTGTAGCATCAATTTCATCGACCGAAAAATAGGAAGGTACAAGATTTTCAACAAAATCAAAAATATCAGGCATATAATTCGTAAAATCTTCGTGTATTAAAACAGCGGTTTCATCTCTCCAACCCCCAAATGTAGCTTCTGTTTCATAAAAAATAGTCTTTTCTACAACATTATGCAACTCATCAAAACCAGTAGTATCGTTGTTGTCAACACAAAATCGTCCAATAAATAAATCTCCTGTTTCATCATAAATGTTCTGCTGTTTTGTTACACAAGAAAAATAATAATCGGTTGGGAAAGGCTCAGAATAGGATGGGGGTGCTAAATGGTCATGATCAAGCGACATCGGCATGCCTTGATTGGTACCTGGGGGATATGTGTCGCCAATCAACAATACATATCCCAGTTTGCCATCATAGGTGTGTTGTGCATTTGCCCCTTCATATACCCGCCTGATGCAGGTGCGAATGCGCTGTTCTTTTTTGAATTCTGGATCAGGATAATCTTCATAATAGAATCCCAAACCGTCAGAGATTATCGTTCCAGCATTTAAAATTGCCACATCAAAGCCATTGTAGGTTGCGCGGTGGTTGGCAATTTCAAGTACTTCGGAATCAGGGTCTGTAGGGTCAAAAAATACATCGGCACAGATAATCAGGTAATCAGCACTAATAGTACAGGCTTGTGCGGTATCGGTTAGTTCAATCCACTGGACGTTACCCTCACCCTCGACATTGTCGTTAACAGTTGCTTTAATGCCGCTTGATGCGTAATTCAGAAAAGCATTTGCAGCAATATTGTTGAAAATCCCTGTGTTGGCATTCACAGTAGCACCCGGATTTGTAAAACTTAGTGAAACCTGAAAATTCGTGTAAACATTAATCTGGTTGGTTACCGGGTTAAATTGCACGGGATAAAAGTAAACTTCGGCAAACTTTTGCCCACGGAGGTAACCCGTCGAAATGATTTCGGCATTCATGCCGGGCAAGAACTGGTTTAGTGCATACGTTTGTTCATCTTTGGCAAAAACTTCCTCCAGGTAAACCCCATCATTGTAATCTATGGCCTCAACGTAATCAGGTGCCGGATAGATGTTGTAATTAGAAAATAAAGTTTGTCCTGTGATGTGTACTGCCAGCGAAATGTCATCGCATTCAGGGATAGCAATGAGTTTACGGATAAAAGGCAGTTCCGGTTGCCCGGTTTCTGTAAGGACACTCCATGAAGGAATTGAAACCCGTTGAAAAGTTTCATTTCCTTCTGTAAGGGCTTGTTTGTACATACCACAAACCTCAAGGCTAAAATCAACCTGTAAATTATCGGAGCGGGAAAGGTTGATAACCGGAGATTCGGGTGTTGATTTGGTGAACTCAACCCATGTCTGGGCTGAAAGCATGCTGCCAAGCATGCAGTACAAAAACGAAAGTAAAATTGCTTTTTTCATAACGCTTGTTTTTTAATTGATGATTAATAATTTATTGAACTGTGAATAATAATTGTCATAACTGATATTGAAGAGGTATATCCCATTCTTAACCCGATTCCCTGATCCATCCGTTCCATCCCAATTTTGAGCATGTTTTCCTGAAATATTCAATTGTTTAATTTGGTTGCCATGCAAATCATAAATATTTAATAGAGGATCATGCGACCCTTCAGGCAATTGGAAACTAATGGTTGTATGCGTTTTTAATGGATTAGGGAAAGCCTTTATATGCTGTTCAGGTTTATGTAATGAAGGCACTGAAGTATAAAGTGAATCCAGGTCATGAAAATGGGTGGTAAATGTTTCACCGTAATCATCACTATAGTCAATGTATAGCCAGGTATGCGTTTGAGAAGGGGTTAACCTACCCCTGATCACATAAAATGAACCGGGTTCCCTGCCTGCCGTATAGTCAACCTGCCAGTAATAGGTATCGATGTATCCTGATTCAAATTTTTCAGTCCATGTATAACCGGTATCAGCACTATGAAAAATTTTGTAATGGTAATCGGGCCACCAGGAAACAAGGTATATTTCGCCCGGTTCAGTTCCCCTGCTAATCCTGGGATAATATCCTCCCAACTGCCAAAAGGCAACAATGCTGTCAATGGGAATTTCAGTATAATTGTTAGCATAATCTAATGTATGATCTAAAAATAAACCTACTCCAATGTCACCATTGATACCGTAAAATTCTCCCAAACTATTTCCAGGCTCTCTAATTGGACAACTTATCAGATTTGTAACGATTGTAAAACTACTTCCATAATTATTACTGACTGAAAGTTCTGCTCCTACTCGTCTGAAAATTGTACCACCAATTTGCCCACTCATATAGTTAGTATTTCCTAAATATTCCTTATACTCCCAACTTTCGCCATAATCAATACTCACCCATAACTCGTTCCACCCATAATTATAAATCGCGCCTGGTGTTGCATCACCAAGAATTTTCGCCAGTCGCATTTCTCCAGGAGGTGGTTCCCATAATGTTTCGTATTTTAAGTCGAGGTTTTCTCCGTTGTTAACAGAATGAAAAAGCGCCCTGTGATACATTCCGGTATTATCTGCATACCAGTCAGTAGCAATGTAGATTTCGCCGGGTTGGGCGCCACGGGTGATTTGTGCTTGTAAATTAAATTCTTGAAAATTCAAAAGTGTCAACAAGAATGAAAAATATAAAAGTCTTGTTTTCATATTATTATGATTTTATTTTGTTATTCATGTTTTCTATTTCATGTTTTGTGCGTTGGCTCCGATTTAAGCTCTTTTGGTTTTTTTTATTTACTGGCCTGTGCCTTGGTAAAAACCAAATGTGCTTAAATGTGTGATGGCCTTCGCCTTGTTGCTAACGGTCTGGGCTATGGCCTGTGCCGCAATTACCTCCAACCG
>CAZQIV010000242.1:0-5579 GCA_964593705.1 uncultured Lentimicrobiaceae bacterium | reverse complement strand
TACGTGTCTCTGCTGTCCAAATGGACTGCAAACTGGGTGACATCAATGCTAATGCCGAGAAAATCTATACACTGGCCCACCAGGCATGGAAGGATGGGGGCGCTGAATTGGTAGTATTTCCAGAACTCAGTCTTACAGGGTATGATAACAAGGAGGGCTTTATAAACCTCAGTATAGATATCGATGACGATATTTTTGATAAACTGAAAGAGCTCTCTCACCAAGTAGCCTTGATGATAGGAATGGTGGAGGAAACGCCTCGCAGTATGGCCAATTACAATTCATATGGCTTTCTGTGGCAAGGCGAGTTCCAGGCTCTCGCTCGAAAGATATATCCACCTACCTACTCAATGTTCGAGGAGCAGAAACATTTTGCTAAAGGGCGCCGTCTGGCACCGGTGGAGTACAAGAATTTTGGTTTCGGCCCCATTATCTGTAATGATTTATGGCACCCCTCCATTTCCTATCTTTATCATCTCATGGGAGTGGACGTATTGGTCGTGCCTGCCACATCCAGCTTTGGGGTTGAGGCAAATGGGTGGTCTGAAAATAAAGAAATTTGGGCCTCACTCATCCAGTTTAATGCAATTGTATATGGATCCTTCTTGATTTTTATCAATCGAGCCGGCTCAGAGGCCGGCTTGACCTTCTGGGGAGGCAGTCGTATTGTCAATCCTTTTGGCGCAGTGCTGGCTGAGGCCGAACAAGAAAATGATTGCATCATCACCGCTGAGTTGGATTATGGCATCATCCGCCAAGCTCGTAAGTTCCGACCATATCATAGGGATGAAGACCCCCGTTTCACCCAACGTGAACTGGAAAGAATAATCAAGGAATACGAATATTAATATCTTGCAAAATAACCTTCCAAATGAAATACTAAAACAATGCTATGCCTTTAATTTTGAGTAATAAACGCTATAAATCATGAAGATTTTGACAGTCAGTGACGAAGTTGAAAAATCTTTCTTTAAGGAGAACATACTCAGAGAAAAATGCAGTGGAATCAACCTGATCCTCGCATGCGGCGATCTCCCTCCCTATTATCTCGAATACCTGTTGAATGCCCTTAACGTTCCCCTTTATTATGTGCCGGGAAACCATGATGACAAATATTGTCAGCCTCATTCGGCAAATGAACCATATGTTCAGGGATGTGAAAATATTGACCAGAGGGTAATTGCTTTTAAGGGGTTGCTTATTGGAGGATTAGGGGGGGCCTTTCGGTACAAGAATGGAAAGTTTTTATATACAGAGGCGCAAATGCATCGAAGAGTTTTAAACATGATTTCCGGCTTTTTGGTTAATAAGATCAAATATAAACGTTACATTGACATCCTGATAACTCATGCGCCTCCTTTCGGCATAAATGATGAGAAAGATTTAGCCCATAGAGGATTTAAAGAATTCCTAAAGTTTATAAAAACATATAAACCAACCTATTTCATTCATGGCCACACTACCCCTCGGGGAGGAACAGAGATGACAATGGGTTGTTATTACTCTACAGGGATTATAAATACCAATCCCTATAGAATCTTGGAAATAGATGATGCCTATATTCGACGACAGCACAACCAAAGAGGCGGAAAAGAAACATCAGCTTGATGTAGATTTCAGTAAGGCGATGCAAAAGGCCTTCTGGGAAGAACTTAAAGCATTCATTCTGCGGAGGTCAATCCGGCTTCTGCCTTTTGATGAAGTGAAGGATAAACTGGAGATATGGTTTGTTCGAGACCTGGGGTTACAGACTGTGCCAATCGATAGTATTGTAGGAAGCGAAAGCCGATATAGAAGTTTTACCAGGCACTTCTTACCACTGGAGGAGAATTTGCGGGACCGTTGGAAAAAGGTGGCCCAGGCGCACTATTTCCGGCAGGACCTTCCACCGGTGGAATTATACAAGGTTCAGGATGTTTATTTTGTGAAGGATGGGCATCACAGGGTCTCAGTGTTTCGGACAAAAGGTGTTAGAAATATTGAGGCCCATGTATACGAATATGAATGTGATGTTCCCCTGGATGAGGGAATAGACCTGGAAAAGCTTGCCATCCAGGAAACATATCATCAGTTTCTCAGGGATACCCAATTAGGCAAGAACCGTCCCTACCTGAAGCTACAATTAACCCTTTTGGGCGGATATCCCGTTCTTATGGATCATATTCAGACCCATAAATATTATCTAAAAAAGGAAAAAGAGGAAGAAATACCCCTATCTGAAGCCGCATGTTCCTGGTACGATAATGTGTATACACCGTTAGCATCAATCATTCGGAAAAATCGAATTATGAGACAGTTCCCCCATAGGACAGAGACGGATTTCTATCTGTGGATGATCCAGAATAGGCGCCAATTAATCAATGAGCATGGGTGGAAAATGGAGCCTGAGAGTATCGTAGAGGCTTATACCAAGAAGTACAGCGGACTTTTTCGAAAGATTTTAGGGACCTTTAGGCGATTTCTTGGGCTGGTTCGGTATTGATGAAAAGCGCCTAAAGTGATTACGTTAGCTCGCTTTAGGCGCTTCTTTAATGCTCTATTTTTTCTTCTTAATTATAAGTCCTACGCCTTTGAGCCAGCTCTTTGCAACCCAAGCTGGTTTTTCTCCATTGACGTTTACCCTGTAATTAAGTCTGGTCATAGTGGCAGTATCAAGTGATTCCCCAATCTCGCCCAAGATAAATTTAATCTCCGGATACTGATCCAAAACAGCCTTCCGAATCACAGGGGCCGGGTTATAGATCGGGAAATAGCTTTTATCGTCTCCTAAGACCATCTGATCATAGGCCTTGATTTCTCCATCAGTCGCAAATGCCATGCCGCATAAAGCCTGTCCATCGCGTACGGCCTTTTTGCAAAGAGGGGTTTCCATTTTTTTAACATCGGAGTCAGGGATGTCTTTACCAAATGTGAGACCGTAATATCCCATCATTCCCTTAAAACCGTCAGCTCTTGAGTAAAATTCAGTATTTACCGCTACCGTCATTTTTCCAGGGTTCTTTTTTATCCATGCAGCCCAGTCTGATAAAGTCTTAATCCCATATTCATCCGCTTTCTTTGTGGACATTACAATGGCATAGGTATTATTGAATTTGGCCGGCGTAAGCCATACTAAGCCTTTCTCCGCGTCAATGGCCTTAACCTTTTCAAAAAGACCCATGGAATCGCGCACTACTTCTTTCTTCTTAAAAAAAGTCATCCATGCAGTTCCCGTATATTCCATGTATACATCGATCTGGCCCTGTTCCAGTGCTTCTCGGTTGACGTTGGTCCCTCCAAGGGAGGTGCGGTCTTTTACCGGTATCCCCCTATCTTTTAGAAGATTAACCATAATTTTTCCCAGGATAACCTGCTCAGTAAAGCCTTTGGATGCAACATTTACCGGGCCACCGGCAAAAACAGCTAATGGTAAAGTCAAGAAACATACTGCAACCAGTGAAATGATAAGTCTTTTCATTATAAACTCCTCCTTATTTAATAGTTATTAAGAATAAAAAAACAGACATCGGATAACCGATACTATAGCCATATCAAGCAGTTTGATATTCCTTAATTTGAATGCCTTTACTGACGACAATTTTCTCGAACTTGGCGAGCAGTGCATCAAATAACATGGCAATTACGGCCACAGGAACTGCGCCTGCAATCAGAATCCCCATATCCATAAGGGCAATACCTGTAAAGATCCAGAAACCAAGGCCTCCTCCCCCAATAAGAAAAGCCAGTGGGGCAGAGCCTACAATAATAGCTGTTGCTGTTCTGATCCCACCCATGATAACAGGCAGGGCATTAGGGATTTCAATTTTAAATAGGATTTGATTTGGGGTCATTCCCATACCGGTTGCAGATTCAATTACATCATTGCTCACATCTTTGATGCCGGCATACGTATTGCGGACAATAGGGGCAACCGCATGAAAAAAAAGAGCTATCAACGCCGGTACAACACCGATTCCGGAAAGCCCAACTAATGGCAAAAAACCATAGGCCAAAGCAATAACTCCAAGAGAGGGGATACTCTGCCAGACATTTACCATTGCCATAATAGCGGAGCCAAAACGCTCAAAGCCTTTCCTGGTCATAATTGTTCCAAGACCCACACCAACGGTTCCAGCAGTTGCCATACTTACAATGACCAGAAAAAAGTGCTCATAGCTCAGCCGGAAAAACTCCGCCAAATTGTCGGAAGTGTATTTTAAGGCGCCGTAATATTTGTAAAGCAAGAAAACAATTATGACAGTTACCACAAAAGGCGCAAATTTTTTAATGAATGGATAGAATAATCTGATTTGCATAATCCTATTTCCTTAAGATATTTTTTATTTCCTCTTCTCTAAGTATACCAAGCACCTTTTTTTCTTCATCAACTACTATAATATAGCCTAGCTCATAGGTAAATATCTCGGAGAGGCCATCCTTAAGGCTGGAAGAGGCCGGCAAAAAGGCTTCTGTGGATTTTGTTACGTCTCCCACCTCATCCGCCTTTTTTGTTAAGGCTTCCTGGTCTACATAACCGATCAGGCGCTTTTCATTATCTACCACTATAAGATGATCCAGCTTAAGCTCTCTGAGCATTGATTTTGCCTTTTCAGGTGACTCATTTTGCATGATTACAGGAGGATCCGGCTTCATTGCCGTCTTAATCTTAAGAAGATTGAGTCGTTTCAGAGTGCGGTCGCCTCCCACAAAATCACGGACAAACCCATTAGCAGGCTCGGTGAGCAATTCTTCAGGAGAGGCAAATTGGACGAGCTTTCCATCTTTTAGAAGACATATCTTGTCACCCATCTTTATGGCCTCATCAATATCGTGTGTAACAAACACAATTGTCTTTTTTACCTTCGCTTGAATTTTTAAGAATTCATCCTGGAGATGTTCTCTGTTGATTGGATCAATGGCCCCAAACGGCTCGTCCATTAGCATTATTGGGGGATCAGCGGCCATACCCCGTGCAACACCTATGCGTTGTTGTTGACCACCGGAAAGTTCCCGTGGATAACGGCCCATGAACTCCTCTGCGGGGAGATTGACTATTTCGAGGAGACTTTCTACTTTCTCGGCAATCCGGTCGTGATCCCAACCCTTAAGTTTCGGTATTGTCGCGATATTCTCCGCAATTGTCATATTGGGGAATAGACCAATATTCTGAATCACATAACCGATACTGCGTCGTAATTCAATGGTGTCCAGCCGGTTGACATTCTGATCGTCAATCAAGATCTTACCGCTGGTTATTGGAATCAGTCTATTTATCATTTTCATGGCTGTAGTCTTGCCGCAGCCGGAGGGCCCAACCAGAGTGCATATTTCTCCCTCTTCCAGGTCGAATGAGAGGCTATCCACTGCTTTTATGTGTTCAGCGCCGGGATATATCTTTGTTACTTCCTGTAGGCTTAACATGATTCCCATAATTCACTCCGTACTGTTGATGATGTATTACCTCTTAATCTTTAGGCCAGTTGGGGTTATCCAATTTTCAACCCTCCCTAAAAAGATATCTGCCAATATCGCCAGCAAACCCATGCTGATGGCCCCTGCAATAACAGAGTCATTAGTCGCCATTTGCAGTCCCTCGCTTA
>CAZQIV010000241.1:0-5656 GCA_964593705.1 uncultured Lentimicrobiaceae bacterium | reverse complement strand
CTCTAACTTCTAACCTCTAACTTCTAACCTCTAACTTCTAACCTCTAACCTCTAATTTTTTAATACCTAACCACCTTCAGGCTTGAAATGGCCGCATCCACCTCGATAACAATGGTATTTTCGGAAGTGCTGAAGTTGTCGGTTCTATACACTCCGGTTTCAATTTTATCGAAGCCATCCAGCGATTTGCTTGTGAGGACAGTATTTGTTAGTACTTCACAGGCTGAGGATTGTGGGACTTCAATTACAGTGGCGGCAGCCCCGGAGTTTATCATCAGCCTGGGGTTTTTGTATTTGTCGCCTAACCTGATTTTGATGGATGATGCCCCGTTGTCAATATCCAGTTTGTCAATTTTATACGGGCTCAGGTCGAAGTCTATTTTTGCTGCACCGGCATCAACTTTTATAATCCATACAGGCTCGGGATGAAGGCTGATTTCGGCTTGATTTTTAAGCTTGTGGCCGCCCTCGATGTACGAATCCATATCAATTTTCAATTCTACGGCGCTACCTACATTGTCGGCATGAAGGTAGTACTTTCCGAAATTGCCTTCCCGGTTAAATTCAATAAGATAGTCGGTAGTTTCTGTAATATTAAATTCACCTGCAATGGCATCAAGCTTTAGTATGGCATTATTAATTTCATTATCGTAATTTTCATAAAGCTGTTGATCGCACCATTCGTAAGTGTCATCATTATCGTAATTGCTGTATTCATCGTTTTCCCACCATCTCCAATTGTGGGGGCCAAAGTATTGATAGCGGTCGTAATAATCGGTATTGGAAATGAAAATAAGCGAAAGGACGATCACCAAAAAGCCAAGAATAATCCGAACAACTCCTTTGATAGGAAGGAGCGACACCCCTAAAACGATAAGAAATACAGGCCAGAGGTTAAGAATTGAAAACCAGTTGAAAAAAATTATACCCATATTTCGAAGTACAAATAATATCCCGATAGTGATCAGGATTACACCCCAAAAAACATTTTTTGTTCTCATAGTATTTTAATTTATATGGTCAATAAAGCGTGCTGTGAAAATTGGAAAATTTATTTTTTAATACGGAAGGTTCCGGCAATAATTACAAGCCCGACAACAATTAAAATTACCGGCCAAATATCCCTGAAATCAATGTATGGAACCAGCCGGGCAATTAAAAATATTCCACCCAGCGTAATTAAAACAATCCCAACAATCAAACCTCCATCATTTCTGGGTTTGAAATTTTTCGGGGAAAATTGATTTTCGGCCTCATCGCCTTCCTGATGGCTTTGCTCGCCGTCCATGGGGGACGTGTTTTTAAAATATGGATCTTCCTTATGGAAACGATAAGGCTCAACCGGCATTACGATCCATAAAATTATGTACGCCACCACGCCACCGGCAGCAAGAAAAGTAAAGACTACAAAAAGAATACGGAATAAAATCGGGTCGGTGTTGAAGTACTTTCCAAGTCCCCCCGAAATGCCTGCAATTACAGAATCTGATTGACTCCTGTAGAGTGTTTTGTATTGTTTCACAGTAAATTAATTTTAAAAATTCAAAATTAACGAAATATTTGCCATCTTTAATTGTTTGAAGACGAAAATTGCAACAAACAATTTCATGCACGGTAAAACTCTTTTTAAACCGGGAAATGGATTAATTGTTACTTTTGCTCAAACTACTAATGCCTGACTATAATATTAGATAAATGCTGTTTAAATTTATAAAGTTTTTGATGAAGGCGATCGGACTGATTATTTTAATCCTGATTGTCGTTTTTTTTGTGATTTATGCCATTGCTCCGGTCTATAAATTCAGCGATGCGGAAGTTTTTTCGGGAGATAAAATCTACAACCCATACCAGGGCATAGATATCGCCAACTGGAAAAAGGGGAATTTTCAGGTACAATCTTATGCATGGATGGGAATTACCAACGGGCGCAATAATTCAAACGAAGCCATACAAATTGTTTACAAGCAGTTGGGTTATGATATTATTGTAACCTCCGATTACATGAAAATAAATGATTTTGGAGAAGGTAATACCTGGTACATTCCAACCTATGAGCATGGATACAGTATCAGGAAAGTTCACCAGGTTTGTATTGGCTCCAAAAAAGTAAATTGGATTGATTATCCGTTTTATCAAAATATCAGTCACAAACAACATATCATCAACATTCTTCGTGAGAACAACGACATTGTTACACTTGCACATCCTGATCTTCGCGATGGGTATTTACTCGATGATATGAGAAAACTTTCCAATTACGACCTTATTGAAGTTTTGAATGAAATAAGAAAGTCGCCCCACCATTGGGATGCAGCATTATCGGGCGGGCATAGCGCGTATATTTTGGCCAACGATGATGCACATGATGTTTTCGATCCCACCGAAGTTGGGCGCATGTGTACTTTTATCAATACCGAAAACCTTGATTCTAAAAATGTGATTACTGCCTTAAAGTCGGGAAAAGCCTTCGGGGCTGATATTGCCATGCGGCAAGGTGCAGATTTAGTTGAAAAAGCTGAAGATCACAAGCGCATTGCTGTGCTTAAAAATGTAAGTGTGGTTAACGATACCTTGTTTGTTGAGCTGAGCGAGAAAGCAAGACTGTTTGCTTTTATCGGACAAAACGGTATTGTTAAAAGCAATGTTGTTGACACAAATGTTGCTTTTTACCCCATTACACTTTCTGATACTTATGTGCGTACTGAGATCACTTTTGACAATGGGAATAAGTTTTACCTTAATCCGGTTTATCGATATAGTGGCGATGCCCCTGTTGAACAAATAACATCAAAAATTGATTATGTAAAAACCTGGGTTCAGCGGGGGGTAGCATTAATTATTGTTATAATATTGATAATAATTATTGCAAGGATAAGTAACCGACCGTCATCAAAGGGCAGGATCAGGCAAAGATCTAACAATTATTACATTCGCTAAAATATGATACATGGCAATGATTTTAAGGAAGATAAACTGCCGAATAAACGTATCCTATACGGCATTCTTTTTGCCATAATCCTTATTTCTCTTTTTATCAGAGGTTTTTTAGCGTGGTTTCTCGAATTGGGAAATGATGAGGTTTATTATTGGACTTATGCCCTTTTTCCTGATTTGAGTCATTTCGATCACCCTCCAATGGTTGGTTTTACAATACAGGTCTTTTCGTGGAATCTTCATTTCAACAGCGAGCTTTTTATCCGCTTAGGCTCGGTAATACTTGGCGCTGTAAACACATACCTTATTTTTCTGATTGGCAAACATATCAGAGATTTTCTTACCGGACTTTTTGCTGCAATGCTTTACAACACCTCGGTGTATTGCTTTGTTATTGCCGGTGTTTTTATATTGCCCGATACGCCACAATTGTTTTTTTGGTTGATTAGTCTTTATGTATTGATAAAGGTACTTCCGGGCAAGCCCATTTCGAAAAATCGTGCCAGGGCACTTTTTTTTGCTTCAATACCACTTGGATTTGCCATGTTATCAAAATACACCTCTGTATTTTTATGGGTGGGTGCCGGAATTTACATCGTATTTTACAACAGGGAATGGCTTAAGAAAAGTGAGTTTTATCTTTCGATACTCATGACGATTCTTATTTTTAGCCCGGTAGTTTTTTGGAATATTGAAAATAAATTTATCAGCTTTACATTTCAAAGCGAAAGGGTTAGTTTTTTTGGCTCAGGCATTAGGCCTGATTATTTTATTACCGAACTTTTCGGCCAGATTTTATACAACAACCCGGTTAATTTTACCATCATCGTGCTTGCATTGATAGCTTTGTTCAAGAAAAAGTTTTCGATAAACCGGGAGCATAAGCGTATTCTACTTGCTACTTCGCTTCCGCTGATTGTATTGTTTTTGTTTTTTGCACTGTTCCGAAAAACACTTCCCCACTGGACCGCCCCGGCTTATATCAGTCTTATTGTTTTTGCCGCTGCTTACCTTGCCGAAAAAGCCATGAAACCTGCAAGAGTAGTGCTTTTCCCCAAAGTAATTCTTGGTTCGTCTTTGCTATTGGTTATTGCAATTACTGTGGGGGTGCTCCAAATCAAATTAGGTGTAATGCCGCCAACACCATCCGAAGATTCCAGAGCATTAGGTGAGGATGATTTAACCCTCGATATTTATGGCTGGAAGCAAATTGGATATAAATTTTCGAAATTGGCCGATCAGGATTTTTATTCGAAGAACATGAATGCTGATGCCCCCATAATTTCAAATAAATGGTTTCCGGCTGCACACCTTGATTATTACGTGGCACAGCCATACAATTTTTATTTGTTGGCCATTGGCGATTTGAACGACATCCATAAATATGCCTGGATAAACAGGGAACGCCCGGAGATAAGATTAGGAAGCGATGCCTATTTTATTACAAATAGCAGGAATTTTAGCAGCCCCGGTTATTTATTTGAATATTTCAAGTATATTGAAAACCCCGAGATAATCAGAATTTTTAAGCAGGATAAGCATGTCGAAAACTTTTTCGTGTACCGCTTGCGCAACTGTTATAAGCAGCCTGCTGATGTGCTCGAAGAATTGGGTATTCCATTAGAGGCGGTTGATGTTTATAGTTTTGATGAATCTGAATAGATGTAATACCAAACTTAGAATTTATGGTTCTACTACCATTTGTGTGGATATAAATAATGGCTATCACTGTAAACAGATTTTTCTCCGCCGGAGGGCGGGTACTAATGACAAGTATTTGTAAAACATTGAAAGCCTAACTATTAAACAGACCTCTCAGTCGCAAGCTCCTTCGAGGTGACATCGCTCGCGTTGTAGTTGTGGGAGGAGGGGAATCGGGCGCGAAGCGCCCGATTCCCCTCCTCCCCTCAAAATACGTAAACTTTGTAATTTCGATGCCGCATTTGCGGCAGAGAAATCTATTTACAAATTTTCATCACTGTTATTTGTTACCAACAACTATTAAATCATTATTATTTTACTTTCCATTTAATTCGCAGAAACACCTATTTTATTACCACCGTTTATCGTTTTTTGCTAAAGAATTCTTTTAAAATAATTGCACATTCATTTTCCATAATACCTTTTTCAAGTTTGGTTTTTGGATGCAGAATGCCTGAATGTGTTTTTGTGAAGCCCCTTTTCTCATCAAAAGCTCCAAATACGATTTTTGAAATTTGTGTCCAGTAAGCTGCTCCGGCGCACATAATGCAAGGCTCAAGGGTTACATACAATGTGCAGTTTTCGAGGTATTTGTTTCCAAGGTAATTGGACGCTGCGGTAAAAGCCTGCATTTCGGCGTGGGCGGTAACATCGGTAAGTTGCTCGGTAAGATTATGGGCTCGTGCAATAATCAAGTGATTACATTCAATAACGGCTCCCACAGGAACTTCGCCCAGGTCGTAGGCTTTTTGAGCCTCCTTGAGCGCCTCCCTCATAAAAAATGTATCAGTATATAAATCTATCATCATAAATAAAACTTTTCAACGCTAAACTCTAAACTCTTAATTCTAAACTTTAAACTCTAAACTCTAAACTCTAAACTCTTAATTCTAAACTCTTAATTCTAAACTCTTAATTCTAAACTCTTAACTCTTAATTCTAAACTCTAAACTCTAAACTCTTAATTCTAAACTCTAAACTCTAAACTCTAAACTCTAAACTCTAAACTCTAAACTCTAAA
>CAZQIV010000240.1:0-5710 GCA_964593705.1 uncultured Lentimicrobiaceae bacterium | reverse complement strand
ACGGGTGGTCAGCCCATTTTTAACCGCTACGTTCTTTTAAATTGCCCATAACGGTGGCAATATGAAAAGTTGGGCATTTTGAAATACCAATCTTTCAATTTACTACAATGGTAATTTGATGTTAAAATGTTCATGTTTAGCACTATCCGCCCAATTTTTTATATTGCGTGTTACCCACCGTACTTTATTGACCATTTTTTGTTTTTGCGTTGGCAATTGCATACTCTTTGGGCATTTTTGGTCATGGGGCAGCCTGTGGGAATGACCAATGTGTATGCAATTTTGGGTCGGGATTTTTGTTAATTGAGTCATGATATTTGATTTTGTTTTGTAAAAGCCTGTTCGTGGTTCATTTAACTGACATTAATTTGATTTAATAAAAAACCCTATTTAACAATAAATTTTCCACTTGCCATTTTCTTTTTATTTTCGTACAAATTTATTAAATATATTCCAGCGGGCAATGTTGAAATATTGATTTCCAATTCGTTTTCCTGTTGGTGCTGCAAAGATATTTCTTTTACTTGCTTACCGTAAATATCATAAATTTTCAAAATCGAATTTTCGAAATATTGCAGGTTGAAATGGCGGCTGGTGTATGGGCCAAAGGGTTGTTCTTCTACTGTAGCCCACGGCAACTTTACCTTTATCCTTTCTTTAGCCGGATTGGGATAAACAACAAGGTTTTTAGCCTGATTGTACTCGATTTCGCCGGGCAGGTTTGTCCAAATATCGCAATCAGCAATTCCAATTGTGTCTGAAATAATTGGCAAATCATTACACATATAATCGTAATCGAATGGCTGTGTATAAATGCTGTCGTACTCCAAATCGGAATTGAATTTATGGAGGTGTATTTTAATATTGCCCCCTTCCATTACGGGGCCAACATACAAGAATTTATCATCAAACGTTCGGATACCATTTGAAAATCCAAAATTGGATTGAAGGATTTGTTTTTGCAATAAGACATTGCCGCTTGAATCTATACGGATAATTGTATTATATGGCTGTTGCCCTGGATAATTCATTGCTGCAGCTACATCAAGGGTTGAGTCGTTTACCATATTTACGCAAAAGGTATTTACTTGTTCAGTTGAATCAATAATGAGCTTTGAAAAAATTATATTCCCATTTATATCCAGCTTATGGATGGAGGGGTAATATGGCTCGGGAGGATCATATTCCGCAAACCATCCTGTTGCATAAATATTCCCAAAAGCATCTTCCGTTGCATCATATACTTCTCCCCTCCAATTTTCATTTTGGGCAATAATAGACCACCAGTTTTCTGTGCCATCAAAATTGGCTGATACTATAAATGGTTTAAAATAACCCGGGAAGCCGTATAATGTCAAACCCGAGATTATTAACTCTTGTTCAGAGGATACAAGCATTTGTAAGGGTATTTCATTCCACGCCTCCGGATTTACTTCATCAAAAACATTTTTCATCCAGATGGCTTCACCATCATTGTTGAGTTTAAACAGCCATATACCTTGCATTACAGTTCCAGGCGATTGTTCATCGCCCCAGGGAGATACTAAAGCCACGTATGAATCTTCTGTAGGTACTGGAATAATTTGTAATCCAGATTCCCAAAATGCCAAAGGGGCCTCATGGTAAAAAATTCGGCACCACTCTTTTTCTCCGCATTCATTTAATTTCATAAAGAATGGATCACCAAAAGTATTATCAAGCAAATAGTTTGTTCCTGTTAAAACGAGGCCACCGTCAGGGGTAGCATGCATATCTTTAAATCCCATAAAAGTAGATCCATCACCGATTTTTTTCTCCCATAACACTTCTCCGTTTATGTCAGTTTTTATTAACCAACTTATTGTAAGATTGCCCCCTGGGGATGTATTAACAAGAATTAAATAACCTTTGTCATAAGTTTCAATTAAATCCGCACTCAAATTAGTTTCCGCTCCTCCAAATACCCTGATCCAGTCGTCTTTTTGAGAGAAAGAGGTCGAAATGGTTATCGAAAGCAGCATTGATAAAATAATTTTTTTCATCTGTTGTGAGTTTAAAGTAAGGGCTTGGTAAAAAAGCCAAACCCTTACCAATGGTTAAAAAATTATTTTATAGTCAGTTTCCTGCTTTTAATGGTAGAGCCGTTTACTGAGACAGAAACAAGGTAAATACCGCTTTTCCAATCAGTAGTGCTAATTACTTTTTGGTTGCGTTTTGCATTTTGTACTTCTGCAAAAACGGATTTGCCATTTAGGTCGATTATGCTTAACAACACAATACCATTATGGCCTTCTGCATTGTAATCAACCACGATATAATCGTCAGCAGGGTTGGGAAACACGTTTAGTATTTCAGGTTTGTCAAACGAATTGAATAGTTCATTTTCAACAACTTCTGATGACTTAAACGCTTCGGGAATAATTATAGGTTCTTCATAATTGATAAACCCGGCTGCCACAAGAATATCCCTTGCATAAGCACCAGGGAAATACTCATCCTTTTGGATAAGGGTTTCAAGTTGTATTGCCCTGGCTTCGTCAATCAGAAGTTCGTTGCCTGCCAATTGTTCAAGAATGCTGAATAAAAACAGGTAATCCTGATGAATGACCTGTTCAGTATTAGAAAGATCAAAAGACGAAGGAATATTGTTCAATACAGCATTCATGTTGGTAAAATCATGCTCCTGATAATAATGGAATACTAAACGATATTTTGAATCAAGATATAGATCGTTTGCAAGTAAAAATTCCAGGCTATCCAAAGTAGCAGGATCAAGTGTATCTTTACGGAAAAACTGGTAAAGGTTATTGAAATGTTCCCCACGCTTTTGTTTCCATGAAGAAAGTTCGGCCTCAACGGCTTCTTTTGCACTTAAAACATTAAGACCTTCCAATACCTGGTCTTTCATCCATTGTGGCATGGGGTCGAAACGTTCGTCGATGGCATCCAATATCTCCTGATTTTTTGCAGATTGTGGGCTTGCAACCAGCACATCACGGATCATCGCATTGATCAATACATCTTCTTTATAGATGGCTGTTTTTAAAACAGTATCGCTGATAAAGGGAGCCTGGCTCATTAAATCATAGTAAACCTCACCAGCTTCAGGTGGTGAGCTTAACAGCACATCAAAATTCAAACCATCCGTATCACCATCGTCAACCCAGGCCGAGAGCTGGGCTTCTTTCTGGCCTGAATTGTTTTCGGCATCAGCTATACCATCTTTGTCATCCTCAATGTGGCCACTATTTTCCAGTTTTGAAGGACAAGATGTTTCTTTTTCGTAATAAGCGAAAGGATTTTCTAATAAACCAATACCGGAAATGCAAGTTGGCATAAGGTTTTCAAACCCCATATTTGCACCATGATAAATATAAAGTACATATCCCATTCCTTCTGAATTTACATAATTACATACAGTTGCTCCAGAAAAAGTATTTCCTGCCGGACATGTATCACATAACAAAAAACTACCCTGGTACTGCGCGATACCATGGTTATCAACATAAGGCTTGCCGTTTACAAAAACATCATAGTTATTGTTCTTGTAATCGTTACATTTAATGCACAAACCAGTTTCTTCTTCAAAGCGGTTTATACCATAAGCAAATGTAGCATATTTAAGATTTTCAAACCTGTTGTTGTAAACCTGGTTCCAGCTTGTACCAGAATTGTTTACATAAACACCAATTGCACCTTTTTGGGTTGGTGATGGGCCAAAGAAATCGTTGTCCTCAACATGATATGCTGTTGAGTTATTTAAGTACAATCCATATTTTTGGATGTCGAATTCATAAGCCTGTGGTTCATTAAATTCATTTGATGTAATTCTGGCACCATCTACACCACTTACGTAAACCCCCCTCTGGCATTGGTTAAATGAGCTGTTGCGAATATCAACATATTTTCCGGCCAGGTTGTCAATGGCATAAACACCGTAAACAAGATTGTTGAAATTGTTGTTTTCCCATTCGGAACAGGGATAGGTTTGGCTAATGCATTTACCTTTAATAAAAACAGTTGATTTATAGCTGTAAATCCCCTTACCGTTATACGTTTCGGATGTATTATTAGAAAAATCGCTACTGTAAATACTAAGGCTTTTCATATACCTGGATTCAATAAAATAACCAGGACTGTTACTACCGAGATAGTTATCATCGTAAATGAATTCGCAATCCCTGATGTAGTTATGTGAATTGTAGCCATAATTCCTGAAATCCATTGTTTTCTTATTGTTCTTGAAAGTAGAGTTATAGGCTTTGGTTATACCTCCTTGGTGACTGTCGGGAGGGATTAAGTCTATGACAAAACGGTGGTTTCTAATAGCTACTTCTGCATTTTCGATCAATGCCCCGTTCCTAATTGTCAACAGTCCCTGTTCAGTTGGAAAAGGTGAAGCCGGGTCGCCCCAAACTTCTATCCCCTGCCAAAGAATATTGTCCAATGAGGTCAAGGTACTGCCACTGTCCAAATAAAGTTTTCCACCGGGTTTAACAATAATATCACTGCCATGCGAAAGTTCTACTGTTGAATGGATAGTCAATTCTGCACCATCTTCGATAATTAACCCACATAATATGACTTTGTCATCTGTCCAGGTCTCTATCCCGGTTATGATTTCAGGCTCGCAATTAGCGGCGAGGTCAACAGCGGCAAAAGCATTGATCCTTCCAGAGCCAATAAGCCCTTGATAATTTTGCCCATCAGTTACAGGATCGGCAGTCCTTTTGATAAACTCTTGTATTTCGCCCGGGGTGAAATCTTCATTAATTGATTTTAACAAACTGACAACTCCTGCTACGATTGGTGTGGCAAAGGAAGTGCCTCCATAAGAACCATAATATGGCCATGTATTGCCACCACATTCAGTTATGGAGGCACCCATTATATCATATCCTGGTGAACAAATATCGACTTCGGGAAAATGACTGTGTGTATGATCTTCACCATTGATTTCATGAAAATGATTATCGTCAAAATCAGTGCTGGTAACAATAATTATCCGATCATCATATTCAGGATTAAAAGGGTAAAACGCATGTTGATTACCAGCTGGTCCACATGAAGTACTGTTTGGACCATTTCCTGCAGGCATCACAATTGACATCCCATTGTCAAGAATTTCCTTTATAATTAGTTCTTCTCCAGTGTTTGGATTGGGAGAACAGCCAAGAGAACCTCCTGCACATGAAACCATAACATCAGCTCCCATTACGTTGCATGCATGGAGCGCTTTTGTTAGATTTGTTTGTCGTGACCCTGACATGTATCCAATAATCTTAGTATTAAATCCGACTGATGCCAATTGTCCTTGTGCTGTTCCTCCAATTTCCGTTGTTTCTGCGGAAGCAAAACTGGCCACAGTTGTTCCATGCCAATGAGTGGTATTACAGGTATATTGGTAACCGGAATATGGATCATTGTGGGGAATTATTTCAGTCGCAAGATCTGGGTGAGTGACATCAAAATCATAATCAATTATAGCAATTTTAATGTCAGGATCGCCCCGTTCAATGTCCCATGCGTAATCAGCTTGAATCCTTTTTAAATGCCATAACCAGTCATCGGCATGTGCTACCCACATCCAATCAATAGGATCATAGACGTAAACGGAATCCTTTTCCTCGAATTTTGAAAACCTGTCGAACGTGCCTGAAAATGACGTAGTAAGGTCATTAATCACATTATCGATATCGCCATTGCGGTTGCATCTTATCTCATGGATTTT
>CAZQIV010000239.1:0-5713 GCA_964593705.1 uncultured Lentimicrobiaceae bacterium | reverse complement strand
ATGATTTAATTTATGACGTTGTTTGCCTGCCGCGTAGCGGCTTCGTCCAACAATGGTATGCACCAGATTGCGATTCCGCTGCACTTCATAGCAACTGGTGATACCAAGCGTTATGATAAAGTCTAAACCCTGATTTAAGAATAGCTGATTTTGACAAAATTTGATGGCGGAGATTATTATGGATAAAATTGAATTTACAATTCGAACCTATGACCAGTCGCTTGATGAACAGTTGAAAGAATGTTTCGAAAAACAAAATGATTCAGAAATATCGGTCGACATTTCTGAATCAACAAAAACGCAAGGGCTAATAGAAAAAGAATTAATGTTTACTGCTTTTATTTCGATAGGGGGAGGGATCGCTATAAATCTTTTATCATCCGCAATATGGGATTTTTTCCACAAAAACGCTGCTAAAATTAAGATGGCAAAAATGATAATCCATAGTGAAAAATGCGAAAAGATTGTTATGATTGAAGATAGAAAAATAATTGTAAATAAAGAATCAATTGAAGAAATTGTGATCAATTATTCTGATGTAGATAAACAGAAATAAAATTAGAGATAATACAGTGAATATTCCTACAACCATTTTAAATATGTTTGATTTAAATGAGGTTGAAATCGATAATTGCACAGGACAATATTTTGGTAAAACTCATAAATATGCATATTCTAGTCACATATTTTCTCTTATTATTGCTAAATCAATGCAAACTGCTCTTTATTGCTTGCCCATAAAAAAACCAGAAATTTTTACTGTAATCAATGGTAACAAAAAAATATTATTCATTTCTGTCGGCTATTTGGATTGGTTGGATGCAATCGCAGCGAATCATATTATGGGAATAATTTGTGTACATTCCAATAATATTTCCCGGAGCGGCCAGGATAAATTTCTACCATTGTTTCAAAACGCAAGTTGGATATACACCTTATTAGATTCCAAAGGTTCACTGCCTAAACTTGTTCAGTATTTGCCTCAAAATAGTCTATCATTATTCCTTATAGTGAAAGAGCTCTTTTGCCTTTTCTCGATTTTTCACGAATTATCACACATTTATCATGGCCATTTTAATTCTTCGGATAGTGACCAAAAGAAAGAAATGGAGGCTGATAGAACGGCATTGGAATTATTAAAAATACTACGTTTTCCAATTCCAGTTATAAGGAACTCATTGCTTCTTTTCGTAGCAGCTTTATATTTCCGTTTTCACCTTAAGAAAATTAGTTTGGAAGATTACCCGCCTTATGATGTTAGAGCAAAAAATCTAAATGAATGTTTAGATGTAGAAAATCCTTTTGATCCGCAATGTGAAATATTATCAGGAATAATAGATAATATTGAAAATAATGGCATATTAAACCAAGATAATGAATATTATTCGGAAAATTTCATTGAAAGTTTCTCACATGATTTAATCATGAATTATCTCTCAATTAACTTTTTATCTGCCGGTGACAAAGATATAGATAAACTATATCATATATATGACAATCTTTTTGGAGCTCTTTCAACAAATAAAGGTACTATTACGCTCAGAAAAAAAGATGAATCATAACGCCGCTAATTCAGCCGACGCAAAAAGTCGCGCGGCTGATTAGCGGCGTTGGCCCGCACCTCGGATATCGTGGATGGGGGCGGATATCGAAAGGCTGCGGAAAAGCAAAAATGTCCATTTTACTGGATAATCTTACAAGATTTAACTACAGGAATAGGAACATATTTTATCAACATGTCAAATCTGCTTGAAATCACAGGCCAGGACATCGCACAGCTTGGTGACGCTCAACTCCGAGAATTAATCGGTCTATTGTGTGAAGCCGATTATCGTCAGGCAGGGCTGCCCACAAAAGGAATTACATGGGGCGGACATCAAGACGCTCCGGACGCTGGGCTTGATGTCGTCGTCCGTGATGTTGTTCAACCGCCTGAAAATAGTCTTATCCCCAGATGTTCGACAGCCTTTCAGGTCAAAAAGCCTGACATGCCAAAACCGAAGATCATCTCTGAAATGAAGCCCAAAGGTGAACTGAGGGATTGCATAAAGGAACTTATCAATGAAAACGGTGGTTACATCATTGCCTGCTCTGGTGCTAATACTACAGGGACCGCCCTTAAAGACCGAATTGATGCAATGAAAGAAGCGGTCGCTGAGGCAGATAACAATGAGAACATAGAGCTTGATTTCCTTGACAGAGGACGTATTGCTACATGGGTACGTTCACATCCATTCCTTATTTTATGGGTTAGAATCAAAATTGGCAGGCAAATTGAGGGATGGCAGTCATACGAAAATTGGTCGAATCCAAAGGGTGGGACTGATGATGAATATCTGATTGATGACAGGTTAAGACTGAAAGATGGCGCGACCTCAAAAGACGGGATAACAATTAAAGATGGCATCCAAAACCTTAGATCAGAGTTGTCTTTTCCGGGTATTTCAGTCAGATTGGCAGGATTATCAGGTGTTGGAAAAACAAGACTTGTGCAAGCTCTTTTTGACGATAGAATCGGAGATAATGCACTTAATCATTCGTTGGCGTTCTATACTGATATTTCTGATAGCCCTAATCCCAGCCCAAAAACCTTTGCTGAGCAACTTATTGCGAACAGGACAAGGGCGGTTTTGATTGTCGATAACTGCCCACCTGATCTGCATAATACACTTACAAAAACATGCTCTGTACCGGATAGCACTGTAAGCTTGCTTACTGTCGAGTACGATGTGCGTGATGATATTCCTGAGGAAACAAATGTTTTTCGACTTGAACCTGCAAGTGAAGAGCTTATCGAAAAACTTGTAAGGAAACGATTTAAACATATCAGTCAAGTCGATTCCCAAACAATCGCTAATTTTTCCGGCGGTAATGCGCGTATAGCAATCTCACTTGCAACTACAGTACAGCAAGGAGAATCCTTGTCAGGATTGCGTGATGAAGACTTGTTTAAAAGGCTATTCCATCAAAGAAATGATCCAAACGAGAACCTGCTGATTTCCGCCCAGGTTTGCTCGCTTGTGTATTCTTTTGAAGGTACAAACACAGCGTCAGAAAAATCAGAACTTAAAATATTGGCATCCCTTGCAGGTAAGTCAACAAATGATTTATACAGAGATGTTACGACACTGCGGAAACGTGACCTTATTCAATCAAGGCATGTATGGAGGGCAGTGCTGCCACACGCAATTGCCAACAGTCTTGCAAAACTCGCACTTGAATCTATCCCCAAAGATGAAATAGCTAAAGCTTTTCTAAACAGCGGATCAGAACGCCTTATCAAATCATTTTCACGTCGTTTAAGCTATCTCCATGACTGTGAACAAGCTGTAGAAATTGTCAATGAATTGTTATTGCCTGAAGGATGGCTTGGAAATGCCAATTGTAGTTTTAATGAACTTGGAATTACAGTGTTTAAAAATATCGCACCTGTTTCACCCGTAAAAACATTAGAGGCTATAGAAAACGCTGCGGAAGGTAATGATGGCAAAACATTCACATCAAGAGACAATGTGTATTACGATAGATTTGTAAGACTTCTTCGGCATCTTGCCTATGACCCAGATCTATTTGATAGAAGTGTGGAAATAATGTGCAAATTCGCACTTTCAGAAGAAACTGATGAGAATAATAATTCAACACGTAGTGTTCTCAAATCCCTTTTCTATATCCACCGTTCGGGTACACATGCAACGATAGAAGACAGGGCTAAAGTGATTAATGAGCTAATAAATTCTGATGATGTCGGCAGACAGGAGCTTGGCTTGCTTTTATTGGACGCCACTCTCGAGACATGGGATTTTAGGTCATTTTATGATTTTTCATTTGGGGCAAGACCAAGAGATTTTGGTTACCATCCCAAAACAAGAGATGAAGTTATCAAATGGTTTGAAACATTCATAGAGGTTTGCGGAAATATTGCACTTTCTGATAAACCTTTCGCGAATAAAGCACAAAAGATAATTTCTAAAAAGATGCGTGGATTGTGGTCCAATGCCCACATGTATGATGTCTTGGAAAGAATAGCGGCTCAGATACATGAAAAAAATGCATGGAACGAAGGATGGATTGGAGTAAGGGGGATCATAAAATATGACAAAAAGAATATGGAGAAGGATGTAGCAGAGAGGATTTGCAAACTAGAAAACTATCTTAGACCGGATGATCTTATAGAACGAGCTCGCACTTATGCTTTGTCAAAAACCAATACAACCTTTGGTTTAGAGGATGTTTATGATGATGACGGGGGGAAACACAGTGAATGGGATAAAGTTGAGAAGAAAACAGCTGAAATAGGGACCGAAGTTGCTAAAGCTCCAGAAATGCTGAATACATTATTGCCGGAACTTTTCACACCCGAAGGGTCAAGGTTATGGAGTTTTGGAAAAGGCCTTGCCATTGGGTATGATGACAAGAAAGAATTATGGGAAATCTTGCGGTCACAATTCGAGAAAACAGACCCTGAAAAAAGGAATATAAGCGTCTTATTAGGATGCCTTTCAGGAATAGCTGAAACTGACTTTGGACTTCATAATTCAATTCTTGATAGCCTGATAGATGATGAACTGCTTGGCGAGTGGTTCCCAAATTTTCAAGCAACAATAAAAATCGATCAGAGAGGTGTCGAAAGATTAAATCAAGCGCTTGATGCTGGATATGTTAAAATTGATAATTATCACAACCTCGCATGGGGTAGGGTTCATGAACCAATAAATGATGATGATTTGGCAGAATTGTTAAAAAATATCCTTTCCAAAGATGGCGGGATGAGTGTCGCAATCGATATCCTGAAAATGAGATTTTTCGGATCAAGGAATGAAAAGCCTGAATATTCAGAAAATCTGCTTGATGTGGGGCGTGATGTTCTTTCAATGTATCAGTTTTCAGAAAGGTTTGGTAAAAGCAGAGGGCATGACTATGGATTAGCACAGATAGCCAATGTATGTCTTGCAGGGGAAGGAGGTATTCATGCTGCAAAAAATATCTGCAACAATTATATTCAAAATATAATAAATGATCTGATATATATTCATCACCATTCACAATTGTTTGTTCAAATCGCAGCTACCCAGCCTTTTGTATTGTTGGATGAATTTCTCGGGAATAATAAGATTTTGGACTACATGAGAAGAAGGATATTCGATGTAGCAAACGATAGAAAAGATAATCCTCTTAATAATATTTCAGATGCTGATATTATTTCATGGTGCGAGGCCGATCCACAAAACCGCTATCCTTTAATTTCAAAATCCATCCAATGTTTCAAGAAATCAAATGAAAATGATGAATTTGAATTAAGGCCTCTTGTGAAATCTATCCTTGAAAATGCACCGAATTTAGGTGCAGTTCTTGATAATTTAACGGCCTCGTTCAGTCCGAGTTCATGGAGTGGTTCAAGAGCTGACATAATGCAGAAAAGATCTGATGTCTTAAAAAAATTATTTCAACATGAAAATGAAGAGATAAGAGCTTTAGCAAAAAATAAATACGCCGAATTTCAAGAAACGATTAAAAAAGAGCGTGCAGGGGAAGAACAGCGAGAGTCTAGCAGACGATATGAAAGCTTTGAATAACCATTAAAATTTCATTTGGGTCAAACCTCGAATTGTGAATAAGCTATCGGTGAAACATTGGAATACGAAAAAAAGTAGGTAATAGTAGGGGTCAAGTCTCCTAATGGCTCTTGTGATTTGAAAGTAAGTACCATATTTTT
>CAZQIV010000238.1:0-5778 GCA_964593705.1 uncultured Lentimicrobiaceae bacterium | reverse complement strand
AATCATGGGGCAACATGAAGGATCTTGAAGATCTGCTGGCAACCGAGGAGATCAGAAAGGCGTACGACTGACCGCAGCGCCATGAATAGTTCTAGGTCGAAAACCGCTTCCTGCACTCTCGGTTGAGTGCCGTGTGGAGGGAGTTATCGCCAAGAATCGCGTTCGACCATTGCGTCTTGTTGCTTCTCTCCTCTTGTATTCTTCACGTCTCTGCGTGAGGCAGAAGCTTGCGCTCCTTTTCTTCCTTCGTGCTCTTCGTGTCCTTCGTGGTGAATTCTCTTAGGCATGGCCCGAGCGCACGAGAATCAAGAGTAATTACGCACTCAAGAACGGTAGAGCATCCTCTATATAGACTTGAAGATCCGTGCCAGTGGGTGCCCCGGTGCGTCCACGTGCAGATCGAGGAAGAATCCGAATGGCGTCTGCAGCGCTTCGTAGCCCGATTTGACCAACCGCTCTTGCGCACTGTCAAGCAGCTTCTTGGTGAACTCCGGTGATCCCTTCTCCTCCGCCAGGTGAGCGAACGAATGAAGAACGATTCGCTGCGTCTCGTTCTTGCGTGCTGCCCACTTAAGGAGCTTGATCAGGTGCGTCTCCACCGCACTTCCTCTCTCCTCGTCCTGTGGTTCCACATGGATAAACCCGACAAGAGCCTCCTCTACCGTTTGCTTCTCGTCTCGATCGTCCTCGGAATCAAGCGTCTTTAATGTAGTCTTGTAGGCAAAACGATTTGCGTAGATGATCAATAATTTCATCGCGCTAGATACCTCCTCAGCAATTCTGGCTTTGTTCTTAACTTCCGCTTGGAATTATCGCAGCATATTTTGAAGCAAGAATACATCGTACGGGGATTGCAGTCCAAGTAGCTCACATAGCCAAGCTTTCCACTGCGGCCCCCTCGCTATAGGAGTGAGGAATCCGAAATCAAGCGGGGAAGCCCATAGGCTTCCCCGGATGCAACACAAAACACGAACAACAGCTTTCTTAGATGAGATCCATCCCCACAGAAATCGTTAGATCCTTTGACCAATCGGTGGCTCCGATCCCCTTAGTAAACCCGGCCTGGAAGGAGATAGCAGCTCCGCCAATGTTGAACGCAACTGAAGCCGTCGCCGATTGACTCATATCAATCGTCCCTCCGCGAGGCTGTATCCGCTGGAGCTGGTAGTTAACAATGAGGTCCACGCCCTCCTTCAGAGGGTAGTCACAGGTCGCGTTCAGCTTCAATGTGTTCTCGGCCGCAATGTCGAATGGGCCGAAGAACCCGGCGTGCACAGTCATCTGGGAGTTAGGGAGAGGGGCGAGCGATGCATCACCAGAGATCGTGACGAGAACGTCCTGCGCCCCGCCGTAGGGATCGATCAGCTCGTAGCCTAGCCCGGCCTGTACCGCCCAGCCGCAGCTTGCTTCGTCACCTGTCGCGAGGATGTCATCCTCGACCGTCAGAAGTGCACGCGCGTCCAGCGTGACCCCAGCCGTCTGTTCGATGATCGGCTCGATTGCTGCGACGAGGTCCTTAATTGTCGCGTACTCAACTTTCTTCCCGATCTCCTCGGCAACCGCCATCAGCGTCTCATCTGAAAGAGGATTAGGGATCGCATCCAGTGCTAATAAGTCCGTCTGAATCTTGACCGCCTTGGCAAGCGGAGTGACGTCGCTAAACCTTCCGTACCCGACCCCAACGCTCACATTTACCGCGGGCTTCAACTGCCCGAGGGCGTAAGAAGCGTCGGCTCCGCCGAAACCGAAGATCGGCGCCTCATCGCTAAGATAGTAACGGAATGTCCCCGTTCCTTGCCCGAGCCCACCAGCGAGGGCTAAGCTCTCCAGATCGAGAGATCCAGCCCCGGACAGGGAATACCCATAATCAGGGGAGTCAAACAGTTGAGAGTAATCGAGTGCAATCCTCCCGGAGTCGATCTCGACACCGGGCACAGCCGGATCGTCAAAGTAACGATAACTCATTGAGAGCTTGAGGTCCGACAAGCTCGTCTGCGGCGAATGGTAGTTACAGAGGGACAGAGGTGCACCCAGTGCAACCACCCCAATTAGCAGCGCTCCTAGAATAAACGTTGCCCACTTCATCTACATCACCTTCCTTTTTCTATCGCCAAACAACACGATTATAGCACTACCCAGATGTTGCAACAAAAATGGGGTTCAACTTCACTCTCCCGCTCTTGGATGCCGTTAACCTAGTCTTCATGTTCTCCGGAATCGGGCGTGGTTATCGTGATGCTACTGACAGAACGATCACCGTAGATGGCTGGTAACCTCAGCGTACTAGATGAGCCCCTCCGCTTTTCCAACCTGGCCAAAGACCCGCAGGACTTTATCCATCTGTTCGTCGGTGTGGGTTGCCATATAGCTTGTCCGCAAGATCGATTCCCCAGGCGGTACCGCGGGCGGAATGGCAACGTTCGTGTACACGCCCGCTTCAAACAGCGCCTTCCACGTCTTCAACGTCTTCAACTGATCTCCGATCTGGATTGGAATGATCGGCGTGTCGCTACTGCCAACCTTGAATCCCAATTCACGATAATCCCGGCGCATCCGTTCAGCGATAGCGTTGACGCGATCCACTCGCTCCGGTTCTTGCTCAATCGCATCCAGGGCTGCAAGCGCGGCGGCAACATTCGGGGCGGGAAGGCTGGCACTGAAGATAAGTGAGCGAGCAAGGTGCTTGATCCAGTGAATCGTCGACGCCGCGCCGGCGATGAAGCCTCCAATCGAGGCAAACGACTTGCTAAACGTGCCCATGATCAAATCGACTTGATCGGTCAGCCCGAACTGCGCCGCGGTCCCGTGCCCTCGGCCAGTAACTCCCATCCCGTGCGCATCATCGACCATCAGCCGCGCTTGGTGCTTATGGCAGAGAGAGACAATCTCGGGGAGAGGGGCAATCTCCCCGCTCATGCTAAACACACCATCCACCACGACCAGCTTTCCTGCCTTCTCTGGAGCACTAACTAGAACACGCTCCAAATCGTTCATGTCGTTGTGGCGGAAGCGCAACAGCTTACCGAGAGCCAGACGCGATCCATCAACGAGGCTGGCGTGATTCTCACGATCGCCGATGATCACATCTCCCCGCCCGATCAGCGCGGAGAGCGTACCCAAGTTCGTCTGGTAGCCAGTGCTGAACACGAGAGCAGCTTCCATCCCAACAAACCTTGCCAGCCGCTCCTCGATCTCTTCGTGCAGAGCGAGGGTGCCATTGAGAAACCGCGAACCGGTGCAGCTCGGCCCGAAGCGTTTCAATGCATCAATCGCCGCCTGACGGACATGCGGGTGTGCAGTCAACCCCAAGTAGTTGTTGGAGCCGATCATGATCCGGCGTTTACCGTCGATCGTCGCCTCGGTCCCTTCGCTCTGCTCAAGCGGAATGAAGAACGGGTAAAGGCCCATTGCCTGTGCTTCATGAGGGCTCGCCGGAAATCCCATCTCATGCGCTACCGCTGGGTCCGAGTAGAACCCACGACACTTCTCAAATAGATCCACTATCTTCCTCTCCTCTCTAAGCCTTATCTCTTGCGTGCGTAATGTCAGATTGTACTCAATTCACTCGGTAGTACTTCATCAGTGCCCACTCAAAGACTCGGCTGGGCAAGATCTGTTTGAGAACAGCCGCGCCGCGTTGCGAGATGCCGCCTACCGAATAGCGTACCTTGGGACTGCGACTACGGAGGATTCGCACGAGTAGGCGCGCGATCTGTTCCGGAGAAGATCCGCTCTGTTCGTCATTCTCAGCTACCTTGATCGTACTCTCGAAGCTCTCCCGATATATGGAATCCTGCTGTGCAGCCGCCACGTATCGCCGATTCTTGGTAAACCCGGTACGAAAATCCCCCGGTTCGATCATTATCACCCGAATCCCAAACTGGTGCACCTCCATACGCAGCGCCTCGCTCATTCCCTCGACGGCAAACTTTGTCGCGCTGTACAGGCCCTGATAAGGAAGCCCGATCCGCCCTCCGAGCGAGGAGATATTAACGATTGTTCCGCGATGTGCCTTGCGCATCACGGGAAGGACCGCGCGGCAGACACGCAGCATCCCGAAGAAGTTCGTCTCAAAGAGCGCTCTTGCCTCTTCGATCGACGTATCCTCGATCGCGCCGGCGATCCCGACCCCGGCATTGTTGACGACAATATTGATCCTCCCCTCCGCACTGATGATCTGCTCTATCGCCGCGTTCACCGACTCATCGCTGTTCACGTCCATCGCAATCATCTGCGTGTTCGGCACGCCCGTTTCTCCATTTGGATGACGGCTCGTACCGTAGACACGGTCGCCTTCGGCGGCAAGCCGCTTCGCGCAGGCCTTACCGATTCCAGACGACGCCCCGGTGATCAACATTACCCTATTCAATATGCCGCCTCCATCACGTGAACCGCATTCGTAATCTTGCATCCACAGTTTTGCACTGCGCAGCTACCGATTATAGACGTGAGTTTACCGCAATAAGCTAACAAGGCCAATTTCAGCCTACTTCAGATCGATGCCGATTATCAGCGGATCGTGGTCGGAGGCACGATACGGATCGTTGCGATAGAGCGACTCCACCTGCTCCTTGGATTTGTATGAACTGCTGTAGCCAAGGACGGGCGCTTCGTCAGCGTCGATGTGCCACACCACGACACCCTTTACCTGACTCACGAGCGTTGCAGATCCGAGCGCATGATCAAGCGCCCCGGCCTCACCCATATACACGTAGGTGTACTCTGGCCCTTTAGAAAAGTGAGACATAAGATCGGTGTATCCGCCGTCGGTGAGGGTCGTGATTGGGTCCTCGTGCGTGTAGGAGTTGAGATCGCCAATGATCAATACGTCCGGGTCATCGGCCCCGGTGGGATCGGTCGCAAGCCACGTAAGGAGTGCGCTTGCCGCCTGAGTACGATTGCGGTTCCAGCAACCCTGACCGTCTCCCTGATCGCGGTCCGGCCCGTGCGCGGAGGATGTGCTCTTGGACTTGAAGTGATTGACAACAACAGTCAGCTCCGCCCCGCTCGCCTTGTCAACGAACGTCTGTGCCAGCGGTGGTCGACTCATCTCCGGCAGATCGCTCATCAGCATAGTCGCTGGATTTCCCACCGGCTTCACTGTCTGCGTGCAGTAGACGAGCGCCACTGTGATCGCATCCGTTCCGAGCTGATCGACGCTAGGAGTAACGTAAGCGTACGACGTGCCGATTGGAGCGGCCGCGTTCATCCCACGCACGATGTCATAGATCGCGCTCTGCGGGCCAAAGCCGTCGTTTTCGATTTCCTCCAGGCCAATGATGTCCGCATTGAGTCCAACTAGCGCCTTCACCAGCTTGTCTCGCTGCCGCTCGAAATCAGTGAGCGTCGCTGCCCCGCGCGACGTGGGGAAGCCCTCTCCGCATCCATCACCATTGAAATAGTTCTCCACATTGAAGCTCGCCACACGCAAGCTTCCCCCCACCGCTGGCGCAGTCAGTTTGCGAGTATTAGTAGAAATGAAGGTCGGGATTGTTGTCGGTTCGACCAGGTACTCGCCATAGGAATACGTAAGAACGCCCTGCACGCCGATTGCGGTATCGCCAGCGCGCAGTGGATGACGCGCTGTGAGTCCCGGGGCAGGGTAGATAATCGGATCCGGGTTTTGTCCGGCGTTCCCGTCATCCAGCACGATGCGATTGAGAGCGTTTTTAGCCATCACCCTTTGTGCCGGCTCACCCGGAGCGGCAACTTCGGTCGGATTGAACAAGCGACCGTTGGAGAGCGTGATCTCGCCGTAGCGGCCAAGGCCGTACGTAT
>CAZQIV010000237.1:0-5809 GCA_964593705.1 uncultured Lentimicrobiaceae bacterium | reverse complement strand
CAACATCTTCCTATTAAATAACCCCGGCAAAAACGGCTGATTTCAATATTTCAAAGATATCCCGCATCTGCGGGAAAAGCAATTCACAACTGACGTACTCCTCGGGATCCATCACGTTTTGCTGATTTCAATATTTCAAACCTGCCCGACTATACAGTTTGATTTTTGGTGGTCAGGCGGGGATACAATTTGCCCCGTTGGGATGCCCGCTTCGCGAGGCGAGCCTTTGGCAAAAGCAATTCACAACCATAACGTGTCAATTGTTAAGTTAATCCAAGATGATTTCAATATTTCCGAATAATCATGAAACATTGCCGGATGAATCAAACTTTCAGATTGAACCAAACCAAAAATAAGCGTATTGATTAAGCAGGATATTGATAACTGTTTTAACCTGATTAATTCACAAATTCAATGAATTTGTGAATTAATCACCGAAGGCCGAAAATATTTTTATAAAAATATTTTCGAGGGTTAACCCTCGAATTTCTAAAGGAAATTCGGCTCTGCCGGCCTTTCAGCCAGCAGAGTGAAAAATTCATGAATTTTTCAGGTTAAGAAAAGATGAGTCGGGTGAAACATAGGTATAGATGATGTAATACATACAACCAACATACTGATACCCAAACAAAAAAATCTAAAAAAAATATAAAATCCTTTTATTTAGCATCAAACTGTCTTATTTTTGTGTGTGAAATAAAAAGCACTAATCGATAATATCGTGATTTGCTGACTAAAGTACCTCTCGGAATTCTTGCCTGACACTATGAACCTTTAAGATAAGCAGGTTCATAAATTTTGATGAAATTTTGATAGCGAAAGCTATTTATTCATTCAATACATTTATTAACTAAACCTAATTACTTATGAAAAATTTTACATCGAGGTTTTTATGGTTGTTGCTAATTTTTACAACAACACAACTGATGTGTTTTGGCCAGGAAAAAGGACGGATATCCGATGTCCAGGCCGAACAGCGAACCGATGGCTCTGACATCATTGATGTCTATTTCAACCTTTTAGGGTTTCAGGAATCATACGAAATCCAGGCAAGACTGCTTTGGGGGGTGGGATATGATATTCCACTTGAATTTTGTGAAGGTGATTATGGCCCTGGTATTTTACCGGGCACAAACAAGCATTTCACCTACCATATGGGCGGGCATAAACCGGGATATGAATGGACGAAAATAAATATTGAAGTACGGGCATATTTCGCAACCGGTGAATCGTGCCCGGGTCTGCCCACAGTGGATTACTACGGTCAGACTTACGAAACCATAAAAATTGGAGGGCAGTGCTGGTTGAAACAAAACCTGAATACCGGCACAATGATCGACTACCAGGTACTTCCCTGGCTTGACAATGAGATTGAAAAATACTGTTATGACAATGATCCATCGAATTGTACAACTTATGGAGCACTATACCACTGGTGGGAAGCTATGTATTACGGGCAGGCTACGCCGGGAAAGCAAGGTATTTGCCCCACTGGTTTCCATATCCCGACAAAGGAGGAGTTTTCATTGTTGATCAAGCTTTTTGGTGGTGCGGGTTTAGCAGGAGGATCAATGAAATCTGAAAACTTTTGGAATGCTCCAAATACCGGGGCAACAAACAGTAGCTTTTTTACAGCGTTTGGTACAGGGTCAGGTTATAACACTGCCGGATTAGGTGGCCCTGATGATTGTTATGGAATGGGTGAACTCACCTATTTCTGGACTTCGAGCATGAACAATGACCCGAATAAACCGGCGCTTGGTTTATATTTTAACAATACCAATGCAACATTTCTTGATTTGGCTGCCGAGCCCTATCCCTTTGGGAGTGTAAGGTGCATGAAAGATTGTGATACCCAACCCTCCGTTTCCAATGCAGGCCCTGATCAAACAGTTGTAAACGGGAATTACACTACACTTGCTGCAATTTTGCCCGAATTGGGCATTGGACAATGGGTGGTAACAAGTGTTCATACAACAAATAAACAAGGTATCCTGGTAGATAAATGGGATATTACCAGTGGTTTTTATGGTTTTCCGGACGAAACATATATGCTGGAATGGCAAATTTCAAACGAGTGTACGATGTCAACTGATCAGTGTGAAATTACTTTCACAACTTTCGAATGTGGCGAAAATTTGGTGGATTATAGAAATGGGAAAACATATCCAACAGTCCAGGTGGGTGATTATTGTTGGATGTCCAAAAATATGGACATCGGTGAACAAACCGGGATAGGAACGTATTCATCAGATGGCATAATCCAAAAGACCTGTTATAATGACGATCCGCTGTACTGTGATGAATATGGTGGTTTATACTATTGGTCGGAGGCAGTTCAACAGGAATACTCAGGGGATTACAGAAGAGGGATTTGTCCCCTGGGTTGGTTTATTCCTAATGATAACGCATGGTGCAACCTCACATCATCGATAGATGCAACTGTTGATTGCAATGCTTACGATAACTGGACTGGCACCGATGCGGGTGGTCAGCTCAAAGAATCGGGTACAAGCCACTGGACAAGTCCTAACAACGGGGCAAGCAATTTGTCCGGGTTTACCGCTCTTGGTGCAGGTTATGCTACCAAATCCTATCCTGAAACAGGGTTTCACGAACTCAACGAAACAGCCCGATTCTGGACTTCGCACCATTCATCTACTCAATCTCGAACTTATTGGTACCTTGGACACAACCAATCAAAAGTTGGCAGGTCGTCATCAAGTGCTTATTACAGAGAATATAGTGTAAGATGTGTACATTATCCAAATTATTAAAATGGAGGTTATTATGAAAATATTTATAAACCAAATTGTTATTTTGTCCTTTTTTCTACTTTCGATTCCTTTATCAGCCCAATATTTTTCAGAAGAGTCAAACGAGTTTAATATCGACACCAAAATTCCAAATGTGAGCAATTGGTGTCCTGAGGCTGGAGTTTATTATCTCCCCGGACAAGAGATATATCTTAATTATACCATCTACGAAAACAACCTCACCACAGTAGAACTTGGTTTTAGTTCTGAAGAAAACGGGGCAGTACAAGTTCTCCAGACTCTACCCCCCACCGGCCCGGTTAATGTAACCATTCCTAATGTACCAACAACATTTGCCAGACTATATATAATAGCAAAAGACAGTTATGGCCATGTGAATAACTATCCAATTCCATGGGAGGGATATTTTAATATTGGCGCTGCAACGCAAACACTATTTATACCACAGGGATGGTCAGGAATATCTTTGGCTTATGTCCCTGTAAACAACGACTTAAGCTCTATGTTTGCAGACTATATGGGAAATATCAGCGTGATACAGGATCTTCAAAATATTTTCTGGCCGGGAGGCGGTGTTTTTACTTTGAATGAATGGGATGTATTCCAGGGATATTTCATCCATGCAAACACCACATTTACAGCCCAAATTGAAGGTAGTTCAACAGCGTGCGACCAGTGGGGTTATATACCTGAGGGCTGGGGTTTAATCCCGATAATTGCCGAGTGCGACCTCGATGCAGAAAATTTCTTTTGGTGGAACCTATGGTCAAGCCAGATAATTAAAGAAGCCGCCGGCTGGCGTGTATTTTGGCCCGAATACAATGTGAAGACCTTAGAAGTGCTTGAAAGGGGTAAATCTTACCTGGTTTATTCAACAATGGCTAACAACGATTTTATTTATCAGCCCTGTTGGGAGGAGGAATCGGCTCGTGCAATAAGCCATGCACATACTCCTGAAAGCTGGAATGAACCTGTTTGTACGCCCAATAGCCATATAATTGTTATTCCTGAAAATGTAGTTGCTGGTAGCGGATTTGATGAAACAGCCATCATTGGAGTTTTTAACAACGCCGGATTATGTGCAGGAGTAGCTTCGCTTGCCGAAAAAAATGTTGCTGTTTTTGGTGATATTCCTTTTACCGAAGAAATTGAAGGGATGTTAGCAAACGAAATAATGCACTTTTATATATGGAATCACAAAAAGGAAATCCCGGTAACTTTGGAATTTGACCAGGATTTCGAACGTAATAATGGGGCATTTTCAGCAAATGGTTTGTCGGTAGTAAGCAAAATTAAAGTTAGCCCCACCGGGTTTAAAGATATAAATGATAGTTATATTACTATTTTTCCCAATCCGGCGAAAGAAGCATTTTATATTAAAACAAATATCACCGGCAATTCAATGCTTGATATTATAGATGCCAGGGGACACACCGTTTTGCATACTGATTATAGCGGTGAAAGGAAATTTGATTTAAGGAATCTTTCACCGGGTATTTACTACATCAAAATTTACAATGATGATGGAATGATGACAAAAAAAATAGTGATGGAATAATCAAGAAAACCTAAATCACCGCTTATTATTTATGTTCGATGAAACGATGATATTCAATCGCCCCGTCATTTATCCCGGGGCGGTTGAATTTTACAACCTGCTATTTATCCAGGTATCCCGAAATGGCTTCAACATACTTCTCGAAGGCCTCAATTCCAGCACTTGAAATTTTACATGTTGTTAAGGGATAATTATTCCTGAAACTTTTCCCCACCTCAATATACCCCGACTCTTTGAGCTTGTTTATTTGCACACTCAGGTTGCCCCGGGTGGCCTTGGTTTTTTCGAGCAGGAAGTTAAACTCAGCAGATTCCACACTTATCAACAAACTTATTATCGACAATCGAAGCTGATTGTGTAGCAGTGGATCTAATTCTTTGAATTCCATATTATCCCTTTCTTGCTTTAAGCATATATCCCGGAATCAGGTATGAAATCACTATGGATAAGGCCGTAAGAAGCAGCACATTTAGGGGAGAAACAAAAAATGCAATAATTGAAATTACCCAACATGCTATTCCTCCGATTAGCAAAGGCTTGAACTTAAGAATGCCGCCCGAAACAAATGTTCCCAAACCATACAAGGAAATGATAAGTGGATAAGTAGTCAGCCAGGAAATTTTTCCCATTCCGGTCATAAATAAAATAATGAGGATCACAACCAAAAAGCCCCACCACAAATACATCATCGCTTTATCAATTACAGTAATCACTCGGTTTCGTTTACCCAATCTGTAGCCGGCCACGGCCGAAGCAAGCCCTCCAATGGTCATTAACACCGGCCAGGGTAAATAAGCATATTGAAGATGAAGCTGGAGCATTGTGTAATTTGAAAGACTTGCTATTAGAACAAGCCAGCCCCATAACAAATAGAAAAAAGCATTGTCTTTAAGGTTGCCCTTGGCTGTTGAAATCATTTCTGAAATGATTTTTAAACTCTCTTTTTCTGTTAGTGTACCCATGATTCTTTGTTTTTAAAGTGAATAAAGTTGTTTTAAATTGAAACATGCTGCAAACATAAACAAGTTTATTTTATAAACAAGAATTTTATTAAAAATATTTTGGTGTGATAAAAAAGATTCCTCACTTCATCCCGAAGTTTCGGGATTGCGTTCGGAATGATAAAGCTTCCACTCATCTCATAACTCCAATGCCGTGTCATTCCAAGACTTAACCCAAAATTTTTGGGCATAATGAGGAGATGTTGAGTGAAGTCCCGCAGGTGCGGGACCCCGACCCTTCGGGGAAATCCCGCCCTTGCGGGAACTGGAAGGAATAGATTTCTCCCTCCAAAACTTGCTTCGCTACGTTTTTTGGTCGAAATGACAAGGCTATGGCTTTACATGGGGTGGGTGTAGGCGGGCGCGAAGCGCCCGCCTACACCCACCTCAACAAACCCGCCAAAGCCTTGTCATTTCGAAGGAGTGCAGTCCCGCACGTGCGGGAAGAAATCTATTGACAAATTTTTATCACC
>CAZQIV010000236.1:0-5860 GCA_964593705.1 uncultured Lentimicrobiaceae bacterium | reverse complement strand
GTTGATAACTGCTTCTTATACTTATTTGTTACCCCTGTTTTTTGAGGGGATACTTCTTTGTCTTCTAAGTATTTAAGTAGCTCGTCATTCCTAAGTTCATCGGGGTTGGCGGCCATGATTTCAAAGATAATACTTTCGGGCAAAACCTCTGTTTTGTCGGCAGCCGTCTTTAGCACTTCGGCGCTCAGGTGGGGCGATTTGCCCAACAGCTCTGCACGCAGTTCCCAGGTATCGTCGGGCCATGCCGTTTCCACTTCTGTTTTCAGCCCTTCGGTATCGCCGCCGTCCTGCAGGCTTTCATACAGGGTATTCACGCTATTGTAGTTGTTCAAGGCTGTGAGGTATTCCTGTTCTATGGCCAGTTTTTCGGCATCGGTAAGTACGATGGTTTCTATGGGACCGCCACCGCCATAATGCGATGGACAGTTGTTGCTGTTTCCGGTAGCTATCGGGCCCACTTCATACGAAGGGTTGGGGTTCGCTGTGCCGGAGTTCACATCATAGTAATACAGGATAGGGTAGTTGCCGTTGTTATATATTTTGTAGTCGCCCGTGTTGTTGATGAACTCATTTCCGGCCGGACGTGCGGCACTGCCCTGGGAGCTTTGAATACCTCCTTGAAATCCAGGATTCTTCTCCACATCAATATCGCGGTAGCTTCCGGTAAACTCGTTGCAGAGGAGGGAGAGGCCGTTTTTAAAGTTATCTTCTTCCCAATTCTTCCCTTCGGCATATATGCCAAAGCTGAGGCCTTGGAACTGGTTAAGGTAGATTTCGTCGGTGGCACTGGTTTCGGCTACGCGTATGCCGGTATAGTTGCCTGCCGATGCCCCTGCGGCTTTGGTAAAGTAGTTTTCTTCGATGGCGAAGCCGTTACCCGCAGTTGTGCTGATGCCAATGCCGCTGGCACTGCGGTCATCCCCAAGGCATCCATCCTGGTCGGTGCTATTGTGGCCAATATAAAAATCGGAAAACAACACACTGAAATTGTTCACACCTGCTGCATGGATTCCTGTGGTATTGTTGATGAATTGAGCGCGGCTCACACTAAAAGTATTGGAAGAACCAATATTGGATGCATCGATGCCACGGTAGAAACCGTTGAAGGTGATTGAATCCCACTCGGAACATGGTTCGATATTCGAAGTACAGCGTGCCTCAGCCCTGAAACCGGCATCGTAAGCGGCAATACCGGAATTCCAAAACGACACGTTATTGGCAGATTCTTCCAACGAAAAGTCGCATCCACTAAATTTGATGCCGTTAACCTGGTTGAGGTCAATGTGTTTGTAGAACTGTGCTTCTCCTTGGTAGTCGGCAGTGATCTCGAATGTGCAGTTGGTAAAATGGCTGTTGTACGACAATTCCCTGCCAATGTAAATATGGGTAAAATGTAATGCATGTACCGATTTGGTGTTGTTTCGGAACGTGGCATTAGAGGCATGAATAATCCCACCAGTTGAGCTATAGTCATCAGGTTTCCACAGCTCAACGGCCGAGATGGCATTTTCTACCACGGCGCCGTTTTTCAACTCAACTACCCCCTGTATAAAATCTCCATTGATGTCGGGGTATTGATGTGCATTTCTGTCGCCCCATACTTCGATGCCGCCCCAGAGGCTATCGCAAGCATTGGTGAGGGTGCCGCCGTTGAGGATGAGTTTTCCACCGGGCTCGATGATGAGTTTTGCCCCAGGAACAAAGTGAATAACAGCGTTGTTTTCAATGGTAAGAATTGCCCCTGCAGCAACAACGACATTCCTGTCAATTCTCATTGGAACTTTCCAGCTTTGGTTACTGTCCACACTAAACACAGTGTCCATTAATGTGCAGGGAAGCGGGCTTTCCCATAAACCACGCCCAAAGGTTCCTGCTACTATTTTATTAAATCCATAATTAATTTCCAATTCACTAACACTAACGTTTGGGAGGTTTTCTTTAAAAGATTCCCACTGGTTCATGGTTGCATCCCTGTAATATACTCCATTATCAGTGGCAGCAAAAATGCCGTTATCCGAGCCATAATTAAAAATAATATTGTTCACTGGTAAGTTGGGCAATCCTGTTGAAAAATCAGACCATGAATTACCATCAAAGTATTTAACTTTATTGTTTTCAATATAACCCGAATAGGAAACCCAAATTTCATTTTCATTGTATGGTGATACAGCAATTGCAGTTATGTAGTTTTGATTTGGGGGAAACAATTCCGACCAGCATCCTGAGGTACACCCATTATCATATCCTCCACTGGTTGTCTTAAATAATAAGAATTCAGATGGAGCCGCCGCTTGAAAACTTTCTACTGCAACATAAATATATTCATGATTGTTTGGGGCTATGCAAAGTGCAGTTAACGGCGATCCTGTGTAAAAATTAAAATCAATAGCTAAATCAGATACCTTTACCCAAGAATTTGGGTGCTGTTTCATATATAAATTCGTAAAGTTTGCATATATTTCATTTTGATTATTAGGATTTAGGGTGAAATCTGGAATGAATTCTGCATTTTCATTAGAGGGTACACCTAAAGAACTCCCAAACCCATTAGCCCCTCTATCATTGTGGAAGCGAATTCTATTCTTAGGGGTCGAGGTATAAATAGTATCACTGTGGTACATATTAATTTCCTGTTCAGCTCCATCTCCTCCATAAACTATCCTCCATGGATTTGGTGAAAGGTTTAATGGATCAAACATATTACTTCCACAGTCAATCTCGCCAATTAATGTAAACTCCTCTTCCTGGTATGTGAGTGCTATTTTGGTTATTGTTCCTATTGTTAAACCGTTGTTTAACTCAACCACAAAAGGGTTGTTTGTAGATCCTGGATTTGTAATTTTATAAAACCCTCCGTCGGTAGTAAGATAAAGTATTTGGCCGTCGGGTGCATATTTTAAGTCGTGGCAGTCAGGGTGAATTTCTTCCCCATAGTATGTGAATGTTGTTTCCCAATTTGTCCCTCCATCGAATGTTCTCCAGGAAATGACATTGCCAATGTAAATATGGTCAGCATTCACAGGTGACACAGTGATCGGCATCCAGGAAGGGCCTGCGGCATCTTCTTGATAGTAATAACCAGTTTCATATTTTGCTGGTAAGAAATCCTTAATGCTCCATTGATTTCCATCAAAAACAAATACCAGGCATTTAACAACACTCATATAATTGATTTGATTTGGTGAGTCGCTAAATGCCCCGTATGCAAACAATTTGTTAGGGGCAGCAGGAGAAACAGTAATATTGATCCTGTGAGGATACGGATAATTGGTGAATGTCGAAAAATCAAGTCCTGTACCGATACCGGTCATGGATGCCCAGGAAGCACCGCCATTAGTTGACATAATAATATCCTTTCCTGATGCATAAATCGTGGAATACAGTCCATCTGCTTTAAAAGTAACATTTCTGAAATATTGCTGGTAAACCAATGGATCGGTTAATTGTACCCATGTGCAAGCTGCTGTAGCATTGGTTGTTTTGTAGATACCTCGTGAAGTAGCAAGATATAAAACATCTGGGTTAGACGGATTAATCAGGATTTTGGAAATCTGATAAAAGCCGCTGAAATCGAGCCCGCTATTTACTGGAGTCCATGTTAAACCGGCATCAGTACTTCTGTAAACACCGGCTGAAATAGAAGCATTGTGATAATCATCCCTGTCACCGGTAGCAATAAATATCATACTCTTATTACTTGGGTTGATTGCAATGTCAGAGCATTTTGTTACAGGCAAAAAATCAGTATTCATGTTAGACCAGTTTTGTCCTCCATTGTAGGTTTTCCATGCTCCACCAAAGGGTGATCCCGTGTAAATAGTATCCTCAGGGTTATTCGGGTCAAGGCTGATGCATATCAACCTTCCAACTCCACGTGTAAAATCAATATCATTAATCCCTTTTTCAGAAGGTGTATTATGTGGCCCGATGGATTCCCAACTAGAGGTTAGTGGGGTAGTCCCGTCACCATTTAGTTCATAATCACTAATCCATTTATGATATTGTTCACCTGCAAACTTCAAACTCCCGGTAGGAGAAAATCTTGAACCTTTAAAATATTCATATTTTTTGAATTGGGTTATAATACTAGCTTCATTTGTGTCAGTAATTCCATATTGTCCCTGGTAAAAATAATTCCTATATTGATAAAAATTTGTGTCAACCTGGCTTATTAAAGTTAGTGGAATAAATAGAAATAACAGGCCATACACCGACAATAATATATTTGTTGCATTTTTCATAATTATTGAATTTTAATTTTTTTAATGTAAACATGTTTTTTTGTGATAATTCTCAAAACATAAAATCCTGATGCCATATCTGATAAATCAAGTTTTATGTATTGATCATTATAATTTGATTTTGAACTTACTGTACCATTGCTATTTATGATGTCTATTGCATTAATTTTAATAGCATAGTTTGGGGTCTTTATATGTAACAGTTGAGTGTTGACGTTTACAGGGTTGGGATAAACCAGAAGGTCATTATGGCTTTGAAGTTCAGGCTGTATCCCAACTGTCATGCATGTATCCGTCGGTAAAATGCAATCACAAGGATTTGGATTGGGGTAAATGTGTGAGTTGTTAATTGAGAAACAAAAAAGTTGTTCCCAGTAGTATTCAGCAGGAATAATATAACCTGCTAATAATCCATTAATACTTCCAATTCCTTCAATAACCTCTGAACCATCTAAAGCCCATCCATCTAAAAAAAACTGCCATTTACGGCGTTCTAACCCATCATAAGTGGTAACTGTATCAATATTAGATACAGTGAGTGGGTAAAAATTCTTGCTGAAATAACAATCAGTTGGCACTGTATCGTCCACTCCAAGTGAAAAGTCGAAAAACAGGATTTCATCATTTGCATCCCAGTCCACAATCCATACTTTTTGTGTAAGTGTATCTTCGCGCAAAGCCCCGTTGTATGTAGGCCCGAATTGGATTATTTGCTGACACAGGACATTTACATATACTTTGTAAAGCTTCTGGTATTGCTTATTGTTGAAAGTAGTATCACCGTCAAAGTAAAGTTTAGCTGCATAGTTATAGCCATAAGGGCTTGGCATAGTACTATATGTTTCAAACCACACCGCTCCCTGGTTTACCATGGGGATGTAATTTTGGTTCTGTGCTTGTAACCGGTGGATGCCAGCGATTAAAACCAGTGAAATGATCAGGTAGAATTTAATAAAATTTTTCATAAGAGAAAATATTAAGTTTTTAGAAATGTATGTTTTTTTATGGGTATTCCATTGCTTCTTTAAGGCGGGGAGATTTTCCTGTAAAACCCTGACTCAAAAAATTCGCTACATGTTTCTCTTCTCTTCTCTTCTCTTCTCTTCTCTATTGTTCCTTTGGGCAGCCTGCCGCAGGCAAAGTGTAAAAAATTAAACCCGTGGAAAATGTAGAACTGGGTGAGCATGGGGAAAAAGATAAAAGCCCTTCCAGGGAAGATGTATGGCACAAAAGCGTTTTGAAAAAGGGTTTTCATCAGCATTTTTGTTTTGAGACCAAATCAAAAAATAAGAAGCGTAAAGATAGGTTAATTAATATTGAAATGCAAATGATGTGGGATTTTTTTTTTCGTTTCTGAGCTCCGAGTCACACCGTGAATTCTTCCTAAGAGTGGAGTAGGTTTTTTAAAATGAAGTACAACTGTCCGGGGCTATTCACGGTGTGACTCATATCAGGTAATCAGCAAAAGTCATCCGATGAATAGTGCTTAAGCAACTGACATTTTGCTATGAGTACTGGTACTACTCCCGGGGGTAATTCATCGGATGACTGAAAAGGGGGTAATCAGCAAAAGTCATCCGATGAATAATGCTTAAGCAACTGACATTTTGCTATGAGTA
>CAZQIV010000235.1:0-5887 GCA_964593705.1 uncultured Lentimicrobiaceae bacterium | reverse complement strand
AATATTGGTTTTCTGTGAATTAAATTACTCTTTCTTAACTTAATGGCATTACCCATGTCAACCTGTGGACGGGGTCATTTCGATGCCGCACATGCGGCAAGAAATCTCTTCATCGGTTTTTTATCTGGCTATTTGATTAATGAACAAATGTGATGAATTACAAAATGTGCTTTCCATTAGATTCCCACTCGAACAACAATAAAATAGTTTAAAAAGTCCAGGTAGAATGAAAAAATTCCACTGATTATTCTCAATAGAAATCGAAAATACCATGGATTATTCTCAATAGAAATTGAAATTTCCCCGGATTATTCTCAGTAGAAATCACAATTTTACCCGGATTATTCTCAGTAGGATGCAAATAATTTATACTTTTACCTACTCATTAATCGGAATTTGGAGTTGATATGGAGAGCAAAAATTTCAGGCAAATACTTATAGAACAGCAGGAAGAACTTTTGCTGAACAAGGGTGCATCATTGGTTTTTAGGGACAAAGAAAGGGAAATTGACACGCAAAGTAACCTTGCCCAAATCATTACAGGCATTAGGCGGTGTGGAAAATCAACCCTGGCGCAAATGGCCTTGATGAAGCTAAAATATGCTTTCGTAAACTTCGATGATGAAAGGCTTAACGATTTGCAGCCGGAAGACCTGAACTTTATGCTCGAAGCGCTATATACAGTTTATGGTGAGTTTGAGTATCTTTTACTTGATGAAATCCAAAATGTGGAGGGGTGGCATTTGTTTGTAAATCGCTTGTTGCGAAACAAAATCAGGGTTGTCCTCACGGGATCAAATTCTAACCTGCTCAGCCGCGAAATGGCAACGCACCTCACCGGGAGGTATTCAATTGTTGAATTATTGCCCTTTTCGTATGGCGAATATCTAAAGGCAAAAAAATTAAAACTAAAATCGCTGGATACCACAAAGGGCAAAGGTTTGGCAATGAATTTATTTATGGAATACCTTTTAAATGGAGGCTTTCCGGAGGTGGCAGGTGGAGAAAACCGGAAAACTTACGTGGCCAATTTATTCGAGGCAATTGTTACAAGAGATATTATTTACCGCTATAAAATCAGGCATGTTCGCACTTTCCGTGAAATCTCGCTGTGGCTTACGGGGAATTACGGCGCAGAGATAAGCTACAACCGCGTAAAAAATATTTTTAGCCTCGGTAGCGAAAACACGGCAAAGAATTATGTTTCCTATCTCGAAGAGGCATGGCTTTTTATAAGCCTTTCAAAGTTTTCGTTTAAGAAACAGGAAAGCCTTCGCAATAGGAAGCTTTACCTTATCGACACTTCTTTTGCTGACCTGGCCGGTGAAAGTGGTTCAGAAAATACAGGCCGTTTGCTCGAAAATGTTGTGATGTTGCATTTATTGCGCAACAGACTGCGTCATGGATATGAAGTATTTTATTACAAAAAAAATGTTGAAGTTGATTTTTTAATTTATCGTCAGCGCAATGTCCATGAATTGATACAGGTATCGCTATCAATCGAAAACAAAAAAACGCGTGATCGGGAAATCAGGGCATTGTTAACTGCAAACCGCGAATTGAAAGCAACAAAGCTTACTATTATCACCATGAATGAAGAAGATAAAATAGAACAGGATGGCATGATCATCAACGTGATACCTGTAATTAATTGGCTGCTTGAGGATGTGATTCCTCAAAATGCATAATCTCACCATACCCCGTATGAAGCCCTGTCATTTCGACCGAAGGGAGAAATCTGTTTACAGAAACAGCCATTATTTACATCCATAAAAATAGTAGTAGAGACCTTTCTCCAAAAATATTCGGATATTTGAAGCCAAATTATTTGATCTAACAAATTATTCATTTTTTTCTGCTAAAACAAAAATCTATTATGAAACGGTTTTTCTATTTTTTACTCTCAGCATTACTAACTTTCCAAATCTCTCTCTCCCGTGCCGATGAAGGTATGTGGATTCCGATGCTTTTGCAATCGCTCAACGAAAAAGATATGCAGGACATGGGCATGCGCATTAGCGCCGAAGATATTTATAACATTAATCACTCCTCTATGAAGGATGCCATCCTGCTTTTTGGCGGCGGCTGTACTGCTGAAATTATCTCTGATCAAGGCCTAATCTTAACAAATCACCATTGTGGTTATGCTCAAATACATCATCACAGCAGTGCCGAAAACGATTTGCTAACCGATGGCTTCTGGGCAATGAACCACGATGAGGAATTGGTAAATCCCGGGCTTAAGGTTACGCGCCTGGTAAGAATGGAGGATGTTACCGAAAAAATGCTTGAGGGTATTTCGGATGAGATAAGCGAAAAGGATCGCAAAGAAGCCATTAAAGAAAACGCGAAGCTTATTACCGATGAGGTTGAGGCTGATTCGCTCTACAGCGCTTCAGTTCGTCCATTCTATTATGGCAATGAATATTACCTTTTGGTTTATGAAATTTTTACAGACGTTAGGCTGGTGGGAGCGCCACCATCAAACATCGGGAAATTTGGCGGTGATACCGACAACTGGATGTGGCCGCGACATACTGGCGATTTTTCTTTGTTCAGGATTTATGCTGATAAAGACAATAAACCGGCCGAATATGCCGAAGATAACGTACCCTACAAACCACTTTATTCCATCCCAATTTCCATTAAGGGAGTGCAGGAAGATGATTTTACTTTCATCTTTGGATTTCCGGGAAGGACCCAGGAATACCTGCCTTCCGATGCTATCGAAATGATTACGCAGGTACAAAATCCAAACAGGATAAAACTTCGCCGCCAAAAGCTGGATATTTATGAATCGTTCATGACCCAGGATACGAATATCCGGCTTCAATATACATTGAAACATGCAAGGCTTTCCAATGGCTGGAAAAAGTGGATTGGTGAAAATAAGGGAATAATGAAACTTGATGGTATTGAGCAGAAGAAGGATTTTGAAGAAGGATTCGATCGTTGGGTAAAGTCTTCAACAGATGCCACAGAAAAATACGGGAGTCTTTTATCGTCATTTGATAATAAGTATGATGAAATGACGGATGCTCAGCTAGAAATGATATACTTGGTGGAGGCAGGGCTGGGAATAGAAATTGTGAGGGCTGCCCGTATGGCTCAAAAACTAACAACCATTTCCGAAAAAAAGGAAACCACACGAGAAGAGCTTGAAAAAGAGTTGCAGGGGGTATTGGCAAGTGGAAAGGATTTTTATAAGGATTACTACCAGCCCATCGACCGCAAAGCTTTTGTTACGCTGCTCGGCACTTACCGCGATAATTTTGATATGCATCAATTACACGATGTGTTTAATTTGATTGATGAAAAGTATAAAGGCAATATCAATGCTTTCGCGGATGAAGTTTTTAAAAAGTCGATTTTTGCTGATTCTACAACATTCAAAAAATTCTTTACCAACTACAAGCAAAAAAAATACAAGAAGATTTTGAAAGACCTTGCCTTTAGCATGGCTAAAAGTTTTACCGGTTATTACGTTCAGCATACCATGCCCGTTATCTCTAAACTTGATGTTGAAATCGACAGCATGATGCGCATCTATATGAAAGCCCAAATGGAATATCAGCCCGATCAACGTTTTTATCCCGATGCAAATTCTACGCTACGTGTGGCGTATGGAAAAGTGAAGCCATACTATCCGCGCGATGGGGTTTATTACGAATATCAAACCACGCTGGAAGGGATCATGGAAAAGGAAGATCCCAATATTTATGATTATGTGGTAGAAGAAAAACTGAAAGAACTTTACCGGGATAAGGATTATGGAAAATATGGAATGGAAGATGAAATGCCTGTTTGCTTTATTGCCACAAACCATACTACCGGCGGAAACTCGGGTAGCCCGGCGCTCAATGCCGATGGCCAATTGATAGGGCTCAACTTCGACCGCTGCTGGGAAGGTACCATGAGCGATTTGATGTTCGACCCCGATCAGTGTCGCAACATAATGCTCGACATCCGTTACTTCCTTTTTATGGTTGACAAATTCGCTGGTGCAGGGCATCTCGTTAATGAAATGGTACTGGTGGAGTAAACGGTGGGCAGTTCTCAGTCCACAGTTCTCAGTGTGCAGTATTCAGTTAACAGTACCGATAGCTATCAAAAATTTTTGAACCATTGTACCTTTGTGGTTTTTGATTTTTACCACGGAGACACAAAGACACCAAGATAAAACCTTCTGCCGTGTTTTTATTATAAATTGAAATGTTAAAGCTAACAATATGGTTTTGTGTTTTTCAGCAAGCGTTAATTAAAACAGCGTGTTTTAAATTTTAATACAAAAATCTAAGATCAATAAAAATCGCTGTTAGTTATCGGTATCAGTTGGTAGTAGCCAGAGTTACGATTAACAATTTTCAAATAACAAATAATCCCGCAAATGCGAGGATTTCCCCGAAGGGTCGGGGCAGGCAGATTCGCTCAACAATTAACAATTAACTTATAACGGATAACGATTAACAATTAACTTCTACCATCTATCATCTAACTTCTATCATCTAACTTCTATCATCTACCATCTAACATCTAAAATCTAACCTCATGAAAACAAAAATCACTGAACTATTCAAGATAAAATACCCGATTATCCAGGCCGGGATGATCTGGTGTTCGGGCTGGAAACTGGCTTCAGCAGTTTCAAATGCCGGCGGCCTTGGCCTGATTGGTGCCGGTTCCATGTACCCCGATGTTTTTGAGGGGCATGTTGTTAAAATGCTGTCAGCCACCAATAAACCCTGGGGTGTAAACCTTCCGTTACTTTATCCGCAAATGGATGAAATCATCGAAATTGTTTTGAGGGAAAAGGTGAAGATTGTTTTTACCTCTGCCGGAAATCCAAAAAAATACACACAACTTTTTAAGGAAAATGGCATCACGGTTGTTCATGTGATTGCCAACACAAAATTTGCTCTCAAAGCTAAGGAGGTCGGAGTTGATGCTATTGTTGCCGAAGGTTTTGAAGCCGGCGGCCACAATGGTATCGAAGAAACTACCACCATGAATTTGATTCCATTGATCAAAAAAACTGTTGATCTCCCGCTGATAGCGGCAGGAGGTATCGGAACAGGCAGGCAAATGCTTGCTGCCATGGTGCTTGGAGCAGATGGTGTTCAGGGGGGAAGCCGGTTTGTGGCAACTCCCGAATCTTCGGCTCATGCTGTTTTTAAACAAAAAATTGTAGAAGCCAAAGACGGTGATACCATTCTCACATTGAAAAATCTTGTTCCGGTACGTCTGATTAAAAATAAATTCTGGGAAAAGGTCAAAGACTTGGAATCAAAAGGAGCAAGCCGTGAAGAGCTGTCTGCACTCTTAGGTCGTGGTCGCGCAAAGCTTGGAATGTTTGAAGGAGATGGAGATGATGGCGAACTGGAAATCGGACAGGTATCTTCACTTATCGATGAAATTAAACCGGCAGCCGAAATTGTGAAGGAGATGATGGAGGAGTTTGAGGAAGCGAGGAGGATGGTGGCGAAAATAGCGAACTAAGCGACTAAAGCGAACTAAGAGAATAAAGCGACTTTAGAGAACGAAGAGAATAAAGCGACTTTAGAGAACGAAGAGACTTTAGAGAATGAAGAGAAAAAGGTGATAGAGTATTATAGTACAAACAACGCATGCGTTGTTTCTTAAGGAGATAAAATAGAGAGCGAAGGGACTTAAGCGAACGATGAGAACGAAGCGATGAGGTGACTAAGTGGTCGAATTATTTCCATATCACCAGGAGTCCATCTAACAATTCTTCATTCATTCATTCAATCATTTGTTTCAATTCCCGCCTACGGCGAGGATGTCCCCGAAAAACGGGGCAGGCTGCTTCGCTCCATCCCGCCTACGGCGAGGATGTCCCCGAAAAACGGGGCAGGCTGCTTCGCTCCAC
>CAZQIV010000234.1:0-5970 GCA_964593705.1 uncultured Lentimicrobiaceae bacterium | reverse complement strand
CAGATAAGCCGAACCTAAAGCTTCAGAGACCTGCTCTCTACTCTACCCTTTAGACCCCTTTAGATTCTTGGCCAAACAATCTGGCCTCCCAGGCTGCTTTATTTTCTTCATCTGGCACAGCTAACAATAGCAGCTGGCGTGGCCTGGTAATCCCAACATACACTATTCTCAGTTCTTCTTCGTCGGAAATTAAAATATTTTTATTGAGCATTATTTTATAAAAACTTCCTATACCTCTCTTTTTCAAGATAACAAGAACAGCCTCAAACGTTTCCCCTTTTACTGAGTGGATGGTGCCAATCCGATAATCGCTCTCTGTAATGCTTTTATTGTCCAATCCAAAGAGTTGATCAAAACTGGTATGTCCCTTGGATTTTTTTATTTTAAGAACGATATTTATACTATTATCCTTGAAAATCTTATTAGCGTCATTAATCCACTTTCCAATCGTTTTGTTAGTATCTGGTAGCATTTCGATAAGCTCATAGATATCTGTTCTAAATTTTACAAATCCATTGAGTTCAATAACACGATCTAAATCGCTTTTGGAGCAAAAGTGAGCGCCACTTAGAGCTTTAATAATTGCTTTTTCTATAAGCCCGAAGCCTTTCCTAAATTCGCCATTGCAAAACAGGTATTTCCCTTTGGCAAAATCTTTTGCGTATGAGCACTTAATCTCCCAAGGATCATCTTTATACCCAATTTCCGCTATACCAGTAATAGTGTTGAAAAGGTTATTACTTCGGAATATGATAGCAGTATTTTCTGGCGTTACATCAATATCAAAGTCAGAGCATAGATTTGCAAAATTGTCTAATAACTCTTTTGTGTTATCTAAGTCATAAATTCTAACTAAAGGGATGAATGTGCATTCCTTCACATCCTCATTAATGGCGGTTGAGATTCCTTCTAATGATGATAACCGACAAGTACAGTCGCAAATATTTTGAGAACTGCGCCTATTTTCATTGAGAAGTATCGAGTTTTCCCTCCACGCATCGAACTTTTCAATAAATAATTGAGGTCTTGCACCATGCCATTCAAAAATCGCTTGATCTGGATCTCCAACCAACATGATGTTTTTCAGACCATTGTCGATCAATAAGTCAATGATCCTCATTTGGATCTCAGATGTGTCCTGAGCTTCATCGACCATAAACAATGGGAATCTCTGGATGATTGCCTTCGCTACATTGGGATAAGTTTCTAATACCTTCATTGCAAAATAATTTGCATCATCCTGGTTGGCATATCCGGCCTTTTTCAGACCGAGTTTCATTGGTAAAATGTACCGATTATTTTTCCAATCAGATGGCATCGAGCGCTTATTGATAGGGTAGAGTTCCCCATCTATATCGTAGGTTAGGTTAGGGAATAAGCTATCCACAAATCCTTTGCCTGACCAAGGACCATGAGGTTCCCCGACCAATACAGGCCGGTTTGGACATCCCATGACCAGATGTCCGAAGGGCAGGAATATGAATCTGTTTACAAAGCTATCAATTGTGCCTAAGAAATGCGGGTAGAGTATTGGTTTTTCGATCTTGAAATGTGTTGTGACTTGTCTTTCAATCTCTTGCCATGCGGCATTCGTGAAAGAGATAGATGCGATTCCCTGGTTATTCAGTGGCCAGTTAGACATCCTATCCGCAAGCCTGGCAGCAACAGAATAGGTTTTACCGCTACCAGGACAGGCTCGGACAACAAACTTTCCTTCTTTTTCGAACACAACTTCACGTTGTTTCTCAGAAAGGGTGTCGAACATTTCATTCGCCTTTTACAACCCATTTGATGGCGTCTTTAATATAATCTGGCACAGTGAAATTATCTTTTGATTCGGCATCGCTGTCTAATTTTATAGCAAGCCGATGGGCAAGCTCTGATTTGGCTTTGTTTGAATCAACTTTCTTAAGGAAATTATCAGCGTGTTCTTCTATGGATGCCCCTTCTTCGATCCTGCCCGCTGCAATTGGATGCATCTCTTTGAAAATGTCAAGCAAAACGTCCTTATTGTTTCCACTCTTGAACAGCTCAATTTCAAAAGTCTTTTCTGCCAAGAGGACCTTCAGTAGTCCGTTCTCAAGTTCTTTTGCGTTAGCAGCCCTTGAAGATATTTCTCCATCCCCTGCTCTGTCATCGTCTGTCAATATCGCACATCTACAGTTCAATCTGATGCCGGCATCTTCAGAATTGAACAGCTTTCCGAAATGGTCAAAAGCAACGCCATTCACATTGATTAATTCTACCCCCTTCTTTTCAATGCTATAATCTGTCCCGACAATTTCTGAGAAAACAGGGATTAAAAGGGCTTCAGATATGCCTTCAACAAGTATCACTCCGTTCGCAAAGAATAGCTGACATTTTGTAACATCAAGAAATTTTCGCAGGTATTTCTTATTAGTATCATCCAGGTTTGATTTCTTTATTGATAATGACGTGATCTCATTCTCTTGTTCCTGGAGGACTATAAGGGAGTCCAGGTCGGCTTTAGCTGTAATAGTCGGGGAATGTGAGGATACAAAAATCTGAAAGCCAATCTCATTCAGTTTGCCGAGATAGTTGAAAAAAATATTCTGTAACTGGGGATGTAAGTGAGCCTCTGGCTCCTCAATTAGAAGGGCAACATAGGCTTCTTTTTCAAGTTCCTTCTGTCGTTTCAAATCGCCTAAGACTGTCGCTATATATATGAGGTTGTTGTAGCCGAGACCATTCTGATACAATTCGAAATATTTTTGCTTGTCCCCATTCTCTATAATATCTTCACTATAGACAGGAGTCTGTATTCTGAGATTGTCCACGATCCTTCGAAATTCAAACGGAAGGAAATCTATCTCCACATTCTGTTCCTTGCCGGTCATTGACGTTTCTTTAAGGTGTTCATTTACCTTGTCTTTGCCTTCCTCAATCAATGTGTTCCATTCAGTATCATCGTTAAGCGCATTACGTACTTTTCCTGATAATAATTCCTGCTTATTCTCATCGGTTACGATCTTTGAATACAATTCACCTAACCTGTTACCTCTCACAGGTCTCAAATGATGGACTGCATCTCTAAGAGCATCTAAATGAATGAAATAGATCAAGTCCAGGACATCAGGGGTTATTGGCTGGCCCTCATTATCGCCCCCCCAAACCTTGTAACGCACTTTCTTAATGCCATTGCGCTCTTCGATGTAATACCGGAAATGTAATTGAAGCTCCTGCTTACCGTCCTCACCAACTGAAAGAAAATCGTTATAAATCCCGGCTTCAACTGCATTTTCGATTACAAAGTACAGATGGAACTCAATATCCTCTATGGCAGCGTCAGGATCATTCTTATCTAAATGAAAATTATTGACTGATACCCAGATATCTCGCCACTGCTTTCCGTAGCTAAGGCATACCCTTAATGCATCCAATACTGCGGTCTTTCCTGTATTATTTTCCCCAATCAGGATATTGACACCTTTGTTGAAATCTATCGAGGCATCCTTGATACACCTATAGTTCTTTATTTTAAATTTTTTAAGGAACATAACCGTCTCGCTTTGCCTACAGGAGTTTAATGATTAATGATGATATGTCAGCGTTGATTAAATACATAACATTTATATTATCTATCTCATATGTGTATGCCCAACGTCCCGCATAACCGGCTGGCAAGAAGCGTAGCGGAATGCCAGTCCGAGTTGATGCGGTTGTTATGTAAATTTTTTGTGCTTGATTTTATTATTTATTTTCAATGTTTTTAAAAGGAGGTTAGTTTGGGCCATTTAAAGCCATTTAATTTTTTTGATGAGTTTTGTAATGGCATCTTGCATTTCTTTATTTGTTTTTGGAAAACCAAGTTGCGCTGGAGCATTGTAATATTTGTAGGTCTTTTTTTTATATTGATTCCAATATCTATTAAATTTCATACGTTCCCACCAGTCGAGCAACATTCGCAAATTAATTGCTGCCATCTCGTGTTGTTTGATAAATTCTTTCATTTTAGTATCTGGGAACAAGGCACCTTTGGTTTGAAGAATGAGAATAAATTCGGAGAAAACAGCAATAAATTCCTTAACATTTGCTTCGATAGCGTTTTTGCGGCGAATCCCAAGGGTGAGACGATGCTTAATCCAAATAGCAATAAGAGCACCACAAATAGTGAGCAGATAAATATCGGTTTTAGAAATGGCGATTCCGAAAATATTCATTTTTCAATGTCGTTGGAAGATTTCTATTTTTCATTGATGGTGATTCCCATATGGGTTATTGCAATTTTTTGGTAGAACATAACGTTCTGGGTAACCAGCGCCGCCTCCAGTGTTCGATTTAAAACGGCGATGTTTCTCGGCGTCTGGTTGACGCAATGGTTAGCGTTCCTGCTTTCGTTGCGAGTCAGGCAGCCTCGTCTTTGCGGCTCTTGCCTGTACAGGTCCGCGCTTGTGCATGGACTTTCCTTTCGGCTTCTTTGTCGTTCGCGTGACCGCCTTTGTAAAGCGTGCATCTCCCCGCATCTCGTCGAATATTGGGAACGATTGCAGGCTATCCGCGTCAACGTCTTTCGCCTTGAGTGCGGAAGGAAGTAATCTGAAGAAGTCGTCCTTCTTTTCGCAAAGAGACATACACGCCAGTTGAAACAGTCGATCACGAGCGGTCATGTCTTCGGCTTCGGCTTGGACTTTGACTTCATCCCATCGGCCTTGACGTTTCGCCGAGAGCCAATAGTTCATCTTGCCGAGCATTATGTCCCGATCAGGCAGTTTTTTGTCATTCATTAAAAAATAGCTCAGGCCTTCAGATACCTCCCACCGATTGGCCTTCATGTGGTCGAAAGCAAGGTTAACAATAACCGCCCCGCGCTTTTCTTCGGCTGGTGCGGATTGCTTCCACATCTCTGCCGAGATCAGGATGCAACAGCGCTCGAACAACGTGATGCGCTGATCAAGGTACTCTCGCGTAATGGGTATATGATTGCCCGGTTTAACGTCCGCCACCAGTTTAGGCGAGACTTTTGAAAGATAAATGTTGTTTACAACTCCGTTGTTATGGACGAGTAGGTTTCGCCGTTCGCAAGTTTCGACCAGCAAATCCATGCATGGGTCGAGATAGCTCATGGACAACTTAAGGGGGCCGCGAAAATACTTGATCCAATCCGAGATACTTCCGCGCAGGATGTCTTCGACTCGTCGCTCGATCAGGTACTTCCGCGCTTCCTCTACTGTAGAGAAGTGAGTCAAGTCCTCGAAGCTAAATACCTTGTCATCGGATATTGCGATTTGGGGGTATTTGACAAAGTACACGTGAAGAAGACGGGAAACGAACCATTCGACTGAGCTTACCAAAGAAATCAATGAGCTGCTCAATAAGAGACGACTCCGTGTTTGATTCAGCCTGATCTCGTTGAGTGCTCCGACAAGCTTGTCTGGGTCAAAATCACCCATGCTGTCGATCTTTATACTAACTGTTTTCTTCTTGCCGTCAGGGGAAGTTTTGACTTCGTACTCAACCTGTTTCTGCAACAGTTCACGCTCTGCGTCCGGAATGTTGACCTCGGAGAATTCGTCGGGGTCCGCTTGTCGAAGTGCAAAGACGAGTGGGAGCAAGTGATTCTTCTGCTCTGTGATGGCGGCTTTCGTCCGGCCGCTGAGGATCGGGTCGATGAGATCGACGAAATCGCGAAGTGCATCGAGGTTTGCTGAAAACCCTCTCATATCGTTTGCGAACATAGCATTCCTCTCCTCCTTTCTGTCACGCTAACATAGATTATATGTTATAATTTAAATTGAACACCCTTATTTTTTCTGCAGAGGCTACTATTTATTTTATTGAAATGTCAAGACAAATGTGCCATAATCCTTATATGATATGATATATAAGGAATTTGATTTTACCATATGGATGCAAATAACAAAACTCTTACAATCTTTTTTCAGCAGACAAAAGGCATCTCCGAACATAGAGCGAAATATTACGTTGGTTGGCTGAACAGGTTTCTGGAAT
>CAZQIV010000233.1:0-6002 GCA_964593705.1 uncultured Lentimicrobiaceae bacterium | reverse complement strand
TAAATGTTGCCCCGGGAACTCCGGCAGGCAATTATGAACTGGTGTATGAGATTTGTGAAATCCTTAACCCCGCGAACTGCGATCAGGCCACGGTCTTTGTTGAAGTTACCTTTTCATCCATTCTTGCCAATGATGATTTTGGTACAGATGTTAATGGGATGAATGGCGGCGTTTCTGTTGTTGATGCTTTAGTGAATGACGAGCTTAATGGCTTGCCCGTTGATCCGGCAGATATTACCCTTGCGGAAATCAGCAGTACGAATCCGGGCGTAAGCCTTGATTCGCTGACGGGTGCAGTAACTGTTGCTCCGGGAACTCCGGCAGGTAATTATGAACTGGTGTATGAGATTTGTGAAAACCTTAACCCGACCAACTGCGATCAGGCTACTGTTTATGTTCCTGTAACAGCCCCCGAAATTATTGCTAACGATGATACCGGCACCCCGGTTAATGGTTTTGTTGGTGGTATTTCTGTTCCCGATGTTTTGGTCACCGACTTGCTTAATGGCTTGCCCTTTGATCCCGCTGATATTACCCTTGCGGAAATCAGCAGTACAAATCCGGGCGTAAGCCTTGATTCGCTGACAGGTGTAGTAACTGTTGCTCCGGGAACTCCGGCAGGTAATTATGAACTGGTGTATGAGATTTGTGAAAACCTTAACCCGACCAACTGCGATCAGGCTACTGTTTATGTTCCTGTAACAGCCCCCGAAATTATTGCTAACGATGATACCGGCACCCCGGTTAATGGTTTTGATGGTGGTATTTCTGTTCCCGATGTTTTGGTCAACGATTTGCTCAATGGCTTGCCCTTTGATCCTGCTGATATTACTCTTGCAGAAATCAGCAGTACGAATCCGGGCGTGAGCCTTGATTCGCTGACAGGTGCAGTAAATGTTGCCCCGGGAACTCCGGCAGGCAATTATGAACTGGTGTATGAGATTTGTGAAAACCTTAACTCGACCAACTGCGACCAGGCTACCGTTTTTGTTCCTGTAACAGGCCCCGAAATTATTGCTAACGATGACACCGGTATCCCGGTTAATGGTTTTGTTGGTGGTATTTCTTTTTCCGATGTTTTAGTGAATGACGAGCTTAATGGCTCGCCCGTTGATCTGGCAGATATTTCTCTAACGGAAATCAGCAGTACGAATCCGGGCGTAAGCCTTGATTCACTGACAGGTGCAGTAAATGTTGCTCCGGGAACTCCGGCAGGCAATTATGAACTGGTGTATGAGATTTGTGAAATTATTAATCCTGATAACTGCGACCAGGCCACCGTTACGGTGCCGGTGTTTGAAAAGCCTTCAGGTAGTTTCTGTTTTAACAACGAGACAGCAGAAACCGGAGTTCTTTCATTATTCTGTTCAACTGAACCCATTGCATTTACCTTGTGCGATATCTTTACCGGTGAAGCCCCATTTATAATTTGTTGGGAACTTGATGGTGTCCCGGATTGTGAAACCATTGTATATGTTGGTGATACTTTATTCATCCAAACACTCGATCCCGAAACCTATCATGTAGAAATTACTTCTATTACAGATAATTTGGGTAATGTTGCCACCGACCTTACACCTTATGATTTCAATATCAAAGTTGTAACCGGGCCATCGGCAAATGCCGGCAATGATGCTACACTTTGTGAAGGTGTAAACCATGTGTTAAGTATGGCATCGGCAAGTAACTATAGTTCACTGCAGTGGGAAGGAGGACAAGATGGAATATTTTTCCTCTCCGATACCGCGTTAAAGCCAATGTATATCCCAAGTGCTATGGATATCGAAAACGGGTTTGTTGATTTATGTTTAACTGCATTTCCTGAAGACCCTTGTACTACTCCGTTTATTGATTGCATGAAGCTAACAATCCGTGCGAATGCAGTGGCGGATGCAGGTGAAGACATCAGTGTGTGCGAAACAGATGGATATGTCGAACTTAATGGTATTGTTACAAACGGGAACCCTGCCTGGGCAGAATCAATATTTACAGGAGGTTTCTTCGAAGATGCCAATCTGGATTCAACCAAATATTTCTTCTCTGCCGATGACATTCTCCTGGGAACGATCGAACTTTGCCTTACAGCAATTCCAAACAGTCCGTGTTTTATTCCTCATGAAGATTGTTTATTTGTTACCATTACGCAAAGTCCGCTTGTAAATGCAGGTCTGGATAAGCAGGTTTGTGAAGGTGATTCAATTTTGATTGATGATGCGAGCGCCGTGAATGTCGCAAGCATTGTATGGACGACCAATGGCGATGGAACATATAGTGGTAACTCCATTATTAACCCAATGTACTATCCCGGTGAAGATGATATTGCCCTTGGTAGTGCTCAACTTTGCCTGATTGGTTACCCATTGGGGGGGTGTTCAGATTTTAGTATCAACTGCCTAAATCTAACTATATTAAATGCCCCTTCGGCTAGTATTGGTCCTGATCAGGAATTAGTTTGCGCCGATTACGATGTTGATAATGGGGAATGGCTACCGCTCGATTTCAACAATTCAATCACAGGTGATTATATTTCAATTGAATGGACTACAGATGGCGATGGAACCTTTAGCAACCTAAATGCTGAAAATCCGCAATACTATTTGGGGCTCTCAGATATTTGGGATGGCGATCTTGAGATTTGCATTAATATCCAGGCTTCCGGAAATTGTCAGTTTAATGTTACAGAATGTATTACAATATATGTTCCTCAACAGTTAATCTATTTCGATGAAGATAAATGGTGGGGAATTTCATCATACCTCGAAACCGACCTCCCCACAGTTCCGGAAGTGATGGATCCATTGGTGCTTATTCCCGGGTCGCAATACCTGGTGAACATGGTTGATAAGACAGGGCAATATTTTTGGCCGGAGCCTATTCCTCCAACAGCTACGCTTGGCGATTGGATGCCTATCGGGTATAAGCTGAAGGTGAAAAATACACCGGCGTGTTTGCCGATTTATGGCGATTCGCTGGCCGATCAAACCTTTGAATTAAATGGCTCATATACTTACCTGCCTGTATTAACAAATGTTCCCACAGATATTGAAACCTTGTTTGCAGGGCATTTGGAAGATGTTTTGTTGATCTATCATTGGGCCGATAATCAGCTTTGGACACCCATTGCTTCCGACTTCACCGACCTTTATCCTGGTTATGCTTACCTTATGGTGAACAAGTTTGGATACGAACCCTATACCATTACCTATCCCGACTTTGTTCCTGACGCACCACACTTGTATCCCATCCAGGTTAAAAAATCAGTCGAAGTGAATAATTCGCCGTGGAATGATGTTGAAAATACTGCGCTGCCACATATCTTCCTCTTTGCCGAAAATGCCGTTTCAAGGTTATTGTCCGGAGATATTCTCGGAGCATTCAATGAGAATAAGCAATGTTTCGGTATGGCCGAATATGGTGATAAGGATGCAATTTATAAACTTGTGGCAATGGGTAACAATGGTTTCTCAAAAGATGAACGTGGCTTTAATGTAAATGATAAAATGACTTTCAAAGTTTATCGCCAAAGCACCGGCGAAGAATTGGAAGTAACCTTCATTTACGACACCAAATTCCCGTCATCCAACGGATTATTTGCTAACAATGGAGTTTCGATGGTTAAAGATATTGTAATCTCCACCACGTCAATCACTGAGCCCTTTGCTGAAACTTATCAGCTCAATGTTTATCCAAACCCGGCAAGTGTTGAGTTGAACATTGTTTCAAATCAAATTATCAGCGAAATTCAAATTATGAACAACCTCGGACAAGTCGTTTATGAATCCAACCCTAATGTTAAATCCACGGTTGTGGATATTTCTAAGCATCCGAAAGGAATCTACCTCGTTGCCGTGAAAAGCGAAAACGAGATAATAACTATAAAACGGGTGTCGATATACTAAGGCTGTTGATATTCATTATAAAATAATAATAGGGTTGCCTTCGGGCAGCCCTTTTTTGTTTTTATGAATAGCACGAAAACCCCGGAATGCGCATTTCAGAACTCCTGACTCAACGTAATTGTAATGTCGTGTTTAATAAACTTTGTGATACTTCGAGCCTTCGTGTCTTACTGGCAAATTAATAATAAGCAGCCACTCACATAGTGATGCCCGCTTTGCGAGGCGAGCCTATGGTATAAGACACCAAGTCACCAAGAAACACTAAGCATGCTTCAAAATGGATTTTACAAAATCGAGAATTACGTTAACAATGATATAACTATTTGATTTTTAACAAATGGGTCAGGAGTTCTGCATGTATAAAAAATCCCACTATTTTTGCCGGCTAATTTGAAAGTAAATGACAGCTAAAGATATTGAAATAATGGCTCCGGTTGGTTCGTACGAATCATTGATGGGTGCCATCCAGGGTGGGGCAAACTCAGTTTATTTTGGCATTGGCAAACTTAACATGCGTTCCCGCTCTTCCAAAAATTTTACAATTCAGGATCTGGAAAAAATTTCGGGTATTTGTCGCGAAAACAAAATCCGTTCATACATCACACTCAACACCATCGTTTACGACACGGAACTCGACGAGATGAAGCAGATTGTTGATGCTGCAAAATCAAATCATATTTCAGCCATCATTGCCTCCGATCAGTCGGTAATACAATATGCCCGGTCGGTGGGGGTGGAGGTACACATGTCAACCCAAACCAACATTACCAATATTGAAGCAATAAAATTCTGGGCAAACTTTGCCGATGTGATGGTAACTGCACGGGAGCTAAGCATTGAACAGGTTGCTGCTATAACTGCTCAAATCGAAAAAGACCAGGTGAAAGGGCCATCCGGCAATCTGGTACAGATCGAAGTATTTGCCCATGGTGCTTTATGTATGGCTGTTTCCGGGAAATGCTACCTCAGCCTCGATACCATGAACTCTTCAGCAAATCGTGGTGCCTGCCTCCAGGTATGCCGTCGTGGTTACAAGGTAACCGATATGGATAGCGAAATCGAGCTTGAAATCGACAACGAGTACATCATGTCGCCCAAAGATTTAAAAACCCTCGATTTTATCGATAAGATTTTGAAAGCCGGGGTTAGGGTTTTGAAAATTGAAGGCCGTGGCCGCTCTGCCGATTATGTAAAAACTGTTAGCAATGTTTACAGGCACGCAGTGGATGCTTACTTTGCCGGAGAATTTACCCAACAAAATATAGACCTGTGGAATGAAAGGCTGGCCACAGTTTACAATCGGGGATTTTGGGACGGTTATTACATGGGTAAAAAGTTAGGCGAATGGACCGAAGAATATGGTTCCGTGGCCACCAAACGCAAAGAATACATAGGAAAGGTGAACAATTATTTTACAAAGATTGGCGTAGTAGAAATAAAAATGGAAACCAAGCAATTGGCTGTGGGCGATGAAATTCAAATCAACGGCCCCACAACCGGTGTTTATGAGGCTGTAATTTCCGAAATCCGTGTGGACGAAAAAAATGTAGAGAAAACAGTAAAAGGTGAATTATGCTCCATGCCCACCACCGAACTTGTGCGCAGAATGGATAAAGTTTTCCGGGTTTTCGAAGCGCCCGAAGAATAACCCCACTCCATCCCGAAATTTTCCGGGACTCCCTCGTTTCGTTCTCTCCAGTCGCTAACTTCGCTTCGTTCTCCTCGTTCGCAAAAGTCACTCCAAAACTCCACCACTCCAATACTCCAATACTCCAATACTCCAAAACTCCACCACTCCAATACTCCAATACTCCAATACTCCAAAACTCCACCACTCCATCATTCCATCACTCCATCACTCCATTTATTCAATCATCCTTCTTTTTTCATTTAACGCGCGAAAGTCCCCCAACCGAAAGGCATGGAATGTCTTGTCTTTACTGAATCTATCAAAGGTCGCATCCCTAACTCGTTTCTCTGTATGAGTGGCTTCAGGCGGTCATCTCCTTATCGCTTCGTTCTCATCTTTCTCTAAAGTCTCTTCGTTCTCTTAACCCAACTTGCAGACGTTTGTTAATAATTGTTAATAAAAATGTTAAATTT
>CAZQIV010000232.1:0-6075 GCA_964593705.1 uncultured Lentimicrobiaceae bacterium | reverse complement strand
ATTGGTAACAAAGTCTACTTATAAACTTTCAACCGTATCTTAGAAATGAGCCATTTCTTTTTATTGATAATGACATGCAACAGATCAAATGAGTCGATCTTGTTAATATTGATACCATAAGAACGATGAATCCGGATAAATGAGGGGTCATTTTTCTTTAGCGTATCTATAAAATCATGAAACTGCGACAGCACGGTGTATTTGTGATCTGATGTAAAAAATGTGGAATAATTGCTATAAGCTTCAACCCACAAAATATTTTGCAACTCTACCTTAACGAACATATCTGTTTTTACAAACAGGCAGTTGTTGTGAAAAAAATGGTCTGCAGCTTTGCCGGATTTTTCTGTGCTTTTTCGTGACATTGAATTAGCGTAGTTTGCCATGGCCAGGTTAATGCTTACTTTTAGTTGTTTATCATTAACTGGTTTTACGAGGTAAGATGCCGGCATTGTTTCCATTGCGCGGTCAACAGTGCGCGTATCGGCATAGGCGGTGAGAAAAATAATCGGCATTTGCCTGATCTTATTTATCCTCGTGGCAGTTTCAATACCATCCATTTTATCTTTCCCTAAACCAATATCAAGCAAGGCAAGATCGGGGCGCTTTGTTTTTGCTATTTCCAACGCTTCGTGCCCGTTGTCAACATTGGCTATAATCTCATAGCCTTCCTTTTTCAAGCGCATGGCAATATTGCTTGCTGTGATGATATCATCTTCAACAATTAAAATTTTGATCTTGTCCATGGTATTAAAATTTATAGTATTTATTTAGCTGCAATTTTTGATACAAGCGAACGAACTTTGTTTAAGTCATTTTTGTCATTAGCTTCGCCGTCATTAGGCTTCGCTGTCATTAGCTTCGCTGTCATTAGGCTTCGCCGTCATTAGCTTTGCTGTCATTAGCTTCGCCGTCATTAGGCTTCGCTGTCATTAGTTGTCATTTTGTGATCCCTTCATTTAATTTATGTTTGCAACGAATCAACATGGGTAATTACAGGTGTCGGAATAGTTAGTTTAAAACAAGCCCCATTTTGGTTTGTGATTTTTAGTTCTCCTTTCAATTGCCTAACCAGCATGTTGATAAGTTCAAGTCCGAATACACCTGGCATATTTGGGTCTATATTTTCAGGCATACCAGTCCCGTTATCCTTTATGCTTAAAACCAGGTTATGGTTACTTTCTTCCATTAATTGTATTTTTATTTCAGGAGCAGAAACCTTTTTGAACGCGTGTTTTAGTGCATTACTGAGCAGCTCATTAATAATCAATCCCAAAGGTATTGCAATGTCTGCCTCAAGCTCAATATTTTTAATATCATACCTCGTGTTGACCAACTGCCCTGTTTTTGTATTTGTTTCTAAAATATTGGCACTTAACTCATCGATATATTGAGGCATATTGATCTTTGTCAGATGTTCGTCTAAGTAGAGTTTATGATGTACCAGCGCCATTGCCCATATTCGATTGATGTTGGATTCAACTGCCGCCCGGGCATATTTGTCCTTTATTTTGTCGGCTTGCAGGCTTAACATACTATAAATTACCTGTAGGTTATTCTTCACCCTGTGGTGCAATTCGCGCAGCATGGTCTCTTTTTCTTCAACCCGTTTTTCTATTTCCTGTTTTTGGCCTGATATTAAATCATTTTTCGCGATAAGCTCGGTGTTGAATTTTTCCAGTTGTTCTTTCTGTTTGGCAAGTAACAGGTTTGCTTTTTGTTTCGCCCGGTACCTGCCGTAAATTATTACCACTAATATCAGCGCCAAACCTCCAATAGCAATACTTAGATAAAACTGATATGATTTTTGTTTGATTTTTAGCTCCTTGATTTCGTTGTCTTTTCTTAACATTTTATTTTCCTGGTCTATTTTTTCGGTTTCATATTTTACATATTGTTCGGCCAGGGTCTGATCCTTATTAATAATTAATCTTTTTGATGTACTGTATTTGCTGTAATATTGATAATATAATGCTGTATCGCCTTTCCTTAGATAAATTTCACTGAGTTTTAGATAGATGTCGCTGAGGAGGCTTCCCAGGTTTCTCATTTTTGCAGATTCAAGGCTTTTATTAAGGTTTTCGATAGCATCATCATATTTATTCATTATAAAATAAACGTTTCCTATATCAAGCAAAAGCACTGCAACACTGTTCAAATCACCAATCTTCATATTTATCGTATGTGCCTTCAAATAGCTCTCTAATGCTATTTGATACTTGTTGTCGTGCAGGTAAAGGTCGCCTAAATTTTGAAAGGTTCTTGCAACGAGTATAGTGTTTTCAGGTGTCTTGTTCAGCTTTAAGACTTCCCGGTAACATTGAACAGCCTTTTCGATATCACCGCTTAGATAGTAGATTCCTGCTCTTTCGTTATGCGCAAATGTAATTCCTGCAGTATCATTCGCATTTTGATATATGCCGGATAAAGTATCAAGCATCAACAATGCACTATCGTATTCATTTCGGATTGAATATATTTTGGATATTTTAATGTATGAATTGGTTTGGAATGGATATATTGAAGGATTAACATTTTTTTTGCAAGCAATTACCGCGTTTTTTAAATAAATCATTGCACTGTCATAATTAAGCAATTGAAAATGCTTTTCACCTATATAGCATAACCACGCAATTTGTGAAATTGTATCGCCCGTAAATGTGGCGAGCCTTAGATTTTTCCTATAGTTTTCGATGGCCTTATCATGCCTGGATTTACCGGCATTGTCAAGATCAATTGTTTCCAAAGCTGGTTCATCTGATGATTTGGCACCAATAATTCTTTTGCTGTCAAATATTTTTATATTATCGGCATAAGATTCATAATCCCAGCCCCTGCCTTCTATTTGAAATCGGACAATGGTTTTTGCATCCGGAAAAAAGTCTTTAACCCGGTAAACCTCGTTTCTGATCCACACATCCTGGGCACAGTAAGGGAAAACATGCCTGATATGGTCTTTATAATAATAGGATTCCCCGCCCCTGTAATTATAGCAAAAGTAAATAGTCAGGAATTCATCTTTTAGATTTACCAGACTTAAGATAATTGTAACAGGATACTCCCTATTTGTCCAGCCTGCCCCTTCATCCACTGTAGAATAAGATGGTTTTACATCAAATTGTATCCTGGTGTTGTCGGATACAGGTATATCCAATTCTATTACAATAGAAGCATAGGTACCACATGAGCGCGCATCTTTTTGGTAAATTCGCAATACTCCGTCAACAACTTCAATCATTGCCGGCTCAGGCGCACATATCTGAGACACGGCAGGTGTCCAGGCAGGGTTGTTCGTAAAATCACCATCGTTAAAATTTTCTTCAAAAAGGATAATGGTATCGCCGGGCTTAGCGGGATTTAAAGCTGTATAAATACTATCACCAATAGCACCTGAAACGAGCAGGTTTTGGCCTAACAATAAAAACAGTAACAATACAGCCTTTTTCATATCCCAAAGATATAAAAAAGACTCAACTCAGAACCCCTGACTTAAGGTAATTGTTGGTTTCATTAGACACACTTTGAGCTTTCGTGCCTTTTGCCACAGGCTCGCCTGGCGAAGCGGGCACCACTATGTGAGCGGCAAATTAATAATGAGCAGCCACAAAAGCTCAAAGACACCAAATAACACAAAGACCATAACAAGAATAATTTAGCGAAATATAGAATTACAACAACCTTGTTACAACAAATTTTTTCATGGTGTTTTAATTTTTTAAATAAATTTAGTTTATTTAATGATCAATTTCTCCCGAATTTTCGATTCATTTGTTACTACTTCAATAATATACATTCCCTGCCGGAGCATCGATACATCAATCACACCGCTTAATCGTTTTTCGTGTAATACTTTCAGGCCAGTTTGCGTATAAATGTTTACCTCTTTAATAATTGCCCCATTCCTGCCGGAAATAAAAATCTCTTTTTCTGCAGGGTTAGGGTATATTAAAAATTCTGATTCAGAACTTATTTCCGGGACCGAAATAATCCCACAAGCTTCCTCTACTTCTGCCTGGCTGTTACAGCCTGTTGCGTTATATTGGATTTCAATAGTTCCGTTAGGACTGGCAAGATAATCGCAAACACTTTGCACTTCACAGTAGGATAATGAGGAATTATCATGAATATGGAGGTATTCGATTGAACCTGACTCAATATTTTGCAATCCCATCAGGCTGGTCAGTGTATCATTGGAAATTACATTAAGGTCTCCCCCAATGGAAGTCACTCCTTCCAATCCCGTCAGACTGGTCAGGGCAGGATTACCGCCGTAATAACCATCTCCAATTATCAGACTACCCCCGATGCTTGTCAGATTATCCAATCCGGTCAGGCAGGTCAGGGCATCGCTATTCCGAATATAAAGGACTCCCCCAATGGATGTCAGTCCCTCCAATCCTGTCAGGCTGGTCAGGACATCGTTATTCCCAATTAAAAGATCTCCCCCGATGAAAGTCAGCCCTTCCAATTCACTCAGGCTGGTCAGAGCAGGATTTCCAGTGATATAAAGGTCTCCTCCGATAGAAGGCACTCCTTCCAATCCCGTCAGGCTGGTCAGGGCATTATTTTCATCAATAACAATGTCGCCACCTATGTAGGTAAGTCCCTCCAATTGAGTCAGGCTGGTCAGGGCATTGTTGTATCTAATAATTAGTTCTCCTCCGATGAAAGTCAATCCCTCTAATCCCGTAAGACTGGTCAGGGAATCGTTATGTATAATTGATAGCCCGTGTTCCAAAATGGAAGTCAATCCTTCCAATCCCGTCAGGCTGGTCAGGGCATCGTTATTTTTAACCGTAAGTCCTGCCACGTTGGAAGTCAATCCTTCCAATCCGGTCAGGCAGGTCAGGGCATCGCTATTCCGAATATAAAGGACTCCCCCAATGGATGTCAGTCCCTCCAATCCTGTCAGGCTGGTCAGGCTATTATTTCCTTCAATTATGAGATTGCCCCCAATTGAAGACACCCCCTCCAATCCTATCAGGCTGGTCAGAGAGGCGTTCCAGGTAATCACAAGACGTCCACCAATTGATGACACCCCTTCCAGTCCGGCCAGGTTGGTCAGGGATTCGTTATATTTAACCTCAAAGTCTCCCCCGATGGAGGGCAATCCTTCCAATCCCGTCAAGCTGGTCAGGGCATCATTATTGGAAACCCAAAGGTATCCACCGATGTAAGATACTCCTTCCAATCCTGTCATGCTGGTCAGGGCAGGATTTCCGCTCCCGTATTCTTCTCCAATTCTAAGACTACCCCCGATGTTTGTCAGATTATCCAATCCCATCAGGCTGGATAGTGAAGCGTTTTCATTTATCTCAAGATTTCTACCGATGGAGGTCAGTCCCTCTAATCCCATCAGGCTGGATAGTGAAGCGTTTTCATTTATCTCAAGGTTTCTACCAATGGAGGTCAGTCCCACCAATCCCGTCAGGCTGGATAGTGAAGCGTTTTCACTTATCTCAAGGTTTCTACCGATGGAGGTCAGTCCCACCAATCCCGTCAGGCTGGTCAGGGATTCGTTTTGTCTAATCCTAAGGTCTCCCCCGATTGTAGTGATCATATTCAATCCTTCCAGGTTGGTGATGTCATCTCCCATTATCCAGAGATTCATCCAGATTTCCGTGTACCCCGGATAGTTGTACTGGAAGCTGGCAACCTGGGCCTGGGATGTGAAGATCAAATCAAACGGAAAAGGATACCCACACGCTTCAGCGATTTCATTGGTGCTGTTGCATCCGGGGGCATTATCATGTATATGAACCGTTCCATTGGGGGCTGCCATGTAATTGCAAATGCTCTGGATATTGCAAACTGATAAATTTGGATTGTCATAAATGGAAATATTTTCTATTGATCCGGGTGCGATATTTTCGAGTCCGGTCAGGCTGGGCAGGGAATAGTTATCATGAATCCAAAGGTCTCCCCCGATGGAAGTCAGTCCCTCTAATCCTGTCAGGCTGGTCAGGGAATTGTTCCAAATAATAAAGACATTTCCACCGATGGAAGTTAGAACATCCAGGCCCTGAAGGTGGGGTGTTGTAAAATGGCGTAAAATATATTTTTTCTTCCCCCCAA
>CAZQIV010000231.1:0-6082 GCA_964593705.1 uncultured Lentimicrobiaceae bacterium | reverse complement strand
GGAGCTAAGTTAATACTGCTCCCGGAACTTTACAAATTACAAACATAGGGGCTAATTAGTGCCTGCCTATAAACTCGCGATCCACCACTCGCCCATCTTCCCGACCCCGATAGCCATCGGGGCTTTCGGGATACCCTGAAGATAAAGCTAATTAGTGCCTGCCTATAAACTCGCGATCCACCACTCGCCCATCTTCCCGACCCCGATAGCCATCGGGGCTTTCGGGATACCCTGAAGATAAAGCTATATGGCTAATTTTTTTACAGATATGAAAATTTGCTTATAAATGTAATGAATCCGGAAATCAATTTAGGATGTATTACTTAGCTGATATTAATGCCGAAAGTGTGTCTTAATTCATCCAAATCTTTTTTGCTAATACCTTCGGCTTCGTAGCCTGCATTTTTGCATTTAAAAAAAATGCCGGCAGATTTATCAACAATATCAATCAGGTCGAATGCCTGGTTTGCAGTTTCGCCAATGGCAAGGCATCCATGTTTTTCCCAAAGGGCAACCCTGTGCTTATTAAATTTTTTGATGGTGGCATTTGCCAATTCTTCTGAGCCTGTTTGAAGGTAAGGAACAAACCCAACGCCATCGTGGATAAACACGCAGGTTTCGGGCTGGATACTCCACAACATATTGTTGATTCGCTCCTGGTTGCAAAATTCATTAATATGAGTAAGGGCAATAAGATTGTCCGGGTGGGTATGTACAATTACTTTTTCTTTTCGCTTTTCTTCGATCAACATATTATGAATGGCCAAATGAGTTGGAAGCTCAGATGTTGGCATAATCTGTTTGTATAGTTCCGGTTTTAGTACCTGCCGCCACGACTTACCCTCATTACTGATTTGAACAATACAGGTGTTTTTATATGAATCGATCGAAACATCCCGCATTCGCGTTCCGGTGCCTGTAACTATGATTATGTTTTTGTTTAGAGCCGGTAAGGGGGTCTTCAGTTCGACCGGAGTGTCAAAATCTAAACTGTCAATAATATTAGCAAGCAGATGTGTAACGTTGTACGATATGTTTCCAGCATTACTTTCGGCCCAGCCTTTGTTCCATAAATATCCTGATACCTTCTGTATTTCATCCCTGATTTCCGGAATTTCTTTGTTTCCGGCAATGTATGTTCTCATCTTCATTAATTTTTAAATCCATTATTATTTGAATAATTTGCTATTACAATCTGTATTTTATCAGCATTGGCAGCCCTTTGCAACAACTTCCTTTTAGTGGTTTCATCATCCGAATCATTAATTTCGATTACAAACTCCCCGAAACCAGCGAGAATTCTATTTAGTAAATTTTCATCGAATATTTGTCCGCCGGTGGTTTGGGCTTTGTTGTTTTTAAAAATCAGGATTTTAACCGGAATGTTTTTCGAGACAGCTTCCAGCAATCCTAAATGTCCGGCGGCAATAAATGAAAAATCGCCGGTAACGGCCCAACAATTTTTATATCCTGCCTCAATTGCCCCTAAAGCCATGGCAACGCTGCCCCCCATGTATGAGCACGCATCTACACACGCGAAGGGAGGGAAGGCAAAAAGTGTGGAAATACCAGTGTCGCCAAACACGATTTCGCCCCTAAGCTCTTTGAAAACTTTCATCAGTGGCATATAGGGCTTCACATATTTCGCATAATCAGGTGGCAAGCCCCCGGGGATTTCCGGAATGGCTGGCTTTGGAATATTTTCAAAATCCCTTCCTTCAATTTTGGTATTCATTACTTTAAATTGATAGTCGGCAAACACAGGTACCACCATAAGCGAAAGTAAATCCCGTGTAAAGGGTTTTGTAGGTAGTTTGTTTTTGCATTCAAAAAAAGCCCCGTCTTCATTCACCATTTCTGCATTTAAAACCAATGCAACCGGGATTTTTCTGGCAGCTGATTTCTCAAATGCCAGATAAACTTGCGCTGCAATATTATCTTTTTCAGGAATAAAATAGGGCATCCTTAAACCTTGGAGTAAAGGTTCCGCAAACATGATATTGTCGGAGTGGCTGCCTTGTTCATCTTCAAATACAAAAACAACCATAGCCCCGGTCAGGCTCATGTACAAACTATCGGTTGCCGCATTTGCTGCTTTGGCAAGCCCGTGAACTTTGGTGAGAAACGCCGATCTTTTGCCTGCAATGGCTGCGCCAAATGCCGATGCATAAGCTACTTCTTCGTGAAATGAAAAAACCGGAGATTGTCCCATTAAATTTGCATACGACTGAAAAACCTGTGTACCACCAAAACCCGGAACACAAGTAACAATTTCTGCTCCGGCACTGATGATTGATTTTGCTATGATTTGGTCGATTTTCATCTTTATAAAAAATGGTCACTCCTGCCTGCCGGCAAGGCTGGAATGCATGAATGAAAGTGAACGATGTTTCTCTATATGAGTCCTTCGGACATTCATGTCATTGGGTGTTAATAATTAATTATCATTAATATCTCATAATGATTTCTTTGAAGCAAAAGTAAGGTTTTAGCTGGTTTATTTTTCTAAATTTAGTTTTCATTTTTGAGATCGCTTGAGGTTTTCTTTTTATTCAAAAGTATTATCTAATATCGTTTTTGTTATTTTTGGCTCAAAAAAATCAAAGGCTATGATCCGCAAAATTTATAACACCGCACTGGTTTTATTGCTTTTATTAGCCATGAAACCAGGCACAGTAGCTCAACAAAACAATAGCCGTCCAAAGATTGGGGTGGTGCTAAGTGGTGGTGGTGCCAAGGGTTTTGCGCACATTGGAGCACTCAAAGTTCTTGTGGAAGCAGGCGTTCCTATCGACTATGTTGGTGGAACAAGCATGGGTGGTATAATGGGTGGATTGTTTGCAACGGGATATCACCCCGACATGTTGGAAAAAATAGTGTTAGGCCAGGATTGGGAGGACTTGCTGGCGGGCAAATTATCGCGCAAGGACTTATCGATGGCAGAAAAAGAAGAAGATGGGAAATACTTTTTTACTTTGCCCTTTCGGGAAAAGAAATTGAAATTACCTTCCGGCCTTATTGCCGGTCAATCGGTATATGATTTATTATCCTATTATGCCAGTCCGGCTTATGGGGTAAATGATTTTCACAAACTTGAAATCCCGTTTTTATGCATAGCTGCCGATATCGAAACCGGCGAATATGTTGTGCTGGATAAGGGCTATTTGCCCGATGCCATGCGTGCCACCATGGCCATCCCCACTGTGTTTGTCCCAATAGAAATAGATGGGAGGCTTTTAGTTGATGGGGGCTTAATCAATAATTTCCCGGTGGAGGAAGTCAGGAAAATGGGAGCAGATATTATTATTGGGGTAGATGTTAGCGATCCATTAAGAAACAAGGAAGAGCTTAACTCCCTGGTGAAAATTCTTGAACAGTCCACTTCCTTTCTAAGAAAACCTTTGCATGATGCAGGCGTTGAAAAAACTGATATTTTAATCAAACCCGATTTGAAAGGCTTCGGTGCGTCAAGCTTTGGATCTGCTGATTCGTTAATTGTAAAAGGTGAGCGTGCTGCCAGGAAAATGCTTCCCGAAATTATGGCTATGCTCGATTCCATCAATCGTATTTATCCTATAAAGCCTGAATATCAGCTCACGGCACAGCCTTTCGACAGCATATTAGTAAACGAGATTATTATCGAAGGCATCAATAAGGTTTCTCCCAACTTTGTACGAAGTGCTCTGCAGTTGGAGGTTGCTCGGTATCATTCTTTAAAAAAGGTTTATGGCGCTCTGGACAGGCTTTTTGGAACGCAAAATTTTGATATGATAAGGTTTAGATTTGAACCTCTCGAAAGAGGCGGTTATCGTTTTGTGATTAATTTAAAAGAAAAAGAAGGTGGTGAATTTAAAGTTGGGATAAATTATGACACTGATTTTAAAGCATCATTTATGTTGAATATGACCTTTAGAAATGTGTTGTTGAGTAATGGCCGCTTACTGTTCGATCTTGCGCTTGGCGACAATAATGCTTTAAGAGCCAACTACCTCTACGATAGAGGATGGAAGCCGGGCTTTGGGGTTGAACTCGATGCCAAAAATTTTACCGCTTTTGTTTATGATGGCAAGGCCAAGATTGGTAGCTTTAACTATTCTGGGCTAACATTGGATGCCTTTACCCAGTCAAACATTGCTGATTTTACAGTATTGGGAGGGGGATTCCAGCTTGAATTCTCGAATTTAAAGCCCGATGTTTTTATTTTTGATATTGAATCAGTAAAGGAATACAACACGAATGTTGTGGGATTTTTGAAAATGGATAATCTTGATAAGTTAGTTTATCCAAAAAGTGGGTTTCGGTTTGTTTCAGAGTTTAAACTTGTGATGGATATTGAGGACTCGCTAAATAATCGTGTCGATCCCCTGGCAGTGCTCACAGCACAATATAAAACAGCCATACCCATTCACCCTAAATTAACATTGGTGCCCAGTGTCTATTTTGGCGGAAGCCTTAAAAAATCTGACTTTCTTTTAACCCAATACGGATTTTATATGGGAGGCTTGCGCGAAAATAGTATGAACGCGATTTATCCATTTATTGGTCTCGAATTTATGCAGGTGAATAATTATAATGGGTTGATAGGGAGGCTGGATGTGCAATATGAATTTTATAAAAACTTATATTTAGTGCCAAAATGGAATATTGGTTTTAATTCGAAAAACCTCGAGGGTATTTTTTCGGAAACACACCCGGTTCATGGTTATGGATTAACATTGGGAGCTGATACTATTTTAGGGCCTGTCGAAATTACAATTATGTCCTCGGATTATAACAATAAAGTGTTGGGCTACTTCAACCTGGGCTACAACTTTTAAGTATTGGATTATGGATTTCGTTGATAAAATAATACCATTCCTCACCGGTAGTTTACTGCTGACAATGGAAATTTCCCTGCGCCTTTTTGGAGGAATGTTTGTTGCCGGCCTTCTGCTTTATTTATTGGCGCGTTTTACAAGAAATCTGTTTGCACAAACCTTTGGCTATCGCACCGAAATATTTGTTACAGCCTGGATTGGAACTCCCGTGCATGAACTGGGGCATGCATTCTTTTGCCTTTTGTTTGGTCACAAAATTACAAAAATCAAACTTTTTAGTCCCAATGCCAAAGATGGCTCATTGGGTTCGGTAGAGCATAGTTACAACCCGCGAAATATTTATCAAAGAATCGGGAATTTTTTTATTGGTGCAGGGCCTTTAATTTTCGGTTCAACAATCATTTTCCTGTTGATTTGGTTTTTGATGCCCAACGGAAATGCTATAATAAACATGCAGGATTTTGGCAAACCATCAATCAGTTTTGATCAGGATGGAATAGTACAATTTTTTAAAAATGTCTGGTCTGAAACCATTGCTATAATCCCGCTTATTTTTTCAGGAGCAAACATTGGCCTATGGCAATTTTGGTTGTTTATGTACCTTTCGCTGGCAATCTCAGCACATATCGAACTTAGCCCCCCTGACCTGAAACTGATGTGGGGCGGTTTTTTTATTATCCTGTTGTTAATATTTATTTTCAATGTCATTTATCTGCTCTTTTTTGCCGATTATAGTAATATCCTGCTTAAAGGCACTGCATTATTTGGATACCTGAACCAAATCCTTTTTGTTGGATTATTTTTTTCGTTTATCAATTTCTTAATCACCTGGCTTATCACGATTGTAGTGGGTGTAGTATTTTTGAGAAAAGTTCCAAATCCTTTTATTCACTAATTTACAAATATGAGGTTCAATAAATCCGTCCAATCCGTTCAATCCGATGATGAATATTATAGGATGAAGGTGTGCCCGGGGAATAAGGTCATCGGATTACTCTGATTACGCGGATAATGAGGTTTAATAAATCCGTCAAATCCGTCAAATCCGATGATAAATATTATGCGATGAAGGTGTTCCCGGGGAATAAGGTCATCAGATTACGCGGATTACGCGGATAAGGATAGGTACTAAATCCGTCCAATCCGTTCAATCCGATGATAAATATTATAGGATGAAGGTGTGCCCGGGGAATGTGGTCATCAGATTACACGGATTACACGGATAATGAGGTTTAATAAATCCGTCCAATCCGTCCAATCCGATG
>CAZQIV010000230.1:0-6176 GCA_964593705.1 uncultured Lentimicrobiaceae bacterium | reverse complement strand
TGCAATGAATAATGGTAAAAATCAAATCATAGTTTCATGGACGTCCCTTCTACACGTCCCTTCTACATATGATATTTTAAATAACCTCACTGAAATGGACAAAGGAGTTTCAGATGACTCCTAACTGGCTATTACAGGCATTGATTATTTTTGTTGGTTTCTTCATCGCTGCGTTCTTCTTTTTTCTGCAGCAGAAAAACCATTTCAATTCTCTTTACAGTGCTTCTGCCGCTGCAATACTCATAATTATTGTTGTGACTCTTTATATTAAAAATGACTTGAAGAAAAACGAAATTGCATCCACACCTTCCACGAGCACGATCACCAACATTGGGGAGGTGAGTGGCGGATCCGTTCATACTGGAAGTGGACACGTATTTATAACTAAGACAGAAGGCATTTCAGAAAAGGCTTTTCAGCACTTAGCTGAGGAATTAGGTATCACGAAAGCGGCCCTTAAAAGCTTCTTCAAAATCCTTGAGCAAAAACAGGTTCCACCCGAGCACCTCGACAACACTCTTCGTGAGATCGCAAATCGACATAAACAGATTCAGGAAAAACTCGCAGAGTTTACATCAGAGGACTCTGAGATAAATGCTATAAAAAAGCTTGTCTCGGAAGCCCTAAAAAATGGAGAATTTGAGCGAGCTGAATCCCTTCTTAACGAAGCCAGTGCACACGATCTAAAAGCAGCACAAGAACTTAGCACTCTATCAGAAGAGAAATTTTTAAGGGCTGCTGCTTCAAAATCTGATAATGCTGAGCTAAAGAAAAGCCAATTGGCCTATGATGAGGCCTCAGATTACTACCAGCAAGCTGCTAAATTCGTACCTGAAACGAGGTCTGATGTCTTGGCAGATTATCTCAATTTATTTGGTGAGGCTCTAATCAACGCTGGACATTTTAATAAAGCAGAAGATCCATTTAAAAAGTCTTTGTATTTACGAATAAAATCATTCGGGAATGAAGATCCAAAAGTAGCACAAAGCCATAATAACCTTGGGACTCTGTACATGCATTTGGGAAGATATCATGAAGCGGAGAATCATTTAAAGCAGGCACTTTCTATCTGGGAAAATACACTTGGGGAGGAGCAGCATGATGTGGCTACTTGTTTAAACAATTTAGCGTCATTTTACCATATCCAAGCGAATTATCAACAAGCAGAGTTACTTTATGATAGGGCACTTGAGATAGATCAGAAATTACTTGGGCCATTCAACCCACAGGTAGCCAACACTATGCATAACATAGCTACTTTATTTCAAGATATGGGCAAGTACCCCATGGCTGAAAAATTTGAAAGACGTGCTCTGGCCATTTGGGAAGATGTTTTTGGGCATGAACATCCAAAGGTGGCTCTAAGCTTCAATAACGTTGGGAACATACTAACCCTTCAAGGAGAATACACTGAAGCCCAAGTTTTCTATGAGCAAGCACTGGTACTGAGGGAAAACGTTTTTGGGGCCGAACACCCGAGTGTAGCGGAGAGCCTTTATGGTTTGGCCGTAGTTTTCCAATACCAGGAGGATTATCAAAAAGCCCTACCACTGCACCTTCGATCTATTAGAATTTGGGAAAAGATGTTGGACTCAGAACATCCAGGAATGGCATCGAAGCTTAGTGCTGTTGGTTTAATTTATCACAAACAAAAGAAATATTCTGAGGCCGAAAACTATTATAAACGAGCTTTGTCAATTCTTGACAAGGTTCTCGGTAAAAGACACCCTGAAGTGTCGCATATATTGAATAATCTAGGTGGTCTTTATCATGATCAAGGCTTTTATGTCAAAGCAGAAGAATATCATAGAAAAGCATTATCCATACGCGAGGAAACGCTTGGAAGTGATCACCCCGATGTGGCAAATAGTTTAAATAGTCTGGCGTTGGCTCTGTCCAGCCAAAATAGAAACAAAGAAGCAGCACCACTTTTTGAGCGGAGTCTAAAAATTCTTGAAGAAAAGGTGGGGTCCGAGCACCCGCATACTATTTTGGTGCGCAAGAATTTATTATCTTTACAGTCGCTTGACTCTCGGTCTCTTAACAACAGTGATGAAGAATCAAGGAAGGGGATAGACATATCAGAAAAGGGAAATAAAATTTTCAACAAGAAAGGTGATTTTTCATCTAGTGAGGGCAGGAGACCTAATATCAGAATACCATTGGATGTAATGCCGCAACCTTTGAAAGACTCCACAGAAAGAGGCCGAGTGCTATTCCAAAATCCATCAATAGGAATAATGGAGAAAGGTGATACGGTCCTCTATGTCTGCGGATCTTGCTCTGCTCCCTTGCTAACTGAACTCGAACTGATCAAATTTTCTGCTACCATCGCACCTAATACTGAGATCGTTATACGATGTAACAAATGTGGTGCGTATAACGACGCGACAAAGTACGTTAGATAAGTGGTAAATGGGGTCGCTAACTATTTAGAAATATTAAAGAAAGATCGTAAAAACACCGTTATTTAGGCCCTATATCGAATTTTTCAGGGGCAAAAAGAGCATTATTCACAATAATGAATGGCGAGAGGGAAAAGACATTATATTCCGGGGCAGATATGGCATATAACTCACCGTTGCCATAAGAGAGAGTTTTTGCTCAAATTTACAAAGGATCGGCGAAGATGGCTCCAGTGGCTTTTTGAAACGAAGAGACGTTATGGCCTGCCAATATTGAATTATGCTGTAACCTCGAACCATATTCATCTTTCCCGCGAAAAGCGGGATTTCGCAAGCTCAACTTGCATGGTTGGTGATGATGATCGTGATGTGATTCCAAATTCGATTAAACTGATTGCTGGGCGAACTGGGCAAGAATACAATCAAAGGAAAAAACGGAAGGGGGCATTTTGGGAGGACCGCTATCACGCAACAGCAGTCGAGAGAGGTGAGCATTTATTTCAGTGCCTTGTATATATTGATCTCAATATGGTGCGTGCAGGTGTGCTTGAACATCCTTTTGAATGGCCTTTTTGTGGTTACAACGAAATACATAAATCAAGAATTAAAAACATTATTATAGATTATGAAAGGCTTAGAAAACTACTTGGTTTTGACTCTTATGACAGGCTGATAATTTATCACAAGGGTTGGGTAGAGGATTATTTGGGAAATGGAAAAAATATCAGAGATGAAAAATGGACACGGAGTATTGCTGTTGGTAGTAGAGGCTTTGTTGACAGGGTAAAATCCATACCGGGAGCACTGGCCTTAGGAAGAAAAAGTATCCAAGCAGGAGGATTCTATCAACTTAGAGAGCCTTCTATTCCTTATAGTGCCCATTTTGGGGTCAAAAAAGGCGATATAGGGCCTAAAAAAACCTATTTTTGGAACGTAAAGCTATAATATTCAATAAGTTAGCATGGCCCGACCACAATTCCCCGTGAGGCCCCTCCCTATCCCGATTATACGACAGAGTTATCCACGAAAAGTAGACAATCCTCTATAATTAGTTTATCTTTAAAAGAGGAGGTCACTCATGGAAAACAAAAAGGTAAAATAAATGATGAACCAAGAAAAATTCAAGAGGATAATAAAGAAAGAATTAAAAAAACTTGATCGTGAGCAGGCAATAAACTTTTCCTGGCGCTGTTCAATGCGTGCCTTGCCATTTTTGGGTAGTTATGGAAGTTTTGATTTTTGGAAAAAAAAGGATAGGCAAAAGCATATCTATGCTATTTTTTATGCTTTAGATGTTAATGCCGCCAACGCCACCTACGCCGCCGCCGCCGCCGCCTCCGCCGCCTTCCGCGCCTCCGACGCCGCCTTCGCCGCCGCCTCCGCGGCCACCTACGCCGCCTCGCGCGCCACCTACGCCGCCGCCTCCGCCGCCACCAACGCCACCTACGCCGCCGCCGCCGGCTCCGCCTCCGCCTTCCGCGCCTCCGACGCCGCCTGCGACGCCGCCTCCGCCGCCACCTACGCCACCACCATCACCGCCACCATCAAAGGGAATATAGATTTAGAATCAATAATCTTAGATGATTTGAGATCTATAAAAGGTAAAGGTAATGAAGAGCAGCACATATCTATAGAATTGTATGGTGAAATATGGGATAGTTTTCAAAATGCACTTGAGGCTGAAGGGTGTGCATATTGGGGTAAATTATATAAAAACATTTTTGATAATCAATTTGAATTGGACCAAAAGGCTCTTGACAGACGTATGAATATTCCTAAAGAAATACGAATGCAAGGAGCTGCGGCAGTAGCCAACTTTTTAGAAGAGATAGAAGAGAAAGGAGCAATACGACTTAATGAAACTCGTATTATAATATTGGGAGATAAGGGGGCTGGTAAAACCTGCATAGCAAGAAAATTGATTGACACTAATGCGCCTATGACCACAGACGCTGAAAGTACTGCAGGAGTAGATACCACACTTTGGAAATTGGAAAAGGAAAATATAAACGTGCGTATTTGGGATTTTGCAGGTCATACTGTTACCCATGCCGTACATCAATTTTTCTTGTCAGAGCGCTGCCTCTATCTTTTAGTTTATGACGGACGTACAGAAGAGAGAAATAGACTGGAATATTGGCTGGACCATATGAAAAACTACGGTGGTGATTCAAGCGCCATTCTTTTGGTAAACAAACGCGACCAACATAGTGTGGATATTCCAATCAATTCCTTAAAAGAGCAATATCCTATTGCAGGAGTTTATACTTTTTCCATTAAAGATGGTAAAACGGATTTAGAGGCTTTTCGTAATGATGTAGTAGAGTATATAGAAAATAATCCCACCTGGAAAAGGCAAGAGATACCAAAAAATTACTATCAAGTTAAAGAAGAATTAGAAAACCTTTTTTTTAAGGGGAAAAAGGGGAAGGGTGAAGAATATATCACAAAAGAAAGGTTTGACGAGATAGCCAATAGACATGATGTAGATAATATGGAGGAATTATTAAAAGACCTGCATTTTCTGGGAGTAAGCTTATGGTATAAGGATATGGAAAATTTCGATACTTTGATATTGAATCCCGAATGGATAAGCCAGGGTGTTTATAAAATTATCAATTGGGTAAACGAAGAAAAAAAGTATTCTCTTAATTTAGATGATTTTGCAACAGTATTTAGTGAGAATTTAATTCGTTATCCCATAAAAAGACATGAATTTCTGTTTGAATTGATGAAGCATTATGAATTGGCCTATGAAACACAGAACGAAGGTCGCTTAATAATACCCCACTTATTAAAAGAAGACAGACCGGTAAAACTACCAGTTTTTCCTGTGGGAGAAAGTTTAATGTTGCGATACGAGGCAGATCAACCCCTGCCGCCAAATACCATTACCCGTTTTATTGTTCGGCATAATCAAGAAATAAAAACAGAAAACAAGAAATATATAGTATGGCGATATGGAGTAGTATTGGAAGATGGCAATGGCAGTCTGGCATTGGTACGGGAAGAAGATCGTACAATAAGCGTTTCCGTAAAAGGTCGTGAAAAAACAAACTACATAAGTGCACTAAGGGAAACACTAAACGATATTTTTAATAGTTACGAAAGCGATAAACCGAAATTGAAGTATAGGATAGAGCGCTTTGGAGGGATAACAGATATAGTAGAGACAGGGGTTCCTCTATGGTTACGAGATAGAAAAATCTTAAATCACTACGAAAGAGAAAAGCCATATTATGATGATGCCACAGACCGGGATATACCGTTGGCAGACGTTGTTAATATTTACAATATAAAAGCTGAAAATGTTATTTATGGAGGGCAAGGACATAGAATTATAAAAACCACATTTAATTTTAGTGATTGCAATATCAATTTGCAAGGCAATCTGAATGAATTAGCTCAATTACTGGCAGAAGGAGGTAATGAAGAAGAAGCAAAAGAACTGGAAAATGCAGCACAAGCCTTGGGAAAGGCGGAAAAATGTAAAAGCAAAGAAGAACTTAAGAAAAAAGGTATAGCCAACAAGTTAAAGCGTTTAGCAGTAGATTTAGGCAATGCGGATTCTAAACTTCACAAAACAGTAAAAGGTATTAAGCATGGAATAAGAATTGCACAAGAAATTGCTAAAGGGTGTAATGACATTGCACAGTGGGCGGGTTTACCATAAGTACCAAAGCCGTTTTTGAAACAGAAAGTAACAGTGTGAAGAAGGGGACATCCTATATTGCTCCTGTCAAGAAAAAAGTTGATAGCGATAAATTGTAG
>CAZQIV010000229.1:0-6375 GCA_964593705.1 uncultured Lentimicrobiaceae bacterium | reverse complement strand
TAAAAAAGCAGATATTAAAAGATAAGCAATTCAGAAACAAGGTAGCGGGGATAAAAAAATAATAAGCAAGAGCTAATAGGAGATTTGACCCTTTAACTATTTTTATTTTCACTTATTCCAACAAATGCCGCTAATGGATACAAGACAATATGCTACCAACCATTTTCCCCTATAATCCCCCTATAATCCTTGACAAATCAAAAAGAAAAGAGTAACATGCCCACAACATAAACTTAGCCATTTAAGGAGGGTATTTTGTTTACCCCGTGCAATGCGAAGCCTATTTCACTGGGGTCTGCCCCGTGGAATGAAATTCACCCTAAAAAGCACCTTTTCCAAAGCATGCCTGTTGTTCCATTATTCCAAAATACTTGCAATCTAAGATATGCTATTTCACTGGGGCTCTACAATTCCAACATAAGAGTTTTCCAAAAAGCTCCATCAATGCAGTATTGGTGGAGCTTTTTTACATCTATTCTTGTGAATGACACGTGGTGTTAAGCAAGCAAAACAGAACATGAGCCAAACGGAGACTTTACCCGTAGACATGACCCGTAGACAAACGGAGACTTGAGCCGTTGATACGAACTTGATCCATTAAACGATATTCTGGATTCGGTTTAAATTTCTTAATGACTTCCATATTTTCTATTATATTGTTATATGTAAAATTCAATAATAGATAAAAGCTTTAAAGAATTCAAGAGAAATATTTACGTTAGTTGAATGTAATATTTGAATACATGGAAATATTTTACATTTATCAACACTGTTGGGCGTAATAAGAGGTAGCCGTGAATCAAATAATCGAGAAAGAAGTAGCCTCATTAATTGCTACAGGAGAAAAGCTCAGCGCTGAAGCAGCCGTTGCCCGTTCGGCTTTGGGGAACGAAAAAATTCAGGAGTTATTATCAATGACTGCTAGAGGTGGGCAACTCATTACTCGACTCTATGGGAAAGAAAGTCAGTATTATGAGATGTATCAAGCAGCAACGAAAACTCAGCACTTTACGACAATGCATAGCAATTACTATGAACATGTAAGTAATTTAGTCGGCCTCTTTAGGGGAATAAAGCACGATATTGACACTGGCATGTTGGTAAATATGAAAAACCTCCTTCAGGCTGAAATATTCGCTGATTTTCTCGATATGGCTGAGCACCTCCTTGGGGAGGGATACAAAGATGCAGCCGCAGTTATTTTGGGAGCGATACTTGAAGACTCACTACGGAAAATAGCTGACGCTAATGGAATTTCTACCATTGGTTCCAAGGGCAAGCCACTAACCATAGACCCATTGAATATTGCTATCTGCAAGAATGGTGTCTATGGGCCTCTCGTTCAGAAGCAGATCACCTCATGGGCTAACCTTCGAAATGACGCGGCTCATGGTCATTTTACGAACTATGATGCGGACCAAGTCAAACAAATGCTATTGTTCGTTCAAAAATTCTGTGCGGATTATCTCAAATAGCGAGAGGCTTAACCATGTCGCCCAACAATCCAATAAACGCAGACCCGGCAAAAAACTCGCCGGGCTGGTTATCGGTTCGTTGGGCAGTTCAGAAAAAGGGATGAACATTGGTTTTTATTCGTAGCCTTATTGAAAAATATTCAAGCAAAAAAATTGAGATGGATTGCCATGACATTGAAATCCATCGTTTTAAAGAAGATCAGCCAACTTTATTTAAAGGTCCAGGGATAATTCGAGGGGGATCTTCAGGAAAGCTATCGTTCAAGCTATTCAATCAATTACCAATTACAAAAGATACATTTGATTACATAACCAACTTACAATCAGGAGAAGATCCAGAGCATGTAAATGTTAACCTTACAATCACAGACTACGACGGTGTAAAATGGAATGGTGCATGGTCTATTCCATCGATTAATTTTTTTCAAAAAAACAATTTCACTATTACTGGAGAATTCGATCAACTTGCAACGCGTATAAATAAAATTGACGGGGATAAAGACATAGGAATAACGGAGCTTATATATATCGGATCACTGAACTTGCCCCTGACAGGTAGCGTTCATGAAAAACGTTATCATGGTGATGAAGTAATATCCACCAAAGTATGGAATGATCACCATGAAATAAGTTTTAGAGATTCAACAATTATTTTCCAGGAAAGCTCCAGAAAGGAAAGAACATCTATTAAAGCAAAACATAGCAATGGATTCAAACCGCCTAACGTGGAAAACTGGCTTTCTGAGGCTCTTATTTTTTCTACAGCTAGGATGATTTATCCACGCATTACTATCCGTCATTTTGAAAAAGATGCCCTTTTATTTATCAGAGAGACTCCAGAAAAAAGTGTTTCAGCGATGCCCCCAGTTTTTTTTGGACCTCCAAGCATTAATAAAAATATATGGGATGTTTTTCTTTCTTACCTTAATAAGTGTTCAGAATTAAATCAATTTGACTTCTTGCAACTGTCAAAAGGTTTTTTTGAGGTCTTGCTTGCTAGCATAGGGACAGTCCAAGGATTTTTAATTTCGTTATCTCTTTACATAGAATTTTGTATTTCTCAAATTTTCGATAAACCTAATGGCAAAGAAAGTAAGGATAAGCCAAATTCTAACATCCAAGATCTAATGCAACATGTTGAAAACTGGGAAGGTCCTACTGACTTAAAAAGTAGAGCAAAGGGCCTTCTTTCTATGCTGAACACACCATCTGTATCAAACAGAATGAATCAACTAGTTAATTCTGGAGTCATAACAACAAAGCAAAAGAGCATCTGGTCGAAAGCCAGGCCTTATTTGGCTCACGGGGGCCTTGTAGACTTTTCAAAGACCGATGAATTTTACCATATTAGAAATCACCTTATTTCTATGGCTTACCGTATTTCATTGTACATCGCTGCATATAGGGGCAAGGTGATGGATTATGATGGAAAGGAATTTGTATTTGTAGATTTTAATTGGGACACAATAGCCCAACCAGGCTAATCAGCCGACGCAAAAAGCGGCGCGGCTGATTAGCAGCGTTATGGCCCCCAAGAATATTGTTAGAATCAAGAGCTTGAGAGGAGGAATTTAGCAGAATGATTAAGAAAATTATTTTACCTGCCCTAGGGTATTTATTGGTGGCATTTGTTTGCGGTTTAGCTGGTTACGCCCTCATTCCTGAGCGTGTTGGCTTGACTTCAGGTGAGTTTGTCTTGTTGGTTCTTTTGATGGCATTATTTTTACCTGTCTATATAAATAGGGCTGCACTATATGAACAAAAAATCAGAGGAGCAACTGCTTCAGATTCACAATATGACGACACCTTATTGAGAGGCATGAGTTTTAGCCTACCAATTATAACGTTTTCTTTTGCTGTGGTTTTTTTAGCTTTGCTATTGTTCGGCACAAAATTAGAACTTCCACCTGAAAGCAGCAACGCTACCCATATAATAATAAGATTATGTCTTGCCATCTTGCCATCTTACGTTTTTGGCCTCTGGAATGCGTATGGTTGGCAAAAAGATAATCGCGTATATTCCTTTATGTATCGTAGTTTTTACCCCGCCTTAGCTACATGTGTTTCACCTTTTATTTATGGATGGTCAAGTTCAGATGGCATTTCAGACCTTGCCATATCTAGTTCAATTTTAATCTTTCTTTGGGTATTATCTTTTATACTAAACTTTTTAAAGCTTACATTATTCTTGTTTGCATCATTGATCCTTGCTGTATCATTAACAATTTTTTCAAAAGTGTTTGAAATTCCGCAATTAGTATTACATTATGATTTAATACAAGTATTTACATTCGGAATACTTATGACGCTTTCAATGGGCGTTTCTGAGTCTTGGCGAGTCACAACAAGGGTTAGGGATGGAGTGGAATATGGCCCTCCCGGTGTCTATGATCAAGATGATACAGAATTATACCTTTCGGGAACCAATTTGGCTGCAGCATTATTTTTACCTTTTTTGCTAATTACTTTTTTTCATCCATCGACTAATTCTCTTTATATATGGGGCGTGTTAATATTTATAATACTACAATATGTCATATGGTTCTCTATGGTTGACAAGTGGCCTCATCAGGCATGGTCAATTGCTGGTATATTTTTTGGCTTAGTTCTCCCAACGTTAATTGCATTAGGTACAGAAGTTAAAAATAACGCTCCCTTCAGTACACAATTATTTGACATACCTTCGTTTTTTAATGTTAGTGGCCCATTGGCAATTTTGATTGGTTACTTGACTTTAATTGCTAAAAAAACATCGTTAATAAAAAATATTGTTCCAAAATTAAAAATCTCATCTTTTACTCATTTACGTCCATGTGTAGCCCTTACTGGGCTAGTAGCGGCAGTTATACTTTTGGTAATTTCTTTTGCACCTCCATTTTTAGAGAAAAAGCAAGAAACCGAGATTGTAATATTTTTTCTTGGAAGAACAAGATTCTTACAATTAATATACTTCTTAGCCGTTGTTGCCTGTTCCTTTTCTCTTCTTTACATAAAAGACCCTAATGAAGGCGTAGGTAATACAGGCGAAAGCGCAACAGATTCGGTTAGTGAAACTGGTAAAGTGAATGATGAAGAAAAGAACCAAGGATCATCAAGCCAGTTCTCCTATTTACTGGAAACCGGCAGATTAACAACATCGATTATTTCTGGTGCAGTTGCGTTGTTGATTATTTCCTTGAACTCAGAAAATTCTATTTTTTGGGGAATCGCAAGGGTAATGCCAATTATCTTTGTGACCATGATTGGCTTCATACTGAATGATATATTTGACACAGAAAAAGACAGGTCCGCCAACGTTTCAAGACCACTTGCTGATGGTAATTTGGATGAAAAATATGCCAAAAAAGGCATCTTCATTTTAATATTAGTTTCCGTTTTGTTGGAACTATTATTTTTTGACTTTAAACCACTTATGGTTTTGTTGTCAGCACTTATTGGCGTGTTGTTATATACGCCGTTTTCTTTGAGGTTCCCCCCTGCAAAAGGAATTTGGACAGCCCTGCTTACTTTTACTCCCGTACTTTATGCCGAATACATTTCTAGAGCTAACATCCCCTTATCAGTCTATTTGTTAATATTTTTGTATATTGTTGGGCGAGAGTTGCTACTAGACGTAAAAGATTACAATGGGGATGTCGGTTTTGGATTAAAAACCATACCGTTTTACTTAGGACTCACGAGTAGTCGGTGGGTTAGCTGGATTCTCATGTTTACTAGTGTTTCCAGTGTTCTATTACTTTCAAACGGTCATATGGCACTACTCTTCGCAGTTTGCTCTTTTGCAACACTATCTATTGCTGCCTATTTTTATCTAAAAAACCAAGAATTATCTATTTTGACGACAAGGTTCGTCCTGCTTTTATCATCAATATCTTTATTCACTGGCGTTTAGGTTGGCAGCTACATCATGCTATATTTAAAAAAAATTAAATCTCAACTTATTCTTCTAATTATATTGTCGTCTTTGGACATTTTGTCCAGAATAGGCTTAATCCCAACCCCTGTCGAATTCACGAGTATTTTAAAATCACTATTTGAAGAGTATGGCCTATTTTCTGTAGCAATTATTTCGTTCGCTGAAAATATTGTTGGAGTAAATTCGTATTTTCCTGGTTCGGTAGTCATTTTAGTTGCTATGTCTTTGACCACTGGAAATTTAAAAATGGCTACTTTGACGTTTATCTCAATTTATTTACCTTCTATATTTTCTCACCATGTGAATTATTTTATAGGTGTAATTGATAAAAACAAGAAGGATAATAGTGACGTTATTAATCGAGATGTAAAGATTAGTCATAAAAGCAATGGATTTTTTAACTGGAGATTAATCAGCTTTTACTTCACAACCTTCTGGCATCCTCACTTTACGGCTCTATCCTGCCTGGCCTCAGGAAAAGAAAATGTTTCCTATCGTTCCTTTATCGCGAATTTCTTGATTGTAAGTTTTACTTGGAATTTGTTTTGGGGGATAACCATGTACAATATAGGCAATATCGGAAATACTAATACAAGCCTTTTACCTCTCATGTATAGCTATTTAATTATTTGGTCCAGTTGGGATATTTACAAAACAGTAACGAAAAACAAACAATTAAAGACAAAGGGATAGGTGTCAGACCTACACAGTTGACAGATATGTTTCTATGATTAAACAAGCGCCAAAGTATTGGGTGAAAATGTAGCCTTATTAAAAAGAGTGCGGATCTACTTGCACCGTAGATTTAGTGGGCAAAAACTAAAAGACATCGGAATACATTTTGGAATTGGCGTATCTGGGGTTTCTCAGGCAAGCCTCCGAGTTGCGTTGCAAATCAAAGACGAGAGAAAACTAAAAAAAATTGATAAAATTATTTTAGATCTCGACTTGTCAACTGTGTAGGCCTGACACCGATGCCTTTCC
>CAZQIV010000228.1:0-6379 GCA_964593705.1 uncultured Lentimicrobiaceae bacterium | reverse complement strand
GACCACCAAAAATCAAACTGTATAGTCGGGCAGGTTTGAAATATTGAAATCAGCAGACCTCAATTCAACGTGCATGTTTTCAATGTTTTAAGCTCAATATTTCAAACGAAAAATCATGTCAATAATAAACCGTTACTTCATTGAAGTAGCGGTTTTTTCGTTTCAAAACAGTTCTAATTGCTGTGGTGTATCCGGCCTTTTAGTTTCGCTGGCCGACTTGAAAAACTCCATCATCCCAAATTGTTTATCGGTGAGCGTAAACAAGATGATATCCCCTTTTGGAGGCATGATGCTTTTTACCCGTTTGATGTGTACTTCCGCATTTTCGCGGCTATTGCAGTGGCGCACATAAATGGAATATTGCAACATGCTAAATCCATCGCGCATCAATCCTTTTCGGAAAAGCATAAAATTCCGCCGATCCTTCTTGGTCTCGGTTGGCAGATCATAAAATACAAACACCCACATAATTCGATACTGATTTAGGCTTTCTAATCCGCTCATCTTAGAAATTCAAATTCAGGAAAAGCAATTTTTCGTATTGTCCCTTCAAAGCATTGCATCAGCGAAGCAGTGGTTCTTTGCACGCCTACCATCAAGGGACTTTTCTGTTTGTCGATTAAAATATCCAAAACCGGAATGGAAAGCAATGCTCTTTTCAAATCAGGACTTAATTCTTCGATATCCTCATTTTCCCCACAAATTTCCATTACCAACTTATCAACCCACGGACGAAAGGGCTCCATTACGTCATCGGCCAAACAAAAGGGATTGTATTTGTTGCGGTGATGAATGCCCAGTGCCGGCAACATCCCACTTGCAACCAGCGATCGCGCTACCACCGCACGAAGAATCGCGTAACCGTAATTGAGCAAATTATTGGGGGGCTCACCAAAACGTTGTCGTTGAAAACCTTCGAGGTATTTGCCCCAGTAAAAGGCTGCTGCCCTCGCCTCCATATTATCGGGATCGCCGCTTTTAACATTTTTGGCCCAATATTGCATGTTCTCCGTTTCAGTTCCAAAGTAATTGAGCAAAGCTGCCTGGTTATTAATTTTTGCCGAAACGGTTTGTTGCCAGAGGTTTTTGCGCAAAGGCAGGGACGATTCCAACTGAAACCTCAATTTTTCGGTGTAAGCCGAATGGGAAGCCGTTGGCAGCATTAGGGCATGAGGCAGGTGCTTATCGTTGCAGTTGATGATTACGGCATTGTTTTCTGAAACTGCTGTTAGCAAAGCTTGGGTAATGGTGATTTGTGGATTGTCGAGCATAACGATGCCAATATCCTCGATGGGAACTGACTTCGGTTCTAAGCCTTCCTCAGGAAAAGAAACCATGAGTTGATCCTGCTTCTTATTAAGGTAGCAGGGATTGCCGAAATATAGGGTGCGTTTTATCATTTGATTATTATCTTGAGATATTCCCTAATCGATCAACTTTGAGTTTCCAACATTTATCTTTAATCATAATGCCATCAATCGATCGCTCTGTTTTATTCAAAGCTGAAAACTCAAGTTTATTGACGATGGTCGTAGCGATGTTATTCTGAATATAGAAACATTGAGTACCTGATGAACTCACCATTTTATAAAGTCTATTCGCCTGTTCTTTTGTTAACTTATTCAAATTGATTAACCCTGGATTTACAACTTCTTCTTCCGTTGGAACGTACACAAGGTCGTTTGGTGATAGGTAAAATAGCAGTGAATATTCGTACCCATCTTTGTCGTTGTATTTTTCAGGTACTGGATGGTCACCATTTTTCAGGCGTTCTATCACAATATTCAAAGGAATGGTATCATAAACCCTGACATCTTCATCCTTTATGTTTTTCCCTTTGTAAATAGCAAAAAATAAATTGGTTCCTTTAGCAGCTTCAACATATTTGTCCTTTTTGTTTCCTTTTACTCCAACTTTGAATTTACTGCCCTCCTCGTAAATTCGCACTTTGTAAATAGGCTGGTGAGCTTTACCGCCATTGAGATCAACAATATTTTTATTAAGTTCATTAATACCTTCTGGGCTAAATGCCAAATCGAAACACTCTGCTCCTTTAGCATCTATAAATTTTTTAATATGGTTTTCCAGAATTTTTTGAATTCCCGAATCGGTTACGTTTTCCAATTGTTTGCGTGTAAATTTATCATTCAGCAAGGTGCGGGTGGCTGTTGCATTTTCTGAGTAATAATAAACATCAACTTTAGTTATTATTTCCCCATTTTTTTGATATGGTTCTTTCTTATAGATAGTGGCAATATCTTTTCTGTCCAATCCTATATCAAAATATGATTTGATTTTTTTCTTAAGATCTTTGTCTAATAAATTTTTCCAATCTTTCAAGCCGCTGCTAAAAGAAACTGCTTTTACTTTTCTTATACTAACGGCACCACTTACTGTTTCTTTATGCAGCGGTTTGCGAATGGCCCAGTTTTCTCCTTTGGTTTGCCTTACAAGTTTTTTCTTTAATATACCATGTTCTTCCACCCATTGCCAGGTTTTATTATTGGTTTTATTTATAACACGGGTATTTTGTTTAAAGCTTACTACAATTTGCTCCAAATTATTTCGAGCATCATTTGGGAAGCGTTCCCAGGGCAAAAGCATTGTTTTGGTATAATCATCTTGCTTGTTTTTACAAAGCAATCTATTTCGAAGTGAATAATTTTTACTTTCCGAATTAATGGAGTTTAAATAATTAATGTGCTCGCGTGTGGCACAGGCAATAATCAAAGCGTCCAGAGCGTGGTGTCTGTGGTCAATTCTTTTTTTATTGAACCCTCTTTTTAATTCATCGGGTACTTCGCAGCGAAATGCGTTAATATCTTTATCAAAAAAGCCAAAATTATCTGTTCCTGTTAGCTCATTAAGTCGCTTAAACCGTGGAGCAACAATTTCGTTCCATTTATCATTCAGCCCCCAGTCTTGTTTTAGCTTTGAGGTTACCGCGCCAGTAACGGGAACAACTTTATATGATATGCTGTCTTTTTCTTCTTCGTCTCTAACAATATTGTTTAATAAAGACTTTACTAATTTGCTAATGTACCGGCTATCGTTCATCTGCCGTTCAATAAATCCTTCAGGTATCTCTTCGCTCATCAACTTTTTAAGTTTAGCCCTATTGCTTTTAAAATAATGGTTGCAATGCTCCTCGTAAGCTTCAAGGGTAAAAAGGTTTACTGTTTTACCACCGGATAGTTCAACTTTTCGTCCCCGTTCATTTTTAAGAAATTCGTAAGCTGTTTGGCTGCCTTTTAATTCGTTAACTTCGCTTTCACAAATAATTTTGTTACTCATCGAATCATCGAAATACCGGGCTTGAGGAATGATATGTTCAATTTGATAATTGGTCGAGAATAATGTACTTAACGGGATCACTTCGCCAGTGTATGGTGATAAATATCCTTGCTGCAACCAGAGCATGTATTTTTTTATTTCGGATGCAGTAGGGGAATTGTTTTTCCGGATTTTTGAAATATCGTCTTCGCTCACATTTGAATAATTTGTTCCGGGATTATTGATGAGCCCGTCTTCAAAAATTTTTAAAATTTCCTGATGGCTCGGCGAGTATGGCCTCACATCATCCGTAACTGCCGGATCATTCATAAGTTCTTTTAAAAGTTCACGAATTCTGATATTGGTATTTTCGTTTTCAATGTTTCTTGCTGCAATTTTCTTGCGTTTGTCAGCAGGATTTTTCATTTCGCGTCCTAATTCAATGTGTATTTCGCTGAAATAATCTTTTGCTGCATTTCCATAAAAATTCCAAATATCATGTGTGAGGCGCAGTGTTTCAGTTACAACTTGTTCAACAATTGGATTTCTGAGACTATGCTGTTTGAAATCGGATAGATATTTTTCGATATCACCTGGTGTATTCCATTTTGAATTATCGCTGCTTTCAGAATGACGGTCGTAAACGATATAACATGCCAACCAGACCGGCAGCCCTCTGAAATCGCAAATTTCGTTTAACTCTTTGGCTTTCTCCCGAACCCTGATTTTAATGTTTTCAACATACTCGCCTGTAATTATATTATTAATGCGCTTTTTGGTATTTTCATCAATATCTTCCTGCTTCCAGTATTTTCCCATCCGCATTAATGGTAGAATTTTTCGTATTGCCTTTTCGGAATACGAGCCGTAATCACTGTTAAATGGCGGGATTTTTTTAAAATTTTCAAAAAATGAGGTTTCATTGTACCTGTATTTTATTGCAAAAGTTTTTAATGCCCGTTCAAATTCAATTTTATCATTAACCGAATACACGATATGCCAAAGGTGCAATTCTGTTTCACTATTAAAATAATAACCTTTTTTACAACCCTCAACTTTGTTTAATCGTGAAGTAAAATATGCGCGGGTTTCGTTGCAAGGATATTTTTTATCTTCCACATAGTTCCAACGGTAGATTTCTTTTTCGTTACGTGAGATGAAACCCTGTTTGTAAAAATAGTCGATAATGTGCTTTTGTCCTACCTCTTTATAATTGTTGAGGTAATCGAATAAATTTACCCATGCTTCTTCACTATGCAAAAAAGTGTGAGTAACATCTTCATCGTTTTTAGTTGCTTTTTTGAATATGTGCAGATTGCTGATAAATTGCCACAAACGAAACTCCTGGTATAATGGATGCGATTTTGAAATGGCTTTTATACCTTCGGTCATGGTAATTTCCTTTTCCTGATTTTTACCCTCACCTGTTTCTACAGCAATAGTTTTCATATAAGTACGGGTTTCATACGCACAATTTGAAATAGAAGACTTCTTGCTTTTTAAAGGACGCTGGTAAAAAATTATGTCGTTGAGGAACAAATACTCAAAATATTTATCCTGAATGTTTTTTTGGTGTGCTTCATTTCTGGGGTAGAGTTCATCGAGGCAAGCTTGGTAAAAACTTCTATTTTGTAACTCACTGTGCAATTTGCATTGAACCTTCAGAATCATTTCTAATTCGTTTCTGTAGTATTTCCTTTCAATTGTACGTACAAGTTTACCTCTGATTTTTTGCCCATGGTTTTCCAGTAGTGCATTATAAATGTATTGCCCAACGGTTTTTGAAGATTTTTCAATGTCTTGTTCGGTTTTTGATTTTATGGCAATCCAATCCTTCTCTGAATCAACAGCTTTATATGTATGTTTTATTTCTCCATTTTTTGTGGTTGAGGAGGTAACAATAAATTCCTTTGTCTTATTCAGCCAATCATTTGGTTTGGTGGTTTGCCTGTCATATTTCCAACCATTTGAGAAAAATACATCATACAAATATTCTCCGGTTTTCTTAATTACATCATCAGTTTTAACAACATTTTGTACCAATAATATTTCAAAAGTTTTTGTTTTATTGTCCTCCGTTTCTTCCTCTTCCCCACGCAATTGGTAATATCCCCTTTTCTGGTTAAAATTTAAAATTATCCATGCCAGTTCTTCTTTGGATATTTTTTGAGTTAAAGCCTTTTTTCGCAGGTAATACAATGTCCAATCATAAGGTATTTTTGTTTCTTCACCATTTTTCTTTTTGTGAAAAATTAAAGGTGAATGTATTTTGAAATCCTCTATCATTTCATTGAAGGACTCCATGAAAATGAATTCATGTTTTTCATTATCGTTTTTTCGATAATTGAGTTTTGGTTCTTGTCCTTTTTTAAACTGGCCAAAATGTTTTTCAAAATCAATGGCATCCTTGTAATGTTGAGGCAAGAACCCTAAAATATTCAATACTCGGTGTAAGCGCTCTCTCCTTAGATTATCGCGTTGGTATAGTCGGCGAACTCCTCGATACCCGGTGCGTTCAGCGGTTTGAGAAATTGAGACTCCCGAATCAAATTTCCCTAAAACATCTTGCGACATCGGGATAATCCTACTACCCATTCCCAGAATTTTACCTTCCTTTTTTCAAAATCTTGTTCAACCAACGCCCAGCCTATGCTGTTGGTTCCCAAATCCAGTCCTAAAATTTTCTCTCTCATAGCATTTATTATTAAGAATTTATTTTTACTTTTGCACCTACAATTTGAAGTAATTCACAATAAGGATTATTCCGTTGTGGAAACATTTAAGCCGCCTCGCCTTACAATGCGGGGCATTTTTTTTGTCTCTCCTAAAAGTTTGATCATGTAAAAATTTAAAGTGGCCATCTTTTTTAGGGTGGTCGCTTTTTTTTGAGCCATAAAATTATGTAGAAAAATGGAATGTGTTGGAATAATAAGCGGGTAAAATTGTTAAAATAGCTTTATTTTTATAAATTCCAAATTATACCATGTAAATCACTATTTATCTTTAACCTGATTAATTCACAAATTCGTTGAATTTGTGAATTAATCACCGAAGGCCGAAAATATTTTAAATAAATATTTTCGAGGGTTAACCCTCGAATTTTCGC
>CAZQIV010000227.1:0-6401 GCA_964593705.1 uncultured Lentimicrobiaceae bacterium | reverse complement strand
ACAGCAGCATAAATATCGTTAACATGTTAGCATTAGTTGTTTTTTAAGAGCCTAAGCAGTTCCTGTAGTTTGTCATCGATGTATTGTTGTGCCCCCATACCTTAAATGTATTCTTTAATTGTTTTCTTAATTCATCAGCTAAACCAACGGCCTTCCGACTTTGGTCAATTGTGATGGCTACATTATCATAATCTCCCTTTATTCGCCAGTTCTTTAAATCTTTTATTTTTCTGGCAAAGTCAGAATAGTCTTGTTTTTTTATGTCTGATTTATTTTTCAATTCATCCACAGGATAAACATGGGTTTTATGTTGACAGCAAAAGTAGGAAAAAAAATATTCTAAAAAGTGGACTTAAGCATTTGCGTTTTCCCCCACTCTCCCGCAAAAGCGGGATTTCACTTCGCTCAACATCACTCCATCACTCCAAAACTCCACCACTCCAAAACTCCAATCCCTAAGTATAAAGATACCTCTTAATATTCTTCTTCGGGGTTTTTACAAATTCTTCGTCCACAATTTCAATTTCTGCAATTTGCTCGAAGCGGGGCAGGCCTTTATTGAGTTCTTTGAGCATTTCCTTCATCTTTTTATCGATGTCCTGAAAATCAAGCTTGTCGCACTCCATTGCCTCGCGGTCGGGGTAGATCAAGGCAACAAGTTTATCGTTGTGCTGTTTTACCACGCATTCCTGCACGCAGTGCATACTCGAAATTTTTGCTTCCAGTTCTTCGGGGTAAATATTATGCCCGGATGGCCCAAGCAGCATATTTTTGCTGCGTCCTTTTATGTAGAGGTAGCCATCATCGTCAAGGTAGCCCAGGTCGCCGGTTCTGAGCCAGCCGTCTTTCATAAGCATATTTTTGGTAGCTTCTTCGTTTTTGTAATAGCCAAGCATAAGGTTTTCGCCTTTCACCAGGATTTCTCCAATATCATTTTGAGGCGATTCTTTTTTAATTTTAATTTGCATCCTGTCCACCACCTTTCCTGCCGAGCGGAACCTACTTTTTTTCCAACCTTCGTAAGTTATTAGCGGGCCGCACTCGGTCATGCCATAACCAATGGCAAACCTGAAACCGATCTTCCTGAAAAATACTTCCACATATTCGCTCAAGGGCGCTCCGCCAATCACTATTTCCATAAACCTTTCGCCAAAGGTTTCGGTTAATGTTTTGTTTACCTTTTTTTCGATCATACCTGAAATGAAGGGTGTTTTCAGTAATATTTTAGTTAACGGTTTGTCAATTTTTGGCAGGATTCGTTTCCTGTAAATCTTTTCGATAACCAGTGGAACTGATAATATAAGATGTGGCCTGATTTCGCCAAAAGCTTTGGTTACAATGGAAGGGGAGGGGATTTTGGTGAGGAAATTAATATGGCAGCCCTGAACAAATGGAAACAGAAATTCGAAGAGCAGGCCAAAAACATGTGCCATTGGCAGAAAGGATACAATGCTGTCGCCGGGGTTTAAGGGCATGTAATCTTTGGCAAAAACTATGTTCGAATAGAGGCTGCGTTGCGGAAGCATCACTCCTTTGGTAAAACCTGATGTGCCACTCGTGTATGATATTATGCATAGATCTTCCCGATCGCTCTCTTCAAAATTCACATCTTCAGCTTTGAGTGAAAGTGTTTTGAAATATTGTTCAGCTTTTGCAAGTGCTTTGTTTGTTTTTTCACTCTTATCGTAAAGCAAACTAAAATCCTTTAGATCGATAATCCCGGTGAGTTTTTTTAGATGATCCGGATCAATTCTATCGAAGATTGCCTGAGAAGCAAGCAACATTTTTGATTCGGAGTGATTGATGATGTGATGAATGTTTTCGGTTGAAAAGTCGGGCAGGATGGGTACTACAACCCCACCGTAAGTTAAAACAGCTAAAAATGAAATGCTCCAGTCAGAAGAATTATTTCCTAAAAGCGCAATTTTATCCCCTTTCGAAATTTTTGCTTCTTTAAAAAAATGGTGTAAAAAAAATATCCGTTTTGCAACATCTTCATAAGTGAAGGTTTCTCCGCCGAAATCAGAAAATGCCGATAAGTCCCAGTTATTCTGCAATGTTTTGGAAAATAACCCGGTAAGCTGACTTTTTTGTTTTTTCATAACTCAAAAATTTATTAAGCAAAATAAAGAACGCAAAATAGCATTTTTTGATAAATACCAGGCTTGACACGATATCTTTTTTGGAATATTTTAACCTTTATTATTTTTTGATGGATAAGACCAGTCTAAAAAGCCATAAAACCCCTAAATCCCCTAAAGGGGACTTTCCCAAGCTACTGATTTTTAGTGCTTCTCCCTTTAGGGTTTGGGGTAAAAAGGACTAAAAATCAGTAGTATTGGGGTTTTTAGACTAAACTCATGGATAAGTATAGTCTAATCTGCATTATTCATAAATATTGAATTTGTTTTTCTTTTTTGAATTATCCAGGCTAAATTTCCATCAATTAAAATAAAAATTGTAAGTTCGTTTTTTGAAGTATAATTTTTTATGAAAAGATACATCGAACAATTGATAGAAGATTTAAGGGATGCGGCATTGCAAGCACCGGGCGACCCATTTGATGATGAAAATCTGGATGATGAAGAAGCCCTCGATATGGAATTGGAGGAGATAGAACGTTTTACATCTGGTCCGCTCGAATACCTGTCGGATATTTTGGGGATACCAAAAAGCCATTTGCCAAAACCTGATAGGTTGAAGGAAGATGAAATGAAAAGCATCGTTCCTGAGATGTTAAGCCTGCTGGAAGCCTATAATTTTTTTCCCGAATACCCAAAAGAGGTTCCTTCGGGCTTGCTTTACAAGGCATTATACAATATATGGGAAGATGAATTTGTGCCCATGAGTTTTGGGAGCATTCATATTGAGTTATGCGATGGCGATGAAGAAGACTGCCCTTTTCCCGGCTACTGTGATGTGTGTAATGAAGAGGCACGGCAAGGCGAACTGATTCCGGAAAACGAATTTCATGTCAAGGCTAATCCGCTCAAAGGCGATCTTAGCAAAATTGATGATGATTTTAATCAAATCGAAAAGGAGTACTATAAAAATACCATATCAACCGATGAAGAAGGTTTTATACCCGGAATTCATAATTATTGCGACCGCTGGTGCGAACGCTGTGATTTTACTGATAAATGCCGTGTGTTTGCCATGGAGGCCGAAATGAGGAAAATGATTGAAGAAGGAAAGGATGAAAAAACTGAAGAATTGGAAAATATATCTGAAATCCCTCCACAGGAAGAGGATGATTATCCTGACATTGAAACGGAGTTGTTCGATTTAATGGATGATGTGTTTGATGATGATTCCGATGATTATTTTTCGGCAGAGCAGAAAGCTACCCGCCACCCATTGGCCGAACTTTCCGCCAAATACTCCCAGGGTTCTTTTGAATGGCTTATAAATCGCGAAAAGGAATTAAAAAGCAAATTTACTGCCCAGGTTGCAGGGGGTTTTGCCGATGAAGTGCTTGAAGCTGAGGAGGTGATGGGGTGGTATCATTTATTTATTTCAGCAAAGCTTAGGCGTGCCCTCTCGGGGTATTTCGAGCTTGACGAATTTGAGGAAGCCGATTATGATATGAATGGCTCTGCAAAGGTAGCCCTGATTGGTATCGACAGATCCATCGAAGCTGCAAGCATTTTGATACGCCACCTGAAAAATCACCGCGAGACAATTAAAAGCCTTCGTGCTCAACTCGAAGAGTTACGAACGATGGCCGGGGAACAATTCCCCGATGCACGTGATTTTATACGCCCGGGCCTGGATGAACTATAATTCTTTTACTTTTTATGATTTGGCTATCCATCTTTTAATAATCATATTCCAATGATCAAATTTATAACTTCAACCATTTTGCTGATAATTGCAGCTTGCTTTTTGTATGCACAGCAAGCGGTTTTTCCGGGTGCTGATGAAACTACACCCTCGCGGGCACAATATTTTTCCTGGATCAATAATACAAACGAAGATGCCACTGCCGGGCAAACCATGATAAACCTTGAGTTTTTTGGGTGGCTCAAACGCGAATATGGTATGCAGTTGGATGTTTATGCTTTCGATGCCGGTGCTATTGATGGAAAGCGATTTTATGGCAGTATTGAGTCCGATCGTTTTAAAACTCAATTTCCCGAAGGTTTCGATCCTATTTATAAAAAAGCAAAAAGCCTGGGCATCCGCCTTGGTGTTTGGGGTGGTCCCGATGGATTTGGTGATACCCCCGAAGAGGAACAAGCCCGCATTGATCAGATGGTGAAACTGTGCAGTGATTACGAATTTGCGCTTTTCAAGTTTGATGCGGTTTGTGGCCCTTTGCGTCCTGAAAAGGAGGATTTTTTTATCGAAATGATGAAAGAATGCCGGGAATATTCCCCTGACCTTATTTTGTTAAACCATCGCCTTGGCCTAAGCGAGGAAGCCCTAAAACATGCCACCACCTTTTTGTGGGAAGGTTGGGAAACCTACATCGATGTATTTATGTCGAACCGGGTGACGGCACCCCACCACCGGGCGGCTGCCATTAGCCGGGGCTACCCTCCTGATCTGGTCAGACTAACCGAAGACCACGGCGTTTGTATTTCGTCATGCCTCGATTATTGGGACGATGATTTGATTTTGCAGGCCTTTAACCGAAACCTGATTCTTGCCCCGGAGGTTTATGCCAACCCCTGGCTTCTGCGTGATGATGAATATCCGAAATTTGCCAGGATTTACAATTTACACAGAAAGTATCGTAGCATTCTGGTTAACGGAATAACGCTTTCAGAAGAAAATTATGGCCCCAATGCTGTTTCAAGAGGTGATGAAAATACACGCTTGATCACGTTAAGGAATCTTAGTTGGGATAAAAAAAACTACACCATTTCCCTTGATGAAGAACTTGGCCTTTCAAAATCTGAAATCATCGAGCTAAGGCAATTTCATCCTGTTGAACGGGTGCTTGGACAATTTGAATATGGTAAAAAAATAAACATTCAAGTTGATCCATTCAGGTCTTGTCTGTTGATCGTTTCTTCAAAAGCTATTGATGAGCCGGCAATAATTGGGTCGGATTTTCAAGTGATAAAAAATGTGGAAGGCCAGGCAATCGAAATAGAAGTATTGGGATGGCCGGGGACTACTGCCGAAATCCAAATACCTGATGCCGGGAAATACAAAAGGGCAATGATTGATGGTGAAACCAAAAAGGAATTAATTGATGGGAAAAAAGTAAAAATTGATTTTCCGGGGAAGAGTTTAAAGAAAGATATTCTTCGTAAAATTTCTGATTTCGAGGTTTTAGATACCACCAATAAAATTGCTTGGGAAGCCTTTTATGAAGCTACTGTTTTTAGTGCTGATAATAATGCCCTGGAGGTTCGGTCAATCCAGCGATCGGGTTGGAGTGATGTGCCCGAAGTAAGGGCTGCACAGGATGCTTTTTTTAATCAATCCACTTTTGTTGATCGGGGAATTTGGGATAAAAATCTTTTCGATGGCTTGATGGAAACCGGCTTCTGGCCATCCAAAAAATACAATCACGATCAAACCGTCAAAGGTGGCTGCTTCAGGCTTGACCTTGGAAAAATTACTGATCTCGATAAGCTGAAAATAAAAGTTGGAGATATTTTTTCGTTGCAGCCGATGCTTGAAGGGGAGGGTAATTATGTGGATGTTTCAACCGATCTTCAACAGTGGGAAACGCTTACTTATCTTGCCGGAAAGGAAATGGAAATCAATATCGAAAAACCGGTTCGCTATTTAAGGTTTAAATATTTCCCCTCCTGCATTCGGGAAATTGAAGGATTTAAAAACGGACAAACCATCGACAGGAGCGCCTGGAGGGCATCAAATCTATTCGCCCATCCCGACAAGCTGGAACAACAAAAAACATGGAAAGCAGCATTTGTTTTAGATGAAATTGCCACCAACAGTTATTTGTGTGTTGCATTGAACGGGACGCATGGCATCGAAGGTGCCTATGTGTCAGCGCTTATTGATGGTGAACTTCGCGGTGCTCCCGACCGGGCACAATCATATCAGTCTAACACCTGGGAGTATATCAATAGCCGGAGTGATAAAAATTACACTTACTACATCCCGCTCAATGAAAGTGATACAGCAAAACCCATCGAAGTTTACGTGTTTGGTTTTGATAAAGAATATCTGGATTTTAAACCTGAAGTTTGGATAGCGGCCTATCCGGTTCCTTATCAAAAAGTAAATATTGTGCTAAGTCCTTAGTTTTATACCATTAGTATCCGAAAAAATGATAAATAGATAAAAAAGATTCCTCACTTCATCCCAGAGTTTCGGGATTGCGTTCGGAATGACAAGGCTTTAGCTATTGGAGTGGTGGGGGGGGGGGGGGGGGGGGGGGGGCCCCCCCCCCCCCCCCCCCACACAAAAAAAAAAAA
>CAZQIV010000226.1:0-6535 GCA_964593705.1 uncultured Lentimicrobiaceae bacterium | reverse complement strand
CGCTGGTTCCACAGGCCAATGCCAACGCACAGCCAACCTTGCGCACGAGGCCAGCTATCTAAGCAAACCTTTTCCAACGCCGGGGCAGAAGGAAAAAGGCCACGAAACTTTAACAAGCGGCTCATGGCCCATGCCGCGGTGGGTGCATCGGCCAAATGAGAAAATGTGTATTTTTACGAACAGAAAAAGTGCTGAACGGTTGGAGGTAATTGCGGCACAGGCCATAGCCGCCGACCGTTACCCACAAGCTTTAAAACCTAACCAATCACAAGATACATATTTTTACCATCACAAAATTTGACACCTCAATAAAAGTAATGAGTTTAATTTTTATTTAATTATATTAAAAAATCAATTTTATTTTTGCTCTTATTTTGTAAAATATTTTATGGAAACAGGTATAATTTATGGATTAATAATATCTTGCATTTAAATCATTTTCAATTAAGCTAATTTCGAATACATTATGAAATTGCAACACAAAACAGAAACTGCTTCCAATTATGGATTTATAATAATAATATCTCTATGTTTATTGATTTCTTGCAACAATAAGGAAGAATTACCAAAGGAAGTTACATCAACAGATGATACAACTACTGTAAATAAACTACTTCTGATTGAAAATCCAAATACACCGAATAACCCAAAGTTAGCTATTAGTTATAATCAGCAAGCAATTGAATTGTCAAAAAAAATAGGATACAAAAAAGGTCAATTAAACGGAGTTCTTAATTTGGGCAGGATACACCTTAATCTAAATAATTATAAAAATGCAGATAGCTTATTCTCAATTGCTTTAGATTATGCCGAAAGTGAATCAATGAACGAGTTCATACCCACCTGCCTTGGGTGTCTGGGAATGGTTCACGAAGAACTATATAATTACGCGGAAAGTTTGGATTATTACTCCAGAAGCAAAGCGGCTTTTATGAACATTGGAGATACAATTGGGATAATTAAATGTCACATAAATATTAGCAATATTTACAAGGATATTGGAGATAGGGCAAAAGCCATGAAATCTATTTTAAAAGGCCTGGAAATTGCAGAAAAAACAAATGATGAGTATCAAATTGGAATCTGTTTGAATAATCTCAGTATTTTATATCAGGAAAGTGGAAAAAATGATATTGCCATACCTTACTTTTTCAGGTTCGCTGAAATTTGCTTAGAGACCGGTGACAGTTTAGGTTTAGCACGAGCTTACAATAACATCGGTGTATCATACTATGACTTATCAAATAATAATCTTGCTTTTGAGTATTTTTTAAAATCAATAGAAATTAGAAAAAAACTGAACAATCGAATTGGACTGGCCAGTTCTTTTCTGAACATGGGAAATTTAATGATGGATAAGAAAGATTATTCATCAGCTATAAATTATTATAAAGATGCTCTTAAGATTTCAAATGATCATAAAAACTATTTGCTAATCAGTAAACTAAGTAAAATTATTGGTGATGTTTTTGTCAATCTTAATAATTATGATTCTGCACTATACTATTTTAACGAAAGTTTAGCTATTGCAGAAAATTATGAAATGAACGAAAGAACCTTTGCAGTATTGACTGGGATTACTGATTTATACGAAAAAATAGGTGATTACGAGAAAGCATTTAAATATTCTCAGGCCACTATGGCTCTAAATGATACTATTCTTCACTTACATAATACTGATGTAATTGAAGAATTGAAAACCCGTTATGAAACGGATAAAAAGGAACAGGAAATCATTAAATTGAATGAAGAAAAAGATTATGCAAAACAAATTAGGATACTGCTGTTTAGTTTTTCCGGACTCCTTTTCTTTCTTGCAACCTACATATTCTTTAGTCAAAGGTTAAAGATCAGAAAGAATAAACAAATATCCAATTACCAGCAATCATTAATAGAGAGGAAGTTAACTATTTCCACATTGGAACAAAAAAACCTGGAGCAAAACTTGCAACACTCAGAAAAAGAACTGGTGAACATGGCTCTTTATTTTGTGCAAAAAATTGAATTTGTTGAAAAGCTCAAGAATGAAATAAGGTTAATGCAAAAAGATTCGTCATATGCTAAAGAAGCCTTTGCAAAAAAAGTAACTCTGCTGATTAATGACAATATAAGGCTTGATAAGGAACATGTAGAATTTCAGTTGCACCTTGAAAACGTTAACCAGCTTTTTTATCAAAAACTAAAAGAAGACTTCCCTAACCTTACACAAAATGAATTAAAGCTTTCTGCATTGTTACGTTGCGATTTTTCTTCAAAAGATATAGCCACTATCTTTAATATTTCACCCTCAAGTGTAGATATGAATCGTTATAGATTAAGAAAAAAATTTAAGCTTACCACAGAAGAAAATATAGGCGCATTTTTGAAAAGCCTATAATATTATAGATCTCTGAATTGTAGGTGCCTCATTAGTAGGTTGGTAGTATTTGCCTTGTATAGATCTGTTTTCCTAAAAATTCGAATTGTAGAGATGGAGTAGGGCTGTGTTATTGCAATCATTAAGATGGAATACAATACTTTTGCTGCAACATAAAAAAAAGAGTTAATCAATATTTAAAACATTTTTACTATGAAACGATTCGCATTTATTATTTTAACTGTAATTGGTTTTGGAATTTACTTGCAAGCGCAAGAGTACAACACAAGCCAATTTAAAATGGATGACATTAAAAGCCAAGTATCTACTAATCACAAACAAAGTGATGTTTCTCTGATGAATAAATACAACTCAGACCTAAATGGAAAGTCGGGTAAATCAGTGACCTACGAAGATTTTGAAGGAGATATCTTTCCACCTTATGGCTGGTCAGTTATTAATGGGGGTGATGATTCCACATTTATTCATTTTCAAAGAGGTGTGCGGACAGGAACAGGTTGTGCAATGATTTGGTACACTGATGCTGCCCATGATGATTATTTAATTACACCTCAATTAGCTATATCAGCAGGTAATTCTACGTTATCGGCATGGTTTTTATCCCATACTTCTGTTTTTCCTGAGCCCTATGATGTTATGGTTTCAACTACAGGAATCGCACCCGAGGATTTTGTTCTTTTTCTTGCTGAACCCGACCCGGGAATAGATTACATTGAAAAATCTTATGACTTTTTGGATTATGTTGGTCAGGATATTTATGTGGCATTCCGTTCTACAACTACCTTTGCACATGCATTATACATTGATGATGTTACGCTTCCCCCGGTATTGTTCCCTTATGAGGATGATCTTGCCGTAACAGAGGTATTACCAAGTTCGGTTGAATTCGAATCTTTTATTCCTGAAGTTATTGTTGTAAATTATGGCAATGCAGAAGAAACTAATTATACCGTTACTTTAACGGACGGGCTTTCTTATAACGAGTTGATTGACATTTCGGAACTGCTGGCAAGCGGTGATGAAGTAGTGGTTGAATTTCCTGAATTTACTGCAGAAGAGCAGGGAACAACAACATTTACAACTACAGTTACAGTAACAGGAGATGAAAATAGTGATAACGATACTTTCTCACAAGAGGTTTATGTATATGACCCGATATTCGAGCAGCATGATTATATAAATGGTGTAGGTATTCATGTAACAGGAGCTGATGTTTCAATGCTTGAACCCACACAGGCTGGATTAGGCAAAGGATTTAACCATAATCAACAATTTCATCTTGCAGATGATTTTATTATTCCGGCAGAACAAACCTGGACAATAAATGGATTTCGCTTTTTTGGTTATCAAACAGGAAGTACGCTTTTATCAACGCTTTATGGAGCATACATTAAGATTTATAGTGGAGATCCCGATCTGGGTGGTTTTGTTATTGCTGACTACGGTGATGAAAATTTAATGGTTTCTTCATCATTTGCAAATGCCTATAGAGAAGAAACCGGTGACATCACTACCATCGACAGACCCATTATGGAAATTGTTTGTAAAATCCCGGAATTAATACTTGAGACGGGTGAATACTGGGTTTCTGTTGGAGCCATGGGTTCCATAGGGACTCCAAATGGCCCTCAAATAGGACCTTATATGGTCCATCTGCAATTGGCTAACGGAAATACTACAACCGGAAATGCTATCAGGATTTTCATGAGTTCTATTATGGACTGGGTTGATGATGGCCCGCAGGGAATGCCATTTGATGTATTTGGAAGTAAAGTGGGCACGGGCGTTGGAACTAACGAAACTATTGATATGGATCAGGAGATTAAAGCATTTCCTAACCCTTCTTCAGGCCTATTTGAGCTTAATATAAGTGGTCGCTATGATGTAATCGTTTCTGACATCTCAGGAAAAGTAATATTGACTTCTACTTTAAATGAAGGTAACTCTTTAATTAATTTATCAAATCAACAACCCGGATTGTATTTTATCAGTCTAATTGGTGGAGAATCATACAATTTGAAAGTGATTATACAATAATTGATTTAAGAAACAGAATTTAAAGAGTTGTATGAAGTTATTGTAGTTAATACACTTAGCCAAAATAAGGATACATACCATATAGGTCGTAAGTAATAGTTTTGTAATATTAAACAAATTTATCTCAAATTTATCATTGAAAGTAGCTTTATTTTCAATGATAAGTTTGGGTTTATTTCATTTATACAAACTAAGTCAATTAGCAAAATCAGCTATCAGTCATTGCATATTCCTAACCCTGCCAATATACTAGCCATAATTAGTTTGTAATCTAGTTTTTAAATATCAAGCATTATTGGTCTTAATGATTTCAATTAAGTTTGCATTTTGATTGAGAAATGGTACATTTACAGCAAAATTGTTTGTTTCTATACGAATAACAGCCAGTGGGTAACAATGTATATAAAAAATAAGCGAGATTGTAGTAGTATCAAGGCTTGTAGCCCGTTTGAACTTTCTTGTAAGTTGAAAAATATGTGCTTCTAAATCGCTTACGTTTCATATACTAAACGTTACAGGGCATTTAAAGAAAAACGAGAAACAATATGAATGATTCTTTTAAAAATTCGATTGACAAATACATCCGATTCTGTAAAAAAGAAAACTGGATTGAAGAAGAAGCATACAAATTTGAATACGCAAATTATATAAACAACAATATTGACTGGGAGTTAAATTCTGATTCGGAAATACTTCAAGTTCTTCAACAATCACAAAGAATAAAATACACAACAGATGTAAGAGGAATTCAATTTATCCAAAAAAGTGGTAGAGTTGATTTGAAAGATTTTATTTCCTTAAAAGACATCGAATTATTTCGCGAATTTATGGTTAAGGATTTTGAACAAATTGACTGGTCGGAAAGAACCATGAGTTTTACAGCTCTTTCTGCATGGTTGGCATCTTTGTTCCCTGAAAAGTTCTACCCTATTCCGATGAAAGGTTTTGACCAAACTGTTAAATATTTATTCAACTATGAAAAAAGAAAATTTCCCAAAGTTGGTCAGGAATATTTAATTGAATGTCAATCTTTCATGCAAGAAACATGGAATAATTTAGCCCAGTACCCTATCGAAGATTTGTGTTTGACAGAATGGAATAAATATTACAAAGCCAATCCAGAATTAAATATCCCTATTAAAACAGAACTTTCTTTAATAGATAAATTTTGGTTAGTTCAAGATTTTCATTTGTTTGTTCATAGACAAATTCTTGATTTGTACAAACCTAAGACTAAAACCATTCAAATCGTAGAAGATGTTGAACCAACAGTAATTGAAGGTAATTCAGTTTTAGCTAAGCATATGAGATATGAAAGGAATAGTGCTTTCATTCAAAAAATTAAGAAAAAAGCTTTGACTGAAAACAAAATGCTTAATTGTCAAATTTGTGGATTCTCATTTTTTGAGAAATATGGAGAAATAGGTGAAGGATTTATTGAAGCACACCATAAAAAACCATTGTCAGAAAGAGACGGTAAAACAAAGACAAAACGAGAAGATATTGCACTCGTTTGTAGTAATTGTCATCGAATGTTACATAGAGGAAATCCAACATTTGAAATTGAGGAATTAAAACAGGAAATGAACAAAAACGTCCTGTAACAATGTATATAGTTTATGGCGGGTGAAATACTAAATATGAGCAATTTAACAATAAATGAACATCGGTCTAAATTGAAACATTTGTGTTTCAAAACCGCCACAAAACCATATACTGCACGTTAAAAGTTCATGGCCGCACAAAAGGTTGAAACAAGTTCTTTGCCTTCGTGAAGGCTTCGAAAGTTGGGTGCTTTGTTTTTCGCCAACACGCAGGTTTGTCCAGGCCAAGCACGGCCACAGGCCAATGCCACGCTTAACCTACCCTGTCCGAAACACGGCCCAAGGCCAAAACCGAAACACGGCCTGCCGCACTAAATGAGGCCACCCGCACGGCCAAAGGCCAATGCCGAAACACAGCCGCCCTAAGCCTTTGCTGATTCCACAGGCCAAATCCGGCACACGGCCAACCTTACGCACGAGGCCAGCTATCTAAGCAAACCTTGTCCAACGCCGGGGCAGACGGATAAAGGCCACGAAACTTTAACAAGCGGCTCATGGCCCATGCCGCGGTGGGTGC
>CAZQIV010000225.1:0-6659 GCA_964593705.1 uncultured Lentimicrobiaceae bacterium | reverse complement strand
AAGTGCTTAACAGTTGGAGGTGATTGCGGCACAGGCCATAGCCGCCGACCGTTATACACCATTGGACTGACAACTAAACCCAAGATGAAACGAAAACAATAAAGAAAGAAATCTAAATAATTTACGGAGATTTACCTATTTTTGTAAGATTATTTTAAATAATAAATATGATATCCATTTTCGACATACATAAGAAACTTGGACTTAATCTCGAAAACGGATTATTTATTAGAAAAGCTACAACTACTTCAAATACAAAAATAGAAGATTTATATGAAGGTGATTTTTCTGAATATAAATCTGACTTTAAAGTCGAATATGCTTTAAAAAAATTACAACCGCATTCTTTTTTCCTTTTTAATAATGAACCTGTACTACTTTTTTTTGATTTTCTGGAATTACAAATAACAAAAGAGAAACTTTCCGAAAAAATTTGGAACTTCAACAAATCTGCACTTGCTTTTGTAAATTATAATAAAGAGCTAATTGTTTATAATGGTTTTCAATTCGATAAAAAAACAAATTTATTGAAAACACTTGAAACAATAAAAACTGTTACGGAATTAACGAAAATTGACCAGTATTCCTATTGGCAAATTGTTACAGCAGAATTATGGAATGCAAAGGATACTGAATTTAAAAAGAACACGAGAGTAGATAATAAATTACTTGAGAATATAAAAACAGCAAGAGAAGTACTTCTCGACAGTAAAGCTAGAAATAATTTATTAGAAAAACACGCAAATAGAATAATTGGTCGATTAATTTTTGTTCGATATTTAATAGATAGAAATGTAACACTTGATTACAACGGAACAGGAAAAGAATTATTAACTAAAAATGATTTACCCAAATTAATTCTTCAAAAAGATAATTTATTTGATTTTTTTGACTATTTACTACGTAAGTTTAAAGGAGATATTTTACCCTTAAATGGAGAACGTGATACGATAGAAAACAATCACTTGAAAGTGTTATCAAATCTATTTGCAGGTACAAATATTAAATCAGGTCAGCAAAGTTTATTTAATATTTTTGATTTTGATTTTATTCCTATTGAGCTTATTAGTAATATTTACGAAACTTTCTTGGGCGAAAAACAGGAAAGTGATAAAGCATTCTATACACCACCTTTTTTGGTAGATTATATTTTAGAACAAACAGTTAAACCATTTGTAGAAAATCATTTAACAACTGATAAGTTAACATGTAAAACGGTAGATTTTACTTGTGGGAGTGGTATATTTCTTTGTGAAACCTTACGAACAATAATTAATCGCTTTATAAACCTTGCCAAGCCGGATAAATCTACCAATGAATTTAAAGAAAAAATAAAACAATTACTTATTGCCAATATCTTTGGAAACGATATTAATGTGGAAGCGGTTGAAATAGCAAAATTTTCATTGTTTATTACGCTACTTGATTACTTTGAAGACCCAAAAGATATTGAAAATTTTGAATTTCCTGATGTTTCTAAGAATTTTTTCAGTTATGATATTTTTGAAACAGAATTAAATAATGATTGTTTTTTTGTTAGCCCATTAGATAATATATTTGGAAAAGAAAAACTAATTGAACCAGATTTTATTATTGGAAATCCGCCTTGGGGAACAATAACCAAAAGCCCTTACATTAGATATTGCAAAAAAAGAGAAAAAAAAGAAAATATTGAATTAAAGGAAAGTTTTAAAGAAAATTATAAACCAATAAAAATTGAAATAAGTAATAAGGAATTTGCACAGGCATTTTTATTACGTTTAGCTGATTTTTCTACTAAAAATACCGCTTGCCAAATAATTGTTACAAGCAAGCTACTTTATAATTTACAAGCTAATAAATTTAGGAATTATTTCTTAAATAACTTCATTATAAATGAAGTGTTGGAGATTTCATCTGTAAGACATCAGATTTTTTCAAATGCTGTTGGACCAGCCGCAATTATTAAATTTCAATATGCCTTTGGTAACGACACCAAAGAAAATAAAATTGATTATGTTTCATTAAAACCAAATCCGTATTTCGCAATTTTCAAGTCGATTTTAATTGAGAAGCATGATTATAAAGAAATAATTCAAAAAGAGCTGATTAAAAATGATTGGCTTTGGAAAGTTTTAGTTTATGGACACATTTTAGATTATAGATTTATTGAAAGGTTTCGAAATAAAAAAGATTTCCCTGTTGTGCTTGGTGAATTAATTGAAAAAAAAGAGAATGATAATAAACCCATATGTGCAAGTGTTGGTATAAAAATTCATCAAAAAGGAAAAGAAGCAGATGCAAGGAAATTATTAGGCTTGCATTTTATTCAAACAAGGACAGGCAAGGGGAAAAAAAAATCAGATTTACAAAGATATTATATTAAATTTTCATCTAAAAGTGTTTGGGAGTATAATGTTGTTGCAGAAATGCGACCTGAACAATATTTTAAAACCCCACCAGCTTTATTAGTTAAAATTGGATTTACTACTGATTTCAAATTAGTAGCTTCAGTTTCTTATTTGGCATGTGTCTTTACAAATTCCATTTATGCAATTAAATCAAAATCGAATAATAGCCAGATTTTAGAAAATTTACTCGGCTTAATCAATTCTGATTTAATGTCATTTTATATGGTTTTATGCGGTTCTTCAATTGGAGTTGAGCGAGAACAATTAATTAATAAGGAATTGTTTCCATTTCCTATTGTTCAGAATAAGGATATATCAGTAAAAGCGAAACATCTTATTAAATTAAACCGTCTTATTGAAATTCATAAAAACAGTTCTTTTTCTGATGATAAAAAAATTGCCGAATACCAGAACCAATTTGAACAGAGTGAAATAGAATTAAACAGACTTATTTTAGATTTATATAAATTATCAAATACCGAAAGGGATTTAATTTCATATTCGCAGGAAATAACAATTCCAAGATTGCAAGCAAAAAATAAAAATTACAGAGAAATTTATGAAACACCTAAACTTTTCAGACCTTACAAACAAGTTGAAAAACCTGAGATAGAGAGCTATATTAACATTGTAAAAGAACACTTTTTTGAATTTAACAAAACGGGAAATAAAGGTTTTATAAATGCAATAATTTTTCAATCGAAAAACATAATAGCAATTGAATTTAAAATTGAGTTACAAATAAAAGAAAACGAATGGATTTCGCAACCTGAAAACAATAAGTTATTAGAACTTTTAACAAGTTTCGGGTTTCAAAAAATAGGAAATCAATTATTTACACAAAAAGAAATAAAAATTTTAAATAAAAGTACGTTTTCAGTTCTGAAAATTAATCAATATAAATATTGGCACAAAGCAATCGCAAAACTTGATGCAGTGGAATTTACAGAAGCAATGATACAATCGCAAATACCGAATACGATATGAAAAAAGTATCCGGAATAATAATTAATGAAGTTTGTGTTTATGTTGATTTGTATGATTACATTCAAGATGCTTATAGAGTTTTGTACATTTCCTATCAAAATTTATTTATAGAAAAAACAAAAAACAAATATTCTAAACCAATAAATGCAAAAAAGTGGCCTCTTGAAGATACGATTACAGATGATTTAATACGTAATGAAGAATTTTTGCCTAAACAATTAAATTATAGAATTGTAAATCAACAGAAAGACGCATCAAAAAACACAAGGATTGACATCGCAATACAATGGAGCTTAAAATTTGGTCATTCATACGATATTAAAATTGAATGTAAACTCCTCAATAAAAATAATTTACCATACATAATAAATAGTGGAATTGGGAAATTTAAGACTAATGTTTATGCTGAAAAATTACCTCTTTCTGGGATGTTAGCTTTTAATACATCAGAAACAATCCAGAACAACATCAAATCACTTAACACTTTAATTGAAAGAAAGCTTTCATCGAAAGAAATATTAACTGAATATTCAATATTAGCAGACTATCAATATACTTATAAATCAAATCATAAGCGTAACGATAATACGGATTTCGATTTATATTCTTGTGTATTTGAATTTAACGAAGTGATTGAAAATTAGGTGTATAACATGGCATATGCGATAATTTTAAAATTTGGTTTGTGTTGCGCCTGCGGCAAACCAAATTTTAAAACTACTCATATATCTTTTCGTTCTATGCAAGCGGAAAAATGAGAGTTCGTGCTAAAAAGGAAAACTCAGTCATAAAAGAAGAATCAATTAAATACAGTAATTTTAGGGATTAAAAATAGGCAGCAACTTATGATAAAATCAAATAACATAAAGATAGTTTCAAAAGACTATGATGGTTTGATTTCTCAAATCTCTAAAACATATTTAGCAGGTAAATAAAAGTTGCGCTATCCACCGGAAAGCATTTACTAACTTAATTACCAAAAGCTTATTTTGAAACTATTTTTCATATCGTCAGTATTTATTATTCTCGTTCATCCGGCCTTTGCCCAGCTCAATGTTGAGTATTTTATGCAAAACGGCACAAGGGAATATTACAACGAAAATTACACCGATGCCATTCATACTTTTAGCATCATCATCAGGTCGAGGCCCGATATGGCGGAACCCTATATTTGGCGGGGAAAAGCTAAACTTTCGTTAGGGGATTACCGTGGGGCCGAATTTGATTTTACCAGGGCTACCATGCTCGACTCGTACAACCCTGAAGCCTATTATTACCGTGGCGTTGTGAAATCGAATTTGTACGATTATTATAGTGCGCTGGAGGATTATGCCAAATCGTTGGAGCGCCGCCCCAACAATCCAAATGTGTTTTTCAGCCGGGGAACCACACGCCTACGCATGAAAGATTATGAAGCTGCCATTACCGACTTCGACACTTTGCTCATCTTACTCCCCGAAATTGAACAAGCCTACCTAAACCGGGCGCTTGCAAAAGCCAACCTCGAACGCTACGAAGAAGCAATCAGTGATTGTAACAAAGCATTAAAGCTGAACCTTTTTTACGAAGATGCCTATATTCAACGCGGGCTTTTTAAAAATGAAATTGACCAATACGAGTCAGCTATGGCTGATTTCGACCAGGCCATCAAATTGGATAAAAATAATCCGCTCACCTATTTTTATCGTGGTGCCGCAAACATAAAAACCGGAGATACTGTTGCCGCACTTAAAGATTTTACAAAGGTGCTGGATCTCGATCCTTTTAACGACCTAACCTATTACAACCGTGCTCTAATTTATTTGCAGCATGAGGAATACGAAAAAGCCCTTGATGATTTCGATGAGGTAATTAAACTCAACCCAAAAAATGTATATACATGGTACAACATGGGCTATGCAAACCTGCAACGCGAAAATTACCAGGAAGCAGCTAAAAATTTCAAAACCGCCATCAAAATTTTCCCGGATTTTGCGGCTGCCTACATGAGCCTTTCATCGGCGTTGCAAGAGATGAAAAAGTATGATGAAGCAAAACAAAGCTATGAAACGGCAATTGCCATAATCAATGCAGTAAACTCCGGTGAAGACTATGGCAGCTTAAATAGTAATTATTCAGCTGATTCGACCTACCTGCAGCAGATTATCGAATTTGAAGCCGACTTTAACTCCAACAACATTGCTGATGGTCGAATTCAAAATCAAAGGGTACTCATCCAGCTCATGCCCAATTTTAGTATTCAATACATCCATAATGATACATTGATGGAAATGAGGCATCAATCGGGTTATCATTACTACCCCTTAGACAAAATTAAACTCAACAACGAGGATTATTCATTTGGGCTGAGTAGCACCGACTTTCAATTGCCGGAAAAAACTGTGGCCTGGCTAGCTCAACAAAACGACAGCATTATTTACTTTGACCCCTTTAACGCCGACAATTATTTTAGCGATGGCACTTTCAATGCTATGATGATGAATTACAATAAAGCCCTCACGGCTTTTGACCGCGCCATTGAGTTGAATCCTAATTTCCTGGAAGCATACTTTAATCGGGCAAATATAAAGTTTGAACTTATCGAACATCAATTTAACATCGAACAATCCAGGCCACAAATCACCATCACACAAAACCCCGTGGATAAATCTCCCGAATATGATAAACCCGAAATCCCTGATTTTACTTCGGTTATACAAGATTATTCAACTGTTGTTCAGATCAACCCATCCATGGGTTTTGCTTACTACAACCGGGGAAACATCAAGAATAGGATGCGTGATTTTGAAGGCGCTATTCGTGATTATACCACGGCACTCACCATCGAGCCCAATTTCGCAGAGGCATACTACAACCGTGCACTCACCTTAATTTATTTAAGCAAAACAAAGGAAGCCTGCTACGACCTGAGTGTAGCCGGTGAGCTCGGGGTAAAAGAAGCATACAACGTGATTAAAAGGTATTGTAATAAGTAAAAGCACGCGGAGGCGCTGAGACGCGGAGAAAAGCACGCGGAGGCGCAGAGACGCGGAGAAAAGCACGCGGAGGCGCTGAGAAAGAAATAGGGCCTAATTAGTGTGTGTCCATAAAGTCGGTACTTTTCTGATTTTGCCGGCGTGACCCCTCGCTGCCAGTGCGTTGGCTGGTTCTCCCCTTCAGGGGAGCCAGCCTTGCCGGCTAGGCAGGTTAGAGGGGTGTGTGGTGGATCGCGAGTTTAAAGACCAACACTAATTAGTGTCCGTCTATTAACTTTATATTGTTGATAACTAATACGATATGCCA
>CAZQIV010000224.1:0-6815 GCA_964593705.1 uncultured Lentimicrobiaceae bacterium | reverse complement strand
GCCCGATTCCCCTCCTCCCACTACCCAAACGGAAGCATTGTCACCTCGAAGGAGCTTGCGACTGAGAGGTCTGTTAAGAGTTATTTTTTCAACGTTTTCCAAAAAGTTGTCAATAGTACTGAAAAAACTAAGCGTAGCATCCAGCCCCGACCCTTCAGGGAAGTATTAGAGGGAGAAATCTGTTCTTTTATGTACATTGATTTTGTATCTATAAAAATGGTAGTAAAACCACTAAAAAAAGATATCCATAACAAAATCTAACCTAAACTTCCTGCGATGGCTTTGTATGGCTGCAAAGTTAAAATCATCAAAATAGTACAGATTATTAATTTTTTTTTAAAAAGATCAAAAAAACTACTTTTGCCTTCCATAACAAAGTGAGTAGCTTAAAGCTTTGGATTCACTCATCTTTAGCATAAAATTCACAATCAGAAATTCACTACCAACGAATTAGTTATGGGCAAAACAAAATACATTTTCGTAACCGGGGGCGTTACTTCCAGCCTCGGCAAAGGCATCATTTCAGCATCTTTAGGCAAGCTTCTCCAGGCGAGAGGTTATTCCGTGACCATCCAAAAGCTCGATCCCTACATTAATATCGATCCGGGTACGTTAAATCCTTATGAACATGGCGAATGTTATGTAACCGAGGATGGTGCTGAAACCGACCTTGACCTTGGGCATTACGAGCGTTTTTCCAATACCCCCACTTCGCAGGAAAACAATGTTACCACCGGGAGAATTTACCAGGCGGTTATTGATAAAGAACGGCGTGGCGATTACCTCGGCTCAACCGTGCAGGTAATTCCTCATATTACCGATGAAATTAAATACCGCATAAAACTTTTGGGAAATAAAGGAGACTACGATTTTGTGATAACCGAAATTGGTGGTACTGTTGGCGATATCGAGTCATTGCCTTATGTTGAAGCTGTAAGGCAGATGCGATGGGAACTATTGGGAAATACTGTAGTAATTCATCTTACCCTTGTGCCTTATCTTTCGGCAGCACAGGAATTGAAAACCAAACCCACTCAGCACTCTGTAAAGACAATGCTTGAGCAGGGGGTTCAACCTGATATTATTGTTTGCCGTACCGAAATGCCACTTACCGATGTGCTGAAATCGAAAATAGCTTTGTTCTGTAACGTTGATGTGGCATCAGTTATCGAGTCGATCGATGCAGAAACTATTTACGATGTGCCCCTGCTTATGCTCGAAGAAAAGCTGGATGTTGAAGTTTTGAAAAAACTAAAATTACCGGTTGAAAAGGAGCCTGAATTAAAAAAATGGAAAGAGTTCCTTAAAAAGTTTAAGAATCCATCTTCTGAAATAAACATCGGTTTAGTAGGAAAATATGTTGAATTGAAAGATGCCTACAAATCCATAAGTGAATCGTTTATCCACGGCGGCACCGAAAATGATTGCAAGGTAAACGTGCGGATGATCCACTCGGAGGAAATTGAAGAACTGGGCATTAAAAACCAATTTGACGGGCTGGATGGTATTTTGGTTGCACCGGGCTTCGGCTCGCGCGGTATCGAAGGTAAGATAAGCGCTATTACCTATGCCCGCGAAAATAAGATTCCCTTCCTCGGTATTTGCCTCGGAATGCAGTGTGCGGTAATTGAATTTGCCCGCAATGTGCTGGGCTTCGAAAAAGCCAACTCCACCGAGTTCAATAGCAAAACTCCTTACCCGGTAATTGATATGATGGAAGATCAAAAAAAGATTTCGGGGCTTGGCGGAACTATGAGGCTGGGGAGTTTTAAATGTAGTGTAGCACATAACACCATTGCCTGGGACATTTATAAGAAAGACGAAATTGCCGAAAGGCATCGCCACCGTTATGAATTCAATAATAAATACCTCGAAGAATACAGGAAGGCTGGCATGATTGAATCGGGTATTAATGCCCAGGGCGAATTGGTTGAGATTGTCGAAATAAAAGACCACCCCTGGTTTGTTGGCGTTCAGTTTCATCCCGAATATAAGAGCACAGTTGCCAATCCTCATCCTGTTTTCGTGAATTTTGTAAAAGCAGCCATGGCTTACCATGAGAGGAAATCTGAACTTTCGAAATAATAAAATTATGGTGTTGATTCCTTTTCCTTAGTGTTCCTTAGTGTTCTAAGTGTCTGAGTGGTGAGTTTTAGAAGGTTACCACGCAGGCACTAAGGGCACATAGATTCACTAAGATGCATTATTCAGGATAATTGATTTACGTTAATTTAAGCGTTTAATATTTCGGATTTTAACGAGATAATTTGCCGGGAAAATTGCCACGGTAGATGTGTTTACAATAATAGCCATTATCTATATCCACAAAAATAGTATTAGAAATTTAGTTTTTAATAATCTTAAAATTCTGGATGCTTTTGATACTTGTGATGCTGAAAAAATAAATCCCTGCATTGTATTTTCCCATATCGTAACTATACCATTTATCATTTACCATAAAATGATCCAATAGCTTTCCCCTGATGTCATAAACTTTAACGATGCTTCCATTTTCGTGGAAATTTAAATTCAGGAAACCTGATACCGGATTTGGACTGTATGAAACAAGATCGTTGCCCTGAAACTCTTCAGAAGGAATATTCGTGGGAAGACAATTCCCTACTTCAAAAGCAACAACATGATCAACGGTGGTATGTTCGCCTCCTCCCGGCCATGAATAGGTATAATAAAAATATACCGTGGTGCCAACACCGGCAGTAAGCTGGTATGGCGTTTCGGGAGTTACATTATAACCCGGAAATGGCGGGCTTGGGCTGGTGCTGTAGTACAACAGACATGTGGGGCTGCCAACGCCCGGCTGTGAGGGGATAAATGTTAAGGTAGGATTTTGATCATCGGGCGAAAATACCCGATCGAAATCACCATTATAAGCAGTTCCTTCGCAGGGCGGCGCATCTGTTGCAATAATAGTTACGGCTTGCGACACCGAGGTGATGTTGTCGTTGTCGGTGGCTTCGGCAGTAATGGTGTGCGCTCCTATTTCGTTAAAGGCCCAATCAAGGATGTAGGGCGCTGCAGTAATAGTTCCCATCAAATCTGTACCATCATAAAAATCCACTTTTACTATCGACCCATCCAAATCAGAAGCTTCGGCAGTTATCTGGAATGCTTTGCCGACGGAATACTCGGTGCCATCTGCCGGGAAAGTTATCGCCACCGTAGGTGGAATCTCGGCAGTTTCGTTCACGATTACATACATCTCATCACTATCAGAATGGCTGCTGTTGGCAACAGTTAAGCGGATTTGATAAACACCTTTTTCCAAATTAGAAACTTCAGGATTGGTGATGGTATTATCAGAAAAAGATACTACTGTTGGGCCATAAACCTGCGTCCAATCGAAGGTTAAAGGCTCCGAACCCGGATCGAAGCTGTTTGAGCCGTCCAAGTTCGCAGTATTGGCAGGCATGATTACCACAATATTTTCACCGGCATCGGCCACCGGTTGGTTGTAGGTAAGCGGCCCTGAATAAGTGAAAGTCATTTTCCCGAGATTAAACTCACCACCTGAAAAGGCAATTTTTAGTATTTGCTCTCCTGCGGGCAAGGGAATTTCACCGGCAGTTCCTGTAGCCCAGGTATTCCATCCGCCGGTGGTATTTACGTAAATGGGGTCAGTCAGCACATTCCCATCCAGTTCAAGAACATAAGGCCCTCCTTCGTTGGTGTTTTCAGAAGCATACCGATAATCAAAAGTGTAATTCCCGGGCTGCTCAACATCGATGGTGTATTCCAGCCATTCGCCACCGGCAATCCAGCCAACTGTTGCTCCTTCGGCTTCAACGAATAGCGCATCAACATATTCAGCCGGACGAAAGCCTCCTTCGTTCACCACCGAAGCATCAACATAGGAAACATCCTGGCTATTGCCGCCTTCAAATTTATCGTACCAACCAGCTTCGATTGTTCCGGGGACAGCATTTGCAATTCCGGAATATGGCAACTGACGGCCAACAATTACAGGAGCAATATTGGATAAATTATAATCAGTACCCTCGTAAATCCGGGCATAAAAAAGGTGTTTGCCGGCACTTAAATTTTCTGCTTTAAAAGTATAGGGCTCCTGCGTTACCTCGCCCAACAAAATTTCTCCATCGTAGAACTCAATTTTTGTGGCTGTTCCACCGCTAACCGAAAGCTCCAAATCAACACTTCCGCCGATGAATGCCTGTGGAAAGCTGGCAGTGAGGTTGCCGGAAATGGTGATGTCTTTGCTTGTTACCATTTTATGGGCCGGCACTTCCAGCTGGTAACCATCCGAAAATGATACGGTGATGGGTGCGTTAGTATAATTATGGGCGGTATAAATTGTTTCGTCATCGCTGGTAAAGGCGGCAGCAATAGGATAATCGGCGCTTAACGAAGCGTCAACATGGCCTAAGGCGTTCATGGCATGTAGCCAGTGGTAGGTCTGCGCATCGGAAATACCAAACTTGAGTGATCGCTCAGGATAAGAATCATACATTTGGATGGCGAGCTGCGGATCGAGAAAGGCCAGGTATTCCCAATAGACATCGTGCCATAAATTATCGTTTGGCTCATTATTTAAAATGCCGGTGTTCTCGGTTATTTCAGTCCACAGTTTTTGAACATATTCAAGGTTTTGCCCCAGGTACAGTGAGCCTCCATGGATGGGATACAACTCGATGCCATAAGCTGCGGCAATGTCCCCGGTCCAGAAAGTCTGGTTATCGTAGCCATTGCCCCAGATACGGGAAGCAAGACTGAAATTGTATTCGGGTTTAAAGGTGCGTTCGTTTACATCCAGCCAATATTCTTCGATGGCATTTTGTTCGGTGGTATATAAATAAATGCCGAGATCACGGATTTCATCGTTTCCGGTGATAGTGCCCCAATGTATGAGCGAGGAGGTAAATTGCATACTTTCGGAAGTTGATTCCTGGTCGTTACCAAAAGGAAAGGTTGCAAATCCGTTGGCCCAGCTATGGCTGGCATAAGGGCTAAAGTTGCGAAGAAAGGGGAATAGTGTGTTATCCCGATTAAGGCAGGCTGCGTCATCAACCAGCATGTTTATCATTTCGCCCCAGTCATCGGCCCAGCCGGGTTCGAATTGCTCCATAAAGGAGGCTGCATGTATAAAATATCCCCAGTGGAAGTGATGGTCGTTTAAGTTTCCATCCTGGCCATGGCCGGCAGGGTAGCCGATTAATGTAGTCCAGTCGGAGTTGTAATAAAAAATAAATGCCACTTTTTCAAGTTCGGCAGTAAGTCAATCTTCGAGCCTTTCTTTAATTGTAGCCACTATTATATCCCTTCCTTCCAGGCTTCCGCTCAGGTCGGTAATTCTGGCGGTTTGAATCAGGCGGTTCATCACCTGCCCTTCGTTATAGGAATCGGTCCAGGTGGCCAGGCCATCATTTTCGATGAATTGAATTTTTTCGTTGAGGGCCGAAGGGCTGAACCCTTCGCTGTATTGGTCAACATAGGGTAGGGTAGGCAAGATGCCATGAAAGGTATTCTCGATTTGAAATTCGTTGCCATCCAGAGTTTTTATCTCACCTCTGATAGATGTGTAGCTATAGCCCTCGGGTTGGGGGGATGTTGGTGCGAGATGACTCCAATGGTGTGGCAATAATCCCAGTAAAACAGTTGTGTTGCTGCCTTCTTTGATTTCGGTGGTAACTGTAAAATCTGAACTAACTATCGAAGTCGCTTCATCATATTCCCAGCTTGTGATTGTATTTACCGGAAAAACATAAGCGTACTTTTTATATTCTTCGGCAACAGCCGAAACACTTGAAGCCGATGGAGGCAAATATGCCGCCGAGAAATAATTTTTGTTGTTTAAGGTAGAGGTATAGGTATTTCCATTTTGAATCCATTCTGATCCTGAGGGCGCATAGATGACAAAGTCGGCGCCATAGTGTGCATTTTCGATGCTTAAAATTTCGTTGTTGACTAAAGCTGATCCTTCGTTGACGGTAACTTGAGCAACATCGCTTTCATTTTTTGTAAAATAAATAAATGGCATGGCAATTCCCGCAGTAGCACTAAGGCTGTGCCCGGCGTTTGCCCAGTTCATGGTAAATGTAAAATCAGAAAAATCAGAAACGTTGGCACTTGCAGCATTCAAGCCGGTAACTCCCACTATGATTGGCATCTGGTCGTCCATGGGCTGGCTGCTGCCGTTGGCACCTGATGGTGCTTCGATGTAGCTAATCACCAGGCCTGCGTTTATGGTTCTGAGTGCCATGGGATAGGTGAAAAGATTGTTTACGTGGGGGCTTTTAACCTTTGCCGACCACCAATCGTTGGTGGGAACAGGCTTTGTTGCGGCTTCACCGATAACGTAAGGTGTGCCTGAAGGGTAAGTATTTCTGCCTAAAATATCCACTCCCGGAAAAACGGTAGTGTAACTGCCACTGCCAACGGGCACTATTTGCCCGAAAGCCGGGGCGCTGAATAGAAATAAAAGGAAGTAAAAAATGAATGATTTTGCGTTTGTGAAGATGTGATTTTTCATATTACAATTGTTTATGATTTAGAATTCTTGACATGACTCTTGTTTTTCAATAAATTATTTATATTTTATCTTAATCCATGTCGTTGGGTAAAACGGATTTCTCCCTTCAGTATTAATGACAGGTTTGTGTAAAGCGCTGAAAACCTAAATATTCAATAGACCCCCGCCTTGCCGCCCGCAGGTGGCCTAACCTAATGGCGAGGCAGGTCTCAATCCCCGAAGGGTCGGGGCAAGTTGCTTCGCTCCTTCGAGGTGACAATGCTTCCGTTTGAGTAGTGGGAGGAGGGGAATCGGGCGCGAAGCGCCCGAT
>CAZQIV010000223.1:0-6854 GCA_964593705.1 uncultured Lentimicrobiaceae bacterium | reverse complement strand
TTGGCCTGGACAAACCTGCGCGTTGGCGAAAAACAAAGCACCCAACTTTTGAAGCTTTCACGAAGCCAAAGAACTTGTTTTATTTACTTGATCCCGAAACTTCGGGATGTACTTTTAACGTTCCGCAAATATGGCTCGCAGCCGCCCACTTGCAGGAAGGTTTTTAGTGATATGTATGTTTCCTTTTCTACTCAATTTTCCAGATGACCGCTAACCGGCTGTGTGCCATGATTTGCTGTTACCAAACGTATTTCCTTCTTTATCTTGGTGTTGGGACAGCCATACTTATTAGCTGGTTTTGGTGGTGCGTTTGCCGGTGCGACCTGCTAATGTGTATGGTTGTGAAGCGTAAGGGCTTTTTTGCCCTTTTACTTCAATCTTCCATTTTCCTGTTTCCATGTCAGTAGATGTTGTTTCTATTGTGTTTCATGCTGTTCGTATAAAAACTTGATTTGGTGTTTTTATTTAGCATTTCTTTGCTATGTAATTTAAATTTAGTTTAACTATTTAAACAGATAATGACATGAAAAAATTAATGATTCCTATCTTTCTAATACTGTTCTCAACAGTATCTTCCTTTTCGCAAAATGTAAATTGCACAACTTGTGAATGCAGTACTGATACAGTTAATTGCATTACAGTCTTGCAAGGCATTACTTTAACGGCAAATTCGCTGGCTGATTTGCCAACAAGTACTAAAGTGCTTATTTTAAGAAATAACGCAATAACAGCACTTCCCATTGGTATATTTGATGGTCTGCCAAACCTAACTCGCCTTGATTTAAGCCATAATAACTTACAAACGATACCTGCTGGTATTTTTGATGCATTGACAGACCTTGAGCAATTAGATTTAAACCATAATCAATTAAACTCGTTTCCTGCTGGTGTTTTCGATGCATTGACAAATATGACGGGTCTTGCAATCAGCTCAAATCAACTTACTATGGCGAGTTTTCCAAGTGGTATTTTTAATAATCTCACCAATCTCTCCTTACTTGATATTGCTATAAACCCATTAGGTAATTTCCCTGCCGGTTTATTCGATAACCTGAGCAGCCTTGATTACCTGAGTGCTTACGAAAACCAATTGACATTATTGACTCCCGGTACTTTTAATGGGCTAACAAGTTTGGAAACATTAGAATTGAATGAAAATAAAATAACCGATTTACCTGCTGGAACATTTGCCAATAATACAAACCTGATAACTCTTGGGTTAGCAATGAATTGGTTGCAGACTATACCGCCAGATATTAAAAACGGGACACTTCCAAACCTGACTTCTGTTTCGTTAGCCGATAATGCAGGATTTGTTTGTGCCGATGCAACTGTGCCTTATACTTTTGAAATTGATATTATCAGGTGTGATTCTATTTCAACAGTGGGACGATACGAGTTTATTGGAACTCTCACTGACATAAGCCAATTGGCAGCAGTACCAAATACTGCCAAAGCTTTAATAATCCGTAACAACAGCAATTTAACATCTATACCAACAGGGACTTTCGATAGTTTTACACAACTCGAACAATTGGATTTAGGATTTAATAACCTACAAACCTTACCACAAGGAATATTCGATAACCTTGGAGAACTAATGATGCTAAACCTTTCGGATAACCAATTGAATGCATTACCTGCCAATTTATTTAGTAATTCACCTTATCTCGGTGAGATCTCAATTGCGCGCAATCAATTAACGGCACAAAGTTTTGCATCGCCCAATACCGTATTTGATAATCTCAGCGAATTATTCATTCTTCAAATGGAATTTAACCCTTTGGGAAGCATTCCTGCAGGTTGGTTTGATGACCTTACTAATCTGGAATATCTCGGCATATTTAATGACCACTTAAACGTACTCCCTGCCGGACTGTTCAATAACACCACTAAGCTAACCAGTATCGATATGGTGGAAAATAATTTTACATCATTTCCTGCCGGATTATTTTCTCCTTTGACAAATTTACAGGAATTGTTGATTATTAGTTGTAAACTCACTTCTGATTCCATTTCAAACGGGACTTTTAACGGGCTAAATAGCCTTGAACGATTGGTATTGGAAACCAACCCAGGCATTTGGTGTGTACCCACATCGGCAATTGACAATTCAAACACTATTGTGGAGCCCGAAAGGTGTTCAGGTACTACAGGTATCAATGATTATGAATTGCAAAACAACGGTAAACTCCATCAAAATTATCCCAACCCGTTTCGCACATCCACAAAAATAGATTATGAAGTGCAAAAAGCAGGAAGTGTAAAGATTAAGGTTTTTAATATGTATGGAAGTTTGATCACAACCCTTACAGAGAGACAAAAAATGCCTGGGAAATACACAGCAAACTGGAATCCAAAAGGCATAAGCCAGGGGCAATACTATTACCAGATTTTCATTAATGAAATACCGATTGCAACAAAAAAAGCTGTTTATGTAAAATAATAGCCAGAAGATAACAATCTTTGCACAGCGATAAAGTAGGTGTACAATGTTTTTTTATGAATTTGAGTTCTCAATTCAACTAAACAAAACATTTTACACCTTTTTTAGGTTTATATTGAAAATAAAAAATGAAAGTAGGAATAAAAAATAACTATAAAAGCATATTAACCCAAACTGTGTTTTGGAGCTTATTTTTTGTGATAAATATATTTCTTTTTCTAAAAGACGAACCGTTTCGTGAAGCTGTTATAGATAGTTTTGTAGAAACCACTTGCATTGTGGCACTTGTTTATTTAAATGTGCAGTGGTTGATAAAGAATTATTTGTATAAAAAACAACTTGTAACATACATTTCATTGTTTCTGGCCTTTATCTTCATCATGGTTATTATCAGGACAATATTGGTTTCTTTTGTTTTTAACTTACCCCTGGATTATGAGATGATTTGGTTTGATTTACCCTACTTTTTCTTTGTTACGATAGGCATATCATCTGTTTGGATAATAATTGAACAATATAAGGTAAAGGGTCAATTAATTAGTGCCGAGAAAAGCCAGGTGGAAGCACAGTTGAAATTCTTAAAAGCCCAAACCAATCCGCACTTTTTGTTTAATGTGCTCAACAATATTAATTTCCTGATCCAAAAAGATAGCGACAAAGCTTCCGATGTACTGATGAAGTTATCGGAAATGCTAAGATACCAACTGTACGATGCTGACATAGGAAACATTGAAATAGAACAAGAAGTCAATCATCTGAAAAATTACATAGAATTAGAAAGAGTGAGGATGGGTAAAAGGCTAAACCTTGAAACAAACTTTAGAGTTATTGATGGTTCGGTAAAAATAGCCCCCTTTCTTTTTCTCCCACTCATCGAAAATGCTTTTAAACATAGCTCGTCAACCGGAATCAGTAACATACGCATTGATCTGATTGTTAATTCAAAAGAAATTCAACTAACTATTGAAAATTCATTTCCTGCCGGAAACCAAAGAAAAAACAATAATATAGGCGGACTCGGTTTGGAAAATTTAACTCAAAGACTGGAACTTTTATACCCAAAACGGCATCAACTCACCCTTGAAAAAAAAGACAAAAAATATTTTACGAAATTGATATTAAATTTGAATAAACTATGAAATGTTTAATTGTAGATGACGAACCTATCGCACTGGAAGGAATGACTGACTATATCAATAAAACCGGCTTTTTGGAACTTTCAAGCAGCTGCGAAAATGCAATCGATGCCATGGGGTTTATTTCGACAAACAAGACTGACCTGATTTTTTTAGATATTAATATGCCGGAACTAAGCGGTATAGAAATGCTCAAGGTACTACCCAATCCACCGATGATTATTTTCACAACGGCATATTCTAAACATGCACTTGAAGGTTTTGAACTTAATGTAGTTGATTACCTGTTGAAGCCAATTTCTTATGTTCGTTTTCTTAAAGCCGCTCAAAAAGCACTGGAATTATTTAATTTGAAAGCGGATAATAAAACCGCAGACACACAGGAATTCATTTATATTAAAGTCGATAAAAAAATAATTAAAGTAGTCATTAACGATATTGTTTTTGTTGAGAGTCTTAAAGATTATATAAAGATACATACAAAGAATGAAAAGTATGTTACCTATCTTAACTTGAAAAAGATTCATGGTTTATTGCCCAGTAATAAGTTTATCCAGGTTCATAAGTCTTTTATAATTGCAATAAATGCTATTAATAAAGTTGAAGATAATATGATTGAACTTCGTAATTTTACTGTCCCAATTGGTCGTCAGTTTAAGCAGGAATTATTTGAAAAGATTATTAATAAAAACTTGATTAAAAAATAAATCTGTGTCTAATCAATATGGTTTAGTCGTTGAAAAAACAAATGTGTTGCAAATTTTGTCTTGGTTGTGGGGTGGCAATTTGCAACTTTTTTGTTTGTGCGATCGGCTATTTAATATGTTTGGTAACGTTTGGCAAATATGGCTCGCAGCCGTTCACTTGCAGAAAGGTTTTTAGTGATACGTATGTTTCCTTTTCCAATCATTTTTCCAAATGACCGCCAACCGGCTGTGTGCCATGATTTGCTGTTACAAGGCGTTTTTTTATATTTTCTTTTACCTTTTCTGAACTATAAATTTTCCGTTAATTTTTGTTTTTTCTGTTGAAATGATTAACAAATAGGAGCCATTATTAAAATCGGAAACATTTAGTGATATTGAGTTTTTCCCTTTTTGAAGATTGGAGTATAGTTTACTGAAAACCATCTCGCCAGCTATATTAAAAACTGAAAACTGGGCTGATGTGTTTTCATCCAATTCAAATTCAATTTCAGTAAAATTAACAATGGGGTTTGGTGAAATTCTTAGATTGCTTTCTTCTTGCATCATAGGCGTTGAAATTGATGAACTACCATTCTCATTATAAACAAGTACTCCTAATAATTCTGTGCCCAACCATTTATTTCCTTCGCCGTCACACTTTATAGAAAAAATGTAACAACCTTCATCTAAGCCACCAGTTATGCTTGCTGTATCCCAAACTCCGTTGTCATATGATAAAAGATAGTCACCAGAACTAGCCCAAACAACATTGCTATTATCAATATCAATAGCATAGATAAATGGTTCTGTACTCGATGATTCAAAGATTGTCCATTCATTATTGGCAAACCGAACCAATTCATCCCCGGTAGTCAGCCATACGTCGCCTGAATTTGAAACTTTGATATTACTAATATATGAATCCGGAAAATTGGAATTTATTGAATTGTAAAAAGTCCATTCGACACCATCAAATTTTACTAAACCGGTAGATTCAGGCTCGTTCCAAACACTTACTCCAATCCAAATATTCCCATCTGTATCAGCAGCGATTTCTCGAACATTATTATTTGGTAATCCAGAATTCTCTGAAGTAAATACTGTCCATTCATCTCCTTTAATTTTTATCACCCCTCCACCTTGGCTGTAATTGTCTGGCTGTAGTCCAAGCCAAACGTTTCCATCTTTATCTAATGCTCCTGAATTAACCCTATTTGAATTAAGTAAAGAGTTTGAGGTATTATAAATGGTCCAATCAGTTTCATCAGAATATTTAATTAAGCCTGAATATGTACATAACCACTTGTTTTGTTCATCATCAATTATTATTTCATTAATACTTTCTTCATCGTTTGAACTTTCAGTAAACTTAAATGAATTCCATGATAATCCATCGTAACTTGCTATTGATAAGTCATAGTAGGGAGAATCAAAACTGGTACTACCGAACCAAATTTTACCAGCTTCATCAATTTCGATTGCAAGAATTTGACATGCTGGAACTTTAGAATTGCCAGCATTAATAACTGACCATTCACTATCATTGTCACTAATCAAACCAATTTTTTCGGTGCCAACCCATTTAACCCCATTATCATCTATTGCGATTGAACATACGTAATCGGATAAGATTGTTGAGTTACCAGTAGTAAAATAAGTAAAATCTTGGCCATCAAATTTTGCAATGCCACCAATATCATTACCATAGTCCTTACTACCGCACAACCATTTACTGTTATCGTAATCAACATAAATCTGTTTGACTAAATCAAAATCATGTTCGAATTCTTCCCAGTTGACATCATCAAATGAGACTAAAATATCATCATAACCAGCAATCATCCATTTAGTATTTTCTTTGTCTACTACAATATTAGTAACATAATCAGAAATTAAATTTGAATTTTCTGTGTCAAAAAGTGTCCAATCTTCCCCTGAAATTTTCAGTAAGCCCTTTTGAGTAGAAGCCCATACTATATTTCCTTGTTCAATAGCAATTGCATTAACTCCAGTTACAGGTAAAATTGAATTGTTGCTTGTATAGTTTGTCCATGTATATCCATCAAACTTCGACAAGTAATAAACTGAACCATTGGAGCCATATTCATAAGCCCCAATCCAAATATTATCAGACCCATCAACTGCAAGGGCTTTGATATTATTTGATGGGATTTCAGAATTAGAAGTGTCAAAAAAGATCCATGTTTCATTCTGAAATTTTCCTAGACCATAGTATCCACCAATCCAAATATTGTTTTCTATGTCAATGCTCATTGCATTAACTGTTGCAACAATCGGTGATGCGTTCACAATATTGAAAAATTGTTTTTCGCCGGTATTCGAATTAATTCTTGTTAAACCACCTAAATATGCAACCCACAAATCTGGGGCTTGATAAAAGACTCTTTCAATTCTATCACCATTTGTGTAATTAATCCATTGTGGATATTGTGAGTGAATAATTTGGAAACACCCAATTAACATTAAAGTAAAGATTAACTTTTTCATTTTTCTTAGATTTTAGTTTATTAAATATGGCTCATTTCTAAGATACGGTTGAAAGTTTATAAGTAGACTTTGTTACCA
>CAZQIV010000222.1:1176-6944 GCA_964593705.1 uncultured Lentimicrobiaceae bacterium | reverse complement strand
TCGAGTATTCTCTTGTTGCAAAAACCCAGAGTACAGAAATGGGATTCAAAAACACTCATGATGCGATTCAGCTCTTGGGTGGCAATGGGTTGACAAAAGAGTATTTGGTGGAAAAACTATTCCGGGACTCCCGGGCGACACTGATTGAAGATGGATGTAACGAGACTCTGGCCCGTCATGGCGGAAATGTTTTAATGGAAACCTATCCCCGCAGCTAAAGAGTACTCAATTATTAAAAAGAGTATCTTTATAAATAATTAAAATGAAGGAATCTATTACTCAAGATTGACCACCGGATCCGAATTATTGGTCGACGGTGGTTTATGTGCAGACAAGTAGTGCCCGTAAGGCATACTGGCCATACGGTCTTATGATAAACAACAACTAAACATAAAGGATGAGGAGGAAGCTTTATGAAGAAAACAAATGATTGGTATCGACTGCATGGTAAGTGTCTTGCTGCCGTTGCTATCATTACGATGGTCGTCTTGACCTTGAACGTTGTTCCCGGGCAGGCGTTCACTGTCTTTGAAAACGGTCAGGTTACAGCGGTTTTGGACAGCACCGTCACTTATGGATTAATGTCCCGAGTTAGTGGTCGCGATTCTGACCAGATCTCTATCGCCAACGGCGGCAAAGCCGTGACACCTAACCATGATGATGGCAATCTCAACTATGACACAGGTATTGTCAGCAATCAGCTCAGAATTGTCTCCGAACTTGATGTTGCCGCAGATAACTTTGGTCTTTTTCTTCGTGGTACCGCCTTCTATGATTATGAAACCATGCAAGGTAGTCGCGAGCGAACTGAACTTGGTGGTAATGCCGAAAATCAACAGGGTCAGGATGCGGAAATACTTGATGCCTACATTTGGGGTAACACTGAAATTGGTTCTGTGCCGCTTCAAATTCGTGTCGGTGACCAAGTAATCAACTGGGGTGAAAGTACTTTTATTCTTGGAGGTGTCGGTCTTAACACTATTAATCCGGTTAATGTCAGTAAACTCCGTTCTCCAGGGGCTTCGCTTAAGGAAGCTGTTGTTCCTGAAGGAATGGTTTTTGTTTCAGTCGGCCTGACCGAGAACTTGAGTGTTGAAGGGGTCTATGTTTACGACTGGGAAGAGACTCAGTTCGACGAATCAGGCACCTACTACAGTGGTCTCGATTTTGCTGGAGAAGACGGTTATAAAGTCATTCTTGCTGCCGGTGCCCCTGATAACGGACTGGCTTCGGTTGCCGATACTATGTTTTCCGTGCCTCGTGCCAAGGACGATACGCCTGACTCTCAGGGTCAATTTGGTATCTTGTTTCGCTACTTTGTGCCGCAGTTAAATGATACCGAGTTTTCCTTATCCTATATGCGCTACCACTCAAAAACCCCGACTTGGAATTTAAAGACTGGTAGTCAAAGTGCCATCGGTGACTTCGTGGGTACAGTTACCGCAGACCCCTCGGCTCTTTTCCCGGCGCTCAGCACATATCTTGGACAGACTTCCTATCGTATGGCATTTGGTGAGGATATTGACACCTTCTCATTAGGTTTCAACACCGAAGTGGGTGGTTTCGCTTTGCAGGGTGAAGTTACCTATCGCAAAGATGTCCCCTTACAGATTGATGATCTTGAAATTATTTTTGCACTGGCGGGTTCAGTTATGCCTGGTGTGGATGTTGCCAATCAGGTCGGCTCTTATTTGGGACAAGCTGATACCTGGATAGATGGTTTTATTTTCAGAGACACCATCCAGACCCAATTTACCGTGACTAAACTTTTGGGGGCGATTTTAGGTGCTGAAGGTTCAGTGGTGTTGGGTGAATTTGCTTGGCAACATATTTATGATATGCCCGACAAAGATAAACTTCGTTTAGAGACTTATGGCCCTTGGGGTTCTGGCAATAAAATTCTCAACCCGGGTTTTAACCTGCCATACGAGGGAGATGGCGATTACCCCGACGCCGACTCTTTTGGTTACGTTCTTTTTGGCCGACTTGACTACAACAATGTGATTGGCCCTATAGGGTTTTCGCCACACCTTGCCTGGTCGCATGACTTCGCTGGAATCAGCCCCAACGGTGGTCCTTTCATCGAAGGGCGCAAGGCTATCACTTTTGGCGTGGAAGCCCGTTATTTGAATAATTTGACCGCCGATTTGAGTTATACTAACTATTTTGGTGCCGGTAAGCTCAACCAGATTAACGACCGGGATTATGTTGCTCTTAACGTACAGTATAGTTTCTAACATTTAATTTAAGGAGAAAATCTATGCGAAGAATTCATGTTGTTCTGGCAACTGTTTTTTTTATTACCTGTTTTATTGCAGGAGGTGCCTGGGGTCAACTTACAGCCGAAGAAATTGACCGTCTGGGCAAAGACCTGACCCCTATGGGGGCGATAAAGGCCGGTAATGCCGAGGGTACTATCCCGGCTTGGGAGGGCGGTATTCTTGAATTTCCCGCCGGCTATACTGACGGCGGATACTTTGTCGACCCTTTCAAAGAGGATAAGGTGCAGTTTAAGATCACCACTCAAAATGTTGATGAGTATGGTGATAAATTGACTGCCGGGCACAAGGCGTTACTGAAACAATACGACACTTTTTATATGAACGTCTATCCGACCAGGCGAAGTGCTTCTTACGCGCAGGTCATTTACGATGGAACCAGAAAAGTTGCAGCTACGGCTGAGCTGGTTGATGATGGTAATGGGATTTCTAATTCCATCCAAGGCTACCCTTTCCCGATTCCCAAAACCGGTCTCGAGGTTATGTGGAATGTGATGATCCGGCCTCACGCCTATCCTGGATTTTTTGAACGGCAGCACATAATTGCGGCTGTGACTCGAAGCGGGAAGTACGATCTTGTGCGTATGAAGGATTATGGTTTTCTCAATTACTGGCACGAGGATTCGACCTTGGAAAACCTTAATAATATGCAATGGATGTATCGTCGTGAAATCACGGCGCCGGCGAAGATGGCGGGAGGTGTTCTACTCCTGCACGAAACCTTGAATCAGGCCCAGTCAGCTCGTAAAGCCTGGGTTTACAACCCGGGGCAGCGCCGCGTTCGCCGGGCCCCTGAGTTCGCTTTTGACAACCCTTGGGAAGGCTCTGATGGTCTGATGACCATCGACCAGGCAACCATTTTCAATGGCAGTCCGGAAAAATACGATTGGAAATTAATTGGAAAAAAAGAGATCTACGTACCTTACAATTCATACCTTTTCAATAGTCATGAGTTAAAGTACAAAGACATCCTGACTCCTCTGCATCCTGCCCCCCAGTATATGCGTTATGAATTACATCGAGTCTTTGTGGTTGAGGGTACGCTTAAGGAAGGCCAACGCCATATCTATAAGCGTCGTACTATATATGTTGACGAAGATACATGGGTTCCAGTGTGTGCTGATCTATATGATAATCGTGATCAGTTGTGGAGAGTTTCTGAGGAACATAGTGTTAACTACTATAATGTGCCCCTTGTCACCTATGCCGCCGAAATACACTACGATTTGCAAGTTGGCCGTTACGTTTCAGCTTTCATGCACAATGAAGAACCACCCTGGAATGTTGGTGTTGACTTCGATCGCAAGCTTTTCTCGACCCAGGCTTTGCGCCGCTCCGGTCGTCGGTAACTGAAGTTTGCGAAAAGTGGGACCTGACTGATTGACATTACAATCTCAGTCAGTCAGGTCTCAACAGCTTAGTTTTTATAACCAAGAAGAGTGTCGAAACAAATAAGGCTATCTTGAAAAATCAGAATTTTTCAAGATAGCTAAAAGAGCGAATATTTATGAGATTAGTACTTGCGGAGGTTCAAAGCATGCGGAGGTTTGTAGTATCGGCGGTCGTAGCCCTGTGGTTAGGGTTACTGATCATTCCACTCACGGTTTTTGCCATAGATTCATCCAGTGCGATCCAAGCACCGCTAGCAGTCCGCTCCCTGCTTCTCGGTGGCTGCGTCAAAGATAACAATGTATGGGTCGTGGGGGAGCGCGGCCATATAATGATCTCCACTGATCTTGGTGCCAACTGGGCTCAAGCTGAATCAGTACCTTCCCAAGCTACTTTAACTTCAGTTTATTTTATCAACGATCGGCTCGGTTGGGCCGTTGGGCATGAGGCGGTAGTTTTACGCACCTTGGATGGCGGCCAAAACTGGCAAAAAATCTTTAGTGCTCCAGAATTAGATCAACCCCTACTTGATGTTTGGTTTGAAAATACTAAACATGGTATTGCAATTGGTGCCTACGGCTATTTTCTCGAGACATTTGATGGCGGCGAAAACTGGAAATCCCGCTACATTAGTGAGGATGACTGGCATTTGAATGGCTTAGGCCGACTAAAAAATGGAAAGCTGTTTATTGTCGGTGAAGCTGGGTCGGTCTACAGATCTTTGGATAATGGGGTAAGTTGGACTACTCTGGCCACTCCTTATGAAGGTTCCTTTCACGGTATCTTGCCACTAGATGGTGATTCTCTGGTGATTTTTGGACTACGCGGACATATCTACCGATCCGACGACGCTGGTAATAGTTGGCAAGAACTTAAATCGGGGGTCGAGGCCCTGCTGACCGGAGCTACACTACTTGGTGATGGTCGCCTGGTACTCACTGGAGTTGCCGGGACTGTGTTGATCAGCAATCTAAATATAACTAAATTTACGACTCTTGCTGTTCCCGACCGCAGAAGTCTGGCTGGCGTTATACACACAGGAAAATCATTAACTATCTTTGGTAAAGGGGGAATAACAACCTTGGCCATACCTGAACTTGATACCAACGATTAGGCTTTAAGGACAGCATATGAATTTTACATCATTTATCTCTGCATCAGAGAGGCTGCTATTTGCCAATCGGCGTACAGTTGTCTCTATTTTTATTGTGCTAACTATTTTTCTTGGTTGGTCTGCAACTAATTTACGTATGGAAGCCGGTTTTTCCAAGTTGTTACCACTTAAACATGAATATTTGCAGGCGTTTACTGAGTATCAGGAAGAGTTTGGTGGTGCCAACCAGGTTCTTGTCGCACTGATGGCTAAAGATGGCAACATTTATGACTCCCAATTCATGGAATCATTACGTCTGGCCACTGATGACATCTTCTTTATTCAAGGTGTTGACCGCAGTCGGGTTTACTCGCTTTGGACCCCTAATGTTCGCTACCGTGAGGTGGTTGAGGACGGTATCGCCGGTGGTAATGTCATTCCCGGAGACTACACTGGAACCCCGGAAGGGCTCCAGAAAATTAGGCGGAATGTATTCAATTCAGAGTGGTTGGGTCGGCTGGTAGCCAACGATTTATCAGGGGCCATTGTCAAAGCAGAGTTTACTGAAATTAATCCTGCAACCGGTGAAAAGCTTGATTATTTGCGGGTAGCCAAGGATCTTGAAGCAATTCGCGCTAAATATGAAAATGATCAAATCAGTGTCCATATTATCGGTTTCGCCAAAATGGTTGGTGATATGGCTGATGGTGCTAAACGAGTGGTTTTGTTTTTTGCTCTGGCTTTTCTGATTACCGCTATCATGGTCTATGTTTACACCTCATCTTTCCGTCGTACTTGTATGCTGTTATTATGTGCATTGATCGCCGTGGTCTGGCAGCTAGGCCTGCTTCCGTTGTTAGGCTTCGGCATTGATCCAATGGGGATACTGGTTCCCTTTCTCGTATTTGCCATCGCTGTCAGCCATGGCGTGCAGATGGTCAGCGCCAATGGTTCGGCAATATTCGACGGTGTCGGCCCTCTAGAAGCTGCCAAGTTGAGTTTCAGAA
>CAZQIV010000222.1:0-1076 GCA_964593705.1 uncultured Lentimicrobiaceae bacterium | reverse complement strand
GAAGGTGGTTCACAAGGGTGTGTCAACCATGAGATTCTTTCTGCTATTGATCAATTCGCATGGCATATGCGCAATATCGAGGGAATTCACTCAAGTATTACACTGCCAAGTGTGATTAAAGTTGTTACTTCGGCTTGGAATGAGGGAAGTCCTAAATGGCAAGTGTTACCGAGAAATCAGCAACTTACCGTCCAGGCTTTGGGATCCATCCCGACCTGTACTGGTTTGTTGAATGGTGATGGTTCAGTAATGCCTCTCTATTTTTTCACAACCGATCATAAAGCGGAAACCCTAGACCGGATTATGGGTGCCGCCGAGACCTATTTGTCTGAACATCCTTCTGATAAGGTTAAATTCCGCCTCGCTGGCGGCAATGTTGGGGTTACAGCTGCAACCAACGAAGTCGTACTTGATTCGCAAACCCCGATTTTGATTTACGTATATTTAGCGGTCATTATTTTCTGCCTAGTTGCCTTTCGTTCACTCCGTGCCACTATTTGTATCCTCTTGCCACTTGGGCTCGTATCCTTGCTCGGCTATAGTTTAATGGCCATACTAGGCATCGGACTTAAGGTAAACACGCTGCCGATTGTCGCTCTCGGTGTTGGCGTCGGGGTTGACTACGGTATCTATATCTACGGAACTCTCAAAAGTTTCCTCGATGAAGGGATACCTCTTCAACGTGCTTACGAATTGACCCTTGACCGGACGGGAAATGGGGTTCTGCTAACCGGTTTAAGCCTGGCTGTCGGCTGTGTAACTTGGATATTTTCACCATTGCAATTCCAAGCTGATATGGGCATCTTGCTGACCTTTATGTTCTTGGTCAATATGCTGGGGGCAGTCTTTCTGCTGCCCGCTCTGGCGAGCTGGCTCCTTCCTGTTCAAAGTAATCAGGAATAGTTTTTTGTCATAAAGACTACTGAGTTCTCTTGGGATGTTATGCAGGATATCGCTCAGGCGTGGGTGACAATCAAATTTGAATAAAGGATTAAAGAATATGAGAATTATCGATTTTTTTGATCAAGGAGTAGCATCGTATGCTAAAAATGTTGCTTTTGTTGATGATACTGGTA
>CAZQIV010000221.1:0-6958 GCA_964593705.1 uncultured Lentimicrobiaceae bacterium | reverse complement strand
GTGTTTCGGTTTGGGTAGGCTGGGCGGGGGCATTGGCCTGTGGCCGTGCTTGGCCCGGACAAACCTGTGCGTTGGCGAAAAACAAAGCACCCAACTTTCGAAGCCTTCACGAAGCCAAAGAACTTGTTTCAATAATTTGAGGCGGCCATGAACTTTTAACGGTTTGTGTATGAGGCGTTGGGCATTTCAAAGCACCTCATTTTCAATTTACTAATAATTTTCTTTATTTGCATAATCTTCAATTTAGCCACCTATTGCCCAATGACTTATACACTTTGTTGTGTGCCCGTGCTTTATCTTTCTCTGTATATCCGTGCGTTGGGGCAGGCATACTCTTTGACAAGTTTTGGCTTGTGCGATGGCTTTTTTCGAGCGACTTGGCAATGTGTATGACTGCGAAGCGTTGGCTTTGTTATTTAATTGCATATTTTCTTTCTCTCTGTTTAAATGCTTCATTTCCGCCCTCTAAAATATCACAAACATGCTCTTTAATTCCTTGCTGATACAATACACCTTTAATTTTCTCATCCTTTATTGATGAAAATTCTAATGCTCCATTTACATATTCAAAACGAAATTCACTTTTCTTTTTCTCAGGGTCTTGCCCTTCTTGATTTGCAACAATAATATTTTCACTATCTGTTGCTACTACCAAATTTGCATTGTGTGAAACAATTATAATTTGACGATTTATTTTTGTTTCTATTACCATTTTACAAAGTAAATCATAGATAGTTCTATTATCAAGATTATCCTCTGGTTGGTCAATTAATATTGGATATTCTGCTGAACTTATTTGTAAAAATAAAATTAATAGAACTGTACCCTTTTTACCTGGGGACATATTTAATAATTCATCATTTTTATATGTCACTTTATAATCCAATTCAAAATTATCTATAATAATTCCTCTGAATATTTCGTCAATTGTAGTTTTTTGCTTAAGAGGTATAGTTTTATTATCAGATAACTTTAACGAATTATCATCTATTACATTTCTTATATCTTGAAATGTGTCAGGTATCAAGTCATAATTAATAAATTTTTCAGAGAATAATTTATTAAAGAAATTGTCTTTTGATATGGCTGCTTTATTCGCTTGGTCAAATAATGAAAATTTTTCTTTTTCATAAACCAGAGAACAATGCAAAGTAATTTCTTCTCCAATTTCATTCTTTGTTTCATTAATTTTAACTACTATATCCTTGTATAAGGAATGTCTTTCTTTTAGAAAATCAGTAATTCTCTTTTTTGAATTTTTATATTCTACAATAGCATTACTTAACTGTTTTTCAAGCAATTCGGATTTTTCTTTTTTCTTTTTTTCTTTGTCGAGCTGTTCTGTGATTTTTTTAAGTTCTTTTTGACCTGCAAGTTTTTTCAAGAACGGTGATAAATCAATATTTAGTTGTTTTAGTGCCTTATTTACATTTTCTTTATGTTCATCAAGTTTTAATTTTGATATTTCATTTTGAAGATTAGTTATTAGAACTTTAAAATCTTTTGAGATTAATGATTTGATATTTTGTATGTCTTCGGGTATTTCAGTAAATACATCCAATATTTTATCCAATTTACCTTTTTGAGAAAGATATTCTTCTTGATTTTGAATGCCAACTAAGTCATTCTTTGAAACAGATAATTCTTCCGAAAATCTTAAAAGTACATTTGCTTTAGTTTGAATTATATGCAATTCCTTTTCAGATTTCTCTTTCTTCTTAATTAAATCATTGTACCGATTAACTTCATCAGATGACAAATTTGAAAGTTTTTGACCATCACTAATTTGTTTTTCTAACTTTTTGATTTCATCTGCAATTATTTTTGATGCCCCAATTTCCTTAATCTGTTTATTTAACTCTATTGCATTAACTCTAATAGTTAGCAAGTTGGTTAATTCAAGCTCGGTTGTTTGAGATAGTTTAGAAATATCGATTGTTTTATTTTCAAAAAAAGATTTATAAATATCATCTTGTAATAAAATATTTCCTACTAAAGTATTTAATTCCTTCTTGTTATTTTTTTCAGCAAGATAATTTATATAAAGCTGTGGTATATAGGTTATTTTTCTTGTTTTATTATCTACATTAACATCACTTAAAATATCCTTTTCTTTGTTCTTCCATGTTACATCAAAATCATATTTTTCACCTTCAAATGAATAACCCTCAAAATTTAACCTTTTGGTAATTCTCTTCACCTGTTCAGGGTCTATACTATCTGCAATAGAATGTAACAATAGTGATTTCCCAGATGATTTGCCCCCAATTATTGCATTAAGGTTTTCATTTAAAAGGATTTTCTGATTACCAAATAATTTATCCGAACTTTTAAATTGAATTTCAGAGATTATATGACGTTCATTTTTGGTGTCAGGTTTAATAGATTGTATTCTTACCCTATCTTTTGGCTCAAAAACAATTTGCTTTAAACCATCAAAAGTTAAGTCTGATTTTATCCAGCAATACCTATCTTGTTTTGGATTAAATAAATCGTCCTCTTTATGAGCATCAGAACCATGTATGCAAGCTTTTAGTGAACCACATTTTTGAATAACGGTTTTTTTATCATCTCCTTTCTCTCCTAAAAAATACTTTCTATCTTCCTCATTACCAGAAAAAATACATTGAGAAATACTATAAATAGATTTTCTAACTGCATCTAAACTGCTATCCACATCGTTCTCAAACAAATCAAAGTGTTTATTAAAAGCTGATGCCCCGTCATTGTTAGAATTACTTACTACAATTATTGTATTTTCCCGAAAATCAGAATTCTCATCTATTAACTTTTGTAAATCGGAATGAGAAACCACAAATGAGTTTATTCCTTTATGATATGCCTTTTCATTATCTAATGAATTCTCTAATGATTTACCTAAATCAATCATTCCTTGATAATTCATTTTAAATTTTTTCCCAATACCCGCAGAATATTCAATTGAACCAAAGAAATTATTTTCCAAAGAACTAACATAATCGGGGTTAAATATGCAATGAATATTTACTAATCTTGCTTTGTCTGTTGAAGGCATCATCCTCAATTCAACATTGGGAAGAATAAATATATCTTTAATTTCTACCTTTTCTTCGTCACTAAAACCCTCACAGCCTTCAATATTATTTACAAAATCAAGAACCTTTTTATAATTAGAAATACTAAAATAATCAGTTACACCAATTGCTTTTATATTGTTGTCAAGTGCTTTTCTGAAAAACACTTTGCAAAAATCATTAAAATTTGAGCTTGTAAATTGGTCGCTCTTATTTGTCCCTTTTGTATGAATATGTAAATCCCATTTACGCCATTCTGAACCTCGTTTATATTTCCAATATTCTTGCATATTACTATATTTCAATTTTATCAATTTCTTTCATTAATCTGTCTGTTTCGGAAAGAGCAACTATAATTTTTTGATAATGTAAAATATCATCAAATTCTAAGGTTCTTTCTTTACGGTCTTTTAGCCATTTTTGAGCAGGTTGGTAGCCTCCAATATAAAACTCCCAAGCGGTTAATGGAATATTGTCAAAATACTGTTCTTCATTTATCCAAATTCTGCCTAATTGTTTTTCTTCATCAAATAACTTCCAATCTTTTTTGCCGATTTTAGTTGTAATGGTATTATCTCCATCTTTTGGATAAGTTGTAATGTAATCTTCCACTTTTGGAGATTCCAATAAATGTATTTGGCGTATTTCTCCGCCTAATTTTACCAATTCCCAAAACGTATTTTTGTCTTTAGGATAAGGTACTCTTGGAAAATCTATTTTTAAAAACTCTTTATATTTCTCTCTATAATCTGGAGAATGTAAAACGGCATAGACATAATCTAAAATATCAATGGGTGCAAAGGTATTTTCTATTGTTTCTTTTTCACTTGTATATGTTAAACCTAATTTTTTAGCAATGTCATTTACAATTTCTTGTTTTAGATTTGGTTTTCTATCTGTTGTTTTTCCAATTGTTTGTTGTCCATTATTTTCTGGATAGAGGTAAAGAGGTAAGATATATCCTCTTTCTTTGGACCTGTTAGAAACTCGACTATCGTCAGCTATAGTTTTTGTTATGCCAATATGCTCCCAACTATCAATTGCAGTTTGTCGACAAATCATTAACCCAACATTCTTACCTGCAATGAAATGATGCATATACTTTTGTCTACCCCAATCAACCATATCGGTTGAGTAATATATTTTTCTTGTATCAAATGGTCGATAATCAATATCCCGAATAATAGTAGTATGATTATTCTCCACAATTTTCTTTCGAGCTTCAATTAATTTCCAACCTCTTGAATCACCCGCTAAGTATTTTCCATCTTTTTTATTTGGAAATAGCCACCGCCTAATTTCTTCATCAGAATATTGAATATCTGCAAACTTCTTTATGCGACTTAACAAGGCGCTTTTATCCATATCAATCACTACAGCATCACGAGCAGTTAAAACACCTGTAACATTTACTGCAAACAACTCATCAACTCTAAATCCTTTATTGTAATCTTCTCTGCCAGTATTATCTTTTGGCACAAAAAACATAAATGGTTTTTGTGGTGATAACTGTTCAAATTGAATATCATCTAATGAATGATTTGATAGAAAATTATACTTGAAATCTCGTTTGCCATATAAATCATAATGAAAAACTTTACCTAACTCATTTTTCTTTTTCGCTCCTGTTTTTATGAAAATGGTAATAGCAACACCTTGCATTATATCAAAGACATTTTGGTCAATTGAACCATCAGGACATATCTCTTTCTTTTTATTATTACCGTGTAAATCTATTGTGTAGATTTTATCATATGTTTTAAGCAAATTCCAACGCATACCTCTAAAAGTAGGGTTGTCTAAAAATCCGTGAGGATTAATAAATGCTAAAATTCCGCTTCCATTTTTTTCAATAAAATGCTGTCCGTAGCGTAAAAATTTTACATAATCATCATTTAACCAATGTTTACGCTCATTAAAATGCACGCTATCAACATATTTATAATCTTCAATCAAATCACTAATCCATTTACCATTGTTAGAAGATATTCCGCTATAAGGTGGATTACCGATAATACACATTACAGGTGTATCTCGTTTTATATGGTTTGCCTCATTGGCTTCACTACTTAACCAATTTGCAAATAATGTTCCTGTATCGGGGTGGTATTCTTCTAAACTATTGGTTAGGTAAACTCTTGTTCGTTGGTTTGTAGTAGCTTTAAATCCCGTTTCTTTTAGTAATAAATCCAATTGCAAATGAGCCATTGCGTAACTTGCCATTAACAATTCGAAACCGTTTAATCTTGGTAGCAAATGCTTTTCTACATAACCGCTCCAAATTCCCTCTTGTCCTTTAAATTTCTTATTTACATGTTTGATTACTTCCGCTAAAAAAGTTCCTGTTCCTGTGGCTGGGTCAAGAATTTGCACTTTGTGTACTTCCTTTTCCATTTGTTTGTAGCCTGTTGCAGAACGTTTGTCAGGTGTTTGCGTATTTACAGTAATTTTTGTTTTAGAAGTGTCCGCTATACCTTGTGGTAAATTAAATTCAGTTTTTAAAACACCATCAACTGCACGAACAATGAAATTTACAACTGGGGCAGGAGTGTACCAAACACCTCTTGCTTTTCTTAATTTTGGGTCATACTCGCTCAAAAAGGTTTCGTAAAAATGGATAATTGGGTCTTCCATTTTTGTAGTCTTTCCGTAATTTTTTAGAATTTCTTCAACATTACAAGCTAAAAATATTTCGGTTAGATTATCTACAATCCATTTAATTCTGTCGTCAATATCGGGTCCAGCTATGTAGCCAAATAGTTTTCTCAAAAACGGATTTGATTTAGGAATCAATTCAGCCGTTTCTTGTCTGCTGAAAGTATCTAAAGTTGGGTCGTGCAAACGAGCTGCAAACATTCCGTAAGCGATGGTTTGAGCGTAAACGTCTGCAAATCCTTTGGGTGTAATATCGTGAATTAAGATATTCTTAAAGGCAAGCATTTGTTCTTTAAGCGTACTATCTTCATTATGCGTTTCATCACTTGTCAAAGCATTACCAATAACATCAGAAAGAAGGCGGGCTTTGCCCGCCATCATTTCTGCTAATTTTTTGGGGCTTTTTATGTTTTGTCCAATGTGTGTGCAAAAGTCTTTTATTAGATTTTCAAATATTTTGAAATTTTCGGGTTTCGAGATGATTCCTTTTTCAGTTACTTCTGCAATTGCAATTTTGGTAATAAATTCTCCGTCATTGTATAAATGAAAATCTATGTAATCCGTGAAAATTAGATTATCTAATGATGCTTTGTAACGGTCAAATTGCTCTTTGTTTACTGATTTCTTTTTTCCTTCAAGGTCTTTGTCGCCAATATCTTTTGCTTCAATAAAACCTACTGGAATATCTTTTTTAGTTAAGATGTAGTCAGGTGCTCCGCAAGATTGTCTTTTCGGTTCGTTGGTAGCTCTAATTTCAGGCACTAAACTTTCAATGAGTTGCTGTAAGTCGCCTCTAAAAGTATGCTCGGTTGCATTTCCAAGCTTGTATCGTTGATTTATATTGTCAATATATTGTTCAATAGTCATAATTCAGTTTCAATGTTGGTACGAGCGTTGGCAAAAAATAGCTCTTTTAGTTTTTTTGAGTTTTGCCTGTGTGTCGGCAAAAAACTAAATGTGCTATTTTCGGGCTGGCTTTTCATTTTATCTTTCAATTTTCCTACTCTGTTTATTCATTGCAATTTTGTTTCTTGGCATGGCACACAACGGTCGGCGGCTATGGCCTGTGCCGCAATTACCTCCAACTGTTCTGCACTTTTTCTGTTCGTAAAAATACATATTTTCTCTTTTTGCCGATGCACCCACCGCGGCATGGGCTATGAGCCGCTTGTTAAAGTTTCGTGGCCTTTGTCTGTCTGCCCCGGCGTGAGGCAAGGTTTGCTTAGCTTGCTGGCCTCGTGCGCAAGGTT
>CAZQIV010000220.1:0-7035 GCA_964593705.1 uncultured Lentimicrobiaceae bacterium | reverse complement strand
TGGCATATCGTATTAGTTATCAACAATATAAAGTTAATAGACGGACACTAATTAGCCCCTGTATTAAATTGAGATTAAAACACGATTGATTTTCAATTTTAATATTTTTGTCATCAGTATTATTAACCTGGATTAAGTTAGGCCTGATGAAAATTTATCTTTTTTTCTTCATCGTTGTAGTTGTAATAGTAATTGGATGTAAAACTGATGGCTCAAACCATAACGAAAGTGTCGCGGAAAATGAGACTTTTCAGAAAGACACGGCAAGCATTAATGAAATTGTAAGGAATGTTTCAGCTTAGGAATTCGCGAATACTGATAGTGCTTTGATGGAACTGAAAAGGGTGAGGGGGATTTCCGGGAGCATTAATTACAACAAAGGTGTTGGCGAGTCTTTTTTTCAGGAAGGTGTTTTGCAATACAAAAAAAACAAATACGAAGCTGCCCTGGAGAGCTTTGATTCTGCTTTAAAAATAGCAGAGTAGTCCAATAATTCGTTGCTTAAAGCCCGTTGTCTTGAGCGGATGGCCTCTGTAAACCTTTCCACGGGAAACGATCATCTGGCACTAAAGCTTTATTATGACGCCTTGCCTTTATTTGAAAAATCCTGCAACAAGGAGGGTATCGCGAAGGTTTACAATATTATTGGGCTTTACAAGAATGCTCAAAAAGAATATGATTCTTCGGAAGTCTATTACAAAAGAGCGATTCAATTGAATGAGGAAATTAATAATCAAACAGGTATCATTCATAATAAGGGTAATCTCGGGTATCTTTATGAAAAAATAGGAAATTACGAAAGTGCAGCTAAACTTTATTCCGAATTGGTTGAGATTTTGATCAAGGCAGGAGATAGTTTGAACCTCCCTGTAGTTTATTACAACTTTTCTTCACTTTATGAGAGGCAGAATCTTTTTGATTCCTCACTTAAATACCTTCGTTTATCCATCAACATTTCCGAAAAAAAGAAAGACACATCCCTGCTTTCGGCATTGTATGGAAACTATGGGAATATTATGATGCAGATCAACCACATTGATTCGGCGTATATTTTTATTGAAAAAATCAAAAATATGTGCCCATGCTATTGGAGACATGAATAATAAAATTAGCTCGCAAGAGGTGCTTTTAAGCCTGGATACGATTACGGGAAAACATAAGCACGCGATTGCACGATTTGGTAAAATACTGGATTTGAAAGATTCGGTTTTTGCCAGAAAATATAGAAATAACCTAAAGGCTTCCGAACTCCGATACCAAAACCAAAAAAAAGACAATCAGATTGCATTGCAGCAACTCAAGATAGAAAAAGCAAAAAAACAAAAACGAACTTTTCTCTATCTGTTTTTGTTTTCGCTGTTGTCCGGCTTGCTCCTATTGGTAGTTTTACGAAAATATCAAAAAAGCTCATCCTGATTTAACCAAATCGGAGCTTAAATTTTGCGCGTATCTCAAGCTTAATCTCAGCGGAAGCCAGATTGCAAAAATTCAGAATGTTTCCAACGAAGCCATCCGCAAAACCAGGTACCGAATCCGTAAAAAAATTAACCTTTTTCAGGAAGAATCCCTGGAGGTCTATATTTCAACGTTTTAACATCCCCGCTTTTAAATCTTGTTTTTTTCTGTCCGCATTTTGTCCGCATACCATTTTTACTTTTCCTGTCTTTTGTTGCTATTTTTGCAATGGAGGTTCAATCGAATAAGTTTAATAAATCAAAAATTACATTTTGTGTTATGAGGTTTTTTTTTTATTTTACCAATAAATTATGTATCAACCACAATTATATAATAATCATTGTTTTGAAACTTAACTAAAATTTTAGAAATATGAAAACAGTTAGATTTACTTTATTCGCCCTGACATTATGCTTCGCGTTTTCCGTAGGTTTATCTCAGGCCATTGGGCAAACCAAATCTTCATCAATCAGTGCGTTTTCAGATGACGATTGGCTGGGTATGATCCAGGACCCGGACGTAAATTTTTACAAAGCCCAGGATGCTTTTTATAAATTCTGGGAAGGCCGCACGGATTACAAAGGAAACGGCTGGAAAGTATTTAAACGCTGGGAATACATCAACGAATCGAGGGTATTGCCTGATGGAAAGCTGCAGGCACCCGCTTATGTTCGCGGTGAATATTTAAAATACATGGATGTAATTGACGAAACTAAATCGATTGCCGGAAATTGGACCATTGTTGGCCCCACAGCCTATCCTACAAACAACACATCACAGCCTACCGGTATGGGAAGGGTAAATGCCATTGCATTCCATCCCACCAATGCAAATATTATTTTTATAGGTGCGCCATCAGGGGGTTTTTGGAAAACCACCGATGGGGGTTCTAACTGGACAAACCTGTCCTCTGATTTACCAACATTGGGGGTTTCTTCTATTCTTGTTGATCCGGTTGACCCGGATATTATTTATCTCGGTTCGGGCGACAGGGACAGTGATGATGCACAGGAGCTTGGTGTTTTTAAAACAATTGATGGCGGTTTAACCTGGGATCAAATGAATAGCACCATGGGTGATGTTGTTGTCGGAGCTATGGTTATGCATCCTACAGATGAGGATATTATCATTGCTGCAACAAGTGGAGGAATTTATAAAACTACTAATGGTGCCCAAACATGGACTCTTCGTTCGGGCTCAGATAATTTTAAGGATATTAAATTTAAGCCAGGAGATCCAACTATTGTTTATGCAGTAGATTATTCGTCAGCCAATGGTGCAAAATTTTATCGTTCCACTAATACTGGTGACAGTTGGACGGAAATTACTTCAGGGATATTAAATGCAGGTACAGCCGCTGCCGGGGCAAGGATGGTGATTGGTGTATCTCCGGCAAATTCAAGCTTTGTTTATCTATTTCAGATTCACGAGACCACCAAGGTCTTCCAGGCACTTCTTCGCTCAACCGATAGCGGGCTCAGTTTCACTACCCAATCAACCAGTCCAAATATTATGGATTATGCTTGTGATGGAAGTGGCACAGCCAGCCAGGCAACTTATGACTTGTGTATAGCCGTTGACCCCACTGATGCGGATATTGTATTTGTAGGTGGGATAAATATTTGGAAAAGTAGTGATGGAGGTGTAAATTGGACTATAAACACGCACTGGGTTGGAAGTAGCTATTCCGAGCCTTGTGCACCTTCTGTTCATGCTGACCACCATGTTTTTGAATGGTCGCCAATCAATGATAATTTGTATGTTGGGCATGATGGGGGAATAAGCTATACGGCCAATGATGGAGCTAGCTGGACGGAAATTACAAATAATCTGGCCATCACGCAAATCTACAAAATTGGTCAGGGAGCATCCAACACCAATTACACCTTATTTGGATGTCAGGATAATGGCTCCGCTGCTACAACCGATGGGAGTACATTTACCACTACCCGTGGCGGAGATGGAACTGAATGCATCATCGACTATAGCAATAGCAATTATTGTTACAATACTTATATCAAGGGTGATATTAAGCGGTCCACAACAGGGCCAAACGGTACTTACACCGAAATTGCAGCAACAGGTTCCAATGGCATTGGTGCTGATGAAACCGGCGCATGGGTAACTCCCTACATGTTGCATGAAACAAATGCCAGCGTAATGTTTGCCGGCTATGAAAATGTATTTAGATGCGATGATGTAAAAGCATCACCAGCCTCATCAGTAAGTTGGTCGGCCATTTCTACCGGCGAAACCACTACCTGTAGTGTACTGGAGCAATCACCTGCTGATCTTGATATTATTTACGTGGTTCGGTCGGGTTCTATGAAACGGACTGATAATGTAAATGTTACTCCAGCATCTGTAAGCTGGACAGCTTGTGCTTTGCCCGGTAACGACACACCCACCGACCTGGAAGCCCATCCCACCAATGCAAATATTGTTTACACAACCGTGGACTATGGCATTTATAAATCAACAGATAAAGGTGCCACCTGGACAGATATCAGTGGTAATTTGCCATCGCTTTTTATCAATTGCCTGGTATATGATAAAAATAGTGATGAAGGTCTTTATGTAGGCAATCAAACCGCGGTTTGGTATAAAGATTCGGATATGACAGATTGGATGCTCTTTAGTGAAGGTTTGCCACCCGTTGACATTCGTGAATTGGAAATATTTTATGATCCGGTTGGGACGCAAGATCGCATTAAGGCAGGGAGTTATGGCAGAGGTTTGTGGGAAAGTGACCTTTATGAATCAGGGGTATTGAATCCTTTGAATTTTACAGCTGATGCAATAAGTGAAAATCAAATTAATACCGGATGGTCTTTGAATCCATCCAACAATAACGTTGTTTTGGCATTCAATACTTCATCAACTTTCGGGACTCCCGTTAACGGGACAACCTATAGTGCTTCATCTACTATTTCCGGAGGAGGTACAGTTCTTTACAATGGATCAGCAACCTCTTTAAACCATACTAGTTTATCAGCACTTACACCTTATTATTACAAACTTTGGTCCTATGATGGTAGCACCGAATATTCGACAGAAACCACCGCCAATGCCACAACAGATTGTCCAACAGTTAAGATTCTGCCCTTTACAGAAGATTTTGAAGGTGTTACTTTCCCACCCCAATGCTGGTTAGTATTTAGCGGAGAAAATAATTTGGGAACTTCAAATGAATGGATCCGAACAACAACAAATACATACTTATCTTCTGCGGGGAGTGCTTTTGCTGAGTATGAAAATGTTTCAGGTGGTTTGGCTGAAGACTGGATGGTTACCCCCGGGATTTTACTTCCACCTTCAGGAACTACAACCCTGAATTTTTATGAGAGACAATCTTATTCGACCGATTATGGATCAATGTATTACATAAAAGTGTCTACTGATTCCCAGGATAGTCATGTTGATTTTACTAATGTAACAAGTTATGATGAAACAACCTTTGGTATAACCTATACACAACGATCCATTGATTTGTCAAGCAAAAATGGACAGCTTGTTTATGTAGCATTTGTAATGTCCAACGATAATGGCGATGATTGGTATATTGATAATATTAATATTACAAATACTTCAAACTTTTGGACTGGTGACACGGACTCGGACTGGAATACTTTATCAAACTGGTCAGAAAGTGAAGTTCCTTCCGGTTCTTCTAATTTGGTCATTCCTGATGTGGTAAATCAACCGATTATTTCTACCGGAAATTCTGGATTAGCAAATGACCTAACCATTCATTCTGAAGTTGCGCTTACTGTAAAACCAACTGCCTCTCTTACTGTTAATGGCACCCTAACAAATGATGCAGGCGATTCCGGTCTTGTAATCGAATCGGATGCTACCGGAACAGGAACACTCCTTCATGGTACTGCTGATGTTGCGGCTTCAGTCGAACGGTACGTTGCAAAATATAATGACGTAAATGATCAGATGTATCATTTTATTTCTTCACCTGTTGAAGCTCAAGCCATCCAGCCCGGATTTGTTACAGCCCCGCCAAAAGCAAATTACGATTTTATGGCCTGGGATGAGCCCGGTTACCAATGGGTAAATTCCAAAACAGTAAGCGATATATGGAACGATGCATTTGAGGATAACTTTATTATAGGCAAAGGCTACCTCGTGGCCTGGCCAACTAACGAAACCAAGACCTTTACCGGTGAACTGAATTCCTACACGGATGCCTCGCCACTTGTAATTACCTGCTCAAATACCAACAGTGGTGGGTGGAATCTCCTTGGAAATCCTTTCCCCTCATCCATCGACTGGGATTTGGTTGATAAAGGTGATGGCATGGATAACGCACTGTATTATTATGATAATACTAACGAAAACTACAAATATTATATTCAGCTTGGTGGGTATGGAGTAGGGGGCGGCTCGCAGTACATTCCTCCAATGCAGGGCTTTATGGCTCATGCCAAAACCACGGGAACAAAAACCTTGTTGCTGGATAATACACAAAGGACACACCTGTCATCCGACATATATTATAAAAGCGAAGTTCCGAATTTGTTTACGCTACAACTCGAAGGAAACAATAAAACCGATGAGGCAGTGATCTTTTTCTACCCATCGGCAAGCACCGGATTCGACAGCCATGCTGATGCCTATAAACTGTTCAGCAGTTCGGCCACAATGCCCCAGGTATATAGTATTACTACCACGGGAACAAAACTTGCCATCAATACTTTTCCCGACTTGTCGGCAAACCCGGATGTACCCATTGGGGTTAGGATTCCTGTTGTTGGCAGTTATAGCTTGAAAGCAAGCGGCCTGGAAACTTTTAGTGATGCCAGCGAGATAAGCCTCCATGATAATCAAACCGGAACAAATCATAGTTTCAATGTAAGTTCAGTTTATCCCTTCGAGACCAATGTTTCGGGTGAAATAAACGACCGCTTTGAGCTTAGGTTTAAAGGCGAAACCGGGATTAGCAAGCTTTCAGAAAACATTGCTGTGTATTACAGCCAGGGATATATCAGGATAAATATTCCGGAAGAAATTGCCGGACAACTAACGATAAGCAACATTTTGGGGCAAAGTGTTTTTAATAGAAATATGAACATTCAAAAAGAGACTGTGATTCCGGTTCACAAATTGATGCCCGGTGCTTACTTTGTAAGGATTACAGATGGTAAACAAATCATGAATAAGAAGTTTATAGTGTTTTAACAGGGGAATTTATTAAATGTGGGGTAATTATTTAGGTGGTGGAATTGAATACCAAATCGTCATGACCCCATCCTGCCGAGCTTTGCTCGTGCATGCACGAGACTTCGTCTCGGCACCGACCCTTCTCCGCCAGCTGGCGGAAAGGGAGACCAGCCGCACAAACCACTGCAGCGGCCAGTGCGATGGCATCCTCCCCTTTTAGGGGGAGCTAGAGGGGGTCTTAGATCGTGGCCATTTGATTGGTGACTGATAAAACAGTTAAATAGTAACAATGTAGGAATGGCAGGTTTGTAATGAACCTGCCATTTTTTTTTGCAGGATGTTTGTCGATAACTTGGGCTAATTCTTTTTTTGGAGTGCTATGATTTTGAGATTGATTATATATTTGTA
>CAZQIV010000219.1:0-7076 GCA_964593705.1 uncultured Lentimicrobiaceae bacterium | reverse complement strand
AGAGAAAAAAGCCTTTCAGGGAAAAAACAGCAGCAAAAATATCGTTAACATGTTACTATTAATGACTTTTTAAGAGCCTAATAAACTGGCTTTTATCTAATTCTATATTTATTGTTCTCATAATTCAAAATTAAAATTTATCAAAAATAGGTAATATTTCAGAGTAGCAAATTTTCATTGGGAAAACGGTTGGCAATATGGCGTGAAGCGGATTGCGAGCGATTCACTATCAAACCGGGATGAAGTTGGTACGGGCTAGAGCCGCCCCAATTAATCACTTCACCGCTTTTTGCTATCTGCGTGTTGTGGTGCGTTTTTTTATGCTGTTATTGGGTTTATTCTTATTTGTCCGCCAATTGCTCTTAATACTTTCATTATTGTCCCAAATTGCGGCTTCGCTCCATCTGATAGGGCTTTGTACAAACTTGGTCTACTGAGTCCGGTTTCATCTGCAATCTTTGTCATTCCAATTGATTTTGCAATATGACCTATTGCTGTAATAAGGTCTGAATTATTGCCGTCCTCCAATACAGCATTCAGATATTCAGCAATCATTTCGTTATTATCTATATAATCCGCTATATCAAATTTTGAAGTCTCCATATCTCTATTTTTTTATTTTTTTCAAAATCTCTTTTGCCTTTTCTATGTCTTTTTGTTGAGTAGATTTATCACCCCCGATAAAGTACATTCACTCTTTGTATTCATTTGGATACAAATTAATGCATTCTTTTTTAATTCAGAAAGTTTTTTATTGGAATACCGAAGTCCTTGGGTCAAAATACACCACAGCGTCTGGGTAGGCATAATATTCTATTTATGTCTTCAATGCAAATTGCAAAAGGTGCATTTACCCACCAGATTTTGGAAGTGTATATTTACCATCTGCCCAACAAGAATGTCGATAAATAATTTTGTCGGATACTAATGTTTTTTATACAATGACATCTTAAGCTAATTAACATTCAACCATTTAGGTTTAATGAGTTTGAAGTTTTTTATATGGATTCCATTATTGCACCTACTTAAAGCAATGATGCTTACTTTTGGGCTATCTAAATTTTAAAGCAATATGAAATACTTCAAACCACTTTTTGTAATTTTTGCTTCAATAACAATGCTCATGGCTTGCACCCCGAATGAACCCAAAACAGTTGGCATTATTGAATCGCCGGGGAAAAACATTTCGGCGGAATTGTTTTTAACTGCTGATGGGCAGCCGGGCTACCTTGTAAAGTTTAAAAATAAATTAGTAATCGACAGTTCCCTTTTTGGGTTTAACTTTCAAAATTTACCTCCAATGAATGCGGGATTTAAGGTGATGAACACAAAAAACACCACCTTTAATGAAACCTGGGAAATGCCCTGGGGTGAAAAACGGGAAGTTAAGAATGAATACAACGAACTGTTTGCCGAACTTCAGGAAAACCAGGCTCCCGGAAGAAAATTGAATATTGCTTTTAAGGTGTATGATGATGGCCTGGGTTTCAGGTTTGAATTTCCCGAACAGGAGGGTATAGATGAAGTTATTATCATGGACGAAAATACCCGGTTCAAGCTTACCGGCGATCATACCACCTGGTGGATTCCGGGCGACTGGGATATTTATGAGCATCTCTATAACACTTCCCGGTTTTCTGAAATCGATGCTTTGAGTAAAAAAGGGCACGAAAGCCTGGCTCAAACATATATTCCTGAAAATGCCGTGAATACGCCGGTAACCATGCGTACCAAAGATGGCCTTCACCTGAGTTTTCATGAAGCCAACCTCACCAACTATGCAGGCATGACCCTTAAAATTGATACTGAAAATCTTATGATGGAGAGCGAGCTGGTAGGTTCTGACAGGCTTGGCTATAAAGTAAAACGTAAGTTACCATTTACTACACCCTGGCGCACCATTCAAATTTCGGAAGATGCGGCCGGGCTAATCGAATCGGACTTGATAGTTAACCTTAACGAACCCAACAAACTTGGTGATATTCCATGGTTTACCCCGATGAAATATGTTGGTATTTGGTGGGATATGCACTTAGGAACCAAAACCTGGGATTATGCCAGCGGCAACCATGGCGCTACAACAGCCTACGCCAAAGAACTTATTGATTTTGCTTCGGAGAACGGGCTCAAGGGAATACTGGTTGAAGGTTGGAATACCGGATGGGAACATTGGATTGGTTTTGAAGACCGCGAAGGCGTTTTCGATTTTGTTACCCCCTACCCCGATTACGATTTAAAAGAGGTGGTTCGTTATGGCAAAGAGAAAGGCGTGGCGCTGATTATGCATCACGAAACATCAGGAGCGCCCCGCACTTACGACCAACAACTTGATACCGCCTTTAAACTTATGCATTCACTGGGTATTCATGCCGTTAAAACGGGATATGTGGGGAAATTAATTCCAAAAGGCGAATACCATCATGGGCAATGGATGGTAAACCATTACCGGAAAGTATTGGAAACGGCGGCAAAATATGATATTGCCATAAATGCCCACGAGCCTATTAAAGCCACCGGAATCAGGCGAACCTACCCCAATGCCATCGCCCGCGAAGGATTGCGCGGACAGGAGTTCAATGCCTGGTCGGCAGATGGTGGCAACCCACCCGAACATTTGCCCATTGTAGCCTTTACACGCATGTTGGCCGGACCCATTGATTTTACACCGGGGATTTTCAATATTTCCCTCGATCCGTACAAAGAAAATAACCAGGTGAATACCACGCTGGCGCATCAATTGGCGCTGTATGTTGTAATTAAAAGCCCGGTTCAAATGGTTCCCGATCTCAAACAATATTACGAAGGACACCCGGCTTTTCAATTTATAAGGGATGTACCGGTAAACTGGGAGCAGTCGAAAGTACTAAACGGAGAAGTGGGCGATTTCGTAACCATTGCCCGTCAGGACAGGGGAAGTAAGAACTGGTTTATTGGTGTTATTACAGACGAAAAACCCAGGGTGGTTCCAGTAAAACTCGATTTTCTTGACCCGGATAAAAATTATCATGCGATCATTTATAAAGATGGCAAAAATGCAAATTGGGCAAAAAACCCTACTGCTTATGAAATTGAAAAAGTAACAGTAAATTCTTCATCAGTTATCGATTTGAACCTTGCACCTGGCGGTGGTGCTGCCATTAGTATTATGGAAGTCAGGTAAGAATTGCTAAAACGATAGTGAAAACTCCACCTATCCATAAAGTGGAGTTTTTTTATTTGGATATGTGTGAATATTGTAACTAATCTTATGAATTAAGTAATGCTTCAGCATCATTGATGTACTACCTTTACGAAAATTTAAACTTAATTTTAAAGAAATATGGCAAAAGACTTTGATACCAGCGATTGGAATACTATTAAGAAGGAACTTCAAAAAGAATATCCGGAATTAACAAAAGCAGATTTACTCTGCAGGAATGGTACAAAGGAGGATGTTCTAAAAATGATCGCGGATAAGTTGGGCATTTCAAGAAAAGAAATTGAAGAGCTAATCGATAAGTCTTTAGATTCTTTACAAAATTTAATTTGATTTGGACAAGTTTTGTATGCAATTAATCAAAACCTATAACAGCATAGATGCAACAAGCGCCAATATTTCTTATGAGAACACACATCGCCTACCCCATACATCAATAGAGGCTAATGAGGCAAATTGAGGAGGAAGGATTTTATCTCAATACTACCTGATACTTTTTAAACAAAATAACCAACATTAAAAAATCTACAAGCTATTCGAATTCTTTTTATCTGCACGCTTGGCTGCTTTTGCCGCCCTTTTTTCTTTGAGATTTTTTGCCGGAGCCTTCTTGTTATTCTTTTCTTTGCCTTCTTTTTCTTTTGACATTATAACTTTTATTAAGTGAATTTATACAATTGATTTATAATATAAGGCTTTCATAAGCCGTAAGTTTTCAATTTCCGGATTATTAAAGTTTTACCTTTTCGAAACCTTAGCATCAAAGGTAGTTTAAGTATCCGGTTGAAGTATTAAAATATTGAAAAAATGTATTTATTTAGCCACGCTGTTATTGCGCTTCGCTGTCATTGATTGTCATCCCGAAAAGTAGAAAATTTTCTCCATAGGAGTCCTACGGACAATTTTCGTAACTTTTCGAGCCCGCCTTGCCGACAGCGCTGGCTTGTGCAAAAGCGAGGCAGGAATGCTCGACAAGATTGGGATGCAGGCTTCATTGGTAAGCATAGTTACTTTGTCAGAGTCTGCCACATAATAGAGTTTCCTGGTAGCATTGGCCATTAGGACATTCTTTATAAGTTTTAGAATATCCGCACCAAAAACTTTCCCCAGTCAGAGAGTCAGGGTATGACTTCAAGTCATGCCCTGACTGATCTGGCAATTCTAATCCATTTTTCCTTCGTGGGCAATTAAAGCTGCAGTTTCTACAACTACTTTTGTAACATTGCTAAAATCAACCGGCACTAAGACTTTTTTTACTGACATTGATGAAATATTAAGGTTAAATAAAAATCTTCTCGAAAATACTTGTAGGCAAATTTACAGCCTATCATTTTAATAATGGCAAAATTAACAGTATCTTAACAAGACTCCGGAATGTTTGTTGATCAAGCGCATCATTTTCCGTACCCACAAAAATTGCAGTAGTACCAATATTTATAATAGGCCGTACTATCCCACCTCATTGAAAAGGCTTCGTCTTCTCATTCATCAAAAATGGTACTGTACCTTGTTACATCACTACCATTTTGTTTTAATTCCTGAATTTTTTAAAATGAGTAATCAATTTTCGTTGTCCTTTATACACACCTTTAAATTGCATATCGTATTTACTTTCCAGTTCCTTTAGTTTTTCTGTTAAATCCTTGTACGAAAGTGCATGCTGCCTGATAAATACAAATGCCCGCATAATGGCGATATTTACATTAACGGCTTTTTCGGAATTAAGAATACCGCTTAACATTGCCAAACCTTGTTCAGTAAATGCAGATGGTGGAGCTGCTTTTGGCCGCTTATTGGGGTATGTCATCACAATTTGTGATGACATAATTTCCCATTCGCTTTTTGTAAGTTTGAACATAAAATCAGTCGGAAACCGTTTTAGATTTCTTTTTACAGCTTGATTTAGAATCCTTGTTTCAACTCCATAAAGCTCTGCCAAATCAAAATCCAGCATTACCTTTTGCCCGCGTACTTCATAAATTTCATTTTGGATGGATTGCAATTGCATGATTCCATTTATTATTAGTCCAAATTGCCGACATATATGAAAAATGGATACTGCATATTATTTCCCAAAAAAATTAATAGAAAAAATATGATTAACAAATAACGATTAACGAATAACAATTAACAATTTTCAATTAACAATTAACAATTTTTTATTATGATATTTCCATTCGGAATACAGTTATAGTGTACGAGTAACAATACTTAGAGTAAAAAGGATTCGAAATTTTCTCTGTGAACTGTTTCTGTTTTATCAGGACTATAATTTTTTGTGAAAGTCACAGGAAACTTTGCTATCTTTTTTGGATTCCACTTGAATTCAAAAGCAGAAATTTTACCATCAATTTCTTCTATATAATCAATTTCCTGTTGTTGTTGCGTTCTCCAAAAATATGTTCGTCCATAAAAACTGTTATAGGCATTTAGCTTCCTACGCTCCGAAACAAGATAGTTTTCCCATAATGCACCCACATCATTTCGGTTACTAAGGAAACTAAAGTTTCCAATTACAGAATTCCTAATCCCATTGTCGTAAAAGAATACTTTTTTATTTTTTTTAATCTCATTTCTGAGATTTCCTGAAAAGGCCGGTAACCTAAACACAATATATGCTTTCTCAAGAATATCAATATACCTTTCTACCGTTTCTGATGAGGTTCCTGCTGATCGGGCAACTTCGGAAACACTCACCTCACTGCCAATCTGCCAGGCAAGCAACTGAACAATTTTATCTAACTCAGAAGGTTTTCGGATGTTTCCAAACTTAAATATATCCTTATACAAATAACTGGATGTTAACAAATTCAGAAATTCCTTTTCTCTTCCAGGATTTGTTAATATTTCAGGATAGCTGCCATAAATCAATCTTTGTTCAACTTTTTGAAGCTCAGAACGGAGATCATCATGGTTAACCATTTCACCAAAAGATAATGGAAACAAGTTAAATTCAAATTTTCTTCCTGTCAACGGTTCATATAATTTATTCGAAAGCTCAAAGGAAGATGAGCCAGACAGTATTGGGCAAACGTTGGCAATATAATCAACGATAAGTTTGATTGTTTTACCAATATTTGGAATGTCCTGTGCTTCATCAACAATTATGATTTCATTTTTCCCAATAATACTCTTCAGCCGCTCTACCGGGCTATTTTCGAGCAAACGGGCATCAGCAGGGTTATCCCCATTAAACCAGATGAATGATTTATCTAAGTTCTCAGAAATGCTTTTTAACAAAGTAGTTTTACCACATTGTCTTGAACCAAGCAGAATGATGGCCTTATTGTCTGCGGTCTTAGCTAAAATATCGTCTTGTATTGATCTTTGTATCATATTACAAAGATAGTAAAATCAAACTATACCTGAAAATTATTATAGTTATTTTCGACTCATCCCGGAAATTATTATTTCCAATACGAAACTTCCCGGAAATACTCCCTGGGATTTACCCGGTGATCTCGCCCAAATAATGCAAGAACTGACGGATGACTGTGGCGATCAAATCGTAGGTAATTTTATTTCTAAATCCTTTCAATTGCTTTTTTGCTCCTCAGCACACTCGAAAGCATGGTTACCAAATGTTCGGTGAAGGCATAAGGAGTTACATTTACATTTCTTTTACTCTGGTCGGATGCGGTAACAATTTGTGACCGGATACTTTCCCACTCGATAACTTCTAACCTAAACATAAATCTTGTTTTGAATAGTTTGTAATTGCATGATTCCGATTAATATTAGTCCAAATTGCCGACATATATGAATAATGGATACTGCATATTATTTCCTAATAAAAAAAAATACGCTTTACGAATAACCATTAACGATGGCTCATTTCTAAGATACGGTTGAAAGTTTATAAGTAGACTTTGTTACCAAT
>CAZQIV010000218.1:0-7133 GCA_964593705.1 uncultured Lentimicrobiaceae bacterium | reverse complement strand
CTTGGATACCTTATCTCTAATATTCTGCCAAAAAGTGGCAGAATATTAGAGATAAAGTACTAAATAATAAACTTTTTCAAAAATTAAAACCCACTTTTATAGCATCCGATAACTGGAAAAACCGACTAAAATTGATGTTTTTCTATTCAAAAAGGTATTGTATTTCTTTTAAATCAAATTCTTTAAAACCTTCATTTATTTGCAAAATCAAATGGCCAAAAGGTGTTACTCCGGTAATGATTCCTTCAAATATTTCTCCTTCCGAACTATATTTCGCACTGCGATTATAATTAAAAAGTACATCGAGGTAATTTTTGTTGATTTCGGAAACATTACCATTCTTCAGCTTTTCATAATATCCCTCAAGATTCAAAAGTAGTTCATTCAAAATTTCCCGGATGGTAAAATCTTTCCCTGTAATCATTTTAATCGACACAGGATTTGGAATTTTTGGTGGAAACTTTGTTTGATTCACATTCAATCCAATACCGGCAATGGTGTGTATAATATTATTTCCTGAAATTGCGTTTCGTGACAAAATGCCTGAAATCTTAAGTTTCCCAACATAAATGTCATTTGGCCACTTTATAAAAACATCGGGGCTGCCAGTAAATTTTCTAACACAATCTTTCACCGAAAGCGCAATAATTTTGTTAAGCATAAACTGATCAGCTGCATCCAGAAAAACAGGATAAAGAATAATACTTGCCAGCAGGTTCATTTTAGCCTCGCTTTCCCAAAGGTTATCTCCCATCCCCCGCCCCATAGCCTGAAAATCTGCCAAAACTGCCGAACCCCCTGCAGGCTTGCTTTTAAGCACCCAGTTTTCTGCTTCAATATTTGTTGATTCAAGCGTGCTGAAATGCTTTATATTTTTGATAAACAGCGGCCTCATCGTGTGAACATCTTTATAATACTTCTGTTTATTTGATTGAATGCGAAAGTAATATTTTTAGACCTCTTTTTATCAAGGCATTGTTTTTGTAAAAGGTTATTTTTATTTTAAATGTGTTTCAATATTCAGAACATAAAACCCAAGAGGTTAAACAATAAATAGCTACTTTTGCACCCAAATTTAAAAATAGTAAATGACTGAAAATAAATCAATAAACAGCACAAATAAAATTATAGAATTTGCGATTAAGGGCATTCATGAAAAAAAAGGACGGAAAATTGTAAATTTAGATCTCAGCGAAATTGGAACTGCAGTTTGCAAAAACTTTATAGTGTGTCATGGAGATTCAAACAGGCAGGTGTCAGCAATAGCAGAATCGGTTCAGGAGTTTATAAAAAAAAATACCAACGAAAACCCCTGGCATAAAGAAGGCTTTGAAAATGTCGACTGGATTTTGCTGGATTATGCCGATGTGGTGGTACATATTTTTAGAGATGAGACCCGCAAATTTTATAACCTTGAAGGCTTATGGGCCGATGCCAGGATAGCTGAGATTGATGATTAATTTGATAAGAAGACTTTAAGATGGCGACAGAAAAAAATATAAATCAGGAAAAAAAACAAACCAAAGATCCAAAAGCTGATTCGTTTAGGAATATGCTCAACACTGCAAAAGGATCCGGAAAAAACAAATTCAACTTTTACTGGATATACTCCATCATTGCTTTGATATTTATTTCACTCTATTTCTTTAATTCGGATGTTCAAACCGAAGAGGTGTACTGGGGGGATTTAAGGGAAATGTTAGCAGCAGGTGATGTTGACAAACTTGTGCTTGTAATTAATCAGCAAAAAGCGGAAGTTTATATTAAGCCCGACAAGTTAAATCAAGCGAGATATCAGGATTTGCCAAAAGAGAATGGAAGTAATTTCATGGGGGCAACTCCACACTATACTTATGTTGTCGGTTCGATAGAAACATTCGAAAATCGTGTACAGGAAGTTCAGAAGGGCCTGACTAACCCAATATACATCACCAACGAAACCAGGCAAGACTGGTCCAATGTGCTTAGTATCATTTTGCCTATTGCCTTTATTGTGGTTATTTGGATATTTATCATGAGGATGATGAGCAGAGGCGGTGCCGGCGGAGGACAGATATTCAGCATTGGCAAATCCAAAGCAACACTATTTGATAAAGACTCCCATGTAAAGATTACTTTTAAGGACGTAGCCGGCTTGGAAGAAGCCAAAGTGGAGGTGATGGAAATTGTTGATTTCTTAAAAAACCCGTCAAAATACACCGAGCTTGGCGGCAAGATTCCTAAAGGTGCCTTACTGGTTGGCCCTCCCGGAACTGGTAAAACCCTTCTGGCAAAATCGGTAGCCGGTGAAGCCGATGTGCCATTTTTCTCTATTTCAGGTTCCGATTTTGTTGAAATGTTTGTTGGAGTTGGCGCTTCACGTGTTCGCGATCTTTTTAGGCAAGCCAAAGATAAAGCACCGTGCATTATCTTTATTGATGAAATTGATGCGATTGGTCGTGCCCGTGGCAGAAATGCCATGACCGGCGCCAACGATGAACGCGAAAATACGCTCAACCAGCTACTTACCGAAATGGATGGTTTTGGCACCAATGCAGGAGTAATTATTCTTGCAGCCACCAACCGCGCCGATATTCTTGACCGTGCCCTGATGCGTGCCGGACGTTTTGACAGGCAGATTAGTGTTGAATTGCCCGACATCGAAGAACGGAAGGCAATATTTTTGGTGCATCTTAAACCCATAAAATTTGACGAATCTGTTGATGTTGACTTTTTGGGTAAACAAACACCCGGATTCTCGGGGGCCGATATTGCCAACGTGTGTAACGAGGCCGCACTGATTGGTGCAAGAAGCGGTAAAAAAGTTGTGGACAAGCAGGATTTTATGAGCGCCATCGACAGGATTGTTGGCGGACTGGAAAAGCGGAATAAAATTATCACACCAAAGGAGAAAAAAACAATTGCATATCACGAAGCCGGACATGCAGCCGTAAGTTGGCTCTTAGAACATTCTTCCCCGCTGGTAAAGGTTACTATTGTACCTCGTGGAAAAGCACTGGGTGCCGCATGGTATCTGCCCGAAGAAAGACAAATCACCACGGTAGATCAAATGATTGATGAAATGACCGCTACCCTTGGAGGCAGGGCTTCCGAAGAAATTAACTTTGATAAAATTTCAACCGGGGCACTTAACGACCTTGAAAAAGTAACAAAAATGGCCTATGCCATGATAACATATTATGGCCTGAATAAAAAAATAGGTAACATCAGTTTTTACGATTCTACCGGCCAACAGGAATACAATTTCACAAAACCATACAGCGAAAAAACAGCCCAGGTTATTGATGAAGAGGTTCACAAATTAGTTGAAGAATCGTACCAAAGGGCGGTAAAGCTTCTCACTGTCAACAAGAAAAAAGTGGATCAACTGGCAAAAGTGCTGCTTGAAAAAGAAGTGATCTTTAGAGAAAATCTCGAAGAAATTTTTGGTAAAAGAACTTTTGAACGCGATATTGAAAGAGATAAAGAGCGCGTAGTTGAGAAGGAACGCATGAAAAAGAAGCTCCAAAAAATTAAAGAAGAAATAAAAAATGACGAGGAAGCTTTAGCCAAAGAAAATGGCACTGAGAAAGGTGATGAAAACAAAGATAAAAAGGAAGCAATTGCCGAATCAAAAAATAAGGATTCAGAATAACATTTGACTGTTAGTAATTTACCATAATTCCTTATGCAAGAAACCACCACGAGGGAAAAAATTTTTAAACAGATCAGGAATGCCTTGATCGAAAAAACTGAAAATCCTTTTTCGGATATTGATTTTGATTCACCGATATTTAAGGAACATTCAGATTCGTTGGATTTAGCCTTCGCTCAACAATTCACAAAAATTGGTGGTAAGTTTGCATATTGTGAAAATGATGATGATATGGCCGAAAAGCTTAAATTCATCATTGAGGATAATAAAGACAACAATATTTTTTGTTTTGAGCAAACACTCAAACCAATCCTTGAGCAACACGAAATAAATTTTACCGATCGGGCTACCGACATTCCTGAAAAAGGCATCGGGGTTACTTACTGTGAAAACCTGGTGGCACGCACAGGGAGCGTTATGATCTCATCGAGGCAGTTGAGTGGAAGAAGACTGAACATTTTCCCTGAAACGCACATTATCGTTGCAACAACAAATCAATTGGTAAAAGATATAAAAGATGCACTGGAAGCTATTAAAGCAAAATACCCGACAGGATTTCCATCATTGGTAACTTTGATATCAGGGGCAAGCAGAACAGCCGACATCGAAAAAACTTTGGTAATGGGGGCTCATGGCCCAAAAGAACTTTATGTATTACTTGTTGAATCTGAATAAAATTATTTACTAAAACAAAATATTATGGGTAACGATTGGGTAAATATTTATGATGCAGGAAATATCCAGGAAGCCGGAATGATTAAAGGAATGCTTCTTGAGCAAGGCATCGAATGCAATATTATGAATAAAAGAGATTCGGCATACCTGATGGGAAATGTTGAAATCTATGTTCAACAAAATAATGAAATCTCCGCTAAAAAGCTCATCAATGAGCACAATAAATCTTAGAAATATAATAACACGTGCGCTCACCGGTTTAGTATTTGTTGCTGCCATTGCAGGCTCAATTCTATTTAGCCGGGAAATATTCGCCGTTCTTTTTTTAGGGGTGGCACTTTTAGCTTTAAACGAGTTTTTCCACCTTCTGAATACGGGAAAAAAAATCAATGTACAGGCTGTTACCGGTTCGCTTGCATTGATTTTAATGTACTCCTCCATTGCATTGGTTTCGCTTGACTATACAGGTAAGCAAATGCTGCTTCTCAATTTGCTCATTCCAGTTTTTATCTTTATCAGCGAGCTGTACAAAAAAAATGAATCCCCCATACAAAACATTGCATTGACACTTCTTGGGATTATATATATCGGCTTACCATTGGCATTGCTCAATATGTTTTTCAATCCTGAACTTTCAACAGGCCAATATGATCCGGGTTTACTGTTAGGTTTTTTTATTATTATTTGGGCGTATGATTCTTTTGCTTATTTAACCGGGATGTTATTGGGAAAGCATCGCCTTTTCCCCCGCATTTCCCCTAAAAAATCATGGGAAGGAACCATTGGCGGTTTTATTTTCGGATTGCTTGCTTCATTCATCCTTTCAAAGTTTTTTATCGAATTTGATTTAATCAACTGGATGATTATAGCTTCAATCATTATGATTTTTGGTACTTTCGGCGATCTTTCCGAATCGATGCTGAAACGAAGTTTAAAAATCAAAGATTCGGGGAAAATTTTACCGGGACATGGGGGCCTGCTCGACAGGTTTGATGCGGTTCTGCTCGCTGCGCCGGCAGTTTTCGTTTACCTGAACCTGATACATTACTTTTAAATGAAAATACACAAGGAAGGATACCAGACTATTATTATCGTTTTGTTGGCCATTGCCGCCACATTGTTTTCTATAAATTATTTCAACCCACAGCAAACCCTTTTCCATTATTTCCTGTACTTATTAGCCACCGGATTTTTAGTTTTTATTGTACGCTTTTTCCGCGATCCCGTAAGGCCATTACAACCCGATGATTCAATCCTGATTTCACCGGCTGACGGTAAAATTGTGGTGATTGACGAAGTTCATGAACCAGAGTATTTTAATGACCGGCGCGTACAGGTGTCTATTTTTATGTCGCCCAACAATGTACATAAAAACTGGTATCCTAGCGCTGGTGATATTAAATATTACCGCCACCATCCCGGAAAATTTTTAGTTGCCTGGCATCCAAAATCATCCGAACTTAACGAGCGTACCTCTGTTGTAATAAAGCAAAATGATGGCACAGAAATTCTGTTGAGACAAATTGCCGGCGCGGTAGCCCAGCGTATTTCGTGTTATGCCCGTGAAAATAAAGAAATAAAACAGGGCGAAGAATTAGGCTTTATCAAATTTGGTTCAAGGGTTGATATTTTCCTTCCCCTCGGTACAAAAATCAATGTTCAAATGAAGCAAAAGGTTAGAGGTTGTATTGATGTAATTGCCAGGTTTTAATTTAATTCATCCCACTACTTTTTGCTGAGGTTTTATTCTTTTTCTGCAAGTATTAAAGATTTATGCGACAGGCAGCTCGCTAATTAAAACCGGAAAGCCATCGCACATTACTTATATTCGCAAGTTAGGCACAAGCTCAGAAAAGAAATAACATGAAAGAAATAACAGAACTAAGCTTTCACGAGATTTTTTCACATTCCACCACAAGACTTGAATGTGAATTAAAAAACGGAGGCATCAGTACTGGAACAGGTTTTTTTGTATTTCTTAATGATTTTAAGAATAAGAATGAAGAACCTAGAGTTGCTCTGATAACAAATAAACATGTTATAAAGGGTGCTAAAACTGGTCGTTTGACTTTAACGGAAAAAAAGGAAGGTAAAATTGATAATACTCACCATTTCAACCTACCACATGATGACTTTGAATCTGCATGGTTACCACACCCGGATAACTCAATTGATCTATGCATGTTGAATTTTAAACCCTATGAAATATTATTCGAAGGAAAAGGTATAGAATTGTTCTATTTTCCAATACCAATTGGAATAATTCCAGATAAAAAAACAATTGAGAGCTTTGATACCCTTGAAGAAGTTATTATGATTGGATACCCGAATGGGATTTGGGACAGTTATAATAACAAACCTATTTTTAGGAAAGGAGTTACAGCAACAGATTTCAGATTAAACTATAATAACAAAAAGGAGTTCTTGATTGATATAGCAGTATTTGGAGGTTCTAGTGGATCACCAGTTTTGTTGACAAGAGTAGCATATGATGAAAATAAGAATCCTCATAGAGAAGTTTATTTTCTAGGAATTCTATATGCTGGATTTCAACATAGAGCAAACGGTGAAATCAAAATTGTTGAAATTCCACAAACACACAAAACACTGATTGAAACCTTAATACCTAATAATTTAGGAATTGTTATAAAATCAAATAGAATTATAGACTTCAGAAATCTTTTTTATAAATAAGCACTACTGTCCGAGTAATTTTAACAGATTCCTTGCCGCACGTGCGGCATCGGAATGACAAGGCATTGGAGAGAGGAGAGGAGTGGTGGGGGGGGGGGGGGGGGGGGGGGGGGCCCCCCCCCCCCCCCCC
>CAZQIV010000217.1:0-7206 GCA_964593705.1 uncultured Lentimicrobiaceae bacterium | reverse complement strand
ACAAAGTCTACTTATAAACTTTCAACCGTATCTTAGAAATGAGCCAAAAATGTTAGTCCTCTTGTATTTAACAAGCTTGTTCTGCTGAAGAAATAGGTGTGATCGCACACCGGACATTTGAGTTTCTTCCCTTTGATGATGATTTCGTTTGATTGATTTTTGTTACTCATGTTTTTCTTTCCGTTAAATTCGCAGTAGTTCCATTTTTTCCCGAGCCTATTTATTCGCCCGGATTATTTTCAGGCTTGTATTCCAGGATTTCGCCCGGTTGACAATTGAGGGTTTCGCATATACTTTCGAGGGTTGAAAAACGAATGGCTTTGGCTTTACCCTTTTTCAGTATCGAAAGGTTGGCCATCGTGATTCCAACATTATTTGATAGCTCGGTAAGGCTCATTTTGCGCTGAGCCAATACAACATCGAGATTGATTATAATAGCCATAACCTTATATTGTTAGTTGATTATCTTCCTGTAATCTTGCCCCATGAAGAAAAACCTGCGAAAGCATTAGCAGGAATAAAGCAATGAAAACTATTCCCCCATGAAATTCGGTGGAACCAGATAATACCAGACTTTCAAAGGCCAGATGTTTTGCTATTAAAAAATATTGCAAAACTGAATATACCACCATAATTCCCCAGAGTATTAAAACTCCATACCCTATTTTTTGGAGCAATAAAAAATTGGTAGTTTCAAAAATTTCCCCACGGTAAACATTTTGGATAAATGCACGAAATAGTCTAAAGATGTAAAAGAATACAGCAATGACAACAAGCATAAAAACCCCGTAAATTTTACCAATCAATGGGGGTAACTCCGAAAATTGTATTTTCCCGTAAGCTTCAACAAAACTTACTTCAATTGAACGATCGAGCAATTGCAGCTTACCTTGTTCAAGCAAATCGAAGCCGACCGGCAGACCCACATGAAGGTTTAGGTCAGATCCAAAAAGACTAAAATACAGGCCAACGGCAAGGCCTACAGACAAAATTGCCGCAAAAACAAAAATCCAAAAGGTAATATTTGTAATCCAATAAATTACACTAATGCTCAAATGTCGTTTTCTTGTTTCCATAATAAATATATTTTATAATTTTCGACAAAGATAAAACATAATTTATTGTAAAACAAGTATTATTTATTGTTTATCAATAATTATTATCCTTTTTATAATAATTAATTATTGATAAACAAAGATAAATCCAGGAGGATTTCATAACAATTAGTTTACATTCTAATACCTGTGATTGATTAATTTTGCAAATAATTTTGATGATAAACTTTCTGACGGATTTAGTGCTTAAACCTGAACAATCTATGGGAAGCGATGTTAAATGATCGAATTTTAGTGATTAAAACGAATAAAGAAATTTTACAATGGGCAACAGAAAGCAGTTTATTTTAACAAAAGAAGACAAAATTTACACCATAAAAAATACTGATAAAAAAGTCCTTGAAAATTGGTACTACCTGATGACCCTTGGAAGACAGCTCGACAACAAAGCACCAAACTACCTAAAGCAAGCCCTGGGCTGGTCGTACCATGCACCCTATGCCGGCCACGATGGAATACAGCTTGCTATTGGACAGCTTTTTCAAAAGAAAAAAGACCATCTTTTTCCCTATTATCGCGACATGCTTACCAATATTTCGGCAGGATTAACTCCTGAAGAAATTATTTTGAACGGGATTTCCAAGGCAACAGATATTGCCAGTGGCGGCCGGCACATGTCCAATCATTTTGGAAAACCGGAATGGAACATTCACAATGTATCATCGGCAACCGGAAACCACACCTTACATGCCGTTGGCGTGGCGCGTGCAATAAAATATTATGGTGAAGATGCTGTGGCAATTAGTTCGCAGGGCGAATCATCCACTTCCGAAGGTTATGTTTATGAAGCTATTAACGGCGCTTCCACCGAAAAGCTCCCTGTAATATTTGTTTTCCAGGATAATGGTTTTGGAATTTCGGTTCCTAAAGAACATCAAACTGCCAATACACGTGCTGCGGATAATTTCCATGGATTTAAAAATCTTGGAATCATTTATGCCAATGGCAAGGATCCCATCAATTCGATGAACGCCATGCTTAAGGCGCGTAAAATTGTTAAAAACCAAGGAATTCCTGTAATTGTCCATGCCAACTGCATAAGAATGGGTTCACACTCCAACTCCGACAGGCATGATTTATATCGCGCGGAAGAAGAACTCCAGGAAATGCACCTGCTCGATCCACTCAAAAAATTCAGAGACCGGCTGATTTATGCCGGTCGATTTACAGCCGAAGAATTTGATGAATTCGATAAAAAAGCAAAACAAGAAATCTCGGCTGCACACAAAAAAGTTTTAAAAGCGCCCAACCCTGATCCAAAATCGATATTCGACTTTGTAATTCCCGATCCCTATGTTTCGGAAAAATATCCGAAAGGATTGCATGATGGCAAAGGCAAGCGCATTAAACTAATAGAGGCTTTGAACTCAACGCTTAAAGCCGAATTTCGCGCAAACCCCGACACCTTTATCTGGGGGCAGGATATGGCCAACAAAGAAAAGGGAGGCATTTTTAACGTTTCAAAAGGTATGCAACAGGAGTTTGGACTCAAGAGGGTTTTTAATGCACCCATTGCCGAAGATTTTATTATGGGCACCGCCAATGGTATGAGCCGATTCGATAAAAAAATAAGGATTGTTGTGGAAGGTGCTGAATTTGCAGATTATTTCTGGCCTGCCATGGAGCAATTTGTAGAGGCAACACATGAATACTGGAGAAGCAATGGAGCCTTTACTCCCAATGTTACCATAAGGCTGGCCTCAGGTGGCTATATTGGCGGCGGGCTTTACCATTCCCAAAACATCGAAGGAGCGCTCACCACCTTCCCTGGAATCCGCGTGGTTTATCCTTCGTATGCCGATGATGCTGCCGGTCTTTTACGCAGCAGTATGCGATCAGAAGGACCAACGCTGTTTCTTGAGCCCAAAGCTCTTTATAACGATCCTTTGGCTGAAACTGAAGTTCCTGATGATTTCGAGGTTCCTTTTGGTGTAGCACGCATCCGGCATCAGGGCTCCGATCTTACCATGATTACTTATGGCAATACCACGCATAAATGTGTGAAGGCAGCCGAAAGAATTGAAAAAGAAGAAGGAAAGTCAATCGAGGTTATCGACATCAGATCACTAATTCCATTGGATAAAGAAACCATATTGGAATCAATAAAAAAAACCAACCGCGCACTTGTTGTTCACGAGGACAAGGTATTTGGAGGTTTTGGAGGTGAACTTGCCGCTATAATTACCGAGGAAGCATTTGAGCACCTCGATGCTCCTGTTCGCAGAATCGGGTCAACTTTTACTCCGGTCGGGTTCAATAGAATTCTTGAAGCGGCGATTCTTCCCAACGAAGAAAAAATATACCATGCTGCTAAAAAACTACTGGCATATTAGCCCCTAAAAATATTAGCGGGTAATTTGCTATAACTATTTTATCTTATTTTCCGTAAATAGCCTCAACACCTGATAATTGTTGAGGCTATTTTTTTGTTCTACTCCCCAAAATCAAAAATCTTCCAAGAAAAATAAAAGAATATTGTGTTATTAAATATGGTTCTACTTCCATTTTTGTGGATGTAAATAATAGCTATTACTGTAAACAGATTTCTCACCGCCAGTTGGCTGCTCGAAAAGACAAGGATAGAATTCTTCAAGGGGTGGATAAAAGTGGGCGCTTCGCGCCCACTTTTATCCACCCCAATTCACCCGCCAAAGCCCTGTCATTTCGAAGGAGTGCAGTCCCGCACGTGCGGGAAGAAATCTATTTTACTACTCATGATTATTATTTTACTTTCCACTAAATTCTCAGTAGTACCTTAAATATTTTTTATGAAACTTTATCAAGTTTTGTTTTTTAACATATCTTTACAAATCATTTTTTTTGAATAAGTAAATGATTGAAAATTCATTCGGTAACAAAATAGAAATACTTTTAGTTAATGACCATCCAGGTAATATTTGCCTGACAAAAAACAAGATCATAATTTTACCTCAACATGATATAAAAGAAAAACCGGATGCTGAAAAAAACTTTTAAGATCTTACTTGTTGAGGATAATCCGGGCGATATTGCACTTTTCCAAACCTATCTTAATGAGATACATAATACTATTGACGAGCTGTCGATTGCTGAAACATTTTCGGATGCAGTAAAATTTCTATCTGAAAAATCTTTCGATATTGTTTTTACCAAACTCAACCTTCCCGATAGCAAAGGCCTGGTTACATTAAAAAACATATTAAACCAACAGCTTGCCTGCCCCATTGTTGTAATTATCGCAGCTGATGAGCGCGACACCGGACTTAAAGCCATACAATTGGGAGCTGGGGATTACTTATCAAAAGCAGAACTTAATAGTTTCAATCTCGAAAAATCGATTATTTACTCCATCGAAAGAAAAAAACTTACAGAACAACTTTTCGAAAGCGAATCACGATTTAGAAGAATATTCGAATATCCATCAATCGGGATTTATCGAAGCACATCCAGCGGCAGTCTTATAGAAGTAAATAAAGCCTTTGCAACACTTTTTGGGTATCGTGACCCAAAAGAGGTTCTTGATAAAGTAACTGATATTGACCAACATCTTTATAAAAATCCAGCTACTCGAAATGAAATCATGAATGATTTCAAAACTCAAAAAACAGAATTCAAGCTAATAGAAGTTGACTTTTATAAGAAAGATGGCTCAATTTTTAATGGCTTAGTAAATATGAGACGATCAGATGAAACAACATCTGATGATTTTGTTGTAGAAGGTTACGTGCAGGATATTACAGAAAAAAAGAATACAGATCAGAAAATAATAGAGAGCCTGCAATTCCATAAAGATGTAATGAATAACATCCCCAGCCCTGTATTTACAAAAGACATAAATCTGAAATACACAGGTTGCAATAAGGAGTTTGAAAAATACATAGGCTATAAAGAAGCAGATATTCTTGGTAAAACTATCCTTGATATAAAATCGAATGAACTTTCGAAGCACTCACACCGCATGGATATGGAACTATTAAAAACCAAGAAAAAGCAGGTTTTTGAGCACCAGGTTGATTATCCTGATGGAGAAAAACATGATGTAATTTTCCACAAAAATGTGATAATGGGACAAGGTGGAGATGTAATTAGAATAATTGGACTCATCCAGGATATTACAGATAAAAAACAGGCATTAGAACAATTGCGTGAAGAATTATCCTTGAATGAAGCAATGACTGAACTTTCGAAACAGTTGCTCAAGCCCGGGATTTCAATAAGTGAAATCTCAACACTTATTCTTGAATTTGCCAAAAAACTAACAAAATCGGAGCATGGCTACGCCGGAACTATTGACCAGGGGAATGATGACTTGCTGTTGCACACTTTTACAGAAATGATTAAGGATGATTGCAATATTAAAAACCAAAAACCGAGGTTTCCAAAGTTTGGTGAAGAATATCCCAAATTGTGGGGGCATTCCTTAAATACTCTCAAGGCCTTTTATACTAACTCACCCCAATCTCACGAAAAATCAGGTGGATCTATAAATGGACATATTCCTTTAAACAATTTCCTGTCTGTTCCGGCAATAGTAAATGGAAAACTTGTTGGCCAGATTGCATTGGCTAATTCAGCAAAGCAATTTGATGATGATGACCTTGAAGATGTTAAGAAACTCACCAATCTTTTTTCGCTTGCCATCGAAAAACAAAACAGTGTTGAAGAAATAATTAATGCACGTGAAAACGCTGAACTTTCTGATAAACTTAAATCGGCTTTCCTTGCCAACATGTCTCACGAAATCAGGACTCCATTAAATGCCATTGTCGGGTTTGCGCAAATGCTTGGCGAAGAAGGTATCGGGCATGAAGAAACACAGGAGTTTAAAGGAGTTATCATTAAAAACACCGATATTCTCCTAAAGCTTATCAGCGATATAATCGAGATGGCAATGATTGAAGCCGGAGAATTGAAAATACATCCTGAGAACAGGCCGGTAGTTGATACCTTGAACCAAATATTTCAAATTTGGCAAATGAATGATGAAGCAAGCGAAAATGTGAGAAATATTAATTTTAAACTTGATATTACTAACCAGGAGGAATCTAAGAAAATTTTTAAAATTGATGCCCTGCGCTTCTCACAAATTATTGATAACCTACTGATGAATGCTTTTCGTTTTACACGCGAAGGAGACATTACTATTGGCAACTACTACATCGACAATCAGTATGTGATAATATACGTGAAAGATATGGGCGTTGGAATTTCCAAAGAAGATCAATTGACTATTTTCGACCGCTTCAGGCAGGTAGATGAACTCAAAGTGAGGCCATTTAGCGGAACAGGATTGGGACTTGCAATAACCAAAAAACTTGTCGAACATCTATCGGGAGAAATTTGGGTTGAATCTGATCTTGGCATAGGGTCAACATTTTATATGAAATTTCCATTGGTTGCCGGCAAAGTATCAGAACAAACGACTATTACCAAAGGTGGTGATTCACCAACGCCTCCGAATAAACAAAAAAACATAGAAGGGAAAAAACTGCTAATTGTAGAAGACAATGATGCCAGCTTCGATTTCCTTGAAATAGTATTGAGGCGAAAAGGTGCCGAAGTAAAAAGAGCCATAAATGGTAAAGAAGCAGTAGAAAAAACCGAAAACGAAGACTTTTATATTGTATTAATGGATTTGCAGCTACCCGAAATGAGTGGTTTCGATGCGATAAAAAATATCCGACTAACAAAAAATGCTGTGCCTATTATTGTTCAAACTGCTTTTTCGGAGCAAAATGAACGCGAAAAGGCCTTTGATGCCGGATGCGACCATTACCTTGTAAAACCAATCACAAAAAATAAACTTGAGGAAGCCGTTTTAAAATTCTGTTAGAGACAATGACTGAATGTTGAGCAGAGCTGCCTGCCCCGACCCTTCGGGGACATCCCGCCACTGCGGGAACTGAATGATTGAATGAATGAATGTGGAGCGAAGGGACATCCTCGCCGTAGGCGGGATTGAGCGAAGCAGCCTGCCCCGTTTTTCGGGGACATCCTCGCCGTAGGCGGGAATTGAAACGAAAGAATGTGGAGCGAAGCAGCCTGCCCCGTTTTTCGGGGACATCCTCGCCGTAGGCGGGATTGAGCGAAGCAGCCTGCCCCGTTTTTCGGG
>CAZQIV010000216.1:0-7354 GCA_964593705.1 uncultured Lentimicrobiaceae bacterium | reverse complement strand
GGTTGTTTGTGTTTTGTTTCTTTTTTTATTTCTTTCTTTTGTGGGGGGGGGGGGGGGGGGCCGCCCCCCCCCCCCCCCCCCCCCCCCCACCACTCATCTCATATCTCCAATACCTTGTCATTCCGATGCCGCACCTGCGGCAAGGAATCTATTAAATTTACTCGGACAGTAGTGAAAATTAATATTATTTTTACTTCGTCAAAATGATTGTAATTTGAAATACTTACTATGATTAAAAAATTAGTACTTTGGACAGGATTGATAATATTGATTTCATCAAGCGCCTCCGGGCAGGAATTCAACGGTGGTTTTCTTGTTGGCGTAGGCGCGGCTGAAATATCGGGCGACAGGCTCGAAGGGCCCAACAAAGCCGGAATTTACGCGGGCGCTTTTGTAAACAGGTATTTCACTGCCAGGTCATCGATACAAATGGAATTAAATTTTATACAAAAAGGCAGTCGCAAAAATCCAGATTCCTTAGATTATAGCACCTATTTATTGCGGCTTAATTATGCTGAATTATTTCTGCATTACAAATGGGATTTTGGTTCAAGGTTTACTCTCGAAGCCGGGCCTTCGTTGGGTATATTGATCAACACCCCCCCTTACGAAGAAGCTAACGGACAGCTACTCACCCAGCCTCCGTTTAAAAGCACCGACCTAAGTATCAACATTGGATTATTTGTAGCGCTTACCGAAAGATGGAAATTTAATATAAGATATTCAAATTCTATACTTGCCGTAAGACCCCACTCAAACGGACAAACATACCGCTGGAACAGAGGGCAATACAATGAGGTTTTAAGCTTTACCTTTCATTATACCTTTAATTAATACAGAAAAACTAAACCATTAAAGCAGCATAGAGCATCGATAATTTAAAGTCTGATATTAAATTAATTTTAATTTTAAATTACGCTAATGTTAAGTTTTTCTTTGTTACTAAATCTTAAATATTTTATTTTGCTGCGATTTTAACGGGGGATAATTGAAATAATAATTTGAAAATAAAACAAATTACGATCAAAAAAATACTTTAATTTACTGTCTGTGATGAACTTAGATTAAAATAGCTTGATAATTAATAAAATTCTTTACATGAAATTTGTTAATTTGACATTAATTTTTAGTTATTTTGTCTTACATATTTTTGTGTGCAAAAACATAAGATGCTTACTGAAAACACATTTTTTATTTGATTAACTATTAAAGATAACTAACATGTTTAATTAATTTTATTAACCAAAACTTCAATTATGAGAAAATTTACACTTTTCCTTGCATTGATTTTTTTCATCGGAATGCAAGTTGTACAAGCGCAAACCAGTACCGTTACGGGTACTGTTACTAACGCTGAAGATGGAAGTACAATTCCGGGGGTTTCGGTTGTAGTCAAAGGCACTACCTTTGGTACAACTACCGACCTTCAGGGTAAATTTACCCTAAATGTACCTCCAGATGCTCAAAGGCTGATTTTTTCGTTTGTTGGGATGAAAACCACCGAACGTGCAATTGGCGGAATATCTGTACTTAACGTAGCCTTAGAACCTGAAGCTACCGCCATCGAGGGAGTAGTTGTTACGGCGTTGGGTATTACCCGCGAGAAAAAATCGCTGGGTTATGCCACACAGGAACTGGGCGGCGATGAACTGAACCAGGTAAAGCGCGATAACTTTATCAGCAGCCTTTCAGGTAAGGCTGCGGGTATCCAGGTTAAATCAAACAACAACATGGGTGGTTCAACTAACATTATCATCCGTGGTAACGCTTCTATTACAGGTAACAACCAGGCTCTATTTGTTGTGGATGGTGTTCCTGTTAACAACGACAACACCAACAACTCGGGTCAGATTAGCGGACGTTCAGGTTATGACTATGGTAGCGCTGCTTCTGACATTGATCCGGCAAACATTGCATCAGTAAACGTACTAAAAGGCGCTGCTGCTACAGCGCTTTACGGTTCACGTGCTGCCAATGGTGTAATTGAGATCACTACCAAAAAAGGTTCGAAAACTACCGGTGGTGCTAGAATTCTTGGTGTATCAATTACATCCAACGTTACAACAGGATTCATCGATAAAAGCACTTTCCCAAAATACCAAACCAACTATGGTGCCGGTTACGGCCCTTATTATAGTGGTGGTGACTATCCGGGATTGTACGAGTATGATTATAATGGTGATGGCATTGATGACCTTGTTGTTCCAACAACTGAAGATGCTTCAATGGGTGAAAGATTTGATCCAAACCTGATGGTTTATCAATATGATGCTTTCTATCCATCAAGCCCGAATTACAATAAAGCAACTCCCTGGGTTGCCGGAGCAGCCGGCCCGATCGACTTTTTTGAAACTCCCTGGTCATTCAGCAACAATGTTGATATTACAGGTGGTGGCGAAAAGACAACTTTCAGATTGTCATATACCAACCTGGATCAAACCGGTATTATGCCAAACAGTTCATTGAAGAAAAACAACTTCCTCTTTAATGGTACTTACGACATTTTAGATAACCTTAAAGTTACTGCTTCTGCCAATTACATCAACACAAAAGGTAAAGGACGTAACTCAACAGGTTATAGCGATAACATTCTTTCATCATTCCGTCAGTGGTTCCAAACGAATGTTGACATCGATCAGCAGAAGGAATTGTATGAAATGGCTGAGCAAAACATTTCCTGGAATCCTAACGATGAAAACAACCTCACTCCAATTTATTGGGATAACCCATACTGGGTAAGGTATCAAAACTATCAGAACGATGAAAGAAACCGTTTGGTTGCTTACACACAGGTTGACTGGAAAATCACAGATTACCTGAGTATTATGGGTCGTACATCTATCGATACTTACGATGAGGTACAAGAAGAAAGAAAAGCTGTAGGTTCAGTGTCAGGTGAGATGGGTGTTGGACGTCCGGATGTAACTTCCGGTTATGCAAGATTCGACCGTACTTTCCGCGAAACAAACTTCGACCTTTTAGCAAAATTCAATAAATATTTAGCTGAAAATTTGAGCTTCAACGCATTGTTGGGAACAAATATCAGGAGATCAAAAGTTGATCAGGTATATGCATCCACCGATGGTGGCTTGATTCTTCCCGGACTGTATGCACTTTCTAACAGCGCTAACTCAATGCAACCACCAGAGGAAAGGTTGGCTGAAATTGGCGTTAACGGTGTTTTTGCAGGTGTGTCATTGGGTTATAACGAATTGGTATATCTAGATGCTAATATCCGTAGAGACCAGTCATCTACCCTTCCTGAAGACAACAACGAATATTACTATCCATCAGTTTCAAGTAGTTTCCTTTTCAATAATTTGCTCGAAGGTGCCACATGGATGCAGCTTGGTAAACTTCGATTAGCTTATGCTCAGGTAGGTAACGATGCCCCATGGGGCAGCACAAAAGACACCTATGTAAACAACGGCCTTTTTGGAGGTGTGGCTATGTTCTCAGTTCCCAGCAATAAGGCAAATGCGACCCTTAAACCAGAGCGTACAAGCAGTATTGAAGCCGGTTTGGAAATGGTATTCTTCCAAAACAGGTTAGGTTTCGACTTTGCTTACTACAAAAACAGTACGGTTGATCAGATTATTCCCGTAGCTGTATCTTATGCAACAGGATATTCAGGGAAATATGTAAATGCCGGTGAAGTAGATAACACAGGTATAGAATTAACTTTACGTGGAACTCCTGTTGTAAACAGTGATTTCCGTTGGGATGTTACCCTGAACTGGGCACAAAACAAGAACGAGGTTATAGCTCTTGAAGAAGGCCTTGAAAATTTACAATTGGCATCGCTCCAGGGTGGTGTTACCATTAACGCACGTGTTGGTGAACCTTACGGTGTAATTCAGGGAACTGATTATGTATATCACGAAAATGGACAACCCATTGTTGGTTCAAACGGATATTACCTAAGAACAGAAACTTCTGACATAATTTTAGGCGACATTAATCCTGATTGGGTTGGTGGTCTTAACAATGCATTCTCCTACAAAAACTGGACTATGAGTTTCCTCATCGACTTCCAGCAAGGCGGAAGCATTTTTACACTTGACCAATGGTACGGTATGGCTACCGGTTTATACGAAGAAACCGATTTCACCAACGACCTTGGAAATCCGGTTAGAAGTCCCATCAGCGAAGGTGGCGGACTAATTCTCAATGGTGTTACTGAAAATGGTACACCTAATGATGTAAGGATTTCCGGTGGTGACTACAGGGTATTTGGTTACTCCAGAAACCCAAACAGCAAATTCGTTTATGATGCTTCTTACATTAAACTAAGGGAAATGGTAATCTCATACAGCATTCCAAAATCAAAACTTGCTAACTCTCCATTTAAAGGCGCTACATTCAGCCTTGTTGGCTCAAATCTCTGGATCATCAGCAAAGACCTTACACATGCTGACCCTGAAGCTACCCAATCATCAGGTAACGTTCAAGGATGGCAGTCGGGTGTAATGCCGACTACCAGAAATATTGGTTTAACTGTAAATTTACAATTCTAAAACCTTATATAATATGAAGAAAATAATATTAGCATTTATAGTATTAATAGGGATTTCAACTTCTTGCACAAAGGATTTTGAAGATTACAACACAGATAAGAAAAATCCGACCGAAGTCCCTGGTGAAATGTTATTCGCCAACGCACAAAAAATACTTGGCGACCAGGTTGCCAGTACCAATGTGAACCTAAACGTATGGAAGCTTTTTGCACAATATTGGACAGAAACCACATACACAGATGAAGCAAACTATGACATCATCAACCGTACCATTGCCGATCTTGCCTTCCGTACCTATTATCGTAACTGTCTGCAGGATTTAAAAGATGCAAAAGCAGTTATTACAGGCGCTGAACCTTTGGATGATCTGGATGCTGTTGCACAAATGAATAAAGCTTATGTCATTGATCTGGTTCAGGCTTATGCCTACCAAAGACTGGTTGATACTTTTGGTGATGTGCCTTACACAGAAGCACTTGATATCGAAAACATTTCTCCTGCTTACGATGATGCAGCAACCATTTACAACGACTTGATTTCGAAAGTTCAGGCTGCTATTACAGGAATTGATGAATCAGGCGATGGATTTGGTGATTATGACCTCTACTTTGGTGGAGACCTGGGTATGTGGAAAAAGTTTGGAAAATCACTCCTTGTTAAAATGGGAATTACCATTGGCAACCAGGCTCTTGTTGAAGGAGCGTATGCCGGTTCATTCCAAATGGGTGAAGCTTGCGATTTGGCTTATCCAGGTGGTGCAATGTCAAACCCCTTGTATCAGGATCTGATACAAAGCGGACGTAGCGACTTTGTTCCTGCAAACACCATTGTTGACCTGATGAATGGCCTGGAAGACCCACGTCGTCCGGCATACTTCACCGAAGGACCTGATGGTGGTTATGTTGGTGGTTTTTATGGTGAGAGTAATGCGTTTGCAAACTACTCGCATATTGCCGACAGAATTCAGCAACCTACTTATGCTATTACCTTGCTCGACTACACCGAAATTTCATTCTACCTCGCAGAAGCTGCTGCGAATAACTGGAGTGTTGGTGGAAGCGCTGCCGAGCACTATGCCAATGGTATTACCGCATCATTCGATTACTGGATGGTTGATGGCGCTGCCGATTACATTATTGCTAACCCGTATGTTGATATTGAAAGCATTGGCGTTCAGGCTTACATTGCCTTCTACGTTAGAGGTTTTGCTGGCTATACTTCCTATAGAAGATTAGGCTACCCCGAAATGAACATACCTCCTGCACCTGCCGAAAGCGCTGATGGAGCAGTTCCAAGAAGATTTACCTATCCGGTAAACGAACAAACACTAAATGCTGCAAACCGTCAGGCTGCTGTTGATAAGCAATTTAACGGAAACGACAGGCTCTCAGGAAGAATTTTCTGGGATAAATAAAATAAATAGTCATTATAAAAATTAAACATTTGTAATATGAAAAGTTATAAAACATATTTTATATTGTTGTTGATCTTTTTTATGGCTTCCTGCCAGAAAGATCACGATATTGAGATTGTTGACCTTGGCGCTGAATTTTTCATTTCAGCAACTGGAATTACCAGTCTTGATAATCAAGTTACCTTCACCATCGAAAACCAACAGAAAAACCTTGCCCAGGTTTCAGTTACACTCCTTGGTGATGCTGATGTTGACCTTGGAACTATCGAATTAGCCGATGGTGCCGGAACAAAAACCTTCACTGACGTTCAATTGGGTTTTTCTGATACTGTTACGGAAGCAACTGTTAAGTTTGGTGCTGAGAATAATGGGATTGCTTTTACCAGATCAAAAAGTGTAGAAGTTAGTAATCCTATTTCTATTGTTGCTCCTGATGTAACTCACAAGGCCGATACAGCTTACCTGCATTTTGCCATTGAGCCCGTTGTTGCAACTGTTAATACTGTTACCATTCAATCAAAAGTATCTGCTTTGGGTACTTACGAAAATGTAACAGGTGATTTTAATACAATGGATTCTGTTGCAATTATTGGAGCCGATTATAACATTTCCGACACTTTGTTTGTTAAGGTTATCGGTACTGCCGGAACCAAAACTGCAGAAACTGTAACCGAAATTGTAATTATGCCCGATATGGCAGAAGCCCATAGCTTTACACTTATGATGGATGAAGGCTACGACCTGGTGAACGATACCCTGGTTGCTTTAGCCGATCCCAATGCTGATATTATCTTTACCGGTGAATATGATGCCACTGGCGTAATGGTAGGTTTCGACCTGCCCCATGCTGAATTTATAATGGCCACCGAAGATGAGTACAGCATTGCCGACCGCATGACCATTGCGATGGTGGACTTTAGCAATGCCATTACCATGAACAACAATGTGGCTGGAGGAGAGGTATTCTTCTATAGAACACGTCATGATGCTGCTGATGAATATTCGTATGGGATGTTGAAAATCATGAACGTAGATAAACCACAAGGCGTTCTTGAAGACTCATCTATCGAATACGAATTCAAATACTAATTCGTTAAATTTTTTGTAAAAAAGGCTGTCCATAAATTAAGGACAGCCTTTTTTTTGCCTTTTATAAAAGAATATTCACCGTTTGCAGAAAAAGTTGACCAATTAACTTTTTTGATTTTTTACTCTCAGTATTAATGAATATTTTTATCCTCATTTTTTATAACTATGATATTCCATATTTAATTAGCTCTGCCAATGATTAATAAATACGCTGCAAAAAGGCCTCTTTTAATACTATATCTGGTGATGATGTTCTTCTTTACTACCAACATCCAATCACAAACTAAACAAGATTTAACTGGCCTAAAAGAATACTCCGGTGAAAAATATGGAA
>CAZQIV010000215.1:0-7583 GCA_964593705.1 uncultured Lentimicrobiaceae bacterium | reverse complement strand
GGGGAGGCATTGCTAAATTCATTAATCCCCGGGTTAAAACCCGGGGCAAGTGAAAGTGACGACTTTATGGACAGACCCAACTTAGCGTTTAATATTAAAAACTTCTAAAACCGATTATCTCCCGGGCTTCTTTTACAGTTTTAGCCCCGCTTTCGTGTGCTTTTTCAGCGCCCATTTTTGCAACTTTACTCAGGTACTTTTCATCGGCCGAAACCTCGAGTATCCGCTCGCGCAGAGGCGCTGTAAAATTAATTACATCTTCGGCGAGTTGTTTTTTCAAATCACCATATCTTATTTTACAGCTATTGTATTGCTCGTCAAAAAAAGCAACCACCTCTTCAGTCGAAACTACCTTTAATAAGCTAAACAAGTTTTCGACCGGCTCCGATTTTGGCGAATTTGGTTCGGTGGGGCCTGCATCGCTTACAGCCCGCATTATTTTTTTCCTGATAGATTTTGGATCTTCTCCAAGAAAAATGGCATTGCCCTCACCTTCTGATTTTCCCATTTTTCCACTACCGTCAAGTCCGGGAATTTTAATCAGATTATCACCAAAATTAAAGGCAGTAGGCTCTGGAAAAAATTCCTGTTCATACATTCTGTTAAAGCGACGGGCAAAAGTCCTGGTCATTTCAAGATGCTGTTCCTGATCTTTACCTACCGGAACTTTGTGTGCCTTATGAATAATAATATCGGCAGCCATCAACGAAGGGTAGGTAAGTAATCCGGCATTCACATTTTCGGGTTGCTTGCGGGATTTTTCCTTAAAAGTTGTAACGCGCTCAAGCTCGCCCATGTATGCATTCATATTTAGCAATAAATACAACTCGGCAGTTTCGGGCAAATCGCTTTGAATATACAAAGTTGATTTTTCGGGATCGATTCCTGTGGCTAGATATTCAACCAAAACCCGCTTCACATTTCCATGCAAATCCTGGGGTGTTGGGTGGGTAGTTAACGAATGATAGTCAGCAATAAAGAAAAAGCAGTTAAACTCTTCCTGCATTCTGAGAAAATTTTTTATGGCACCAAAGTAATTCCCAAGGTGCAGATTTCCTGTCGGCCTAATGCCGCTCACAACTGTTTCCATGCGTGGTATTTTGTGTAAATTATTATCGGATAAATCAGTGTTGCTTCATAATGAAGCAACAGGCGGGCAAAAGTAAAAATTTTATTGAAGTTTTAATAAGGTGGGTTTGCCTGAAAATCATTACATCTTCAACTCGTCATTATTCTTATTAAAGAAATGATATTCCAGAAAATGATGTGATGATGATGGTTTTATCGACAGGCGGCATTTGTATTGCCACATCCATTTAAGCCTAAGCGATGGGAATCCGCGGGTTAGATAGGCATAAACAAAATGATGAACAGTAATATTCAATCTTTTTTCGTTTTGTTCCTGGATGAGGTACTGCAAATTATTTTCGATTTCATCGATGATAAGGATGGTTGCTTTGCTTTCGCCGCTACCATTGCAAACAGGACATTTTTCAAGGGTTTCGATTTTCATTGCCGGCCTTACCCTTTGCCTGGTAATTTGAATCAGGCCAAATTTACTGGGGTGCAAAATAATGTGTTTAGCCTTATCCCGAGCCATCTCCTCCTTCAATTTCACGAAAAGCTGACGTCGGTGCTTTGCTTCGGTCATATCGATAAAATCAACAACAATAATTCCACCGATATCTCTTAGGCGCAATTGACGTGCAATTTCGGTAGCTGCCTCCAGGTTAACTTCCAGTGAGTTGCTCTCCTGGTTTTTATCTTTGTTTACCCTGTGCCCGGAGTTTACATCGATGGTATGCATAGCCTCTGTATGCTCGATGATAAGGTAAACGCCACTTTTGATAGTTACAATTTTACCAAAAGAGTTCTTAATTTGCTTTTCAACACCAAAGTGCTCAAAAATTGGCTTTGAGCCGCTGTAATATTTTACAATTCCGGCTTTTTCGGGGGCAATATGTTTTATAAAGGTTTTAACTTCTTCGGCCAATGCCGAATCATCAACATGGATATTATTGAATGACTCGTTGAGGTGATCACGCAACATGGCCGAGGTACGGTCGAGTTCGCTCACAATCTTTGTTGGAGCCTCGGCCTTATTAAGTTTCTTGGATATCGATTCCCATTTTTCCAATAATTCTTTAAGATCGGAATCCAGTTCGGCCACCATTTTATTCTCGGCGGCAGTTCTGACGATAACACCAAAATTATTTGGTTTTATACTTTTAATGAGGCGTTTGAGGCGTTTACGCTCGTCAATACTTCTTATTTTCTGTGAAACAGAAATACGATCGGCAAGGGGTACCAAAACAAGATAACGCCCGGCAAAAGAAATTTCGGATGAAACCCTGGGACCTTTTGTAGAAATAGGTTCTTTGGCAATTTGAACCAGTATGGGTTGATTTATAGTGAGTACATCAGCAATTTTTCCGGTTTTTTCGATATCCGGTTCAAGCCTGAATTCGCTTAGTGGAAGTGTACTGATTTTACCTGCACTGGCAAGCCGGGTGTATTTAATCAACGAACGCACCTGCGGCCCAAGATCGAGGTAATGCAAAAAAGCATCTTTTTCGTAGCCAACGTTTACAAATGCAGCATTAAGCCCTGGCATAAGTTTACGAACTTTACCAAGGTAAACATCTCCAACTGAATACTTTTTGTTTGATTTTTCCTTTGTGAGCTCAACCAGATGCTTATCCTCGAGAAATGCTATATCAACCCCGGAGGAATTTGCATTAATAACTAAATCCCTATCCACACTCTGCGTTTTTGATAATAAATACTACTTCCTTTTTTATAGGTTCGAATTGTAATATGCATAAAAAAATTATCGCATAAATCAAATAGTAAAACCTTTTGACGTATGCAATAATTTTTAATATTTAAAGAATTTACTTCTTCTTATGCCTGTTTTTGCGCAAACGCTTTTTACGTTTGTGTGTCGCCATTTTATGTCTTTTTCTTTTTTTTCCACTTGGCATTTCTTAACCCTTTCTATTTAACATTTACATTATCTTTTACTTCATTCACAAAGGTCTTAGCCGGTTTGAAAGCCGGAATATTGTGAGCAGGAATGATGATGGTGGTATTTTTTGAAATATTCCTTCCGGTCTTCTCCGCCCTTTTTTTGATAGTAAAGCTACCAAAGCCTCTTAAATAAACGTTCTCACCATTAACCATGGAGTTTTTAATGGTATCCATAAAAGCCTCAACAGTTGTTTGTACATTCGACTTTTCTATCCCTGTTTTATTGGCAATCTCTGCTACAATTTCTGCTTTTGTCATAATACTATTTAAAGATTTGATTATTAGATTCGTAAATAGGGCTGCAAATATATAATTTTTTTTAATCCAACAAGAAATTGATAATTTTTTAAAAATTTGTTAATCAGTAAAATGAGATATTTTTTCTTTGTTGTCTTTAAAAAAAAAACGTTTGATCCCCTTGCTGTGGATTAATTTGAACAATAACAGTGAAAATCAGGTTTCAGCTCTGGAATTAATTATCAAGATGACAAAAACAACAAGGCTTTTACAATGGTACGATATTAACCACAGGGACTTACCCTGGCGAAATACTTCCGACCCTTACAAAATCTGGCTTTCCGAAATCATCCTTCAACAAACAAGGGTAGATCAGGGCATGAGTTATTACATGAAATTTATTGACTATTTTCCAATAGTTCAGGATTTGGCAGAGGCAGACGAAGACAGTGTTTTGAAACTGTGGCAGGGGCTCGGATATTATTCAAGAGCACGCAACCTGCATCATGCAGCAAAAACCGTGGTTGAAAAATTAAATGGCATTTTCCCCGACAACTACAACGATTTGTTGAAACTGAAAGGTGTTGGTGAATATACCGCGGCTGCAGTTTCATCCATTGTATTTAATGAGGCTAAACCAGTTATCGATGGCAACGTGATGCGTGTGCTTAGCCGCTGGTATGCCATCGAAGAAGTCGTGAACAGCGCCCCGGGTTTAAAAAAAATAAAGTCAGCCCTCGAAAATCTCATCGACAAAGCGCAGCCCGGAAAATTCAACCAGGCCATGATGGAGTTTGGGGCCATCTATTGCAAACCAAAAAATCCTGACTGTGAACAATGCATCTTTAGCGACAATTGCCTTGCATATCAGAAAGGTTTGGTGGATAAATTGCCATCGAAAATTTCAAAAATCAAAATAAAAACAAGGTATTTTACCTATCTCTTTATCACATTTAATAAAAACAACGAGCTTTTTACCATCATTAAAAAACGCGGTGAAAACGACATCTGGAAAGGCTTGTATGAATTTCCAATGATTGAAAGCCTAAAAGAAATCCAGGCCGCAGATTTGATACATAAGGAACAAATATGGCAATTTGTAAATCCTGATCAATCAGACATCCATGTTGTTTCAAAAACTTATGTCCATCAGCTCACGCATCAAAAAATCTTTGCCGTTTTTATTAAGATAACAGCAAATAAACAAATCAAGATTCTCCCTAAAGATTATTTGATTTTGCCGGCTTCCACCCTCGGTGAGTATCCTGTTTCCAGGCTCATGGATAAATACCTTAATGACTTAACCTGATTAATTCACATTTTTGCTGAATTTGTGAATTAATAACCGAAAGCCGAAAAGCGGTGATTGATTATCTGAAACGGCTAATTTTATTGCTTCCTCAAAATCTTCGGGGTGGGCAAGTAAATGGGAAATCCTCCTGGTTTTGTTTTCGTATGTCAAAATATGTTCTAATCTTGTCTCCAAATTTCCTGACCATATTTCATGATTTCACTCACCATTGGATTTGTTATTTCAAATTCATTTTGCCTAAATGGATGGGGTTCGATCCTACTGTCTATTTTACGTCTTAATCGCATTAAGTCCAATTGCACAACCATTTTATTATCGTAATCTTTTAATATTACAGCAATATCGATATCACTATCTTTATTGAAATTCCCTTTCGCGTACGAGCCAAAAAGAATAATTTGACTGTAATCATACTTTGACTTAACTGCATCAGCATATTGATGGGCAATAATTATAGCATCTTTTTGATCCATATCCTTATACTTTTAATTTTTTCAATCCAGCTTTGTGTGTACTTATAGGTGCAAATAGAATAAAATTCTCTTTTATAATCATCATATCTGGCGTTTAAATTAAAAGAAGTTATTTCATCCAACCAGTCTGCCTGTTCATCTGAAAGATCTAAATCAATTAGCTCAGCTAAGCGAAATAAGTTGTGTGTAAATGGGGCATGTTTCTCATATTTCTTTACATAAAGTGCTTTGAGTAATTTTTCAGTTGAAATATGCCCAATAAATAATGCCCAACTAAATTTTTTTGAATCAAATAAGGTCAACATTGTTTGATAGTCATCCTCGGATGTTTCAAGCCAATGTTTTACGATCTTGTTTACATTAATATTTGAATTATTATCATTCATGATCTTCAGATTATTTTCCAAAGATACAAACATCTATGTCAACAATCCTCTATTTTAACGCCTTACCCAAAATCTTATCACAACAGTTGTCGATGCAAACGCTGATGCGGGCAGAGGAATGTTAGCGCTAATTGCAAACTCTAAAAATCCACACTCCTACCTAAGCAAAAAAAATAATTCTGCAACAACATATTTAGGCCCACATGCTTTTTAGCTTTGTTACACAATTTACAAATACTGGAGTAACACGCTGCACAACCTTTCTCGATTTTTTGGATTCTTCGGTTATGTCCAAAAAGCATTGCTTAATTGTTAAGTTTTTGATAAGTTTTTTGGAATTATAGATAAAAATTAACTGAAGTCAGTTTTGGGCAGGCAGGCGAACATTCCGAAACCCCATTATTAACAATTAGTTAAAGGCAGGAGTGAATAATTAAAAGCATAATTAATTATACCTTTGCAGACTTAAATTTCGTTTATTCACACAATTAAATCAATACATAATTATCATGGAAAAAGTATTAGAAGTAGTAAAACCCGGTGTTGTAACCGGTGATGATGTTCAGAAAATTTTTGCCATAGCTGCAAAAAATAATTTCGCAATCCCCGCGGTAAATGTGGTGGGCAGCAACTCGATAAATGCAGTACTTGAAGCTGCTGCAAAAGTTAACTCACCTGTTATCATTCAGTTTTCAAATGGCGGCGCTGCTTTTAATGCAGGCAAAGGCATTTCAAACTCCAACGAACAGGCAGCTATTGCAGGCTCAGTTATCGGGGCTATGCACATTCATAAAATGGCTGAATTATACGGCGTTGCCGTTATTCTTCATACCGACCACGCCGCCAAAAAACTCCTCCCCTGGATTGACGGGCTATTGGACGAAGGCGAAAAATTCTTTGCACAGCATGGCAAACCGCTTTTTAGCTCACACATGCTCGACCTTTCCGAAGAGCCCATAGAGGAGAATATTGCCATTTGCAAACAATACCTCGCACGGATGAGCAAAATGGGGATGACCCTCGAAATTGAGCTGGGCATCACCGGCGGCGAAGAAGATGGTGTTGACAATATGCATGTTGACAGCTCAAAGCTCTATACCCAACCTGAGGAAGTTTCGTTTGCTTACGAAGAACTTAAAAAAGTCAGCGACAGATTTACAATCGCTGCTGCCTTTGGCAATGTTCACGGTGTTTATAAGCCAGGCAATGTAAAATTAGAGCCGGTAATTTTGAAAAACTCACAGGACTATATTCAGAAAAAATTTAACACGGCGCATAATCCTGTAAACTTTGTTTTCCATGGTGGTTCAGGCTCTCCACAGGAAAAAATCCGTGAAGCCATCGGCTACGGCGCTATTAAAATGAACATCGATACCGACACCCAATGGGCTGCATGGGAAGGTGTGATGAATTATTACAAGAAAAATGAAGGATATCTCCAGGGACAAATCGGGAATCCTGATGGCGAAGACAAACCCAACAAAAAATACTACGACCCCCGCAAATGGCTTCGCGAAATGGAAGGCAGTATAGTGAAAAGGCTTGAAGTAGCTTTTGATGACCTGAACTGTATGAATAGAAACTAAATATTTTCCGAGGGAGGAATCTACAGTCTAATTAGATACTGTCTTTTTAGCAATGTTTCCCGCAGATTTCGCTGATTAGCGCAGATAAAATCTCCGCTAATCAGCGAAATCTGCGGGAAATTCTTTGGCCTCGCATCGAGATAGTTGACTTTATGGACAGGCACTAATTAGTGTCCGTCTATAAACTCATATTCCGCCCCACACCCCCCTAACCTGCCTAGCCGGCAAGGCTGGCTTCCCTAAAGGGGAGAACCAGCCAACGCACTGGCAGCGGGGGGTTTCCCCTTTAGGGGACTAAGGGGTCGCGCAGGCGAAATCAGAAAAGTATCGACTTTCTGGACAGACTCTAATTAGAGTCGGTCTATAAACTCGTAATCTGCCGCACACCCCTCTAACTCCCCTGAAGGGGAGAACCAGCCAACGCACTGGCAGCGGGGGGTTTCCCCTTTAGGGGACTAAGGGGTCGCGCAGGCGAAATCAGAAAAGTATCGACTTTATGGACAGACACTTCTATGTTGTAATCCAAATTTATTTTCTTAAAATGTTTTAACATACTTTC
>CAZQIV010000214.1:0-7640 GCA_964593705.1 uncultured Lentimicrobiaceae bacterium | reverse complement strand
ACATCAAATATCGAGATCAAACAGTAAAAAAAGAAAAGCTATGCTCGAGCCTCAACCTTCAATTATTGAAGAACATGCGAAGTCATCAAAACATAGCTTGGTGCAAACATAAAAAAAAGTTTGCATTTTATTTGGAAATTAACGGTATACCTGGCTCCAACAATATTTAAAAAATTTATTAATGTCCCCGGAAAAGTAATCTATGATGGGGGCAAATTTCTAATAAAAATCAGAAAAAGGGCGCACACCCCAATCCTTAAAGATGTGGCCAAATTGCAAAAACCAATCACCGTTCCATGGCTTGACAATAAAAAATTGGAAATAATCTGGACTCACTAAATTAGGATTAAATTATGTACATCTATTGCGCCCGCGAAAATCGGTGTTAAATGAAGTAAAAGAGCGCAGGTCGTATCTTAAATTACGACTCAAGGCTTATGTTATGGATATACGCTACGAATTTGCATTTAAAAGCGACATGACCGAAATCGTAATACGGGAATTATTAGCCGCCGGAATCATCACTAAGGAGGAGATGTTTTAAACTCAGGAGTTAGTCAGGGTATGACTTAAAGTCATGCCCTGACTTTTTTAAGTTAAACCCTGACTCTTTAAGTGAAACCCTGGCTATTGTAATGTCCCCTACTTTAATTTTATTGAATCAATTCAAAACAGAATATGTTATTTTTGCCGGCTGATGAAAAAATATAACATACTATTGTTTTTATTAATATCAGGAATTTGCATGCATGCCCAGCAAATAACTGTAAAGGATAATGTAACTCAGCAAGCACTCGAATTTGTTACTATTTATAGCCTGTCGCTTAATGCTTCAGCAATGACAAACATAAACGGACAGGCCGACATCTCAGGATTTAAAAATACCAACGATATCAAAATAAGGCTTGTTGGATACCAGGGCTTGCAATTGAGCTTTGATGATTTGCGAAAAGCTAACTTCACCATCAGGCTTGAACCTTCGCAGGTTTATCTTGATGAGGTTGTGGTTTCGGCCAGCCGGGTAGAACAGGTAAGCTCGGATATTCCCAATAAAATTTCCATTATTCCACCGGGGCGCGTAAAACTAATGAACCCCCAAACTGCTGCCGACCTTCTTGGAACTACCGGGGGAGTTTTTATTCAGAAAAGCCAGCTCGGCGGTGGCAGCCCCATGATTAGAGGTTTTTCCGCCAACCGGGTGTTGATAGCCGTGGATGGCGTTAGGATGAACAATGCCATTTTCCGCAGCGGAAACCTCCAGAATGTGATTTCTGTTGATCCTTTCTCAGTGCGGATGACCGAAGTAGTTTATGGTCCGGGAGCAGTAATCTATGGCAGCGATGCCATTGGAGGTGTGATGAACTTTTATACCCTCAAACCTGCGCTCGCGGCAAACGGAAAACCTTTGATCCGCGCCAATGCACTTATGAGGTATGCCTCGGCCAACACCGAAAAGACAGGGCATGTCGATTTTAACATTGGTTTGAAAAAATGGGCTTTTACCACGAGTATTTCTTACTCCGATTTTGATGATTTGAAAATGGGGAGTCATGGTCCGGACGAATACCTGAGACCTGAATATGTGGAACGCATCAATGGCCGGGATTCAATAGTTGCCAACTCTGACCCACAAGTGCAGGTGCCAACCGGTTTTAATATGTTAAACCTGATGCAGAAAGTTCGCTTTAAGCCAAATAAAAATTGGGATTTTACCTACGGATTTCATTATTCCACTACATCCGATTATCCTCGCTACGACAGGCTTATCCGCTATAAAAATGATAAGTTGAGGTCGGCGGAATGGTATTATGGCCCGCAAATCTGGATGATGAACAACCTGGCAGTAAACAATGTTAAAAGTACAAAATTATACGACCGTTTGAGTTTAAGCTTGGCGCATCAATATTTCGAAGAGAGCCGCCACGACAGGGATTATCAAAAAACCACGCTTACTAACCGTTTGGAAAATGTGAATGTAGTCTCTCTAAATATTGATTTGGAAAAAAGCATTACCTCAAATCAAACTGTTTATTATGGTGCAGAAATGCAGCTAAATAATGTGGGCTCTGAAGGGAATGAAAAGAATATCGAAACAGGCGAAAGTATTAATGCAGCTTCTCGTTACCCGGATGGATCTACCTGGAATTCCTTTGCAGTATATGGTTCTTATTTGAATAAAATATCAGATAAAGTAACTTTTCAGGGAGGCTTGAGGTATAATTTGGTAACCCTAAATGCTACCTTCGATACTACTTTTTATCCTTTCCCTTTTACCAACGCTGATTTAACAACGGGTGCTATTACCGGAAGCGCGGGCATAAATTATCATCCTAAAGAGGATTGGTTGTTGAAGCTGAATTTTTCAACAGGTTTTCGTGCGCCTAATATTGATGATGTCGGAAAAATTTTCGATTCGGAACCCGGTTCGGTTATTGTCCCGAATCCTGACCTAAAACCAGAATATGCGTACAGTGGCGAATTTGGAATAAGTAAGCGTTTTAACGAATCGGTCGAAATTGATATTTCTGCTTTTTACACTTTGTTAAATGATGCTATGGTAAGGCGTGATTTTAAACTTAATGGTAACGACAGTATAATGTATGATGGGGAAATGAGTAAGGTTCAGGCTATACAAAATGCTGCCAGTGCTTATGTTTACGGTGTTCAGGCCGATATTGAAGCTGATTTATTTGCGGGTTTCGGTTTGCGAGCTCACCTCAATTATCAAAAAGGTGATGAAGAGCTTGATGATGGATCCACAGCGCCCTTGCGCCATGTTGCTCCGTTGTATGGCGGGTTTCACCTGACCTATGCCCGCAATCGTATGCAGGCTGATATTTATGGTGTTTTTAATGGTGAGATTTCATACAATAATCTGGCGCCCTCTGAGAGGGATAAAGCCTACATTTATGCCTTTGACGGAAACGGAGACCCATATTCTCCCTCTTGGTACACACTAAACTTTAAGTTACTTTATCAGGTTACCGATTTTATGCAGGTAAATCTTGGTTTGGAAAACATTACCGACCAGCGTTACCGTCCGTATTCTTCCGGAATTGCTGCAGCGGGTAGGAACTTTATTGCTTCTGTGCGGTTTAGTTTGTAATAATTGCTCTATTTTTTTTTGATAAAAATGGTAGTAGAATTACAAAAACAAAAAGCCCCACCATGAAAAGTGGGGCTTTTTGTTTTTGTCAGGGAATTTTCAGTTATTGAGTTTAGTCAAGAAGTTTGGATTAAGTCCCCTTCAGGGGATTTAGGGGTTTTATTGCTTTTTAGATTGGATAATTAATCCAAAAATATTTTTACCTGCTGCTTTGCATATTTACTGTCAACATTTGGGAAATTAACCCTGTAAGTATAAATCTTACCTTCCCTTTCGGTTAGTTCTGCCTTTTCAACTTTTACAGGTTGCTTGCCATTGATGTAAACCGAGAACTCTTGTATAGCATTGGGTTTGCCTTCAAAATTAATGGTGTAAACATTTTTTTCCAAATAGTATTCTCTTATCCTGAACCCCTCCGATTTCGATCCGGGTTTAGGATTGGTGTACACAGGCAATACTTCAATGCCATTCCTGATCTGCAATTCAATGGTGGATTTTTTATCAAGTGAAAATGAAAATTCAGGTAGGTTTTCATTTCTTGGCCTTTGTAATTTTCCATTTAACGATTTTGAGATTAGTTCGGTACCAGCAGGTAAATTCGGTAAAAATTCTATTTTTAATGGATCAGGATTACTTTTTTCAAAGTGATAAATAATTATATCATCGTTTCTCATTTGTGAAAAAGCGATCAGGTGGCTTCTAACCCTGATATTTTGGATGTGAATCGTATCCCAGTTTGCCGGGAACGAAGGGCGAAGTTCAAGCAAATTATTAATGGCATCAGGCTTCATGCCGAGCATGCCTTCAATGGCCGGTTGCAGAGCCATGGTTTGCGACCAGCATTGGTGATGGCACACACCGGCTGGTTTATATTCTTCGCCGTGAAGCACCTCCTCGATGAATCCCTGTGCCCAGTCATCGTAAATTAAAAGATTATTCATGATATGACTAAATCCCTGGATTTTTCTTCCTGTTTTATATTCGGCCAAAGCTACCCAGCCGGTATAAAGTGGCCAAACGCTTCCTGTATGATATCCTTTTGGATTAAATATCGGGCTGCTTTCGCTTATGATTCGTGCTCCCCAATCGGAGGTGTAGTCGTTGGTGCCATAAGGGGCAGTTGATAAAATTGCCCTCTTTTTTTCGATTTGCCCGAACAAAACAGGAATGGAGGGCATAATGGATTTTTCTTTTATAAAGGTTTGATCCGGTTTAAAACCATGATAGAAATACTCATCATCAATATTCCAGAATTTTTTAATAATCAATGCGCTGACTTCATTGGCATTTTTTTGATAATGTCTGCTTTGCTCATTCTTACCAAGATTTTTAAAAATATATGCCGACTCTTTCAGGGCTTCTGCCCAACACGAAGCAAGATAAATTGAGGTATGTGAGCCAAACAAAGCCCCGCCCTCAACCCAGCCGTGGCCAACATTGGTATTTTCAATCAGGCCGTCACCATCGGTATCAGTGGAGTACATAAATTCCAGGGCTGCTTTAATGTGTGGCATGCTTTCGCTGATGAAATCAAGATCGCCTGAGTGTTTCAAATATCTTCCGGCAAGTATCACATAAAGCGGTGTAGCATCTGACGCATCGTAATGTACAAAACCTGAGGTGCTGAGTTCATGGTAGATTTTTCCGTTCAGATCCTGATATTTTTGTAGCATTTCCAGGATGGTTTTTACTTTTTCAAAGTCGCCGTAGTCGAGCAGTGCGAAAGCGCTCCAAACCGCGTCCCTGCCAAAGTACCATGAATAGCCCGGCCTGCCGTTTACCTCGTGCTCTCCTTCCCAGCCTGTTGCCGTGGTTCCATATCCGGCAACTATCGAACTGCCCACTCCGGGTGTGGTAACAAAAAACTTGTCTGCACCGCTTAGTGCCCATTGGTAAGCTTCGTTAAATATTGAATCAGGGCTTGTAATGGCAAGGAATTTTTTTTGGGTAGTTTCATGGTATTTTAAAGCCTGCCTATAAATTTTTTCAGGGTCACTTTTTGCATTTTCATAAGCTGAAATTGTTTTTGCAGTGCCTTCGCTTCCTGCAGCAAATATTACATCCAGATTATCATTCACCTCCAGTTTAATTTTGGCCAGGCCTGAAATGATGTAATCTTCGGTGGGTTCACCATGCCATAAGCTGTCGGTGGGATAGATATCGCTATAATGCCCGATTGGATTCGATTTAATTTTAATTGTTGGCAATAGCGGTGAGTCGCTAAAATAGACCGGCAGTGTTTCTTTGTTAAATCCAAGTATTGTAGTAAAATCACCGGAAGGGTCGGTGATGATGAAAGCATTCAATTGCTCGTGGAAATCATATTTCATCCCACCCAAAACCTTATGAGAATAAGGCCACATGATGCGCTGATTGGTTTTAAAACGAATAAACAGATTGGCAGGAGTTACACCCCGGTATTCATAATGAATTACGCCCTGGGGATTCGTTGGCGAAACCGTAATAACTTCCTTTAAAATAGCATCTCTAATCCTATAATGATGGGCAAAAGACTCCGGGTTTATCTCCACCACAGGCCGTTCCTCGCTTAGCCAGTAAATCGTGTCCTGGTTCAAAAACTTTATCCCGACTTCGTAATCACGAAAGGCCATAAACGGATGCGCCCATACTTCTTCAATTCCGCTGTTTTCTTTACCCATCACAAGTAAGCGTTCCCCGGCAATATCCCAAAAGTTTTTGCTGGCAAAACCATTGCTTAATTCAATATCCGAAGATGATGTCTGCCATTCGTGTGCAGGTTTTTGTAGTTGCATTTGAGGAAAATATTTCAGGCTGTTGGCATCAAATTCTTCAAAAACCGGGGCTTGATAGTTCCAGTAAAATGCTTGTTCTTTATTCTTCTTCCCGGATAAGTATTCAATGCAATTTGAAGTGAATTTTTCGAGATGTTGCCGGTTTACGTTGTAGGGCTGCCCTGCCGTGGCATGTTCTTTCGATGGGAGCTCAAAATACATGTATGCGCCAACGGCAAGGATTTTACCCTTTCCAAAATCATATTCAAGCACCAGTTTTTTGTTTTCACGAAGGAAAATATAATCCCAGTCGGTGGCCACAACTTTTCCTGATTCGGGGCTTCGGTTTCCAAAGTAACCGCAATTCCTTACCCTAAAATCATTGGATGGTTTCAATATGTATGCCCCACCATTGAGGCCGTCAAAAACAGGATGCTGGCGAAAAGCATGAAAACCCAACATGCGCCCATAACCATTGTCGGAAGCCTGCTTTGGGATAATTTCAGGTTTTTCACTTTCAAGTCCCAAAATATTGATCAGCCCAAAAGCCTCGCGCGATAGTAGTAATCCGCCTCCATTACTTACAAAAGTGCGGAGATTGTCTTGTGCTTCCTGATCGAAATAATCCTCCGGGTTTATCAATGTGTCTGGAATATGCAACCAGATTACATCAAGTTGCTCAAGTTTTTTTAATTTCTTTAGTTTTTTTAGGCTAAGATAGCTACCCTGAATGCCAGTGTTTGAAGTTAAAAATTGATAAGCACTTTTTATGGCTGCTTCTGATTTTTCCGGTTTATTTTCAGCATAAAACCCTACTTTAACTGGCTGGGCAAAAAGTGTTAACGAAAGCCCAATTAATAATGACAGCAGTGTAATTTGTTTTTTCATTTTCTCTCTCAATTCATTTCAAAAAGCAAACTTAGTAAAAGAAGTCACACCGTGAATTCTGCCTGAGCGTAAAACAAACTTTTTGAAAAGCTGTAAAACTACCCGGGGTTATTCACGGTGTGACTTGCCCGGGATACTGAAAGTCAGGGCTTCACTTAAAGTGAAACCCTGACTATTTAAAGTTGCGCTACTGCCCGGCTTTATTCACGGTGTGACTCAAACTGATAATCTGGAAAAGTCATCCGATGAATAATGTTTAAGCAAATGACGTTATGCGATTAGTACTGGTACTACTTCCGGGAGTAATTCATCGGATGACTATATTCCACAAGTCACACCGTGAATTATTTCCAAAAGCAGGGCGGGTTTTTAAAAATAGAGCACTACTGCCCGGCTTTATTCACGGTGTGACTCAAACTGATAATCAGGAAAAGTCATCCGATGAATAATGTTTAAGCAAATGACGTTATGCGATTAGTACTGGTACTACTTCCGGGAGTAATTCATCGGATGACTATATTCCACAAGTCACACCGTGAATTATTTCCAAAAGCAGGGCGGGTTTTTAAAAATAGAGCACTACTGCCCGGCTTTATTCACGGTGTGACTCAAACTGATAATCAGGAAAAGTCATCCGATGAATAATGCTTAAGCAACTGACGTTATGCGATTAGTACTGGTGCTACTTCCGGGAGTAATTCATCGGATGACTATACTCGAACAAAAAACACTTCATAAAAAATCCTGTTGAAAATGTACAACCCTATATCAAACATCATACATCGGACATCTGATATCAGATGTCCGATGTATGATGTTTGATTTTTGATCTTGCCATATCACTCTCCCGCATAAGCGGGATTTCCCCGAAGGGTCGGGGCAGGCTGCTTCGC
>CAZQIV010000213.1:0-7671 GCA_964593705.1 uncultured Lentimicrobiaceae bacterium | reverse complement strand
CCATCCTGCAATCCTGCTCCATCCTGTAATCCTGCTCCATCCTGCAATCCTGCTCTATCCTGCAATCCTGCTCCATCCTGTAATCCTGCTCTATCCTGCAATCCTGCTCTATCCTGTAATCCTGCTCCATCCTGCAATCCTGCTCCATCCTGCAATCCTGCTCCATCCTGTAATCCTGTTCCATCCTGTAATCCTGTAACATCCTGTAATCCTGTATGAAGAAGTCATATTATCTTTTTAATCCCGGTAAGCTATCCCGAAAGGACAACACCTTAAAATTTACGCCTATCGATGGGGCGGGAAATACACAAAAACCCCGCTATCTCCCCGTAGAAGGTGTGGAAGAATTATATGTGTTTGGAAGCCTCGATGCTAACAGTGCCTTGTATAACTTTCTCGGAAAAAACCAGATCGAGGTCCATTTCTTCGATTACTACGAAAACTATTCAGGTTCCTTTATGCCAAAGGATCAGTTGCTTTCCGGAAAAACCCTCATTGCCCAATCAAAACATTATCTCAACAAAAAACTCAGGATAGAAATAGCCCGGAAGTTCATCGAAGCAGCAGCATTCAATATGACCAAAAATCTAAAATATTATGCCAACCGTGGAAAAAGCACACAATCCATAATTGATGCGATTGAACAATTTGCTGCAAAGATCCCGGAAACGGAGAAAATAGACGAATTGATGGGACTGGAGGGAAACATCAGGATGAATTATTATGCAGCATTCGATGAAATTGTTGAAGGATTTGAATTTGAAACCCGAACCAAACGACCTCCACAAAACGAACTAAATGCACTGATTTCGTTTGGAAATATGATGTGTTATTCGCAATGTCTGAGGGCCATCAACCAAACACAACTCAACCCAACCATAAGCTATTTGCACGAACCCGGCGACAGGCGCTTTTCTTTGGCATTAGACCTGGCCGAAATCTTCAAGCCCATCCTGGTCGATCGTGTAATATTTAAACTAATAAACCGAAAAGAAATTAAAAAAGAGGATTTCGACTGCAAAACCAAATTTATAACCCTCAAAGAAAAAGGAAAGAAAACCTTTGTAAAGGAATTCGAAAACAAACTCGCCGAAACCATAAATCATCGAACCCTAAAACGAAACGTAAGTTATAAATACCTGATAAGGCTCGAATGCTACAAATTGATTAAGCACATTATGAAAATTGAAGAATACAAACCCTTTAAAATCTGGTGGTAAAAATATGGTATCTGATAAAAATATTATGGGCGGCAACCGGGCTTTTCGTTATAGCCGGCAAGCTGCCCACCGTGTTTTTGTAGGCTGTACGTGGGCTTCGTTCCTCAGCCTCCGCCAGCCAACAAAAAACATCGGTGGCCATCATGCCGGGCTGCCACTTCAATCCCTGCCGCAGCACTACGAGCCAACAAAAGTTTATAGAGTAATTTAGGAAAATAACAGAAACAAAAGAATGTTGAGTGTAGGGAAATCCCGCCCCTGCGGGAATTGAATGACAGAAAAAACAGAAACAGCTAAATGATTGAATGATTGAATGACAGAAACTACTGAATGACAGAAACTACTGAAACAGCAGAATGACAGAAACGCTTTTTCAATCATTCATTCTCTCGTTTCTCCGTAGGAATCCTTCGGACATTCATTCTATCATTCAAATGTTTCTCCGTAGGAGTCCTTCGGACAATCATTCAGTCATTCTCAAGTTTCTCCGTAGGAGTCCTTCGGACATTCATTCATTCATTCTCAAGTTTCAGTCATTCATTCATTCATTCATTAAAAAAAAACATGTACATTATACTGGTTTACGATATCGGAGAAAAACGAGTTGGCAAAATGCTTAAATTGTGCCGACAATATTTAAATTGGATTCAAAACTCTGTTTTTGAGGGCGAGTTAAGCGAAGTCAAATTAAAAGAGTTAATTTTGAAGGCAAAGGATATAATGGAAATGGCAGACGATAGCCTGATAATTTTCAAAACCCGGCAGGAAAAATGGCTTGAGAAACAAATTGTTGGGGTCGAAAAATCGGTGTTGGATCAATTTCTATAGTTGTCGGTGATGCTCAAACCAGCCACTCAAAAAAAATATTTCACAGCGAAAGTTCATTGACATCCTGAAAAACAACAATTTAACCGCTTGTCGGTGAACGGGTAAAAATGCCTTATTAGAGGTTGACAGAAAAGCGGAATAAAAAAGTACTACATTTGCAATGTAAGTATTTGATTTCCGGCAATTTTTTTACTGGGAATCAACGGCTTTTAATCGAACCATCAAGGAATTGAAACTCCCTATCAATTCATCTATACTTTTTGGCTCTGCTGACTTTTAATCGAACCATCAAGGAATTGAAACTAACAATCTGGTGCAAATTTCTTACATTCGATCAGCTTTTAATCGAACCATCAAGGAATTGAAACATTATTAGCCCGTTAACATCAGTCACCATGTCGCTAGCTTTTAATCGAACCATCAAGGAATTGAAACGAGGCAATTAACACATCAATTCAAGACGTTAACCAACTTTTAATCGAACCATCAAGGAATTGAAACCACATTTAAGAACGCAAAGGAAAAAAAACGTGTGGTACTTTTAATCGAACCATCAAGGAATTGAAACAAAGTTGAGTTAAAACAATGTTCTTAATAGCGAGCCTTTTAATCGAACCATCAAGGAATTGAAACACGAAAACACAGATGGTCAAACATTCGAGGAATGGACTTTTAATCGAACCATCAAGGAATTGAAACATAGATATTTTTTACCTTTCAAAACTAAAACAACGACTTTTAATCGAACCATCAAGGAATTGAAACGGCGGAAGTAGATTTCGCTATCATGTTCGTTCTGGGCTTTTAATCGAACCATCAAGGAATTGAAACGAGCAGGTGAGCTACCTATACTGGCTCAGGAATTCTCTTTTAATCGAACCATCAAGGAATTGAAACGGCGGAAGTAGATTTCGCTATCATGTTCGTTCTGGCTTTTAATCGAACCATCAAGGAATTGAAACTTGTTTGTCTATTTTTTAATTAACTATTCTTAGAAGACTTTTAATCGAACCATCAAGGAATTGAAACTGATCGGGGGGCATGGATGGATTGTAGTCTATTATCTTTTAATCGAACCATCAAGGAATTGAAACTATCGTGGTTTGTGTTCAAACGTTGCATACATGTTGCTTTTAATCGAACCATCAAGGAATTGAAACGGCGGAAGTAGATTTCGCTATCATGTTCGTTCTGGGCTTTTAATCGAACCATCAAGGAATTGAAACTTATGTTAATCCAATCATTTCGTTAGTCCTGTGATTCTTTTAATCGAACCATCAAGGAATTGAAACTATCGTGGTTTGTGTTCAAACGTTGCATACATGTTGTCTTTTAATCGAACCATCAAGGAATTGAAACTTCCTCGTATTACGTCCTTTAGAGCGCGGTACTCATCTTTTAATCGAACCATCAAGGAATTGAAACTTCAGAGGCGCAAACCATCATTTGAAATTGCACCTGCTTTTAATCGAACCATCAAGGAATTGAAACAAAGGAAAATCAATAAGTTGTCCACTTCCATAAATCTTTTAATCGAACCATCAAGGAATTGAAACTTCCTAAGATAGTCCAAATGTGCTTTTGGCTGAGGGCTTTTAATCGAACCATCAAGGAATTGAAACTGAATTATGAGGACGGCCTCCAGCATCGTGATCTGCTTTTAATCGAACCATCAAGGAATTGAAACTTGGTCTATTTCAAGGTAGTGCGTTGGCTTGCCCGGCTTTTAATCGAACCATCAAGGAATTGAAACAAGGGGAGACTAATCATGTTTGGTCTCCATTCCTCGCTTTTAATCGAACCATCAAGGAATTGAAACTTACATCAAATGCCCGGCTTGCTGTGATCCATCCGTTCTTTTAATCGAACCATCAAGGAATTGAAACTTACATCAAATGCCCGGCTTGCTGTGATCCATCCGTTCTTTTAATCGAACCATCAAGGAATTGAAACAAAAATGGAAGTGTAAACTGTGAAACGTTTTTCATGTCTTTTAATCGAACCATCAAGGAATTGAAACTTTCCACTTAATAGTGTTGTTTGCACGTCCTCCACACTTTTAATCGAACCATCAAGGAATTGAAACACCGCTTACATCTCCTGTTAGTGAGTTTGAGCCACACTTTTAATCGAACCATCAAGGAATTGAAACTCTCGACCATGTCCGTTAACTGGTCGTAAAGGCTTGTCTTTTAATCGAACCATCAAGGAATTGAAACCCACCTTTGGGATTAGGGCCAATATTTGGATGGGCTCTTTTAATCGAACCATCAAGGAATTGAAACGCAGGATAAGCAGTTGGTGACCATACATTTGCATCAACTTTTAATCGAACCATCAAGGAATTGAAACTTAATTGAGTGCCTAAACCTTTCAGGGCGCTTCCATCTTTTAATCGAACCATCAAGGAATTGAAACCTTTCTGATCCGGCCTGTTCAATATCCCGTCCTTAGCTTTTAATCGAACCATCAAGGAATTGAAACTTCACATCTAACGCCTTTGTCAGGTCTTCATAGTATCCTTTTAATCGAACCATCAAGGAATTGAAACTTGAGGCATCCACTTTCTTTAACGCTGCATCCTGTCTCTTTTAATCGAACCATCAAGGAATTGAAACGCATAAAACGAACCTTCAATAGTTGCACCATAATATCTTTTAATCGAACCATCAAGGAATTGAAACGAATAATTTTTTATTGACTTTTGAGAATTAATTTAGTCTTTTAATCGAACCATCAAGGAATTGAAACACATTCCGCTGATGCCTACCCATTGAAGCATCCACTCTTTTAATCGAACCATCAAGGAATTGAAACTAATATCCGAAAGCCTATTTGCTTGGTCTGCATTTTCTTTTAATCGAACCATCAAGGAATTGAAACGGAGCTATTTGATAGAGGTTATGGTAAGGCAAAGCACTTTTAATCGAACCATCAAGGAATTGAAACATGATCGGGGGGCATGGATGGATTGTAGTCTATTATTCTTTTAATCGAACCATCAAGGAATTGAAACGTCGCTGAATAGGTAACGTGTAGTTTTTTATCTGTTGCTTTTAATCGAACCATCAAGGAATTGAAACTTGATATTGCAATTAGCAATAAGCAAGAATTAATCGCTTTTAATCGAACCATCAAGGAATTGAAACTCATAAGGGTAAAAGGCTCAACCGTTATGGATTTGACTTTTAATCGAACCATCAAGGAATTGAAACTTTTGTTGATTGTTTTGGTTGTTAATTTTCACGCCCCCTTTTAATCGAACCATCAAGGAATTGAAACTAAAAACAAAATGTATTAAATACTCTGTTTGTAAATCTTTTAATCGAACCATCAAGGAATTGAAACTCATAAGGGTAAAAGGCTCAACCGTTATGGATTTGACTTTTAATCGAACCATCAAGGAATTGAAACTTTTGTTGATTGTTTTGGTTGTTAATTTTCACGCCCCCTTTTAATCGAACCATCAAGGAATTGAAACAAGCTAGGTGAAGGATACAGGCTCAAAGAATTATTCCTTTTAATCGAACCATCAAGGAATTGAAACTCGTGGGTTAAACATCTTTGTACTATTTGGATAAGGCTTTTAATCGAACCATCAAGGAATTGAAACCTCATAAACGCATCGTACTGTCGGCTTAAATCGGTAACTTTTAATCGAACCATCAAGGAATTGAAACTTCAGTGAAATTGAGGGATCGGTGAGCGGTGTAACTCTTTTAATCGAACCATCAAGGAATTGAAACATTTCTTGAATTTGTACGCCATCGTCTAAAGTTTTTTCTTTTAATCGAACCATCAAGGAATTGAAACCTGAAAAGGTGATGGGAGCCGTTAAGTCTGTTTATGCTTTTAATCGAACCATCAAGGAATTGAAACTCTTGTCCCGGTCAACTTTTCTCTCAACCTTCACCTGCTTTTAATCGAACCATCAAGGAATTGAAACGTTACTGTTTTACTTGGATCAACTATTTGCTTTTTGCTTTTAATCGAACCATCAAGGAATTGAAACTTGTTTCTTTGCCATAATTGTTAATTATTAGTTTTTTCTTTTAATCGAACCATCAAGGAATTGAAACAACGAAGATGAATCACCAAGCAAAAGGTCTATTGTACTTTTAATCGAACCATCAAGGAATTGAAACTGAGCTCCAATCAACTGAAAACTGGAAAATCATTTCCTTTTAATCGAACCATCAAGGAATTGAAACAATGTACCAGCTCATTAACCTTCATCAAACATTTTCCTTTTAATCGAACCATCAAGGAATTGAAACTTTCATTATCTTTCTAACATATGCAAACCCCCCCACTTTTAATCGAACCATCAAGGAATTGAAACTTGTGTTCTATGGTGTGGGACAATCCAACACACCAGCTTTTAATCGAACCATCAAGGAATTGAAACTATACTATACCTTCTTTTTCAACTGATGTAGAATTCTTTTAATCGAACCATCAAGGAATTGAAACTTACCTACTCCATTACCTACATCTATTCTAAATTTCCTTTTAATCGAACCATCAAGGAATTGAAACTTGTGTTCTATGGTGTGGGACAATCCAACACACCAGCTTTTAATCGAACCATCAAGGAATTGAAACTATACTATACCTTCTTTTTCAACTGATGTAGAATTCTTTTAATCGAACCATCAAGGAATTGAAACTTACCTACTCCATTACCTACATCTATTCTAAATTTCCTTTTAATCGAACCATCAAGGAATTGAAACTGATTACCAAGCACATACATACACCCCCAAACCTTACTTTTAATCGAACCATCAAGGAATTGAAACTATATACGCAACGAGCAATATAATCGCTGTGGAAGAACTTTTAATCGAACCATCAAGGAATTGAAACGCAGAACCTACTGATGAATCAACGAAAACAAGAAAGCTTTTAATCGAACCATCAAGGAATTGAAACATAAGGGTATAAGCTCTTTAGATTCTACCATGCGGCCTTTTAATCGAACCATCAAGGAATTGAAACAGACCAGCCGGTGCGGGTGTTATTGCTTCAATTTTGGCTTTTAATCGAACCATCAAGGAATTGAAACACGCTTTCACAAATCGGGTCGGGGGTTACTTTGACTGCTTTTAATCGAACCATCAAGGAATTGAAACAGGGTACATCTCTAACAGCATGATATATTTTACATGCTTTTAATCGAACCATCAAGGAATTGAAACACATAGGTAAAAACCATGTTCTTTTTGCCATCAGCGCTTTTAATCGAACCATCAAGGAATTGAAACTTGTTTGAAGCGGGTATCTACCTCTTTTTTACCAACCTTTTAATCGAACCATCAAGGAATTGAAACAACGCATCGTACTGTCGGCTTAAATCGGTAATGGTTCTTTTAATCGAACCATCAAGGAATTGAAACCCCATTTAAGGCCGGGTTCGGACAGTTCCTTGACATCTTTTAATCGAACCATCAAGGAATTGAAACGCCGGTTATGAAGATCCTTCCGTTTTCATATTTCGTCTTTTAATCGAACCATCAAGGAATTGAAACTTTGGACGTCGCTGGCTGAATAAATTTGATTAATAACTTTGGCTCATTTCTAAGATACGGTTGAAAGTTTATAAGTAGACTTTGTTACCAAT
>CAZQIV010000212.1:0-7758 GCA_964593705.1 uncultured Lentimicrobiaceae bacterium | reverse complement strand
AGCCCATGCCTCTTTTTTGCTTCAAATAGCCATTTGATCCAAAGACGCCTATCTCTGCCAAATTTTAATAGAAACTCTTTCTTGTGACATCTATGGGTGATATGCCACACATATCCGGGGATGTAATGTCTATTTGCCCTTGGCATTTTATTACTGTAATCTTAAAAGGCCCATTTTGATATAAAAAACGATGGTTTAAGCCCAAAAAATGAGGTCTTTTTTGGGCTTAATTTAATCATATTAATTAGTTGTCTTGGTGCGACCCCCATCCTTCAATGCTTTGCCATGTAGAACATCGTAATACTTAATTTTTACATCGAAATTACCGAGCTCGAATGATCTCAGCTTTCAATAATTTTCCAGTACCTGATACCATGCGCTCCTCTTTGGCACTCAGGGCAACGCCTTTCATGCATATCAGATCCATTTGTTCCATAAACATAACCGCATATTGTGCATTCAGTTTTATAGACATATTGACCATGGTCTGTCCCATGAACGCCGCAATGCCCGCAACACTGTTGGCCATTAGGATTGAAATAGCCGATTTCCACGCTCTCGCCACTACCGTCCTGCCAATTGATCGGTATATAGTTTTCGTCCATGATTAACCTACCTCCCAACGCTATAATCACTGGGCGCAGCTTTTTGCGCTCCAGTGCATTAATTCGTTATATTAAATTTCTATCATATCAGCAGTTTCATAGCCTTTATTAGTAAGTTGGAAAACCTCTCCTTTATGTCCGGGGTCAAAAATTAGTTCATTCTCTACTAATTCCTGTATTACTGCCTCCCACAATGCTTCTTCCCTTCTATCCTTTTATGTAATGAAATTTTTCCCATTGGTTTGGATTGCATTGCCACCCATCATTCGAAGACTCATAATTGTTCCATGAGTATCTAAACTAGCTTCTTTCAACAATGTCCGCGATTCTTTTGTCAATGATGGAAGACGAGTGCTTGATTCAATTACTTCACTAATACCAGCGGCTTCAATATCTTTAAAAAGAGGGTGTTCATTTAACTTCAGTTGTAGATGTCTATAAAATTTTGCTTTAAACTCAGAATGACTCTCATATTCTTCATAAAGTCCTCTGCTCTTACATGAATCCTTGAACTCTTTAAGCTCCTTTACTTGGTCTAAATTTACAGTATCCATTGCTACGGGTTGTCCGGAAAAATAAAGCATAACAGGCTTTTTTACTTCAATATGCTTTTCAATTTCTTCGACGGTACCACTGGCATACTCATTAGTTGCAGTTCCTATCCTAGTCCAAAAAACTCCAACTAAAAAATCACACTTATCTAATATTTGTTTATTTATGATTTCTTGTGGATTACTTCCCATTTCTGGCGATGAATGCGATTCCCACCCGATAGGGAGCAATACAATATTTCTTGATTTTGAGTGAACAGAATTCCATTCGTATATTACCTCACGAACGATTGCTCTTTCGGATGCAACATCGCCAGGTGATGCAATCATAACATTGAATACTTTTGCAGTATAACTCATAGATTGAGTGTCCTTATTTAAGATAACACTGGAGCTGAGACGCGGGCAACGCGCCAGCGTTTTTCCGTCGATTCTCCAGCGACTTGTTATACTTTTATTTGTAAATATCGTATTCCATAGTTGCGTACATAGGCATGGTTTTTTCTGGATCACTTGTATTATGTATACCAATCAGTAAATACATAATCACAGCCTTTACGATCACAAACAAATCATAAATACTAGATATTATGTAATCTTCTGTAACTTCAAAGTCAGCATATTTTTCATCGAATCCAATATCAATGTTTATGTTTAAAAAAGAATGAGTTATTCTATTTCTAATCCTGTTAAGATGGTAATATGATCCTCCATTTTTCATGTCTATGGCGAGACTATAAAGAGCTAAAAGTTGAAAATCTTTCTTTTCTTTAACCAAGTTTTTAAAAACATCTTTTGTGAACCAATCAAAATATACTTCGATTTTATTTATATCTATTTCCTCATCTGAAAAATAAAATTTTATAATATTCGCTATTTTATCCAAACAGTTATAAAGCGTTGCAAAAACTGATTTAAGAATACCATATTTTAAAGAGTGCTGTGTATAGTCCAGTGTGTATATGTATTTCACACGACTATCTATCCTTTTATGCTTGAGGTTCAGGGATTGATAAAAATTGTACCTTGCCGTTGTGAAATCCTCCAATAACTGATTGAATGTCTGAAAACAAAAATATGTTTTCTTAGACATTGTTTGGGTTTTATCAAATTTCTCTTCATTTATTTTTTCAATTAAATTTGGGAAAAAATTATCACATAGACTATCTTTGTCATAATAGTATCCGAAGTCGTAATTAAGAAATAGATTGTTTGACAGGATGAACTTTTGGTATTTTGATATGTTTTTGGGTGGATTTATTTCAATTGGTGAATACTCAACACTTTCAAAAAATTTCTCAATTTGTTCCTTTTTGGACTCATAATATTCGAATGAGGATCGACCACCTATTTCTACCAGTGAAGTATCTGCCAAGGCTTTAAGTAATAAATTATACGAAATATTAATAAGATGTAATGATTGCTGCGGAGCAAGCCTTGTATAATACTCAAGAGAAACAGCTTTTCCCCCATAAGCCATCCCAAAAGTTGGACTTGCCTTTATTACCTGGTCAAATGCATTTATCGCTTCATAGTTTCTGCCATACCGTTCATAAATAATAGCTAAGTTCGTTCTTGCCCGCTCATAATGTCCATATCGATCTTTCTTTACCTTCAGGAAATATTTTCGCGCTTCACGGAAAGTTTTTAAATCAACCAGACTGTCGAAGTCATCAATTGCTGACAATTCTATAGTGGCCTTCGCGAACAATGTGTTTCCAAAATCATAATAAAATTTATTTTGATCTAATGATTCTTTTTTACCTTGAAGTTTCTTTAAAGCATAATTGAGAATTGGAATTGATTTTTGATCTGAGCCTATATTTGATATTAAGCCTTCAAATGAAAGAAAATGTGAATCTATGTCTTTATATTTTATATCAAGCTCTCCAATCCTCCTAAAGACCTCTTCATCTGATAAGTTGTTTTTTTGCGACAACTCAGAAAGCAAAAGATAGTCTTTTTTCAGTTCATCAATTTTCTTCATTTATTTTCAAGTATAACGCCCGCCTAAGAGGCGGGGGAGAGCCGCGAGGCTATCACCCGTCCTTCTTCAGGTGAATGTTATCTTTCTCAATGAATCTATCTGCCATGTTATTGATTAGAGCCTGAAACACCTTACAGATTCTTTGCCCCTCAGCGTAAAAAGAATTGTAATACTTAGGACACAACTTCTGCAAAAAGTTATCAACAGTCACCTCATTCCTGGTGTCAATGTCCACAACCATATGCCCAAGCTCTCTTCTAAGATCTGCTATCATAAGATCAACATGATCAGCCGACCAGTTAATTCGAGCATGAGTCAGTTGGTTTCTCATGCTTATTGTTTGTTCAAAAGCATCATTGAATGCTTTACGCACCAAATTGCCATCGTGCCTAGTTAAATACCCAGCCTTTCGTAGGGCGGCCATTGCTTCGTTAAATATTTCCCTGAAACGATAAAATTCATAGAAGTATACACGGATAAAAAGGCGCAATCGTTTTTCTGGTGAACCTTCCAGTAGCCATGGTTTCTCAGCTATCATTTTTATGTCATTCAAAACAAGGTTTAGGTTGCCAACAATCTCATTGATATCTGCAATCCAAACAAAGAAAAACCCAGGCAGACTGAGATGAATGGGTAATTCTTTTACAGTTGCATAACCTTGCTCATGAAACTGTTTTGTATCAAAGGGGGTCAAATCTACGTTTGACCGTTGCTCACGGTTTTGATTAGTTTTTCAACACATAGCATAATGCCCTTATTCCTACTCATCTCATATTTAACCCTATCAATGATACTGCTAACCGTAAGGTAGGTAGTAGCATTTCCATCCGGGTATTGAATTCTTAGCAGCCTGAACATGAAGTAAATATGTCAGAATCGCCAGCAACAGTTAATCGTAGATTTGACCCCTTTATCTTATTTTTTATTTTCCTTACGGAGAGAAGTGATCGATCAAGGGGGTGCCTCAAAGTAATCTCTCATACGGGGCAGAAAGTTGGTGTCAAAGTTTTGGGCTCGCATTTCGAGAGCGATAAAGGGATAACGGTTGAGTAGCAGAGGGAAGGTTGCCTTGCCTAAGCAGTATTGACGAACCGCACCAATGCGCTCGTTCACGTAGTCGTTGTCATCATTGAGTTGCAACCGATCAATCGTAGCTTCAACCCGCTTACGATCCAGAGCGGTCAAAGTTGGGTTAGGCACTAATAAGAACGTGCGAAAATCGAGGTTGAACCATCCTGGGTTTAAAGTGAACGGGTCGAGAACATCGGGGTGAATGTCCTTGCGCATATTGAGGCGACTTCGGCATAGCCTGAAGTTGCTCCATTCATATGCTTGTGATGGCTCTGCCGACTTTGGAATAAAATGATCAACCGAACTGTCTTGTGGAGTCGAAATATTTGTTGCACGTTTGGTCCATGAAGCACAGTATGCGCATATTCCATCGTATGATTCGTAAAGATCCCCAAGCGACTTGCGCCAATAACCATTGCGCTTCCATTGACGACCTGTTGGATTTGTTGTCCTTCTTAGAAAATTTAAACCTAAAACACGCACTTTCCGGTCAAAGTCGGCGGGTTCAGGTACGGCGACTACTGATATCAAGGCTTCACTCCAAATGATTCGGCAAAGAATATCCACCTAACCCAAACCGGATCTTCTGCGGAGAGATGTTTGCTTAGCTGAATTGTTGCTGCTTGAATGTCGGCTTTCGTGGGATTTTTCATCTGTTGAAGGTGAAGTGCTTCTTTAATGGCGTACTCTCTTGTCGATGATCCTGGCTGTTGAATCTCAAAGATATCGGAGGACAACCAGGAGTCAATGGTCCCGCGTTTTTCAAACTCTAGGTTGTTGAAAAAAACCTTACCATTCGCACTCATATCAATTTGGAATAGGCGATCAGCATCCTTTTCCCATATTGATTCGGCGGAAGCCAACACCAGTGGCGAGTGGCTGGTAATGATCCACTGTACGGCCATCTCAGCGTGAAGATCTTGCGAGATTCCATGCAATGCCGGAAGGATTGTCCTTTGCCATTTCGGGTGTAGATGAGCCTCGGCCTCATCAATAAGAACGACCATCTGGCGTTCCTCAGGTCTGCCCTGTTGCTTGGCCTGTATCTTATGCTCTTCCCAAGTCCAAACTAAGAGGTAGGCAAGCGTAATGATCCGCTTTATACCGGCCGATTCAAAAAAAATCGGAACGCTGTCATAAGGGTGTACAAGTGTCGGAATCTCACGGTTGTCTAGCCCTGGAACACGGACAGGGTCTCCGATGGTTATTGGTCCTAAGTCTGGAGGTGATAACTTTCGCAAAACCGTTTGTAAGGTAGAAAAGGCGGGATATCGGTCCGGGCGAAGTTGCCACTTTGTCCAGTCAGCAATCAGCCCTTGGATTTGGCCTTTTTTGCCGTCCCAGATTTCCTCGCGGGTGAATTTGAGCCCGTGCCAGCCAGAATCATTCGTCGCCCCGGCAAGCATGGGGTTTGCGGGATCCCAAACAGCAAATGAACCATCTACTCGGGCATAAACAACCAAGCCTGAGAGAGCCATCCTTGGTCCCTTCATCTCCCAATTTCCCGTGTTGTAAGAGTAAGAGGCTCTGACCGGTCTCGATCCCCCTGAATCTCCCACCGCAAACTTGATGAGTGGCGGCCTTGTTGGAGATACATGAAATGGCGTAGCTGGCCTTTCTACCCAATCCTGCGTGAGAGCCCACCAAGATAAATCCAGCAAAAATGTTTTCCCGAGCCCGTTATCTCCTGCAATCAGGTTGATTCTCTTTCCCGGCTGAAAGACAAGTCGAGGAACTGGGCCAATCGCCTCGGTTTCGAGGTAGTTAAGAATTCCGCTAGTTTCCGCTGGAACATCTTTCGGTTGTGAGAATGCCGCTAAAATTTGGTGCCACTTGACAGGCAGTTCCTGGAATGATTGCCCCTCGGTGATATCCGAAACAACATCAATTTGAAAAAGATTGCTAAGTTCCTCTTGAGTCAGGCCATATTCGGCGATGATCTTTCTGACAATATCTTCCCGGTGAATATCATCTTCCCATGTCCGATACTTATATATCCATACGGCAAGATGAAAAAGGGGAATTCTGACGCCTCGGCGAGGCAACTTAGCCGCAAGCTGTTGAACATAGTCTGGAGTCCACCCCCAAGTGTTATCGTTTTTTTCATGAAGCAAGGCATCGCGGAAGGTCTGAGTGTTAACTGCCTGAAGACCAGTACTCGCATAGTTTGGTTTGACCCAGTCTTTAGCACTAACGTTCTGTCTCATCACTCGAAAGAAACAGTTTGACTTCGGATGAACCTGAAAGTGTTCCTTTAGGAATTTTCGATTTTCCGCATCAAGACTAAAACGCTTTTTATGACCAATTGGGATCTTCGCCTTCTTCATAACGAGAAACGTGATTGAGAAAAATGCGTTGTAAGGCTTGAGATTTCGCAATGATTCCTGAATTTGAGCAGCAGAGAAATATTTCATTTCATAAGCCCCCGCAGATCGTCACGGATGTGACCACAAAAGGATTCGTTAAGCTCAATTCCAATGGTTGGATGGCCTTTCTGCAATGCGACGCGCATTGTTGTCCCACTGCCACAGAATGGATCGAGTACTGTACCGGATGGTGGACAACCCACAGCTAAACATTGTTCAACAAGCTCGTCTGGAAAGGGTGCGGTCTCCCGAGCCCCATTTAACTTCGCTCTTGCCGGGATGTTCCACACATCTTCGGAGCTCCCATTTTTTGGCAACCCTGTCTTATCGAAGAAATAGTGACGTGACTTCACGAACATAAAAATGTGTTCATAACCGCGGGACGGTCGATCACGAACAGGTTCTGGCAGGGACTTTAGCCTATGCCAGATGATAGGTGAGCGCAGAACCCAGCCGGCCTCACAAGTTTTTATCGCAACTCGCCAAGGGATTCCTATAATAGATTTTCGCTGAAGTCCAATTCCGAGGCCACCGCTTTTATCGACTGCACGAAGTCCAAAACGTCTTTTCGAGCTCTTCTTATCGACTCCATGGGACTTACCTTTGCCTGAGTAATATGTGTCACCGATATTGAGAAAGACCGTCCCGGTGGGCTTCAGAACCCGAAAGACCTCGGTCATCACGTCTGTCAGTGCAACAACGTAGCCATCTACACTCTCCTCCAAGCCAATTTGGCCCTCGACTTTGTAGTCGCGTAGCCAGAAATAGGGAGGAGATGTTATCACGCAATCGACGGATGAATCATCAAGCAACCGAAGAGATTCTTTGGCTTGCCCGCAAAACAGCCGCCATGGGAGGGGACGTTCTGCACTCCATCCCATGATATCATGGTCAGTAAAGGGATCTTTGTAAAGCTCCTCCACCACGCCATTCACTTCAGAGATAAATCGGTTATGCGTTATTTCAGGTGCATCCATTACTGTATCCAAATATCTTAATCTTCACAGTCCCATATACTTTTGTGACGAACCCTATCACAATTATTTAGGAAATAACATCAATGATTACGGATTAAAGTGTTCTGTTTTCGTCGATGTTAACGTTTTGGGGGACCAGGGGGGGCAGGGGGACATCCTATATTGCCCCTGTCAAGAAAAAAGTTGATAGCGATAAATTGT
>CAZQIV010000211.1:0-7809 GCA_964593705.1 uncultured Lentimicrobiaceae bacterium | reverse complement strand
TCTATTAAAAATCTTGGGTGCCGGTAAAATTTTTTTGTTTTTCTCGCCCCCCGCGGGCGTACCTAATTGACAGGGGGCTTGTATTGTTTTTAAAATGTGTGGGTTGGGGGCGCAAACCCCCCCACCAACCCTCACCAAAAAAACGTAACTAACGGTCATTCCGAACGAAGTGAGGAATCTACTTTGAAAACATTTCCTATCAATTATTTTTACCGGACAACGGTGATTTCAAAATAAGAAAGTAAAAGAAAAAAGCTCATATATCAACATTAATCCAGGTAAAACAAAAATGGTGAAGAAAAACCAATTATTACTATTTTTGCACCCAATGTCCAAAATAAATGGACATTGATGTAAAATGATGATACCAATTGAACTTTTGCGTACAAACATCGAACAGGATGTTTTTGACTACACCCACTTGATGGAAATACTTTCCGGATACAAAAAACCTCGGGATGTGGTTACTAATCTTCTGAAGCAAAACAAAATTATCAGGTTAAGAAAAGGTTTATACTGCTTTACCACGCTATGGCAAAAAGCTCCGGTTTCAAAGGAAATGCTGGCCAACCTTGTTTACGGACCATCCGCCATCAGTCTCGACTATGCCCTCGCCCATTATGGTTTGATCCCTGAACAGGTTTCTGTTTTTACTTCCGTTACTCCGGGGCGTTCACGTTTTTATGATACGCCTGTTGGCAGATTTAGCTACATTCACCTACCACAGCCTTTTTACAGTTTTGGACTCACCATCGAAAAGCTGAATTTACAACAATGGCTAATTATGCAGCCACTCAAAGCACTAGCCGATAAAGTATGGACAGACAAACGCTTTGTTCCCACTTCGCCAGGGTCATTTTCCGAATATTTTTTCCAGGATCTTCGCATTGACGAAACAACTCTTACCGGGTATATCAACAAAAACACCCTCCTGGAAATTGAAACGAATTATTCAACAAAGAAAATCCGGTGGATGATTGATTTTTTAACCAGATACAAATCATAAAAATAATGAATGAACTGTTGAAAAGGCTTATGCCAACGCCCTTACCCGATTCGCCTACGGAGATTTTAATGGCGCTCAGAGAAATCATGCAACATATAGCACTCCTGGGTTTGTGGCGGGCAAAATTTTTTAACGAGGCTGCCTTTTACGGAGGCACTGCACTCCGGATTTTTTACGGCCTGAACCGATTTTCTGAAGATCTGGATTTTTCGCTGATAAGGCCTTCAGCAGATTTCGACTTTATTCATTATAAATCGGTTCTTGAAAAAGAGTTTCATGCATTGGGATTTCAGGTTAGGCTTGAAACAAAAACAAAAACTGTAGATACAGCCATCGAATCCGCATTTTTAAAGGCAAATACCTGGCAGCAACTGATTTTGATTGAAGCTCCTGAATCAATGCTTTTAAACATAAATCAGCAGTCGATTCTAAAAATTAAACTTGAGATAGACACCCTTCCGCCTTCAGGTTTCGACACAGAAATGAAGTATGTTTTTTCGCCTGTACAATTTGCAGTGCGAATATACACCTTGCCATCACTTTTTGCCGGCAAATTGCATGCTGTGCTTTGCCGAAAATGGAAAAATCGCGTGAAAGGCCGCGACTGGTACGACTTTGCCTGGTATTCTTCTTATTATCCGAAACTAAAAATACAGCACCTCGAGCAGCGAATGAGGGACTCGGGACATTATACTGATGTAGTGCCTCTGACACAATCCCGATTAATAGAATTACTCAACGAAATTATTTCCAGCCTCGATATAGAATCCGCACGGAATGAGGTTGCCCCATTTTTAAGAGACCCGCGTGAACTTGATATTTGGTCGAAAGATTTTTTTAGGGCAGCGTACAAGCGAATCGTGATTGTTTAACGACAGTTTAAAATTGCGATGTTATCGGTCATTGATTAGCAACGCGATTTATGGCGTTGAAAAGAATCATGATTTACGGTTTTGCATCAAACAAAGCCTTCATTTATTATATTTGCCACATTAAAATTTATTCATTTAAAATGGCAACAAAAACTACAATACTTAGAATCGTCCTTCTCTTTTTGTTTTCAACCTTTTTTGCTGCGGATGCAATATTTGGACAAACAGCAATTGGAGTTAAGGGTGGTGTAAATTTTTGCAACTATGGAGGGCGGTACATTACGAGCAACTACCAGGAAAAAATTACTGTGCCCCTGGGGCTGCTGGCCCAATTTCAAACCAACTCATGGTTTTCGGTTTAGGCCGAATTAAACTTCGATCCCAAAGGGGCAAATTACAGCCTGGTAAAAACCAGCGAATCGTTTTACACAGAGGAATACAAAGATTTTCAAGAATCCCTGAACTACCTTTCGCTTCCCGTTTTGGCCAAATTCGACATTGGTTCAAAATACCGGATTTTTGGATATACAGGATTTTACCTGGGCTATCTTTTATCCGCAAACATTCAGGGCACTTACATCAAAACCAACGACTTCAACCCCGATGATCAGGAAATCACAAACGTTGACCGTAATTATAAATCCGACATCGACAATTTTGATTTTGGCGCTGTGTTGGGCATCGGCGCTGATTTTTCGATTACTGAACAAGTTGCTGCTTTTATCGATGGACGATTCAACTGGGGATGGGCAAACGTTGCACAACAAGGACAAGGGAAGATATTTAACAATACCTGGTCGATAAATCTTGGGCTGGTTTATAAACTTCAACAATAAGGCGTTCAAAATATGATACTAATCCGATCGGCACTTTTTTTCCTCCTTACGCTCATTTCATTTTCCATCTATTCACAGGACAAAACTGTGTCGTACCTCTACGACAAAAGTTATGAATTTCCCGATCGTGAGATTGAGTTTTATCATTTAAATGCAAATCTCATCATAAAGCCTTATGATACGCTGCTTATCGGTGAGGCAGAATTTAGTTTCAAGACCCTGCACGAAAATATTGATTCGCTGGTTTTTGATGTTAGCGAAATACAGGTTAGCGAAGTTAAAATTGACCAAAATCCGGCTGATTTTAAATATAGCGGCAACAACATTATTGTTGAAACCCCTCGGAATCTTGCATGGCAAACCCATCATACAATCCTTTTTATTTATACGGCAAAACCAAGCGAAGGGCTTTATTTTGTCGGGTGGAACGACCCCGAGCAAATCAAACGAAAACAAATCTGGGCACACAGGCCAAATCGCTGGTTGCCATACACGCCGGCAATTCACACTGTAAATATGTCGGTAACTGTTCCCGGCGACCTTAAAGTTTTTAGCAATGGCGTTCGTGAGGATGTGGTAACAAATAAAGATGATAGCAAAACATGGATATATAAAATGAACCACCCCCATCCATTTTTCTCTACCTGCCTCGTAATTGGTGATTATGAATATAAAGCCTTGAAAACCGATCGCGGCCTTCCGGTGGAGTTGTGGTACTATCCCGAATGGGAAGATCATTTTGAGGCTACTTATAAATACCAAAGCCAAATGTTCGACTTTTTCGAAAAAGAATTTGGTTTTGATTATCCCTGGGAATTATACAAGCAGGCCCCGGTAATAGATTATATGTATGGTGCAATGGAAACAACCACTTCCACAATTTTCGGCGATTTTTTGATGGTGGATGAAAGGGCATATTTTGGAAGAAATTACGTGAATGTAAACGCACACGAGCTGGCCCATCAATGGTTTGGGAATTATATTTCGCATTTAAAACACAAAGATGTGTGGCTCACCGAGAGCTTCGCAACCTACTGGGCAAAGATGTTTGAACACTCTGTTTTTGGTGAGGATTATTACCAAAACGACAGGAATAACGAACTGGTAGATGCCCTTGCGACATCAAAGAGAAATAATTATTCGGTAGGCCACAGCCGTGGCGGACGCGAACGTGTATATCAAAAAGGATCGCTGGTGTTGGATATGCTCAGGGATATATTGGGCGACACGGAATTTAAGGCTGTGATGAAATATTACCTTGAAAGTTATCCCTATCAAACTGCCGAAACAAACGATTTCCTCCAGGCCATCCGCAAAGTTACAGGGCGCTCGATGGAATGGTTTTTTGAAGAATGGATATACCGTGGAGATGAACCTGAATACAGAATTACTTACGAACAATTGCCCGGAGAGCTTAGGGTTGATGTTGCGCAGTTTCATCAAACCGATGAAATTACCGGACTTTTTAAAATGCCTTTTGTTTTTGAGGTTCATTATAAGGATGATTCTATACAAAAGCAAACTGAATGGGTTAGCGAAGCCCATCAAAAAATATCTATTTCCAATCCGGAAAATAAAAATGTTGATTTCCTCATTTTCGACCCCAACCGTAAAGTCGTTAAAAAAGTACAATTTGAAAGAAGTTATGATGAACTGATCGCCCAGGCTCTGAAAGCGAAAAACATGATAGACCGTTATGATGCACTGCTTGAACTGAGAAACTTTCGTGTTGATCAAAAACTGAACGACTTGATTCGTATTTACAAGTTTGAAGAATTCCATCTTACCAAAACCGAAATTTTAAACCAAATTTCAGGGCTCTGGCAAAATAGTGAGGTTTCAGATTTATTTAACGAAGCAATCAGCGATCCTGATGATAAAGTGAGGATGGCTGTGTTGAAGAACTTCCCTGTGATTCCTGAAAAATTTCAGTTGGAATTTGAAACATTGCTCTACGACAAATCCTACTTTAATGTAGCGTTGGCTCTCGAAAATCTATGCTCATCATTTCCCGGAAAATATGGAACTTACCTCGACCGCACACAAGATGAAACAGGCTGGCGCGGAAAAAATATCCGTATCAAATGGCTCGAAATTGCCATCGGCCACGGCGGAAATGCCTATCTTGCCGAATTGAAAAACTACACTTCGGAAAGCTATGAATTCGAAACCCGCATCAATGCCATGAATGCTTTGCAACGATTAAATATTTTGGATGAGGAAGTTGCCTCGAATATGCTAAAGGGATCATTTCACTGGAACAGAAAAATCAGCACCTCGGCCAAAGCTTCACTCCGGTATTTTTACAAACAGAATCATTTCAAAAAAATTATAAGTCAAGCCGTTGTAGATGGCAAATTTACAAGTGACCAAATACAAAAATTAAACATTTGGATTTCACAGTAATCTGATGAACCAAACAAAATAAAATTCGTTATAACACTATAAATTTTCAACTTTAAAAAGAATTAAATTATGAAGAAATCATTACTACTTTATTTACTCACCTTTACTATCACACTCTCTTATGCTCAAATTAATTCGGGCGACAAATACTTTGTGGAATTTACCGACAAAGACAACTCCCCCTACTCCATCGAAAACCCGGAAGCTTTTCTTTCGGCAAGGGCGCTCGACAGGCGCGAACGTTACAATATTGATATCGACTGGTACGATCTTCCTGTCAATCCACAATATATCGAAGCTGTTGAAAATATTGGTGTTGAAGTGAACTATCCCACCAAATGGCTCAACGGAATTGTGGTTGAAACCACCGACCCTTCCAAGATAACGGAGATAGAAGCATTGCCCTTTGTAAAAAGTACGGTAAAAAATGTATATATGGGTGATGAAATAAAAGATATGGCTGATGATACCTCACTTTCGCTAAATAAGCCTTTTGGTATGAACGAAACCTGGGAAACTTCAACACCCGGATTAAAATCGCAGGAAGCTATTACTTCATTAAATTACGGCGAGGCTTTTAACCAGATAGATATGATTGGTGGCATAGCATTGCACGATCAGGGCTACCAGGGACAAGGAATGGTGATTGCTGTTTTGGATGGTGGATTTACTTACACCAATCAAATGGAAGCCTTCGACACGCTTTTTATGAACGACCGCATTTTGAGCACCCGCGACTTCGTGGGTGGTGGCATCAACGTTTACCAGGGAAGTACGCATGGTACTTCGGTACTATCGACCATGGGAGCCAACCTACCCGGACAGATTGTAGGAACCGCACCAGCAGCAAGTTTTCACCTGGTGCGTACCGAAGATACAGGGAGCGAATACCTTATTGAAGAATACAACTGGGTTTCGGGCGCTGAATATGCCGACAGTGTTGGTGCAGATGTAATCAACTCATCGCTCAGCTACAAAACTTTTGACGATCCGGCCCAGGATCATAGCTACCAGGATATGGATGGAAACACTGCTCCTTCAACCAAAGGGGCTGATCGCTGCATGAGCCGCGGAATGATTGTGGTTAACAGCGCCGGAAACGATGGCAACTCTTCAACCTGGCCCTACGTTGGGGCACCGGCAGATGGCGACAGTGTGTTCTCGATTGGCTCGGTTAATGCGCAGGGCATATACTCCGGTTTCAGCTCGATAGGTCCAACCGCCGATGGCAGGCTAAAACCCAATGTAACTGCCCAGGGATCAAACGCAGTAGTTGCTTCGATAAATGGTGGAACCGCCACTTCAAGCGGAACATCCTTCTCCTCTCCCATTATTGCCGGAATGACAGCATGCCTGTGGCAGGTTGACCCAAACATGGGCAACATGGATGTACTCAACGCCATACAAATGAGCGCCAGCCAGGCAGCAAACCCCGACCAGCTAAAAGGTTATGGCATCCCAAATTATGGCATGGCCAGCATCATTCTTTCTGGTTTCAATACCAACATTGTTGCAAACCCCGATGACATCGAAATTTTCCCTAATCCATTCAATGACCAGGTAAATATTGTCTATAATTCGCCGGACACCCAAAGTGTGGTAATTGAAGTTTCGGATTTAACAGGGAAACAAATCTATCGCCGCGAAAACATACAAAGAAAAACGGGATTAAATTATTTTAAAGTTGACGGATTGGAAAATCTGAAAAACGGAATTTATATCCTCAAAATCTATGATGAGGATAAAATAGCTTCTAAGAAAATTATGAAATTTGATTAACGATCCAATTTGAATATAAAATAGCCGGGGCAATAGTTCCGGCTTTTTTTGTAGAGGTTGGAGGGGAGAGAGATGAGAGGGGAGAGAGAAGTCACCCCGTGAATTGAGCCCGGGAATGGAGCAGCTTTTTGAAAATATGTGCTTCTTTTTAACAGTATTCACGAGGTGACTCAAAAATGAACCAAGCACAGTCACCCCGTGAATTGTGCCCGGGAGCGGAGCAGCTTTTCCAAAACAAATGTCAACCGGAATAAATGTTATGGTTCTTTTTTTTGTAGTTTGGGTCAATAAACCTAACAGGTCTCCCGGCATAAGCGAAGTATGGAAGCTTTATAGTTATTGAATTTTCCGTGGGATAGACCTGTTAGGTTTATCTGCAACACCAAGTCACCCCGTGAATTGTGCCCGGGAGCGGAGCAGCTTTTTGGAAATATGTGCTTCTTTTTGACAGTATTCACGGGGTGACTCAAAAATGAACCAAGCACAGTCACCCCGTGAATTATGCCCGGGAGCGGAGGAGTCTTTTGAAAATATGTGCTTCTTTTTGACAGTATTCACGGGGTGACTCAAAAATGAACCAAGCACAGTCACCCCGTGAATTGTGCCCGGGAGCGGAGGAGTCTTTTGAAAATATGTGCTTCTTTTTAACAGTATTCACGGGGTGACTCAAAAATGAACCAAGCACAGTCACCCCGTGAATTGTGCCCGGGAGCGGAGCAGCTTTTCCAAAACAAATGTCAACCGGGATAAATGTTATGGTTCTTTTTTTTGTAGTTTGGATTAATAAACCTAACAGGTCTCCCGGCATGAGCGAAGTCTGGAAGCTTTATAGTTATTGAATTTTCCGTGGGATAGACCTGTTAGGTGGGGTGTTAAATCTGTATTTTACTTTTACGTTCCATTTATTATA
>CAZQIV010000210.1:0-8042 GCA_964593705.1 uncultured Lentimicrobiaceae bacterium | reverse complement strand
TTTCGTAATTTTTCGAGGGTGCACGGGCAAAGCCCGGCATTTAGAGTTTAGAGTTATTGACCCCGAAAAATAGAAAATCTTTGATTTTCTATTTTTCGGGACTCTCACCTCTACACCTTACTCATATCAATTTCAAAATTGGTTTCTTTTTCCATGTTAGAGCAATGCAGCACACATTGTTCGCAAATGGAAAGCTCGCCTCGGAGACGTTTTTTTACCATATCATCAATCCTGATTTTGAGTGGTTCAATTTTAATTTTATTAATCACTTCGGCAGCAAAAGCATACATAAGCAACATCTTTGCGTTGTGTTCGCCAATCCCCCTGGATTTGAGATAAAACATAGCATTTTCATCAATCTGACCAATAGTAGCACCGTGGCTGCATTTTACATCATCAGCATAAATCTCAAGAAAAGGCTTGGTGTTTACCGTGGCTTTATCGGTGAGCAGAATATTTTTATTTGACTGAAAAGCAATAGTATGCTGTGAATCTCTCCGCACCAAAATGTGCCCATTGAAAACGGCATGAGCGCTATCGTCAACAATTCCTTTAAAAAGCTCGTTGCTAACACAATTGGGGTAGGCATGATCAACAAAAACCTGGTTGTCCACATGCTGCGCTTTGTCAACAAGATAAACCCCCATAATATTTGCTTCACAATTTTCGCCATTCAGGGTAACGTAGTTTTCATTTCTGATCAATCCACCGTTGAGGGATATTGCATTTGTTGACAACCGGGCATCCCTTTCAAGGTTAAAAAATATGGAATTGATCAGCGTAGAATTATCATTTTTATTTTGCAGTTTATAATGATCAAGCGAAGCGTTTTTACCCACAAAAATTTCGGTAACAGTATTAATCAGGCTCTGCTGATGGTCAACAGAATCGTCGCATTGTACAAGTTGCAAACTACTGTTATCGCCAATAATAACGAGGTTATGGTTCTGGATAAAGATGTTTTCGTTGGTGTTTATTATGTTTACCATTTGCAGGGGCACTTCCACGCTCACATTATCGGGTACATAAATAAATACACCATCTTCGGCAAAGGCATTGTTTAGCGCTACAAAACCACTTTTTCTATCATCGGCAATTTTACTCAAATGATCGTTGATCAACCCGGGATATTTCTTTTTGGCTTCGGCCAGGCTTCCCACAACCACTCCTTGCTTATCGGTTTTAATGCTCCCGTTTTCCGAAACAAACCATCCATTGAGCTGCGAGATCATGTCGGTTTCCAGGTGCGGGATGTCGCATTTAAAAATCTTGCTCAGATCCTGATCTTTTTGAAATGTCGACTCCAGGTAATAGTTGTAGTCTGCTGCCATGGCTTTGCTTATGTCGGTATTTCGCCAGTTCTCGGTTTTCGAGTTAGGAAAACCCTGTTGTTTAAAACTTTCGATGGCTGCTTTGCGACGTTCAACCAGGGTTGGTGAGTCGTTTCTAAAAATCGTTTCCTGTCGGGTCTCAAAAATCCCGATCATCTTTTCGCGAAATGTCTTATCTTGTATTTGTGTTTCCATGGTTTTTATGCCTCATCTTTTAGCCAATCGTAACCTTTTGATTCCAGTTCGAGTGCAAGTTCTTTTTTGCCGGATTTAACTATTTTTCCATTATAGAGTACATGCACAAAGTCAGGAATAATGTAATCGAGTAGCCGCTGGTAATGCGTGATAACGATGGTGGCGTTGTTTTTTGTTTTGAGTGCATTTACACCGTTTGCCACAACTTTGAGTGCATCAATATCCAGACCTGAATCTGTTTCATCCAAAATAGCAAGATCGGGTTTGAGCATGGCCATTTGAAAAATTTCGTTCTTTTTCTTTTCACCACCCGAAAAGCCCTCGTTCACTGAACGGTTTGTTAGCTTTGATTGGATGCCGACCAACTTTTTCGCATCTTCCATTGCTTTCAGGAAATTGGTGGCAGAGATTTGTTCCAGGCCTTTGTATTGTCTTATTTCGTTGATGGCAGTACGCATAAAATTTGTAATGCTCACTCCGGGAATCTCCACAGGATATTGAAATCCAAGAAAAATCCCTTCACGTGCACGACATTCAATCGACATTTCAGAAACGTCTTTCCCCTTGTAACAAATCTCACCTTCGGTAACTTCAAAAATACCTTCGCGCCCTGCAATAACCGCAGCAAGTGTTGACTTTCCAGTCCCGTTAGGCCCCATGATTGCATGTACCTCTCCGGGTTTTACTTCAAGATTTAAACCCTTTATTATTTCTTTGCCTTCGATGCTTACGTGCAAATTCTTTATTGATAGCATTGTATTATTATTTTATTTTTTAACGAGACAAGATATGCCTTGTCTTTACATTTTTCTTTTGCGAGACAAGGCATGCCTTGTCTTTACATTTTTCTTTTGCGAGACAAGATATGCCTTGTCTTTACATTTTTTAATTTTTCATTATCACGGCAATTTTTATTGCCATTTTTATTTCAATTGCAAATTCCAATTTTTCCCAGCAGCATTTCCCATTTGCATTTCCGCCGCATTTCTCATTTGGATTGCCATATTGCATTGCCGTATTGCATTACCGTACAGACAAGGCATGCCTTGTCTCTACATCAATCCCCTGCATCAATCTGCCAGCGGCAACAACATTTTTCATTTTTCTCACCACTTTATGCCGTACAGACAAGGCATGCCTTGTCTCTACCCCACGCTACCCTCCAAACTAATGCTCAGCAGCTTTTGCGCCTCAACTGCAAATTCCATGGGCAACTTTCTCAAAACTTCCTTTGCATATCCATTTACGATTAATCCTATGGCATTTTCTTCGCTTATTCCTCTTTGCAAACAATAAAACAATTGATCTTCGGAGATTTTGGAGGTGGTAGCCTCATGCTCAATTATCGATGATTTGTTTTCGTTGTGGATGTATGGATATGTATGTGCTCCGCATTTATCACCCAGCAGCAAGGAATCGCATTGCGAAAAATTTCTTGAATTCTTAGCCCTGCGCGACATACGCACCAAACCACGGTAGCTATTATTACTATGGCCTGCCGAAATTCCCTTGGAGATAATGGTGCTCTTGGTATTTTTACCGAGATGAATCATTTTTGATCCTGTGTCGGCCTGCTGATAATTATTGGTAACTGCCACCGAATAAAACTCACCCACCGAATTATCACCCATCAAAATACAACTTGGATATTTCCATGTAATGGCCGAACCGGTTTCTACCTGTGTCCAGGAAATTTTTGAATTAGCTCCACGGCAAATTCCTCTTTTTGTAACAAAATTATAAACCCCGCCTTCGCCTTTTGCATTTCCGGGATACCAGTTTTGTACTGTCGAATATTTTACTTCGGCATCTTTCATGGCCACGATTTCGACAATAGCGGCATGTAGCTGGTTTTCATCGCGCTGGGGAGCGGTGCAGCCTTCGAGGTAACTCACGTAACTTTCCTCGTCGGCAACGATAAGTGTGCGCTCAAACTGCCCGGTATTGGCGGCATTAATCCTAAAATATGTTGAAAGCTCAACCGGACACCTTACCCCTTTCGGGATGTAGCAAAACGATCCGTCAGAAAATACTGCCGAGTTGAGGGCGGCAAAATAATTGTCGGTATAGGGCACTACCGAAGCCATATATTTTTTAACAAGCTCAGGATGATTTTGAACAGCTTCGCTGAAAGAGCTAAAAATAATCCCGTGTTTTTTCAGGGTTTTCGTAAAAGTGGTTTTCACTGATACACTATCAATCACAGCATCCACAGCCACACCCGAAAGCATTTTTTGCTCTTCGAGCGAAATACCCAATTTGTTGAATGTTTCCAGCAGGTCAGGATCAACTTCATCCAAACTTGCTAATTTCTTTTTCTTGGGTGCCGCATAAAAAATTATTTCATCAAATTTAATGGGAGGATGATGAAGGTGTGCCCAATCCGGCTCTTCCATTGTAAGCCAATGACGGTATGCTTTCAGCCTGAATTCAAGCATCCATTCCGGTTCGTTTTTCCTGGAAGAAATAAATCTTACGGTATCTTCGGTCAAGCCCACAGGGGCAGTGTCCATTTCGATATCCGTGTAAAATCCATATTTATAATCACCCTTGGTGACATTATCAATCAATACATTTTCATCATTCGCCATGGTCACAAAATCCTATATTTTATCATTAAAACTCTCCCAAAAGGAGACTGCAAAATTACATAAAATTTAAGCACTGAAATACCGAATTATTGTTTGTGTAATAAAATGAAAATATCGGTACTTCATCATTGTAAACACAAGCCTAAATAAATAGTTCAGCCTGATCCTTATTTAGAATTGCATGGAAAAGCCAATTAAGCAGGTCGTTTATAATTTCTATTTTTGCAGCTCACTTTTACTGTTTGATATGTTTGAAAAACGAGAAACCAGAAGAACATCAATTGAAACCCTGGGGGAGTTTGGATTGATTGACCATCTTACCAAAGATATTAAGATAAAGCAGCCTACAACAATTTGCGGAGTAGGTGATGATACGGCGGTAATTGATGCCGGAGCAAATTACATGCTGGTAACGAAAGATTTATTGTTGGAAGGTGTTCATTTTGACCTGAGTTATTACCCCTTACTACACCTCGGGTACAAAGCCATTGCCGTTAACCTGTCGGATATTTACGCCATGAACGGCACCCCCCGCCAGGTGATTGTTGGCTTAGGCTTGTCAAGCAAATTCCCGCTCGAAGCCATCGAAGAACTCTACAAAGGAATGTATGCCGCTTGCGAAAAGTACAATGTTGATCTTGTGGGTGGCGATACCACCAGTAGCCTGCGTGGATTATTCATCTCGGTAACGGCAATAGGAACTGTTGATAAAGATAAGGTGGTTTATCGTGGCCCTGCATTCGAAAACGACCTGCTTTGTGTATCTGGTGATTTGGGAGCGGCTTATGCCGGATTATTGATATTGGAAAGAGAAAAAACCGTGTTTAAAGCCAACCCCGACATGCAGCCCGATCTGGAAGGCCACGACTACATACTTGAGCGCCAGCTAAAACCTGAAGCAAGGCAGGATGTCATCAGGATTTTGGATGACTTAAAAATTAAACCTACTGCCATGATCGACATATCGGATGGCCTGGCTTCGGAAATAAAACATATTTGTAAACACTCAGATTTGGGATGTACAGTTTATGAAGATAAAATTCCGATAGATCAGCATACCTACGATACAGCCCGTTCGTTCAACATGGATCCCTCGATGTATGCCCTGAATGGTGGTGAAGATTATGAACTGCTTTTTACAATAAATGTTGAGCATTTCGAAAAGATTAAAAACATTCCGGAAATAAGTATCATCGGGCATATTACCAATAAAAAAGATGGCATTAATCTAATTACTAAATCAGGGCCGGTGGTAGAAATTAAAGCACAGGGCTGGGATCATTTGAAAAAGGGGGAGTAATAAGCTTCGCCTTTAACGTAACTTTTTGAAAAATATACGATTTAAGATTATCGATGTTAGATTTAAGATGTTAGTGATACTCAGCGAAATCTAAAATCTCCTCCACAGAAGTCCTTCGGACAAACTTAAATTAAAAAAAAGTTGACTTAATGGATAAGAATGAAATATTCTTTAAATCAATATTTCAATTTACTCTTGTAGGTAAGATGAATATCCAAATTGACCAATAAAACATTTCATGGCGAAAACAAATCCATACATCGAAAAATTGGAACCGATGGTCAGGGCGCTCCCTGACAAGCCTGGTGTTTATCAATACTTTGATGAAAATGGGAAGATTATTTACATCGGAAAAGCAAAATCGCTGAAAAAGCGGGTATCATCATATTTCAATAAAGATTCGGGCATTACCGGAAAAACTATGGTGATGGTCAGGAAGATTTTCGACATCCGCCACATTATTGTCAGCTCGGAACTTGATGCCCTTTTGCTGGAAAATAATCTCATTAAAAAATACCAGCCCCGCTACAATGTAAACCTTAAAGACGATAAAACTTTTCCCTGGCTCTGCATAAAAAAAGAGCGCTTCCCCCGTATTTTTCCTACACGCAATGTTATCCATGACGGATCAGAATATTTCGGCCCCTACGCTTCGGTAAGATTAATGAATACACTCCTCGGGCTTATCCGTCAGTTGTACCAGCTTCGCACCTGTAAACACAATCTCTCCGAAAAAAATATTGCAGCAGGAAAATTCAAGGTATGCCTCGAATTTCATCTTGGCAATTGCAAAGGGCCTTGCGAAGGTTTGCAGGAGGAGGATGATTACGGTAATACACTCATCGAAATACGGCAAATTATCAAGGGTAATATTTCAAATGTTTTATTGGAGTTAAGGAATATTATGCAGAAATATGCCGCTGCAATGGAATTTGAAAAGGCTCAGGCTATCAAAGAAAAAATCGAGCTACTCGAAAAATACAAAGCCAAGTCGATGGTTGTGAATCCCAAAATCCATGATGTGGATGTTTTCTCGATAATTACCGACAAGGAATCCGGGTATGTAAATTATTTAAAAGTAATAAGCGGAGCCATTGTGCAGGCACACACCATTGAGCTTAAGAAAAAACTGGACGAAAGCCCCGATGAACTATTATCGCTGGCAATTTTGGATTTCAGACAACGGTTTGAAAGCACTTCCAAAGAGATCATCCTGCCATTTGAGCTTGAAATTGGATTTCCGGATATTACGATGACCGTTCCAAAAATTGGGGATAAAAAACACTTGTTGGAACTTTCGGAACGAAATGCAAAATATTACCTCCTTGAAAAACGGAAACATATTGAGCTTACTGATCCCGAAAGGCATACCAAACGCATTTTGAGCACCATGCAAAAAGACCTGCGTATGAAAGAGTTGCCCGACCATATCGAATGTTTCGACAACTCGAATATGCAGGGAAATTATCCGGTGGCTGCCATGGTTTGTTTTAAAAATGCAAAACCCAGTAAAAAAGATTATCGCCATTTTAATATTAAAACTGTGGAAGGGCCAAACGATTTTGCTTCGATGGAAGAAGTAATTTACAGACGCTATAAACGCATGCAGGATGAGGGGCAGCCTTTACCCCAACTCATTGTTGTAGATGGAGGAAAAGGGCAACTTTCAGCAGCCGTTAAAAGCCTTGAAAAACTTAAGCTTCGGGGAGAGATCACCATTATCGGCATTGCCAAACGGCTTGAGGAACTATACTTCCCTGATGACCCCCTACCCCTTCACCTGGATAAAAAATCGGAAAGTTTAAAAATTATTCAACACCTGCGCGATGAAGCCCACCGCTTTGGGATTACACACTACCGAAAGCGCCACGAAAAAGGCACTATTAAAAGTGAACTGACCGAAATTGAAGGCATTGGCGAAACCCTGACAAAAAATCTGCTATCCAAATTTAAATCGGTTAAAAAAATAAAACAAGCTACCAAAGAGGAATTACAAACAGCGATTGGAAATATAAAAGGTGAGTTGGTTTTTAAGCATTTTCAAGGGAAATAAAATTGCAAAAACTTTTCAAAATTTCAGAACTTCTTATTTGGTGAAAATTAAATGTTGCAAATATTTCCCTGAGTGAACCTTTGTGAACTTAGTGTCTTCGTGGTATCTCTTTAAAAATTACCACGCAGACACCCCGATAGCAATCAGCGAATTTATTAAGGCTCTTTGATTTAGTATTTAAAGCATCAAACACCATATATAGAACATGTTACGTTTTCATTTTTGATAATTAAATATGGCGCTACCTTTTTTTGTGAATTTTTGTGTCTTCGTGATTTAGTGGCATTTATTTTTTTGCCACAAAAACACAAAAACACCAAATTCCACGAAACAACGCCACATTTAGATTTAGATTATTTTAATAAAACAAGTAAGTAAATCAAATCATTACAATATTGTAAACTCTAATTTATAATGCAAATAAAATGATTGATAGCAATCGTGGCACACTCAGCGACACTAAGAAAGATCAAATATTTAAACATAAATATAGCGACACAATAATTTACAGTAAAAATGTATCCCCTCAAAAAACAGGGGTAACAAATAAGTATAAGAAGCAGTTATCAACA
>CAZQIV010000209.1:0-8043 GCA_964593705.1 uncultured Lentimicrobiaceae bacterium | reverse complement strand
AAAGTGCAGAACAGTTGGAGGTAATTGCGGCACAGGCCATAGCCGCCGACCGTTGGCAACAAGGCGAAAAGGCCAACACACATTTAAACACATTTGGTTTTTTGCCAACGCACAAAGCCGACAGAAAAAAACCAAAAGAGTTTAAATCTTTGCCAGCACACGAAAAAAACTAATAGAACTGAATTATGGACTTCAGCAAGCAACGAGACAAAACTATAGTACTAAAAGAAAAGAGTAAAGTACGACAATTCTTTATTGAAAACATTGTATATGTTGAATGTGATGGATATGTTTCAACAGTACATTTGAATAATGGTGATGAACCAGAATCTTTTGCAATACTTCTCAAAGAAATTGAGAAAGAAGTTAACGTATATGATTTTTGCAGGATAAACAAAAATACATTGGTCAATTTAAAATACTTTCATAGTTTTGTTAGTGGGCGAAAAAGATGCTTTGTAACAAGAAATGGAATAGAAATGAAAATTTCAAGACGAAAATGGTGCGTTTTTAAGAAAAACATGAAAATGTAAGATACCGTTTATTTGGAAAAAGATACCGTTTATTTAAGAAAAAGTACCGTTTATTAGATAAAACTACCACTTGGCATTTAATACGACATTTGTTTGTAAAATTGTAAAATCTAAATTAAGGTATCGAAAATTTAGTAAGTGATAAGGGTGACGCCACTATAAATGCATCCCATTCATTAAATACTTTCTTAATATGAAAAAATCAATAATTAAGAGGGATTTGGAAATGCTATTAGTTGCCGAAATGAAAGAAATTAAAGGCGGAGCTGATAGCCCATGTTGGTCTTGTAGATCTACCTGCAAGACATGCTACAATGTTACAAAAAAAAGTAGCCAATAACATGTTAAAAGAGCATGCACATTATAATGTGCATGCTCTTAATCAATATATAAAAAAATAAATTATGTACGTAATATTTAATCCAGATTATAAATTGAAGTTTATTGAAGATAGGGTAATTCTATTTTCATCTTCTCTGTTTAGCACATCATATAATGGTGAAGATGGTTGGGAGTCTGTAATTCATCCTCTTCATGCTATGATTTTTTCCTTTTTTAATGGTAACACTTATATTAATTCCCTTAAGAAAGCATCTGTTTTTTTCAATGTTCCTTATCAAAAAATTAAAGGTATTACCGACAATCTTATTAACAATGATTCAAATTACCATTTAATATTTCAAGGAATAGATTTCATTTTCCCAAAAAAGTGTTTAATTTCCATTAAATCAAGAAAAAACTTAACATCAATTAAGCATTCATATACTCCCGCTATGTTTAATTATAATAGGCTTGACTTAAGAAAAAAAAGACATTTATTTCCACTTGATGTTCATTTAATGGTTAATACTGAGTGTACTACAAATTGCATTTATTGTTATGCAGATAGAAAAAAAATTACCAGTCCATTAAAATTAAATCGGATATTTTCTTTGATAAAGGAAGCAAAAGAAAATGAAGCAAGGGCTTTTGAGATAACAGGAGGCGATTTCTTTTTATACAAACATTGGTTCGATTTACTTAAAGAATTGCATAATAATGGCTTTAAACCACTATTGTCAACAAAAACGCCCTTGAATAAAGACTCTATAGACAAATTGTGCCAACTAAATGTAAAAAAGATCCAATTTTCATTAGATGCCGTTTCAACAAAAATTCTAAATGATATATTATTGATAAAAAACCCTGAAAAGTACTTATTATCAGTCAAACAAATGTTTTCTTTACTTGAAAACAAAAATATTATGATTGACATTCATACAATTATTACAAATTATAACTCAGAATTAAAGAATTTAAGAAGTTTGTTTTTATTTCTAAAAGAATATAATAATATAAATGACTGGAGAATAGATAATGCACATTCAACTCTTTATAAAAGCAATGACAACAATAACAGATTTCTCATTGACAAAGAAGCGTATAAGAATATTATTAAGTACTTAATGCATATTAATAATACCAAAGATCATAACTTTCAGATTTATTATGATTCAGATCTTGAAGAAGAAGTATATTTATCAACAGAACAGTATAATAATCAAAAAGTTCTTTGCTCAGGTAATTATTCGAATTTAGTTATTTTGCCTGATGGTTTTGTAACAATATGCGAACAATTATATTGGCATCCAAAATTTTTAATTGGAAATGTAACTAATAGTTCAATTACTGAGGTTTGGAAATCGAAAGAAGCTTTTGGTTTATACAACGTTAAACAAGAAGAAATAATAAGTAATAGTCCATGTGGTTCTTGTTTAGATTTTAATGCCTGCCATGAATTCAAACATGTATGTTGGTTAAATACTATAAAAGCCTATGGAAATGACAATTGGGATTACCCCGACCCTGATTGTCCTAATGCTCCTGATATAGAATCCTGTTTCAGTAAACAGTTTTAATCAATAAAGCATGAAGTATCAGGTTGATAGTATTGTTAAACATTTTTTTTTAGTTTTTATATTATCTTGTGGATCGTATGTTTTTGGACAACATAACCTATCAGGAAACATCAGTGGATTAGTTGTTGATCAGTTTGATCAAAGAATACAATTTGCAACTGTTCAATTATTAAATACAGTTGACTCAGCGATGGTAATGGGAACAATAACTGATGAAAATGGAAAATTTAAATTTGAAGAATTAAGTTATGGTAGGTTTTTTTTAAAAATAAGGTTTGTTGGTTTTAGCCCAAAGATTCTTGAATTGGAATTATCAAAAGACAGATTAAAAATTAATTTGGGTAAAATAAAGTTAACTGAGACTCATAAAAATCTTGAAGAAGTTGTAATTAAAGGAAATAGGAACTCCTACAAATCATTGATAAATAAGGATGTTATAATACCGGATTCTAGCTTGATAAAAAGTTCCATGAGCACACTCGATCTTATGAAAAAGATACCAGGTCTTAAGGTAAATATGCTTAACAATACTGTAACAATCCTGGGAAAGGATAATGTTCTTGTTTTAATAAATGGTATGGACAGGGCGGGTAATATTAACCTTAAAACAATAATTCCAAATGAAATTGACAGAATTGAGATCATAACTTCACCTTCTTCAAAATATAATTCAGAGTATACCGGAGTCATTAACATAATTTTAAAGAAAAAGCAATTTAACGGTATAAAATTAAATGTTGATTTAGATTATTTTGGAACTCGTCATAACGAATCATCTCTGAATATTGAATATGGCGTTGGTAAATTTCGTTTTTTTGGCAATTATAATCTTTACTACAGAAATCATCAACAATCAAATACTAATTGGCGTAAATCAATTACTAACCAAAATGAATATATTAATATATCGAAAAGTTATGCTGAAAAGCCAAAACAATTAGGTCATTTTTATCAATACGGGTTTGACTATTTTATAAATTCAAAAAACACCTTTAATTTCACAGGTGATTACAAGGTTATTAATACTAACAGACAAAGCTTATCATCAACCAAAACATATGAAAACGGTATTCTAATTGATGATTTTAAGTCACTTCGCCAACCTGATGGTAATTACACTATGCAGAACTATTCTTTTTATTATAAACGAGACTTTAAAAACTCGGGAACAAAGCTTACCGTGGATATTAATGTTTACAAAATGGATTTTGTTTCAGGCAAAATAGTAACAGATACTTATTATGACACTTCTGGAATATTTTTGCAAAAGGTTAAAAGAATATATCAAAATGATAATAATAAAACTTCATATAATTTAAAGATTGATTATTCACAGGCTATAACTAATCGCATAAACTATGAAGCGGGATATAACTTTTATAATAGAAGTTTTGACAACTTATATAACGATGACAATCAAATAGAAAAATTTCTTTACAGAGAGTATAGAAACTCTGTTTACTGCGATTTCTATTTTAATAATTTCGGGAAATTTAGTTTTATAAGTGGTTTGAGAATTGAAAAAACAAATCTGCAAATAAATGATAGTTTAAAAAATAAATATACTCACTTCGTACCTGTGGCAGGTGTAATGTTTAAACCCAATGAGAACAATACAATAAGGTTTAACTATAATCGTCGGTTAATCCGGCCGTCCTTTACTTTATTAAATCCGTTTACTTATCAGGTTGATTCATTGAATTATTATACTGGAAACCCGTATTTGAAACCGGCAAAAAAAGATTATTTTGAAATAAATTATACATTTAAGAAAGACAAATTCTTAATTTCTTCATCAGTATATTATAATAATGGTAAGAATATTTTAGGGAAATCTGTAACAGTTATTGACAACATAAGATATGTAAAAAACATGAATATCGCGGAAAGCATAAGTTTTGGTTTGCAACTCCATTCATCTGTAACCATATTCAAATTACTGCAGTTAAATCCGTATTTTGATGTGTATTATCAATCGTTTCTGAATACAAATGAAAACAATTCAGGCTACTCGTATAGTTTTTCACTATCTGCTGAGTTCTCTTTTCCCAGGAACATTTCTGCCGGCTTTGATTTATCCCATCCCGGTAAACAATTTAATCTGCAAGGTTATGAAATTGATGATTTTACCATAGATGATATTTATGTTGTTTCGCCTATTTTAAAAGGAAATGGCATGTTTTCAGTTGGTGTTATTAATCCCTTTTCTGATTTGGTTACTCACTCTTATGAAAAATTTGACAATTATGAAATGGATGATTTATTTAGAACTCGTTTCAGGATGTTTGTCGTTAAATTTTCTTATTCGTTTTCCAAAGGTAAAGTTGTTAAAAAAATAAAACGCCAATATAATATGGAAAGAAATAAATACTAATGTACTTCCCAACTGTAATACAACCCGATGCTATGGACTGCGGTCCTTCTTCCCTAAAAGTAATTGCCAAATTTTATGGCAAGGATTTCTCTTTGGATAAACTACGCCAATTAACCTTTACCATAAAAGATGGCGTTTCATTATTTGCAATAAGCGAAACAGCAGAGCAAATAGGATTTAAAACTGTTGGTGGAAAGTTAACATTTGAAAAGTTAGAAAAAGAAGCCTTATTGCCGTGTATTGTTCACTGGAACCAAGAACATTTTGTAGTTGTATATGAAATAAAAAAGAAAAATCTTTTTAGAAAACAAGCCCTAATTTATGTAGCTGACCCTGCACACGGAAAAGTAAAATATACAGAACAAGAATTTAAAGAACATTGGATAAGCATTAAATCAGGTGGCGCAGACAAAGGCATTGTTTTACTTTTAGAGCCAACGCAGGAATTCTATAAACAGGTAAATGATAAAACAGACCGTAATAGCCTGAAATTCCTTTTTGGCTATTTTATGAGGTATAAACGATTTTTCAGACAGCTCATAATTGGCTTGTTGCTTGGCAGTTTATTTCAGTTGATTTTTCCGTTTCTTACACAATCAATTGTTGATACAGGCATTGCCAACAAAAATATCAGCTTTATTTATCTTATCCTTCTTGCCCAAATGATATTGATAATCAGCCGTATGTCAGTTGAATTTATCAGGAGGTGGATACTGCTGCATATTAACACACGGATAAACATTTCGTTGATTTCAGATTTTTTTATTAAACTCATGAAACTACCCATGAGCTATTTCGACACCAAGCTCACAGGCGATATACTGCAGCGGATTGACGACCACGCAAGGGTTGAACAATTTTTAACTACACGAACACTCAATACTATCTTTTCCTTATTTACATTAATAGTTTTTGGTATTGTATTATGGATTTATGATAAAAACATTTTTGCAATCTTCTTTATTGGCAGTATAATTTATACTTTATGGATACTTGTTTTTTTGAAAAAGCGACGTGAACTCGATTATAAATATTTTGAAGCAAGAGCAAGAAACCAAAATAAAACCTATCAACTAATACAAGGGATGCAGGAAATAAAACTGCAAAACTCCGAAAAACGCCACCGTTGGGAATGGGAAAACGTGCAAGCAGACTTGTTTCAAATAAATATTGCATCTTTAAAACTTGAGCAAACACAGGAAGCCGGCAATGTTTTTATCAACGAAACAAAAAACATTATCATCACCGTTGTAGCGGCTTTGGCAGTAATCAACAACGAAATGACACTTGGTATGATGCTGGCCACACAGTATATTATCGGACAGTTAACTTTGCCAATTGAACAAACCGTAGCTTTTATCCACGACTTGCAGGATACGAAGATTAGTTTGGAGCGTATAAATGAAATTCATATAAAAGAAGATGAAAACGCCAATAAGGAAATTCAAAAAGAGGATTTTCCAAACAAAAATATTGTTGTCGAAAATTTGATGTTTCAATATGAAGGACCGCATTCAAAAAAGGTATTAAATGATATAAACCTAACAATTCCAGAAGGAAAAGTTACCGCAATAGTTGGAGCAAGTGGAAGCGGAAAAACAACGTTGATTAAATTATTTTTGCAATATTATAACCCCATTGAGGGAAGAATAAAAATTGGAGGTAAAAATTTACTTAACTTCAATACAACATGGTGGCGAAACCAATGTGGGGCAGTGATGCAGGATGGTTTCATTTTTTCAGAAAGCATTGCACACAACATCGCCGCAAGTGATAATGAGATTGACAAAGTCAAACTTTCTTATGCAGCGAAAACAGCAAATATCCATGATTTTGTCATGGAATTGCCGTTAAAATACAATACAGTTATTGGTAATGAAGGCCAAAACCTGAGTCACGGACAAAAACAAAGGGTACTGATTGCTCGTGCAGTATACAAAAACCCTGATTTTCTGTTTTTCGATGAAGCAACAAATGCACTTGATGCAAATAACGAAAAAGCAATTGTTGAAAATTTGCAAGAATTTTACAAAAGTAAAACAGTTGTTGTTGTAGCACACAGGTTAAGTACAGTAAAAAATGCCGATAAGATTGTTGTTCTTGATGATGGCAAAATAGTAGAATTAGGTAATCACAAAGAATTAACAGCTAAAAAAGGAGTATATTATAATCTTGTTAAAAACCAACTTGAATTAGGAAATTAAAATGGCAGATAAATTGGATAATATTGAATTACGAAGCGAAAAAGTTAGAAATATAATCGGACAAATTCCACCAAGAATAATACGAACAGGAATAACTGTAATATTTATTGTAATTCTTGGAATTTTAACAGGCACATACTTTTTTGAATACGAATATACAATTGAAACAACTGCAACAATAGAACTACAAAATGACAAGTTGATTATTTATATTACAATCCCTGCTAACGAAATAGACAAAGTAAGAATAGAACAAAAAGTAATATTGGACTTTAACAATATCCCAAACCTATACAATGAAAAAATTATTACAGAAATACAGACCATCCCCAATAAAATTGAAATATCAGTAAAAGGTGGATTTTATCTGTCAGAGATAAAAATACCCGGAAATACAAAAACAGAAACAGGGAAAGAAATAAATATTATTCAACAAACAACCATAAATGCTAAAATAATTACTGACAAGATAAGTTTCTTCGACAGAATAACAGAACCGTTCATGACATTGTTTAATCGGAAGAAATGAAAGCCCACGCTTCGCTGTCAAGCACATTGCCAAGTCGCTCAAAAAGCCCACCGCCAGAGCCAAAACTTGTCAAAGAGCTTGCCAGCCCTACCGCACGGAAAAAACGCCTAGTTGCCAACAAAGGCTCATAAATAATTGCCGAGATAGTAGTAAATTCAAACATTGTAGCTCGTATGAAAACTATTGTAAATTGAAAAACTGTTACTTCGAAATCGGCAACTATTCATAGCCTCGACCGTTAAAAGTTCATGGCCGCATCAGGAAATTAAAACAAGTTCTTTGGCTTCGTGAAGGCTTCGAAAGTTGGGTGCTTTGTTTTTCGCCAACGCGCAGGTTTGTCCGGGCCAAGCACGGCCACAGGCCAATGCCCCCGCTCAAGCTTACCCTAACCGAAACACGGCCCTAGGCCAAAACCGAAACACGGCCTGCCGCACTAAAGAAGGCCACCCGCACGGCCACAGGCCAATGCCGAAACACAGCCACCCTAAGCCATCGCTGAATCCAC
>CAZQIV010000208.1:0-8180 GCA_964593705.1 uncultured Lentimicrobiaceae bacterium | reverse complement strand
ATCCAAATCACCTTAAAAAACTTTTTTTTGGTCTAAAGAATAGGTAGTACAATAATGTGCTGACCCTAATCCCTTTTGTAGGCCCGACTATTTTATAAGATGATACAGATGTAGGAATGTAGAATATACCATTCCAATAATAATAATTGCTTCCAGGAGTGACATTTACAGAACCAATCGGGAGCTTGGATATGATTGCACCTCTTGTTGGTAAATAATCATATCCTAAACTTACCTGGCTTTGATTGTTGAGTTTGACTCTAAACCATACTTTTATTGCCTCTGACATGGCAGAGCGCTGCTCATCTCTTGATCCATTAGTTGCAGGACGTCCACGCCCTCCTGCTTTGTTGCCTCCTGGTCTTCCCATTCCCATATTTCCGCCACGGCCCATACCTTCCTGTTTCGGTGGATCATTGAATTCATTGTCGAAATATCCAGATTCAAAACCAATGGAAAAAATACTATCTTTATATTTATCATCATTGAATATCTTTTTAATTGGAATGATTGCTTTATAGTGCAAAACATCGTCTATATCAAATAAAATTGAAACATGGATATCGCTCTCCTCCAGCTCTGTATTAATAGCTGTTTGGCTATTATCACCACTAAAACCAATCAAAGTCATATTTTTTGGCGATAATCTGTATTGCTCTTTTAATTGTTCTAATTGTTGCTTCCATTTATTGGGAATTGCATTATTCTGTCCTGTAGACCTTCCTTCTGGTTGGCTTAATTTACTATTCCCCATTTGTTCCTGTGGAAAAACAATGCCCATTTTCCTGTTTTTCTTTCCTTTCTGGTCGAGCCATAGCGTAAAACCCCTGCGGATGATTTTTAACTGTGCCATAAAATCAGAAGTTTTCGTATGTACAATGATATTTTTGTCATCATAATAAATATCATACAGTATTTTCCCTTTACTATCGTAGTACCTGAGGATAGCTGCATTTTTATCTTCAATTCCGTTTGAATGATAGAGGGGTAATTTAGTACACGACATTGTTACTAAAAAAACCAAAGCCAATAATCCTATTTGTTGAATCTTTCTCATAGTTAAGACCGTTGCATAACAAGTCAATTTCTAATTTCTTGAAAACCCTCCAATTTTTTTGATGTTTTTGATTGATTTTGTCATTTGGCTAACGCATATAATACTTATTATCATCACATTCTCTCTTATTTTTTACTGTCGGACACAACTATCCCAGGACTCCGATATAAGTTGTAACAAATTGCCTCCATTAAATTCTGGGTATGCATCTTTTGTATTCCACGATATCTGGCTATACCACCAGAAAACCATCTTTTGATTCCCCCAAAAGTGCGTTCGACTTTAAATCTTGTTTTCCCAATCAATTTATTAAATCGCTTTTCCCATTTTGTAAGTGGTTTGTTCCTTTTTGCTTTTTTCAGTATGTGATTTTTTAATTTCTTGCTTTTTAAAAGACCTTCATTCTTTTTTGATTGATAACCTTTGTCTGCCTTTAATGGTATTCCTTCTGGCAAATCGGCTGTATCCAAAACTTCCTCTAAATTTGAAATTTCGTTTGTGCTTGCGGTTGTTGTAAGTACTCCTAGCACAAGTCCCTCTTCATCTGTAACATGATGCTTTTTATATCCAAAATGGAATTTCCCTCGCTTCTTTAACCAAGTACCATCTTTATCTACACTATCTGCATATTCTTTGGTGACTTCAACTTCTTCTTCTGAACGATCTTCGGCTACTTTATGCTTTGACTTTCCTTTTGGGCGAAGCGGGGTATCTATCACACTGGCATCCACAATGGCGCCCTTCTTAATAATTATATTATTCTTCTCTAATTGATGGTTTATGGATTTAAATAGTTTTTCAAATGTTCCGGTTTTTGTTAATGCTGTTCTAAAACGACTTAATGTACTATGGTCTGGTGATGCTTGCTCTATAGTCATTCCACAGAAATAACTAAATGAGATACTATCGTTAATTCTATCTTCAACTTCATAATCACTCAAACCATACCAACTTTGAAGTAAGCACATTTTAAACAACAAAACTCCATCATATGATGGTTTGCCGGTTGCACTTTTTCCTCTTGAATAGTCTTTGTCTATTAATCGACTTATTTCTTTCCAATCAATAAGTGTGTTAATTTGAGTAAAAAAAGTCGTTTTTATCTTTCTTGTTCGCAAATCGCAAATACTGTCTGCTAATGTTGGATCTTTACGTAATTTCATATAGCAAATATACGTCTTTAGACATTGATACATAAGAATATAACAGGCCTTTTTTAAGACTTTTGTGACTATTTGCCTTGCAACGGTCTTAGTTGTTAGTTTATAGTTCCCTTACTTCGAGAAAAAGTGTATCGGAATTAATTCCCGTAAAAATTCCCAGGCCATTATCTATATTTGTTAAAGGCTCTGTCATGTTTAAAGTACTTTGGCTAATATTTTCGTAAAGGTTTACATATTCCTCATTTATTTTGTAGAGTATTACCCTATAGTGACCAAAAAACATTAATTGCTGCCTTGTTGTAAGGTTTATGGAATTATCATTAATTGGGTCAGTTGAAACGTTTCTATATTTATCGAATTGACTTTCGTCCAGATTTTCATTTATCGGATTATAACTTGTTTCTAAATACTCAACAATAACTATGTAATATGAATTATCAGGATTGTCCCAGCTCACGATTATTGGTTCTTGAGTTACCGATCCGGGTCCTGTTGCATCTGGGTCAACATAGTAAACTGTTGTATTTAGTGATGCATCAACAGGTTTTATGGGGATAACCGTAATTGCAGAAACTTCATAACCATTATAGTCAAAGTGTATTTTATAAGTATCATTTGGTGTTATTCGCAAGTTTGTATCTAAACTTTCATATTCTCCGCGAGAATTATTAATAGGTGAAAGCAAATAATCATTCCCATTATGGTTTATATATACTTTTGCACTATCAATGGTTTGTATCCCAGAGTTTCCCCCTTCAACAAAAGGGAGCATTTTAGTTAATTTAACTTTGATTAAATTTCCCGGCTCAAGATACGACTGAACAACTGGAACATCTGTAGTATCATTGTTTGTTGATATATCTTCTTTTGTACAAGATATTACCAATACCGTAATTATTAAATAAAAAACATTCTTCATCATATTATTTTTAATTGTTATCTAAGTTTAATTGATAAGGTTAAGCTAGGCGTTATCCCTAAATGATTAACATCTGTTTCAATCAAGTCCCCTTCATCAACTTCAAAAGTTTTGTACCAGATGTTTTTTCGGTTATAGACATTAAAAACAGAAAATCCAATACTTCCCAAACTTGTTTGCCCAAATTTAAAATCGTAGCTTACCGATAGGTCCAGGCGATGATAGTCATCGTAGCGGGCATTGTTCTTTTCGCCAATATTCAAGAAGTCTTGTGTGCTTCCATCCAATAATGTTACAGAATATCCTCCTAATGGCTCGGTATAAGGCTTCCCTGTTGCAAATATCCAGGTTCCTGCAAAGGTGAATTTCTTGTATTTATAGGTGTTTACTATCTTAAACTCATTAGTTACATCGTGATTTGCATAAAATGGGTTTTCTCCATAAACGGGAAAATCATATAGGACTTCTCCTATGGTATAACTTGCCCAGCCATTATATTTACCATATTTTTTTTGCACTAAAAACTCTATGCCTTTTGCTGTACCTGAGCCTTCATAAAAGAACTCATCGAAATCAACATTGTTGAAAGTTGGGGCAAATTGTAAGGAGTATTCTGATAAGCCACTTAAATTTTTGTAATAAGCTTCGGCACTAAACAGATATCCTTTAGTTTCATAACTTGCGCCTGCAATAAAATGTTCAGAATAACTAATTGGGACTGAAACATCATCCCCAAGCACCCAAAAATCACGACTACCACTCGATATATCATTCCTGATTATCCTGTTTGCAAATTGGTAATATTGACCCCAGGCAGCATTTAATTTAAATCTTTTTGTTAATTGATAACTTAAAGAAGCCCTTGGCTCGTAATATGTTCTTTGTGTTACATCATAATACGAAGCCCTGATTCCGGGAATGAATGTAAGCCTGTCAAATAGTTTAATATTGTCTTGCAAATATGCTGACAATACATTCCCATTATCATTTCGCTCTTGAATACTGATAGTGTCGTTAAGGGTATAGTTATAATCAATTGTATAATGAGTTCCCTGAATACCGAATTCAAATTGGTTTGCTTTGTTGAGTTTTAATTCGTTATCAAACTTAAATGTATAATCTTTCAGGTTATTGTCTTCAATGGAACCCCGTTTTCTTTCAGTTGTTTCCCCTGCTGAATTTGTTGAAATACGTGTATTTGTCATTTCCCTGTTGCTGTAATAATTTGATAATGAAGCCAAGGTTTTGGTGTAGAACATATTGTTCCATTTTCGCGACCAAACTGCACTCATTCCCCAATTGCCCCATTTTGTAATATCAGATATCCCACCGGAAATGGCAACCCCATTTCTTGTCCTGCTTATTTCTTGCGAGTTATCTAAATCATCCAACCCATTAAAAAAACTATAAGAAATAATATCCTTGTTTGTGGGCTTGTATGATATTTTAGCATTTAAATCGTAGAAGTATGAAGAAGGTGTTGTGGATTCTTGTATTCGACCAGCTTTTCCTGTTGCCGGTGCAGCATTTTGCTGGTTATTAGATTCGTTGAAACTATCGAAAATATCGTTATAAATAAAACTTTTCCATGACCTTCTCCCGGCAAGTAAAACCGTTACCTTTTTCCCAATCGGAATTTCTGTAAATACATTTCCACTTAACAGGCCTATCTCCCCTCCAATATTAAAATTGTTTTCATTTCCATCTTTTCCTGTAATCTCCATAACGCTCGATATCCTGCCACCAAACTTTGATTCAAATCCCCCTTTATGTAATTGGACGTCTTTAACAGCATTGGAATTAAAGGCACTGAACATACCAAAAAGATGGTCAACCTGATAAACAGTAAATCCATCGTACAGAATTAAATTTTGATCTGGAGTCCCCCCTCTTACAAACAAACCTGAAGAGGACTCATTGCTACCACTTATGCCCGGTAATAATTGAAATGAACGAAAAATATCAGTTTCGCCAATGTTAGGCAGTTTTGCTATTTTTTTTGGAGACATTCTTACCACACTTACCCTTTCTGAAGTTTCCATTAATTCATCTGCCTCACCTACCACAACAACTTCATCCAATGTTGTGGAATTAAGTTTTAATTTAATCGTTAAATCTGATAATTCTATTTCCGGGCTTAAGAAAAAAGTCCCGGTTCGATAACCGATATATGAAATCAATATAGCGGAAGTGTCAGAGGGTACTTTAAACAATGTAAAGTATCCGTCAACATTAGTTGTAGTGCCGTTTGTTGTGCCCCTTACAACAATGGATGCAAATGGCAGTGTTTCCCCGCTTTCCTTATCTTTAACAACCCCTGAAATCGTAACATTTTCTTTTGTAGGCTTACCTGTAAACTTTCTATTCATCAATTCTTTTTTATCTTCCAGAATAAAGTTATATCCCAGATGGACAACCTCGTTCTCGTCAATATGAAACGAAAACTCAGGAATATCTTTACAGATTGCTTTGAAAGCCCGTTCAGTTGTTATCCCGTAGAAACGCCCTCTGTCATCAAACTTGTATTTTGAAGTAACAGTGGAATCGTATTGTATTTTGAGGCCATATTTTTTTTGAAAATCATTAAGGACTTTATTCAGTGGTGTCCCCCAATAATATTCTTTAATCTTGATTTCGTTTATTGATTGTGCAAATAAACTTTGACCAATTATAATCAGAATTATGCCAGCAAAAAAACGTGGTCTTTTTTTTATTATCTCCATGCTCGTGTTTTTCTATTTTTGGCAAAAGTCTGTACTGAATTGGTGTAAAAGAAATGATTTCAACCAAAGTCAGGAAAAAATCAACCAGCGGAAAATGGGCATGGGTTGATATTTATTTCTTTGGTTGAAAATTTCCTGACTTTGGTTGATTAATTTAGAATTGCAATAAAGGTTTTTATTATTTTCGCCATTGATTTACTTTTACAAATATGAATGCTTCAAAAATCAATATTAAACTCGTACATTTTATTAGTTGGCTTTGCTACCTTACCATAGTCACTGTTTTCCTTTCTGATACATCAGGTTTTAAGTTTGCTTTTTATAGGGCATTCCAATTAGTTCTATTGCAGGCAATATTGTTTTATATAAACACTCTTGTACTGATGCCACGGATGATGGAAAAACACAAATATGTGAGTTACTTTTCATCTATAACTATACTTGTGATATTGTCAATAGGCACACTTTATTTATTGAACTTCCATGTAAAACCTTTTGGGGAATTCATGCTGCAAGGTGTAGGAAAAAGACCTGACCTTCCACAAAATATAGTGTTTTCAAGAACGATAATGCGCAATTTTTCATCCATATCTGCCATTATATTGCTCAGCATAGTTTATAGAATGTTTTCCCAGAAGATATCAAGAGAAAAGCAGGAAGCAGCATTGCGCAACGAAAATTTGCTTTCGGAAATGAAATTCCTAAAATCGCAAGTAAACCCACATTTCCTGTTCAATTCATTAAACAATATTTACACACTTGTTCTATTAAAACAAGACAAAGCTCCTGCTATGCTAATGAAATTATCAGAAATGCTCCGCTATATGCTTTATGAATGCAATGATGAACGGGTTCCTTTGGAAAAAGAAATAATCTATATTAACAATTACATAGGATTGCAGCAATTAAAAACCGAACAGCAACAAAATATCAGTACTGATTTTGGCAGATTGGATCATATTATATCAATTCCACCTCTATTATTAATCCCATTTATCGAAAATAGCTTTAAGCATAGTAAAATAGAAGATGTGAAAACAGGATGGGTTTCGATTAGCCTTGATTGTTCTGCAAAACAAATTGATTTGAAAATTGCCAATAGTATTCCATCAATAGCTGTGGTCAAAGACAAGACAAGGGGAATTGGCTTGGAGAATATTAAAAGGAGATTGGAACTACTTTATCCAAAAAAACATGAACTGCAAATTAATGAAACCCAACAGGAGTTTTCTGTTAGGCTAATAATAAATATATGAAAATAAATTGCATTGTAATTGATGATGAGCACTTAGCACGTATACTTTTAGAGGATTATATAGGAAAACTTTCATCATTAGAATTGATTGCAAATTGTAATAGTGCCTTACAAGCTATGGAGTTATTGCAAAATAAGTCAGTTGACCTTATGTTTTTGGATGTACAGATGCCTGACCTTAGCGGTATTGATTTTCTGAAATCCCTCAAAAACAAACCTGTTGTAATTTTCACAACTGCATATCCAGAATATGCCTTGGATGGCTATGCCCTTGATGTAATAGATTATTTGCTCAAACCTATTTCTTTCGAACGCTTTATACAGGCAGTGAACAAAGCAACTGAGCAAATCAAGCTTATTAAAGGCCGGGATACTGACAAGGAGAAAGAATACATCACCCTAAAATCAGAACATCGCATACACAAGGTAAATTATGACAATATACTTTATATTGAGGGGATGAAAGAGTATGTAATTTTCCATTTAAAAGAAGGGAAACGTATCATAACATTAGAAAGAATGAAAAACCTTGAAGAACATTTGCCTGACAATTTTTTAAGGATACACAGGTCTTATATCATTAATAAAAATGATGTTAAATCGCTCTACGGAAATATGGTGGAAATCGGTGACCATAGAATTGACATTGGGAAGACATATAAAGAGAAAGTTGTTAGTCAGTTGTTTGTGTAGAATAAAGACATAGTTTTACTTTTTTACAATTAAAACGGAATATTATCAAAATCGTCAATTATATTAATATCATTGGTTTATCTATGGAAGTCAGGTGGGAAATTTAAACTCTTTTGGTTTTTTTGGGTAAGTATTTTGTGTTGGAAAAAATCAAATGTGTTTAAATGTGCGTTAGCTTACTATTGTCCCAAAGGGCAAAAGCAGGTCGGAAAAAACAAAATCTTTCCCGTAAGTCAATTTTTCAATTATGTAAATTAATTTTCGTTTCAATTTTTTTAATTTATGTTCTATTGTTTCTCATTCTTTGCCTTGCAGGTAACGGTCTGGGCTATGGCCTGTGCCGCAATTACCTCCAACCGTTCAGCACTTT
>CAZQIV010000207.1:0-8201 GCA_964593705.1 uncultured Lentimicrobiaceae bacterium | reverse complement strand
AAGCCAAAGATAACATTTTTTGAACTATCAACCATATTTTAGATTAGAGCCATAATTTTTAATTTTGCTTTTTATCAAAAAAGAAATTTTTATGAAAAGAAAAGAAGCACTCGAATTGTTGCACGAATACATTAAAAATGGAAACCTGCGCAAGCACTGCCTGGCTTCGGAAGCAGTGTTGCGGGCAGCAGCAAAAAAACTTGGAGAGGATGAACAACGTTGGGCATTGGCCGGGCTGCTTCACGACCTGGATGTGGAACTGGTAAACGCTGACCCCAAAATTCACGGGCTGGAAACTGCACGCATCCTGGAAGAAAAAGGCATTGATCCGGAAATTATTGAAGCCATAAAGCTCCACAACGAAGAAGCTACCGGGCTGCCAAGAACTACAACTTTCCACCATGCCCTCAGTGCCGGCGAAACCATTACCGGGCTGATAAGGGCCACAACACTGGTTTACCCGGATAAAAAACTGGCAAGTGTCAAAGCCAAATCCATCCGCAAAAGAATGAAGGAAAAACACTTTGCTGCTTCCGTTGATCGTGATAAAATCCGGGGATGTGAAACAGCCGGAATCCCTTTAGATGAATTCATCGACCTGAGCCTGGAGGCCATGCGGGGGATAAGTGATGAGTTGGGCTTATAGGCAATAGTAATTGGGAATTAGTAATTGGTAATTGGTTATTAGAAATTGGTAATTGGTTATTAGAAATTGGTTATTGAGTTATTGGTTATTATGGAAATGCGAAGATCATTAATTTCTTTTGCTAACGAAGGTTGCAGTAGAGACGCCCTCCCGACCCCGATATCCATCGGGGTCGGGAGGGCGTCTGTATAAAAAAAATTCTATCCTTTGATTTTCAGTCATTTTAGAATCTGTTAGTCAGAATTAAGGGTAATTTTATAATTATTTCTCAGCATTAAAAATTTCAAGTGTATCGATTGATGGTTGGGCGGAGATTGAACTTGCAGCAGGGATTGAAGCGGTATAGTGGTGCAGTGGCAGCTTATGTTTTTTGTTGGTGGGCGGAGGCTGACGAAGGAAGCCCACGTACCGCCTACAAAAACAAAGCTGCCACAAGACACATACAAGCGGAAAGCCCGCCTGCTGCCCAAATAAACATGCCCAATGGCGAGGCAGGGATGCACGGGCAAAGCCCGGCACTATGAACTACGTGTTAATTTTGTTTAATCGGGAAAGCCAATCCCGTATAATTATTAACAAAACCTATCTTTGCGGGATTATTTAAACAAAAACTCATTTAAATGAAACGTAACAAGTTGTTAATGCTGGCCGGAGGATTTTTTATCATAATCCTTTTCAATATGTGTACAAATCAAAATACAATGGTACAAAAACAAATCCCACTTGAAGATTTTTTCAAGAACCCCGAAAAATCGGGTTACCAAATTTCGCCCGATGGAAAATATTATTCTTACACGGCTCCTTATGAGAATCGTATGAATATTTTTGTTCAAAAAATTGGTGAGGACAAAGCCACCCGCCTGACCAGTGAAACCGACCGTGACATCTCGGGTTATTACTGGGCAAATAAAGACCGCATCCTTTACCTGAAAGATAACGGCGGTGATGAGAATTTTGCAGTGTATGGCGTTGACAAAGATGGCAAGAACCTGAAGTGCCTCACCTGCTTCGATGGGGTGAGAACTCAAATTATTGATGATTTGAAAGACATTCCCGATGAAATTATTATAGGACTCAATAAACGCAATCCGCAGGTTTTTGATCCATACCGCCTCAACATCAATACCGGCGAAATGGAAATGCTTGCCGAAAACCCGGGCAATATCCAGGGCTGGATGACCGACCACGATGGTAAATTGCGTATTGCCATTGCAATTGTTGACGGTGTAAATACACAAATACTTTATCGCGATACCGAAGATGAAGAATTTACCCCGACCCTCACCACCAATTTTAAAGAATCGGTAAGCCCGGCATTTTTTGATTTTGACAATAAAAATGTTTATGCCACTTCAAACCTTGGCCGCGACAAATCAGCGGTTGTAGTTTTTGATGTTAAAAACGGAAAAGAACTGGAAATACTTTACGAAAATGATAAATACGATGTGTCGGGGGTGTTTTATTCGAGAAAAAGAAAAGTACTCACTTCAGCATCTTTTGTTTCGTTTAAGCGTGAACGCCATTTCTTTGATGAAGAAACCAAACAGCTTTTTGACTGCCTGAACGAAAAACTGGGCGAATATGAATTGGGTATATCGGGAAGCAATGATGATGAAAATATGTACATCGTCCGCACCTATTCCGACCGTTCGATGGGCGCTTACTATTTGTATGATGTGGAAAAAGATGCATTAACAAAAATTCATGAAGTAAGCCCATGGATTGATGAAAACGTAATGGCCGCTGTTTACCCATTTGAATATGCTGCACGCGACGGCCTTGTAATTCCAGCCTATATAACTTTACCCAATGGACTTACCATGGAAACAGCCAAAAACCTGCCCGTGGTTGTAAATCCTCATGGCGGCCCCTGGGCCCGCGACAACTGGGGTTTTAATCCTGAAGTGCAATTTCTTGCTAACCGTGGTTTTGCTGTGTTGCAGATGAACTTCCGCGGATCGACAGGCTACGGACGCGAATTTATGGAGAAATCGTTCGGTGAATGGGGTCTGGATATGCAAAACGACATTACCGACGGCGTTTATTGGCTCATCAACAAGGGCATTGCCGACAAGGATAAAGTGGCGATTTACGGAGCCAGCTATGGCGGATATGCTACCTTACAAGGCATTGTGGTTACCCCAACACTCTACGCTGCTGCTGTGGATTATGTAGGTGTTTCAAACCTGTTTACATTTATGCAAACCATTCCTCCTTATTGGAAGCCTATGCTGGATATGATGTATGAAATGGTGGGCAACCCCGAAACAGATAAAGTTCAATTTGAAGCTACTTCGCCTGCTTTGAATGCCAATAAAATGATGACACCGCTGTTTGTTGCACAGGGTGCAAACGACCCGCGTGTAAATATTGACGAATCGGACCAGATTGTTGAAGCATTGAAAAAGCGTGGCATTGAAGTGGAATACATGGTAAAAGATAATGAAGGACATGGTTTCCATAACGAGGAAAACCGTTTCGACTTTTACCGTGCCATGGAAGGATTCCTGAAAGAACATTTGATGGATTAGTGCCTTATCTCTATTATTCTGCCAAAAACCCTTAAATCCTCCTCCCGCGAAAATTGAGAGGATTGGACTAACTGCCCGGTTTTTTCGGGGAAACTATGCAAAATTTGGATAAAAATTAATAATGTATTTTTGTGAAAAAGATTAGATATGAGTATTGTTCTGACAAATAGTGTAATAGATAAATATTTTGGATTTCTTTCCAAATTAGATAATGTTTCTAAAAAGCGCTTGATAATTAAGCTTAACGAGTCAATTGAGGATAAGGATAAAGAAAAATTAAATTTAAAAACACTCTATGGTGCTTGGATTGATTCGAGGAGTTCTGATGAGATTATTAGTGAGATAAGAGAATCGAGGGTAGATAAAAACGATTTTATTAATTTCTAATGACCTATCTTCTAGACTCAAACATTTGCATTCATTTTTTTCGTGGAAAATTCGGCTTGATTGATAAACTTAATAAAGTTGGACTTGAAAATTGTGCTATTTCAGAAATTACTCTTGCTGAACTGGTATTTGGCGCTGAAAATAGTGAAGACCCAAAGAAGAATCATGGTATAATAGACCTGTTTATTGACCAGTTGACCATTATTCCAATTTTTGAATCAATTCGTATGTACGGAAAAGAAAAAACACGACTTAGGAAAGTAGGGAAAATGATAAGTGATTTTGACCTATTGATTGGTTGCACTGCTGTTGAGAAAAAGTTAATAATGGTAACTGAAAATGTAAAAGAATTTCAGAGAATCAAGCACATTGAAATCGAAAACTGGGTTAAACGAGGATAGTATTTTTGCCAACAGCCAGCCACGATTATCCCCCAAAACCGTATTAATCCACCTCCTGCAAAAATTGCGAGGAGTTTCTTATGCCGGCTAACACGAAAATTCCGGGCGTGTAATTTGAAGCCATTCTAAACATAAAAATACCTAACTTTGGCGGACAATTAAAACGACACGGTAAATGAAGAATAATAGTATCATGAAAACCTACCGATGATTTCGAGCTTTGACATAAAAACACCAAACGATGTACAAGGCTTCCGGTATTTTGAAATAAAGCCGGGAAAAGGTTGGTTTATAAATATGTTGGGTGTCAAGCTAAAAAACATACAAAGTTCAAAATATTTTGGAATTGTTTTGTAACTTTGTCAAAAACTTAGAACATTGAAATTATTACGTAAAGACAAATTGTTAAAACTAAAAAGAAAGAATCATGGAAATGTAAAACTTTCAAAGGCTATTGATAAGTTGATAGATGATATCGAAAGCTCCGTATGGAAAGATAAATTTGAACTAATTGAATCACGACCAGAAGCAGATAGGGTTCATAGTGAAAACTTCTTCTTTTTGGATATAAATATTCACAGAACACTTGCTTTGGTTGAATTCAATGAACAATGTGCAGGAATACTTTGGGTAGGCAATCATGATGAATATGACAATAATTTCAAGAGTAATAAGAAAACAATTGAGACATGGTTACGAAATCACGGAAAAATAAGATAAAATGGATAGATTAGAAATTGATAATATTTTAAAAATTGACGAATTAAATAGTGAATACGAATTTGAAAAGGCTACTTCGATTTATGGAAAATTAAATTGGATGGGGGAAGATGATAGCTCATTGATACCGATTCGTCAACATTTAATGACACTGATAGAGAAATATGAGAATACCCATTGGAACAATGAATCTGCAATAACTGACGAACAGATAAAAGAAAATGATATTGCAGAGAAAATTGTTAGTGCAGAGATTCTTTTTGTTCAGAAAAGAAAAGAATTAATAAAGAAAAAATTAAAGGAAAATGCTATTTCTCAAAAGGACTTAGGGAGAATATTAGGACACAGACCAAATTATATGTCGGAATTGATAAATGGAGTTCGTCCATTTTCAAGAGATGATATTGTTGTTATTCATCGACTATTTGAAATTGAATTTCAAGAGATAATACCTCCGTTCCTGAAAAAGGAAGTCACGAATCATATAAAAACAACGCTTGGAGAATTAAAAGGTAAAAAGGTACGATTGAAAATAGATGATTTAGAAGTTGTATAAAGCCCGAACACTTAATAGCAAATCATGGCTCACAGCCGCTTAGCGGTCATCTGGAAAAATGAGTAGAAAAGGAAACATACGGATATTTAATAAACATCATGCAAGTGGATGGCTGCGAGCCATATTTTCGGAACGTTACCTGTTATTTAAAAATAATATGACTATGAAAGAACTAATCTTAATTTCAACAATTTTATTCCTGTTACAAACTAATCTTGTGAAAGGGCAATGTATTGCTGATGCAGGACCAGATATTGTTGTCTGTTGCGGCTTTGATGGAATGGATACAGTTCAAATTGGAGGTAATCCAACAGCTTCAGGAGGAGTGCCTCCATATACCTACATTTGGGAATCGGAGTGGCAGGTTGGTTCATGGATTTATACCGCATCTGACTTTCTTGATGATACAACATTAGCAAATCCGACTATTTTATATACTGGAGAAAATTTAACTTTTCACCTTACTATTATTGATAGCGAATCTAATATTTGTACGGATTCCGTAAATGTTAAATTTTCGTTTTTTGGGACACACCTCATGTACGTATATTATGACATTCAGCAAGGTGATTCTATTTTTCTTACCGGACTTGCCAATGTTCTTGGCGGAATTCCTCCTGTGGAATATTTATGGCGTCCCAACCATGGTTTAACTGATTCGACAAGCCTCTCATTTTGGGCGAAACCAGATACATCTGTTGCCTATTATTTAACAGCAACAGATTCTGCTGGTTGTTCAGCCACTGGTGCTCCTGTATATTTTGTCAATGTCATACCTGTATCAATTGAATCTCAAGATTTAAGTAAGTCTATAGTACATATATTTCCTAATCCTGCAAGTAATCGAATAACAATTAAAATTGAATCCGAAAAAACAGAAATAAAAACTCTTGAATTTTTTGACAGTAATGGGCAATTAGCATTTAAAAAAGAGACTAATGAAAACATTGTATTACTGAAAACCGAATCATTAACAAAAGGACTACACTTTTACAAAATTTCTGCATCAGGAAAATTAATTGGACAAGGGAAGGTAATTGTAGAATAAGAAAAAACAACAGGTAACATAAGGAATAAAAGGATAATTAAAACATCTATTATGAAAACAAGAATTATTATTACGGCAATTATTTTATTTGTGATTTGCGATGTTAGCTATTCTCAAATATCATTTGGAACACAACAAGTTATTGATTCATTACCTTATGGATTTTTGCATGTTCATGCAGGCGACCTTGATGGAGATGGCGATAATGACGTTGTTGGTAATCATCGCAGTAGCATTAGATGTTATATTAATGATGGGGATGGATTATTCAATTATTCATTTGAAATAGAATCCAATGTGAGTGGTGCGCAGTGTGTCTATCTTGAGGATTTAGACGGTGATAATGATCTTGATGTTTTAGCTGATTTAGGTTCTTCATTAGACCAGATTGTATGGTATGAAAATGATGGAAATGCAAATTTTAGCTCGAAACACATAATAACAGAATTAGCCAATAATCCTCACTGTGTTTATTCACGCGACCTTGATGGAGATGGTGATAACGATGTGCTTTCTGCTTCCGTTCAAGATGACAAAATTGCCTGGTACAAAAATAATGGCGATGGTAATTTTGGGGAACAACTTATAATTTCGGAAACAGCAAATGGCGCAAGCTCAGTTTTTGCTTGTGATATTGATGGCGATGGCGATAACGATGTATTAGCCGGAGCAGCACATGCCAATAGCCTTGTTTGGTACGAAAATACCAATGGACAGGGTGATTTTACTATACCTCATGTGATTAGCTCTAACGTTAATGGATTGCAGTTCGCGTATGCAGAAGACCTGGATGGCGATTTGGATATGGATGTGTTTTCAGCATCAATGACTGATGATAAGTTTGCTTGGTTTGAAAACGATGGAAATGGAAATTTCAGTTCACAACACTTAATTGGTTTTGAAGAAAAAGCCAGTGATATTTATGCACAGGATTTAGATAACGATGGTGATTTTGATATTATCACTTCTGCTGATGATGGTAGCTTATCATGGTTTGAAAATAATGGTTTTGGAGAATTCAGTAATAAAATGGTAATTTCAGATCAAAATAATAGATGTGTGTATTCGTCAGATCTTAATGGAGATGGATATTCTGATATTTTAAGTGCATCATTCTATGAATATAAAATTACATGGTATGAAAATCTTAAATATGTAGGGCTAAATGAAAATGAAAGTAGTAGAATCTTTATTTATCCAAACCCCGCTAATGATTTCATTAAATTACAGATGACAAATGGCGAAATTCAATTAATGAATTATACGCTAAATATTACGGATGTTTTTGGGCAGCAACAGATTGCAGGCATACAAGATGAAACAATAAATATAAGTATTTTACCTCCCGGGGTTTATATAATGTTTATGCATAAAGATGGGGAATTAGTTTATACACAAAAGTTTATTAAGAATTGATTTTGAACAGAGCAATTACCTTGGGTAACACGCAATATTAAAATTGAGCAGAAAGCGATAAACAGGAACGATTTAACAAAAAATGAAGATAATCATGAAAAGACAAATTCTTATTTTAATAATACAAGCTTAAATATCTATTTATATAGTAGTAATGGTAACCAAGCAAGGTTAAGTAAAAATGATGGAATAATTGTAGAATACTCTAACTGAAAAAAGACAAGCTATAACAACCAGCCATAATTACCCGCCAATGCCACATTAATCCTGCCCCCGCAAAATGGCGAGAATTGGACTAAGTGCCCGATTTTTTCGGGGAAACCCTGCAAATTTGTAGAGATGTCTTTTCAAGAGTCAACCCAAAGTTTTTGGGCATAATGAGGTAATGACATAAGGGAATAGATTTCTTGCCGCACGTGCGGCATCGAAATGACCCTGTCTACGGGTTGATTTGGGAGGAGGGGAATCGGGCGCGAAGCGCCCGATTCCCCTCCTC
>CAZQIV010000206.1:0-8203 GCA_964593705.1 uncultured Lentimicrobiaceae bacterium | reverse complement strand
TTTTACGAACAGAAAAAATGCTTAATGGTTGCGGGTAATTGCGGCACAGGCCATACCCGCCGAACGTTAGCAACAAGGCGAAGGCCACCACACATTTAAGCACATTTGGTTTTTTGCCGAAACAAAAGCCAAGTCTGAAAAACCAAAAGAGCTTAAATTGGGGCAAAGGCTCAAAAAACTTAAATATAAAACTTATCAGAAAAATATGTAAATTTGATTAGAATTTTACCAAGAAACAAAACTTAAGCAAAATGAAAAAACTTTTTATTAAAATCGCATCATTCTTTATTTTAACAATTTGTTTAAATAACATAGTAATGGCCCAAATAACCCGTGGTGCCACACCCGGCGAACTCTATATCTCCACCGACTGGTACATGGATGAATACGGACAAGTACATTACGCCATTTTGCACAGCACCGACAATGGCGAAACCGTATCTCTGAAATACGAAAATATTGAAAACACTCCTCCCGGCGAAATGCGTGTAGGCAATGTACTGGGTGATGCCATCCCCGGCACTTTATACAACCATGGGAACAACGAATTATGGGTGAGTTTTGATTATGGGGAGAATTGGGAATATAGAGAAGATTATCCTGATAATGCAAAATATTTATGTGGTCAAATAAGCGGAAATTTATTTAAAATAATTGGTGCAGAACTTTCCCAGAGTGATAATTATGGTAATACTTTTACAGTGATAACGAATCCTATTAGCTGCCCTATTCGTGAGCCAGGATATTTCTTAGGTGAATTTTATGGTATCAACGGTAGTATTGGTGTGGGTTTATTTTTAGACCATACGTTAGATTACGCAAATACTTATACGGAAATCCCTATTGACAGTGCAGTAGCCTTTTGGGCACCAGGAGGCCATTACCCGCAAATTATTAGGGGTACTGAACCAGGAGAATTATACCTCGTATCATGGTGGCTTGGGGATTACTATAAAGTATTTCACAGTGTAGATACCGGATACAACTGGACAGAAAAATTTGAATCGGATTCCATTAATATTTATTATTGGCGGGTTAAATATACTGCCGGCAGGGAACCGGGGTCTTTTTATGTAATGCGAAGCAGGATTAACCCTGCCGGAGACCATGTGTGGCTCTATGTTGATTATAGCTCGGATTACGGTGAAACTTTTACTACATATTTTCATGATTTGGATTCTCTTTACACCTCCATTTCGTCTCTACAAAAAGCTGAGTTTGGCATTACAGTTTCACCCAACCCTTTTTCATCATTTACCAACATCTTTTTTGAGTTACCTGTAAGCCATCAATCAGGTGAAATAAATATTCTTAACATACATGGCCAGCTAATCAGAAAGATAAGAATCTCTGAAGCAGCAAAACAACTACAATGGGATGGAACCAACGAAAAGGGTATGCCTGTTCCACAAGGTGTATATTTAATAAATATTTGTAACGGAACCTATTCTTCAAATTACCATAAATTATTATTCACCAACTAAAACAAGTTATTATGAAAAAATCAATTCTAAGTATCATTACATGTCTCCTTGTAGGGAGCATGGCACTGGCCCAAAGCTGGGTGAGTTTTACCAACACCACACCCGAAGCACCCATTGTTAACCTAACTGGTTCTGATAATCAATCGGTTTCGTTTACGGTAGAGGTTTGTGGTATGTACACTCAGGAAATTACAGAAGGAAGCGAAACTTTCCAGCGGATTTCAGTACCCGCCTCTGCCGCACTTACAGCAATCGGTGAACCTGAACTGCCGGTGATACGTCAACTCATTGCAATCCCTGAGTGTAGCGATGTAACCTTAAGTGTTAACATTATGGGGCAAACTGCTTTTAACAATTACAATATTTATCCTGTACCAGCATTGCAGGAAGTTCAAAATGCTGATGGGTCAGTTCATCTGGAGGAAGTATTTACGAAAGATGCTGCTGTTTATGCCCAAAACCAATATTTAACGGGGGTGAATGCCGAAATTGTTTCTACCGGTTACCTGCGCGACCAGAAGTATGCTGAGGTTTTAATTTATCCTGTCCAGTTTAATCCGGTAACAGGCCAACTTAATGTTTACACTAATTACCAGTTATCTTTGTCGTTTACCAATCCTAATACAGCAGTAAACTTAAATACCGGTATTTTCAATAACGTGGCAACCAATACCATGTTAAACTACGTATCAAGCGGTATTACAGCCAGCATTAACGACAATATGCAAGGCAACGGCACTGTGCAGTGGGTTACCCTTACAGACACAGCAGAAGCATGTACCATTGTTGCCGACTACCTGATCATTTGTGCAGAAGACTTCTTTCAACCTGATGAAATAGAATCGGAAGTATTGCGTATTGCCAACCACCGGGCAACTTACAATGGATTTGACGTGGCTATTTTGAATGCAGATAATGTAATATCTGAGGAACTTGGATTCTATTATGAGGATTATCCTGATCCCGAGGATAAAGAGGAACAACGCATCCGCACTTGTATCAGAAGAATTTACGAGGGCACCAATGCCCAGCATACCTACGATGGCAAGCTGGGGTATGTATTATTAATTGGTGATTCGGAGTATGGAAGTAATACAGGGATGCCTTCATCTTTTGATTATGATGAAGATTTCCCATCGGATTATTATTATAGTTGTTTAACCGAGGACGATAACGGTGAATACGACCCCATTGGCGACCTGTATATCGGCAGGTTTGCCGTTGATAACAACGATCTTTCAGGAGTTTCGGAACTGCATAACATTGTTCAGAAAACGATATTTTTTGAAACAGAATACACTTTCGAGGATTGGAGGAACACATTGGTTAACATTTACGGTTATCAATCAGGCAGCCCTTCATCCCAATATTATTTTGATTTGTACGAAGATTTTATGAATGAATTGATTATGGAGAACCAAACGTTTGAGGTTATTGATGCCACCTACGGCAATGATATTACCCAGGAAATCATCGATGCTTTAAACAATGGCAGCAACTATGGTTTATATTTTGGGCATGGTGGGTGGAACATGTGGACAAATAACACTGGCTCGGGTGGGACAACATCCGCCACAGAATTGCAGGCAGGTTTAACAAGCAGTTATAAAAATCCTGTAATCTTTAGCCTGGCCTGCCAAACGGGATGGTTCGACAGAAATACGGATTGTTTTGGCGAAACGTTAACTACTTATTCTGAGGACAAAGGATTCGTAGGATTTTTGGGGTCAGCGAGAAGCGTTTTTCTTTCTTATGGAACGCCAATATATGAACCGGAGTATATGCAAGAATTTATTCCTTACTCGTTGTACCATAATTTATCATTTATTGCGGGCGAGTGTATTCTTGAGTCTAAAATCAACGCAAATGAAGGAGAAAGTATTTCTTATATTTTCAATTATTTTGGAGACCCTGCTTTGAATATTATGGCGCACGGATACCAGATTACACATGATGTTGAATTGCCATCGACAACAACAATATCTTCCAAGGTTACAGTTAAAAACGACGCACAATTGATAGTTCCAGCCGGTGGTGAGTTATTTTTTGAAAGTAATGGGGGCCTGATTATTGAGGATGGGGCAAATTTGAAATTAAAACAAAACGCAACAATCACAGGTAATTCTTTAGATCAAATAATAAAAATTAACGGCGGATTAACTATTTATTCTCATGTAACATTTAATTCACTTGCCGAAACCGAATGGGGAGGGATTAGGCTGAATAATATAACAAAAAATTATTATGTTAGCAATAGCACTTTTGAGAACTGTAGTTTATCAGGAGAAAGTAATAAACTTACAGTTAATAACAGTACATTTACCAATTCTGGTTTGAAGTACCGAAAAGGGGATTTAGTTGTGCAAAACTCAAATTTTGAGAATTCCAATATTGAAACAAGTTTTGGAAATTCAGAATCAAGTTTTGTTGAAATAAAATCAGGTTGTGTATTTCAAAACTGCGAACACGAATCGGCTATTTCAATTGATGGATATGATAATTACATAATCGACGATTGTACCATTACAGGCAATACCGGCAATGGCATAAGCATTTTTAATTCGGGGCGTGTTCATGGCAACAACAACATCAAAAATTGTTTGATTTCTAATAATGAAACAGGTATTCAGGCCTATAGAAGTTATGTAAACATTTATGGTGATCAACTCATTGAGAATAATCAATACGGAATCAAAAGCCTCGATAACAGTAACCTTTCAATAAGGGGCAACAGCCTTGCTGAGTATACCTACGAAACACAAATTATAAAGAACAATGAAGTCAACCAGGTTTTTGCTACCCAAAACAGTTTTCCATTTTATTTTCAGTGGAATGCAATAATTGATGAAGATAACCTGACACCACTAATAAATTACAAGTCGCAGGTTGAAGAAGAACTTGATGTACGTAACAATTACTGGGGAAATAATTTCGATCCAAGTGTGGATTTTTATCCATATGAGTCCTATCTATACCAACCCATCTGGCAATTAAATGGTGGCGGCGGAAATGATGATGCCGAGGCCATGTATAATGGGGCACATGATAAAATTGTATTAGAGGATTATTCTGGAGCAAAAGCTGATCTTCAACAAATAGTATTGGATTACCCCACATCAAAGTTCGCACAGGCAGCTTTGCGTGAATTGTATTCTTTAGAAGGATATGTTACAGTTGATTATGAAAGTTTAAAAACGTACTATAGTTCAGATGCAGTGGTTCAAAGCAACGCTGACCTCTCAAAACTTGCAGATTATCTTATTAACTTTTGTGAAATAAAACTCGAAAACTATCCAACGGCAATTTCCTGGTTCGAAAATGTTATCCAAAATCCCGAATCAATGGAAGATTCGATATTTGCCATAATTGACCTCGGATATACCTATTTCCTTATGGAAAATGGTGGGCTTAAATCTGTTTACAAGGGTAGTCTTGCTGAGCATATACCTGAGTCGAAAAAGCAATTCATAGATAAAAGAGACTACCTGTTAAAATTCCTTTATGATGATTCGCAAATAAACAAAAATATCGATCAAGAAATTAAGCTGCTAAATCAAGGTGTATTATTACAAAATGTCCCGAACCCATTTAACGGAAGCACCCAGATTTGGTACAAACTGGATATTGAATCAGCAGTTCAATTAAAAGTTTATAACTATACCGGACAGTTGCTAAATACTATTAACGAGGGGACAAAAACAAAAGGAAACCATTTCGTTGACTTCAATGCAAACGGACTGAAAAACGGAATCTATTTCTATTCAATCAGTATAAACGGAACGACAACAGACTCAAAGAAAATGACAATAATGAAATAGCATTTAGATAAGAAATGCTGACCTTTCTCAGCTATACACATCCCGCCTTCGCACTGTCTAACCCACAGCCAAAAAGGCGGGATAAGTATACCTGCCCCAACACACCGGAAAGACAAGAACGCCCAGTTGCTAACAGCAAATCATGGCTCACAGCCGGTTAGCGGTTTTTTAGAAAAATGAATAGAAATTGAAACATACGGACAATTAATAGACATTCTGCAAGTAGGCGGCTGCGGGCCATATTTGCGGAACGTTGGCGTGCATTAAAAACAGACTACCTGAATTCGTAATCATAGAAATAAATAGAATTGAAACATTTCAAGAACATACAAAATATACGCGAATTCAATAATGTTGATATAAAACATCCGTTTATTGACATTCTAAAATATGAAGAATCAAGCAATGAAAAGTTGATAAAAAACGAACCAATTATTTTTGATTTTTATAAAATTTCATTTGTCAAAAACTTCAATGGGTTTATTCAAATTGGTAATACTAAATTTGAAGGGGAAAATGGAGTTTTACATTTCGTAGAACCTAAACAAGTTTATACTTGTAATTCAACCAATCCTTGGAAAGGATTTGAAATATTAATTCACTCTGATATTTTTAAAAAACATTTCACACATAAAAAAATAAATACTTATGATTTCTTTTCTTATGAAGTAAATGAAACATTACTTCTCACTAAAGAAGAGGAAAAATTGGTTAGTAATTTAATGGAAATGGCTTGGAGTGAATTCAATAATAAAAAAGACAACTTTTCAATTCCCATCATATTATCATACATAAGTACTTTGCTAAACTTATCCGAAAGATTTTATGAACGACAGTTTGATACTCGAAAAACATTATGTAATCAACTATCAAGCAATTTTTTTGATTTGCTCAAATCTTATTATTCCAATGTAGCAGGTTTTGAAATTCACCAACCAACAGTTCAGTTTTTTGCAAATAAATTAAATGTTACACCAAATTATTTAAGTGATGCGATTAAGCATAATTCCGGTAAATCTGCATTAACTATTATACACGATTTTGTAATTGAAGAAGCAAAAAATCAACTTACAACTTCAAATAAAACTGTTTCTGAAATTTCTTATCAATTAGGCTTTGAATATCCAAACTACTTTTCAAGGCTATTTAAACGAAAAACAAATCTTTCACCTACCGAATATCGAAAATCAGTAAAAAGTATCTAAGTTCCCTTTATTTGTACTAACTCTAATCTATCGTTTTATTTAATTTTGCAGTGTCAATAAGACATATAACAAAAATATATAAATATGAAAAACGTATTCCTATTAATTTTGCTTAGTTTATTTGTGTTTTCGTGTAATAGTGTGAAAAAAGACCAAGTAAAAGAAAAAGACCAAGTAAAAGAAAATCCCATTAAATCAGACATATTTCCTGATGTTTTAACATTAAAGAATATTGCACAGAATCCTGAAGGAATTGAGTATGATAAGAATGATAAAACATTTTTATTATCTTCACTTAATGCAACACCTATAATTAAAGTCAATCTTGATGGAACTTTTAAACCCTTTACAAGTGGTGAAAAATTTCCTATGTCAACAGCAGGTCTTCAAATCGATTATAAAAACAACAGGCTTTTAGCGACTGGATTCAACGGTACAGAGTTGTTCGATAAGGATCCTGCAACTAAAGGTATATCTCATTTAAGGATTTATAATCTTGAAACAGGAGTTATTGAAAAAGACATTAATTTATCTTTTTTAGTACCCCACGCTAATGCCTATTTTGCGAATGACATTGCTGTCGATAATGAAGGTAATGTTTATATATCTGATTGGTATGCAAGAGTTATCTATAAAGTAGATTTGGACGGAACCCCAAGTGTTTTTTGGAGTAATGAAACAGATATACAAAGCGGTCCAAATGGATTGGATTTTCACCCTGATGGTTATCTATTGGTTTCTATACTTAATGTAACCGATAAAGGACTTTATTCAGATTACGGTTTGCTTAAAATTTCGTTAAACGACCCTAAATCAGCTAAAATAGTAGATATTTCAAATACAGCTTATACTGGTTTTGATGGAATGGTAATTAATTCAAAAGGAAATCTTATTGGCGTAACAAATAACGGAAAAACACCTGGAGGAAATACTTTAATGGAATTATCAGGAAAAAACGGATGGCAATCTGCTGAAGTAATAAACTCTACAGAAATTACAGCAAGTACAACTGTAGCAATAACACCTGACAACAAGCATTATGTAATTAATCAGGATTTTTCAAATAGAACACCTGAAACTTGGACAATAGAACGAATTAAATTTTAGATGAAAAAAGAAGTAAAAGGTTCAGACTTTGATTATGAATATACTGGCAGTGTATTCACAGACAGAAGAAGAAACAATTGCAAAAGGATACAAACAAATTTTAGGTGAAATTTTATAAGCAAAAATTAGCAACACTACAGTATATGGAGATTATCCAAATGGTTATAAATTTGTAACTGACATTTATGATAATGGAACTGCTGAAGGAATAAACGATGTAGGTTCTCACAACTTTGGTAAGTGGAAAATTGATTTTGAAAAAAACACACTTCAATTAGAATGGAAAAATAGTTGGCTTGATACTATTACTCGTGCCTATGATGTAAATGGAAATATTGAATTTTATGATATAGATACTGGAAAATGGAGGACAACTTTTAAGACTTTTGAAAATTGGAAAGAAGAATAACGACACGCCAACAATGTATATAAAAAATAAGCGAGATAGTAGTAGTGTCAAGGCTTGTAGCCCGTTTGAACTTTCTTGTAATTTGAAAGATTTGTTCTTCGAAATCGCTTACTTTTCATATACTTAACGTTGTGCTCAATGAAATGAAAAAGACAATACCAATTATATTATTAATTCTAT
>CAZQIV010000205.1:5040-8292 GCA_964593705.1 uncultured Lentimicrobiaceae bacterium | reverse complement strand
TTTTTTTTTTTTGTGTGGGGGGGGGGGGGGGGGGGCCCCCCCCCCCCCCCCCCCCACCACTCAAATAGCTAAAGCCTTGTCATTCCGAACACAATCCCGAAACTTCGGGATGAAGTGAGGAATCTTTTTTTCTTTCTATCATTTTGTCGGATACTAATGAAAAATAAAATAGAAATTCAATTTTCACAATATTAATCTTCAACTATTTTCAAACCATTCACAAACAATAAAAATGAACAACTTGATCTATCTCGACAATTCTGCCACTTCGTTTCCTAAGCCGGAAGAGGTTTACAAATACATGGATGAATTTTACCGCACCCATGGCGTTAACCCGGGTCGCTCGGGTTTTGATGCGGCCATCGAAACCGAAGAAATTGTACATGCCACGCGCGAAATGCTGTGCAAACTTTTTAATGGCGATGATGCCAACCGCCTTACCTTTAGCTACAATGCCAGCGATTCGCTGAATATGATTTTGCAGGGGATGGCCGAAAAAGGCGATCATGTAGTTACCACCATGCTCGAACACAATTCGGTGCTGCGGCCCTTGCACCATTTGCAGGAATGGAAGATTATCGAAACTACGCATGTTCCCTTTGATGAAAACGGTTATGTCCATCCTGATGACATTAAAAAGGCCATCCGCAAAAACACTAAAATGGTGGTGGTAAACCACAGTTCAAATGTAATCGGCACTATTCAGCCCTTGAAAGAAATCGGGAAGATTTGCAAGGAAATGGGTGTTTATTTTATTGTAGATGCAAGTCAAAGTGCCGGGGCTATTCCGATAGATGTTGTGGATATGGGAATTGATGCTTTGGTTTTTACCGGTCATAAATGCCTGATGGGGTCAACCGGAATTGGCGGATCGTATGTTACGAATGATCTTCCTGTAAAAGGAACACGCTTTGGCGGAACCGGCGTAAGATCAGCCCAAAAGACACATTTGTCAGAATACCCTTACAGGCTTGAATGCGGCACATTGAATATTGTTGGTGTAGCCGGACTGAACGCCGGAGTAAAATGGGTACATGAGCAAGGCATGGCAAATTTGCATAAGGAAGAATATCGCCTTTATGACAAACTGAGAAATGCCGTAAAAAACATTGAAAACGTAACCGTATATTGTGGCAACAATACCAAAAACCAAAACCCGGTATTAAGTATCAACGTTAATGGTTTTGAATCGGGTGATGTGGGCACCATGCTGGATGTAGATTACAATATTGCCACGCGCACCGGGTTGCACTGTGCGCCGCTGGTGCATACCGGCCTGGGCACAGATAAGATACATGGATCGGTAAGACTCAGCATTGGCCCTTTAAATACCGAAGCCCACATCGACAAAGCCATTGAGGCAATTGAGGATATCGCTTCCATACCCAGATAATTTAAAATAAACGATATAAAAATCCTGTTTTCTGTTTTTGGGGAACGGGATTTTTTTTAATCAACTTTTTTCTCAATTGAACTATTCGTGCCATGAGGGCGGGCAGGCATAGATAATTATTAACAGCCACACTTGCCCCGATCATTCGGGGGTCATGAATGTCCGAAGAACTCCTATGGAGAAACATCATCCAATATTATCCGTGCATCAGTGGCTAATTTTATACAAATGAAAATTTTTAGTAACAAGAGCAAACGACTGCATGGCCTGGATCATTTACGCGCCATTGCTATACTTCTTGTACTGATTTTCCATTACGGCTTCGGAACACCGGAATGGCTTGACCCGATCAAAAGGATTGGATGGACTGGTGTTGATCTTTTTTTCGTGCTCAGCGGATACCTGATTGGCTACCAGCTGATGAAAGAAATTAAAAACACCGAAAACATATTTTTCAAACGATTCTATTTAAAAAGATTTTTAAGAATTATTCCGGCATACCTTGCCGTTTTGGCTGTTTATTTTTCGATGCCAAATTTGCATGAGGGATCGGAACTACCGCCACTTTGGAGATTTCTTACATTTACTCAAAATTTCGGGCTGGACACTCACCACAACAATTCTTTTTCACATGCCTGGTCGCTTTGCATCGAAGAACAGTTTTACTTATTGCTGCCAGTTACACTCGCGCTGATTTTTTGGCTAAAGCTTAGGAAGTTTGCGCCCTTTGTTATAATTGCTTTAGTGCTGTTGGGATTTATTTTTAGATTTTATTCCTGGAATACCTATGTTCAACCTTTTATTGATTTGGGCGACAGACGAGAAATAGCCCTGGGCTTTGTTGAGCATATTTACTATCCCAGCTACAACAGGATGGATGGTTTACTAACCGGGCTAAGTATTGCTGCATTGATTATCTTCAAACCAAAATTTAATCTTTTCCTGGAAAAATATGGCAATCTAATTCTGTTGTTCGGTATTATTCTACTTTTTGCCGCCTATAAAATTTGTTCTAATTTCATATCATTTTCAACTGCCATTTTCGGACTTCCATTGATATCCTTTGCTTATGGTGTAATTGTACTTGCAGCACTGAGTCCTTCATGCTGGCTTTACAAAATCAAATCGAAAAGCACTTTAACCATTGCCACGCTCTCTTATGTAATTTACCTTTCGCACAAGCAAGTGTTTTACCTCACGAAAATCGCCATCGAAAATATTGGTGTAGAAATTTCCGGTGGATGGATATTTTTAATATCAATGATTATTGCCGGGCTGGGAGGATTAATTTTGCATTTGGCTGTTGAAAAACCATTTTTGCGTTTACGAAATATTCTATTGAAAAGCTCATTTCCCAAGTAGCTCAAAGTGCTTTAAAACAACGAAATTCTGCATATTTATCATTTAAAAGAAATGCCAGAAAACCACAAATTTCAACGGAATCATCGCAGAATTTGTCGGGTAACTTTTTCTGGAGCATTGGTTTCAGTTTAGTATATTTGTGTGCAAGAATGCGTATAAATCTATCAAAACTAAAAAACAATGCACTACGATCCAAAAAAACATCACCGCCGCAGTATCCGCCTGAAAGGCTATGACTATTCCCGCGCAGGATTGTATTTTATTACTATCTGCGTACAACACCACACCTGCCTGTATGGCAAAATCGAAAATGGTGTGATGATTTTAAACGATGCCGGACGGATGGTGGAAAAATGGTATTACGAATTGGAAAATAAATACCCCGATAAAAATTGTGATGAAATGATGGTTATGCCGAACCATTTCCATTGCATTATCGAAAACGCACCGGTAACGGATAAAAACGTGGTTGACGGTGATGCGGGGAACAACGATAT
>CAZQIV010000205.1:0-4940 GCA_964593705.1 uncultured Lentimicrobiaceae bacterium | reverse complement strand
TGACGGGGACACCCACGTAACGGGGAACAACGATATTGACGGGGACACCCACGTAACGGGGAACAACGATATTGACGGGGACACCCACGTAGGGATGTCCCTACGTGGGCATCCCCCACACGATGCCCATCCCCCACAAAACGGACATCCCACACACGATGGGCAAACCAACCCACAATACGGCATGGATAATCAAAAATACAATGCAACCGTTGGTGATGCCATGGATTGGTTCAAAACCATGACCACCAACGAATATATCCGCGGCGTGAAAACCCAAAATTGGCAACGGTTTGATAAAAAATTATGGCAACGTAATTATTGGGAACACATCATCCGCGATGAGGAGGATTACCTGCGTATTTCGAATTACATTAAAAACAACCCCAAAAAATGGGATGATGATCGGTTTTACAGAAAAAAATGATGCATGAATTAATATCTACCCTTCTGCAATAAATGGCACATCAAACAGCCATATTTATAACCTTCCAAAAACAATTCATGGGTTCTGCATTTTATATCGTCCAGGTAGTCAAACCCCGTGAAGTAAATTCGTAGCGTTTTACCTTCCCACCAAAAGATTCTAAGGTTTTGATAACATTTGAACGCGAATTTCCGGGACAATAAAAAAACATAAATCCACCACCACCGGCACCTGACATTTTACCTCCTGCAGCACCTGCTTTTTTGGCGGCAGCATAAATTTCATCTATCATCGGGTTGCTGATCCCATCGGCCATTTGCTTTTTGTTGTGCCAGCCAAAATCGAGAATTTCCCCGATATTATCCAAATCACCCTTCAACACGGCCTCTTTCATCATTACAGATTGCCGCTTTAGTTGAAGCATAGCATCTATCGATTTTTTATTCTCGGCAATAACATTCCGACTTTGGGCTTCAATAATTTTTGATGACAGGCGGCTTGTTCCGGTATAATAAAGCACCATATTATGGGCAAGCTCGTTCAGGTATTTACTTCGGATGCGTAATGGATTAACAATCACCTTGTCATCTTTATAAAATTCCATAAAATTTACCCCGCCAAAGGTTGCCGCATACTGATCCTGCTTTCCTCCGGCCATAGCCAAATCCACACGTTCGATTTCATAAGCAAGATGGGCAAGGTCATATTCGCCAAGCGGTAATTTAAGCCATTCGGCAAAGGCTCCCAAAATAGTTACCACCAGCGTGGATGAGGTACCTAAGCCTGAGCCGGGAGGAGCATCAACAAAAGTAGTTAGTTTAAAAGACAGAGGTTCTAATTGATACTCCTTAATTACCCGATTATAAATCCCTTTGAGCACATCAAGTTTACCATCAATTTCAAGATGAGGCTTACTGTCGGTTTCAATGGTAAAATTGTGGTCGTCGGACGAGAGTATTATTTTTCCATCGGTGCGCGGCTCAATGGTGGCATAAGCATACATGCTGATGGTTGCGTTGAGTATTGCTCCGCCATACAAATCGGAAAATGGTGAAACATCTGTCCCACCACCTGCCAACCCAAGCCTTAAGGGCGATTTACTTCTGTGTATCATTCATGCATTGTATTTATTTAGAGTTCGTCTTTTTAGTCAGGTTTCCCGCAGATAACGCAGATTTTCGCAGAAAAAAATCTGCGCAAACCAGCCTTGCCGGCTAATCAGGTCAGCGAAATCTGCGGGAGATTCTTTGGCCTCAGATAGAAATAGTTGACTTTATGGACAGGCACTATTTAGCTTCGCAGTCATTGCGTTTCGTATGTCATTTTTTTTATTTAATGACTACCAATGATTACCAATGACCACCAATGACTTTTAATTGAAAAAAGATTACAATTCACAAATCTATCAACCACCTAAATAGTTACCCTGTATTAATTAAAAACATCCCCGGCAACGATATCTATGGCCTCAAGCATTTTATTCCAGGAATATTTTTGCTTTTCAATTTTAATATTTTCAATAAACTCCTGTTCTTTATTCAGCTCAAAAAACTTTGCGATGGCATTGGCAATTTCGCCAACTACGGGTTCAACCACATATCCTACTTTTCCATCGGAAACCATTTCTGAAAGGCCACCAACATTGGTAGTAATCATGGGTTTTTCAAAATGATAAGCTACCTGGGTTACCCCGCTTTGCGTGGCATCTTTGTAAGGCTGAACAACCAGATCGGCTGCATTGAAATAATCCGCTACCTTACCATCAGGAATAAAGTCGTTCGACATAATGATTTGGTCGTTTAAATCATGCTTTTTAATAAGATCGAAGTAGGGCTTTGAATCGGCGTAAAACTCTCCGGCAACAAGAAGTTTAATTTCACTACCTTTTAAACGCTCATCAGCCAAAGCTTCAATTAATAAATCGAGGCCTTTATAATCGCGGATAAAACCGAAGAAAAGCAAATATTTAAACCCGGGGTCAAGGCCTAACTTTTGCCTTGCATCTGATTTTTTTTCAATATCCCCAAAATTATCGTACAAAGGATGCGGGCAATACCGGCGTGGTTTTGTTTTATCGAACAGGGACAAATCATTTAAAACATTGTGCGACATGGTTACAAAACCATCAACCGAATTAACGAAATAGCCTGAAAGCAGTTTATCGCCGGGACGGTTTTCGTGGGGAATAATATTGTCAACAATAGAAACAACTTTTGTATGCTTGTTTTTCCTTACTCTCCTTGCAATAGTTCCCAGGCAGGGTGCCATAAAGGGAATCCAATATCGCATAATCAATAAATCAGGTTTCAGCTTTTTTATCTTAAGCCCAACCTTAATCCAGTTAATTGGGTTAATCGAATTAACCAATACTTCAATATCAAGATCTGCCGGAGGTGCTTCGGTAGAATATTGCGTACTTCCCGGAAAAAGAAAAGATGGGTATTGCAAAGAGAAAGTAATTATTTTTACAGTGTCTCCATTATCCTGAAATGCCCTGGATAAACGCTCGTTGTATGTAGCAATACCCCCGCCTCTTAAAGGATAAGCCGAACCAAGAATAACTATATTTCTATGCTCAGGTATTGAATCAGTCATACTTTTTTATTTAATTCCAACGTGCTTTTCAATATGATAGTCGTTTCGGCCGTGGGCATTCCTCGAAATCATCTCTGCCACAAATCCTGCAACAAAAACCTGGGTGCCCATCACCATCGAAAGTAAACCAAAATAAAAAAGGGGTCTTTCGGTCATTTTATATTCGAGCCAAAAGAATTTAGCGAAGGTGAGATAGGCAGCAATAACAAACCCGGCAAGGAACAGTAAAGTACCAATAACACCAAAAAAATGCATTGGGCGTTTGCCGAATTTTGACACAAAATACAAAGTTACCAAATCCAGGAATCCCTTGATAAGGCGGCCTGCACCAAATTTTGATTTACCGTATTTACGGGCATGATGCTGCACTACTTTTTCGGTGATTCGGGTAAAGCCAGCTGATTTTGCAATAACCGGAATATAGCGGTGCATCTCACCATAAATTTCTATGGATTTTATAACATTTTTATCATAAGCTTTCAGCCCGCAATTAAAATCATGAATTTTAATTCCCGACATCAGGCTGGTTGTGTCATTAAATAATTTTGAGGGCCAGCGTTTACCAATAGGATCGTACCTTTTCTTTTTCCAACCCGAAACCAGGTCATACCCGTCAACCTTTATCATCTTGTAAAGTTCGGGAATTTCATCAGGGCTATCCTGCAAATCAGAATCCATTGTAATAACCACATCGCCCTGTGCCTGCGAAAATCCTTTTTGCAATGCCGCAGATTTGCCGTAGTTCCGTCTAAACTTAATACCTTTATTAAAGGAATTTTTCTTACTCAAATCTTCAATCACACTCCACGACCTGTCATTGCTGCCATCATCCACAAAAATAATTTCGTAGCTAAGGGCTTCCTTTTCAACAACTTTTTTAATCCAGGCTTCGAGTTCAGAAAGAGATTCTTCCTCGTTGTAAACCGGTATAACCAGAGATAAATCCATAATGTAATCTAAAATTCTTTATCTTCTTTTTTTAGGAAAATTGCAAGAATAGCCGAAATAATCGCGCCCCAAAAGGCACTACCGATGATTACCCATAATGGTAACATCCACTCAGAAACCATCATTTTAGTCCATTTCATTCCCATTTCAATTTCTTGTTCCGACATTCCCCTGTCATACATATCATTTTCAGCTTTCTCGAGTAAAAATGTTAACTCTTCAGGTGCAATAAAAGCAAAAAACACATAAGCATACAAGGCCGAAAGTATTGCACCAAAAAGTATGGTGAGAAAACCATTCCCGAAAGCGCTTGAATAACTTATAAAACCATCGTTGTATTTATTACGCCATTGCAAAACAAAAACGATAGTGAGCACAATCATTAATGCATAAGATAAATACGGCACATAGCTTTCACGATTTAGTCCTAAAAGGTAGAGGATCAATGACAACACTATGAGGGCAATACCCATAAAAACACCATTGGTAAGTGCTACCTTAGCACTTGAGGGTCTATTCTTACCTAACTGATCAATTGTTTGTTCTTCCATTTATTATATGTTTTGGTTAGTGCAGCAAAAGTAATCATGAAAAATTAATAATTAGCAAAAAGTGGTTTTTCAATTAAATTTTTGAAAAATTAAACTAATTCTTGTTAGTCATTAAAGAAGTATTACTTTTGCCGCCGGGTAAGTCCTGTGCGACCAGCTCCTGCTGAATTCCCCCAGGGTCGGAAGGCAGCAAGGGTAGGCAGTTGTAGCGGTGCGACACAGGTAACTTACCCTTTTTTTATGCCCGCCCCTCACCTACCCTGATATTTTAATTTCTACTACTATTTTTGTAGAACTTCATTTGTGAATATAACATTTATGGTTCTACTACCATTTTTGTGGATGTAAATAATGGTGATCACTTTAAATAGATTTCTCCCGGCAAAACTTGCTTCGCTGCGTTTTTTGGTCGAAATGAC
>CAZQIV010000204.1:0-8454 GCA_964593705.1 uncultured Lentimicrobiaceae bacterium | reverse complement strand
GGGAGGAGGGGAATCGGGCGCGAAGCGCCCGATTCCCCTCCTCCCAAATCAACCCCGTGGACGGGGTCATTTCGATGGAGCGAAGCGACTGAGAAATCTAATTTGTGAGACAATAGCTTTATGTTGGGTCATGAGTTCTAAGATTAAAAAATTGGGGTAAATAATCTTTTCAAATTAAATACCCCAATAAAAACCACTTTAATGGTCGTATTTTTTAAACGTAGCTATTTAGGTGCTTTTTATCAGATATCCTTAAAATGACCATTTCCTGAGACCCCCTCTAACTCCCCCTCAAGGGGGAAGATGCCAGCACACAGACCGCTGCTGTGGCTAGTGCGGCTGGTCTCCCTTCCCGCCAACTGGCGGAGAAAGGGTTGGTGCCGAGACGAAGTCTCGTGCATGCACGAGCAAAGCTCGGCAGGATGGGGTCATGATGATGTGGAATAAGACTCTACCATCTAAATAATTACAAATACAAACCAAGCACTCAAATTATTCACTATTCAATTACAATCTTTTGTATCGAGGTTGATATAACATTCGACAGCCTGATAAAATAAACTCCTTTGGGCTGATCGCTTAAATTGATGGTTGTGGTGCCGCTGATCTCCGAAGTGAGAATCTGCTGGCCCTGCATGTTTACAACCATAATGTTAAATGCATCGTCGCTTCCTGAAACAAGGGTAAACCGACCGTTGTTTGGATTTGGATAAATACTGAAAGAGGAAGTATTTTGATCGTTGATAGTGGTGGCTCCCATTTTAAATTCATTAATAATCGAAAGTCCGTTTTCAACAAACAAACCATTATGATTATTTAATGATTGGTCATAGATGGGAGTAGCTTTTATTTCTTGTCCATTTCGGTAAATTTTGAAAGTCATGGATTCGTTTTCTAACATCCCGTCTTTTTGGGAAGTTGTGATATCATTACCAAAAACAAGCAATGGAAGAACAATCGCACTACCCTCATATTGAGCCATACCGGTGCATGTACCATTAATATCAAATGTACCTACAAAGTCACCGCTTTCGAGTTGTGATGTACTTACTGAAATAATATGTTGCGAACCTGTAGCTGAAACATTATTCCAGGTTGTAGTATTTATGAGATTATTAAAATGTGATGGTGTAGCATTGGATTTTCCTTTTTCCGCGCTAAAGTCGATGGTAGTGGTTTCGGTAAACCTTGCTATGTATGCAAAGCCGGGTTCGAGTGTTTCGAGTGCTCCCTGGACTCCGGGAATGATGCCACCTTCTGGCCAGTAAACCTTATTATTAGTCATGTCGAACATGAATTCAATGCCACTATGTTGCATGATAACATCACTAACATTAGCTGGTCCCTCACTCAAAACGGGCACGAAATACAATCCTGGTTCAAAAGTTACAGTTCTGTCGGTAAGCGGAGCGCCTGAAAATTCAAAATTTACTCCATTTGCAAATTTCACTTTGTAGCCCTGGTAGGTATCCCATTCGCCAATAGTGTTAATGCTTTGAACGGGCCAATAAACACCGGATTGTCCGATAAGAATAACAATATCATCTGCAATTGGGGCAAAAAGATCTTCGAGCATAATTTTGGCTTCGGGCATTACATTGCTTGAGATTCCTCCCCAACCTGCCTGGTAATCCGGGCAAATAGTACAACTGTTCCAGCAAACAACATCGAGCATTACTTCTTCATCTTCTTCCTCAATAACCAAAAGGCGATTTGTAAAACCTCCATCAGTTATTGTACATTCCTCACCTCCTGCAAATTGCTCCTGTGAGGCCCAGTCATCCATGGTGAATTTGTATTGATAACTGCCTGCCATCAAGGGTAAAGTACCTTCATATACACCATCCATATTATCATCGGTAAGTACATTGCAATTCCCGCACCAGTCATTGAAAGAGCCACTCACATAAGCATTTCCAAAGTTATAGTTGTATTGTGAAAGATCAACTTTGAAAGTAACATCTTTGGGTTGAGGGCCTTCACCACAGGCATAACAACTATTCCAGCATACAAGGGGTAAAATGGAGTTGTCATTTACTTCAAGCAAACGGTCGAAATTTCCATTATTGTTAACTGCACATGGTGAATTTTCGTTAAAGCCTTCCTGTTGTGCCCAATTATCAAGTGTAAATTTGTAAGCATAAGTACCTTCAGCTATTGGTAGGGTAAGCTCATAAACACCATCCATTTCAGGATCGAGCATCATATTTGCATCACCAGACCATCCGTTGAAAGAACCACTCGCATAAACATTAGTAAATGTTCCAATGTATTCGTTCATGTCAACGCTAAAGGTAATATCATAAAAAATTTCCGGGCAGGCGTCACAGCTATTCCAGCAAACGACAGGCAATGTTTTCGAACCGGTAACTTCAAGCAGACGATTATGATATCCATCTATTGTAATAACGCAGGGTTCATCGCCTGTAAACTCTTCCTGACTTGACCAATTGTCGAGCGTAAATTTGTATTCATAAGCGCCTTCTTCCAATTCCAGTGTAGCCTCATAAATATTATCCATGTCAGGATCGAGCAAGAGATTTGCTTCACCCGACCAGCTGTTAAAGGAACCGCTTACATAAGCATTTGTAAAAGTACCGCCATATTGTGAAAGGTCAACTTTGAAAGTAACATCAAAGGGGCCTTCAAAAGTACAGCTTGCCTCAAAGGGAACCGTAATATCAGTTTGGCCTAACATCCAGTTTCCACCAAATGAATCTTTACTCCACAAAATGTTCATCGTAACATCGGCTGGAGGAGTTTCAGTCCATGTGAGGGTTCTGCTAATTTTTCCGGGAACCGAAATGTTTGGTGGATCAGATATGGCTGAACCGCTACCATTGGTTACGATTAACAAATCTACGGGATCATCATTTGCTGACTCAATTTCAACAAGCATTGAACTTGCATCCACATTTGTTATGGTAAGTAATATGGCTGAAGCAGTTTCGCCAGGAATTCCAAAATGGGTTACTTCTGTTGCGCAATATTCTGATGAAGTAGGGTCAGGAGCAATAGTAAATTCGATGGAATAAGTTTTAGTATTTGCCTCATTTTGGGAGGTAACCACAACTTCGGATATTCCGGGTAAAGCAGTAGCAGCATTAATAATATAACTTGCATCAGGATCATTAGTAACAGCAGTTACAGCAGGAACTTCTGTTGAGCCAAAAGGTAGCTCCACTTCATAAGCCAGAGTTGCCGGTGAAAATCCATCCACAGTGGTTCCATCCACAAGAAGATCAGTTAAAGTAGCATCGGAGCCGGGAACAACAGGTGTTTTCCAGAAATACAAATTGTCGAGGTAAACAGTTCCGTTGCCATCAAGCTTAAACTGGAATACATCAGCAAGGTTTACGGGCGGCACATAGTGCGAAAGTGGAATATCCACACTTACCCACGATTCAAGCTCAACGGGAAGTGCGTAGCTGGTTTCCAGTCCGGGACTGATCAGATAAAATCCGAGGTTTGTTGAATTTGGTGTCCAGAAATCGATGTGCAGATATTCATAGCCTGACACATCCTGGTTGGCATATTGCGTGCCCTGATAGTTCAAATTTTCATATTTCAAGGTATTATTTCCGGCAGCAACATAATCGACAGTAACCGTGGTTGACTGTCCCCATCCGGGATTAAAGTCTGTGCCTGCTAAATTGGTGTAAGCCTCACTGTAAACCGAAATTACATCGTCAGCAGCATGGGGAGGAATTGCAGGAACTGTGGTGGGTTCGGGCAAGGGGCCAACGATAACACCATCAGGAACCTGAACATTATCGAAATAAACAATAACATCTCCTGGCCGTGGATCGAAAGTAAAATCCGGGATAATTACAATCTTATTGTAAGTACTCCCGATGACTTCAGAAAAGTCAAAAAACAACTCTTCCCACTGATTTGTCAGCGTGTTGGGAATTTGAATCTCCTTAGCAGCGCTGAATCCTTCGAATTTTAAAGCTACATTGCTGATGCCTGTTTTATATACCATGATGGAAATCATGGCGTTTGTTGCATCAAAGGTGAATTCACCGTCGCCGCTGGTATAACATAAAGCCCAGGGATTCCCCGTAGCTCGTGCTGTAAACTTTACTACTGTCGGGCTGGTATTAATACCGCCGCCAACAGGGTTGGCAATAAATTCGAGAGGGGGGTTGTCCAAATTTTCCCCTACTGTCCATTCCCAATCGGCACCTACGCCAGCGGGTTCAAAGTCAATTGTGTGTGTGCTCTGGGCAAACAGATTCATTGCCAAAAGCATCATAATTCCAAGTAAAAGGTTCTTCATGATTTTAAAATTTAGTGGTTAGTAAAAAATATTTATTGTTTGATGAAAAGCGAACAGGTACCACTACGGCACCTGTATCGCTGTAATGAATTCGTTTTTTACGGGTTTTTTTGGTAAACCCTCACATAATCCACTTCCATGCTTTGTGGGAAGATGGAATTGTCGATACCCTGGGCTCCGCCCCAGCTTCCCCCAACGGCCACATTCAGAATAAAGAATGAGGGCTGGTTGAAGGGCCAGTTTTCAGAGGTTTTAATTTCCGGTGAATAAACATGAATTATATTTTCCGGTGTATCTACCCAAAAAGTCAACGAATCTGCTGACCAGTCCAGTCCATATAGATGAAATGCTTCTTCACAGGTTTCAACGGTGATACTGTTGCCATTTGCGCCACCACCATAACCATCAGGGGTGTGAACTGTTGCAAATACAGTGTTGGGCTCGTAACCTACATATTCCATAATGTCCATCTCGCCACATGCCGGCCAGCCAGCAGAACTAAAGTTTGCTCCCAGCATCCATATTGCCGGCCAAATACCTGTACCCGATGGTAATTTGGCATTAATTTCCATTCGTCCATACTGAAATTCTTTTTTCCCCTGGCTTTTTAGCCGGGTGGAAGTATAGGAACCCGGTTGATAATTTCCATCCACCAGTTTAGCAGTAATAACCAGTTTTCCATCAACAATCTCTGCATTTTCACCGTCGGTATAGTTTTGCAATTCTCCGTTTCCCCAACCCCAATCTCCGGTTTCAAAAGTTCAGTTATTAGTATTTATTTCAGATTCCTCAAATTCATCCGACCAAATTAGTTCGTAACCTTCTAAGCAAGCTGGATAACTAAAAGTTAGCTCATCGTTGGTCAAGATATAGTAGGCTTTTCCGGATGATAATGTCATCAATGTATTAATCCCTTTTTCAGGCCAGTACATTCTAACACCAGCAATCTCCTTGATAGCTATTACTTGTTGAAACGCTCCAAAGAGATCTGCCACATTCACTTCGCAGCTAATAGTAACAGGTATTAATGACCAGCCTTCTGTAAGGGTAATTGTACCCGAAGTCGCTTCCTGACCATTGAATGTTACTTCCGCAGTTTCTATCATCTTTATAACATATCCACTTTGCGGATTCCAATCAACAATGGTATTAATACCTTGTGAAGGAAAATACATTCCACCATCGCCAACCATGATTTCAATTTTATCGGCTATACTTCCAAATAATGTTTCGATGCTTGCATATTCAGGTACCACATAACTAGAGATACTGCTCCAGCCAAGAGGAATCTGAATGAGTTGTTGCTGAGGTGCCTGTGATACAAAAATCAAGTTCTCCTTTACAATCTCAAAAGTTCCAACAAATGGATTGGATGCAATGAGTTTTACCGAGTAAGTTCCAGGATTGACATAAGTATATGATGGATTTTTTACATTTGAATCCACTGTACCATCGTTATCGAAATCCCATTGCCAACTTGATATATTAAAGCTTGATTGATAGGTGAACTGAACCGTAAGTGGGGCAAATCCACTTAATGGATCTGCTGTAAAATCAATTGGGCTTAATTCAATATCATCCCAGTAATAAATTTCACCGGTTCCTGCCGTTCCAAAGTTAAAGAAGATCACAGGTTTATTGTATGGATTTGCAAAATCAAGTGGAGGAGTTCCCGGATTTTCATTGCTGAAATCAAAATATAAAGTCTCCCATTCATTGGCAACTGTCGTAAATGAAATTGTTTCAACGGTAATACTAGTATTGTCCCAAACCTCTAATTTAAAAAGAACTGGCAGGCCGACCTGTGGTGAAAACACTCGCATACTCATTGTCGTTAATCCCTCTTCAAAAGGAACAGCAGAGCTTAAGCCTCCTGGTTCTCCAACTGTCGTTCCAGCCCAGGTTTCTGAAGCAACTCCCTTAATTGTCTCAACTACATTATTAACAATATTGAATGGATCAACTACAATGCTTGAGACAGTACCTCCAAAATCTACTAATCCATAATTTACCTGAGAATCTTCAAAAGTAACAGGCAGAGCTAATGGAGCAGATACAGTTGAAAATGTTACACTTTGTTCTGAAATTAAGGAGCCACCCTGGTATTTAATAAGCTCATTGTTCAAAGCCAAATAATACGATTTATTAATTCCCAAGTCTGATTCCGGAATAAGAGTAATTATATTTTCAGAAGGATTGATAGTTCCGGTAAATGAAACATTAGCACCACCGGCATCTGTTTCTTTAAAGGTTAACAAGGAGGGTATATCTCCATTTGTAATCGCACTTCCATCAGCCATTTCTACAGGAACCGAAAATGTTAACGTGGGTTGAACAGTTATCAAAACATCAATTGCCCCGTCATTGGGACTAAAAGAAACAGATGGTACTGGAGGGCCACAAGCTGCATCAAAAGGAACAGTGATATCACCCTGGCTCAACATCCAGTTGCCCGGGAAAGATAACTTGCTCCACATTACATTCAACAAAACATCTTCAGGAGGAGTTTCAGTCCAGGTAAGGGTTCTGCTAATTTTACCGGGAACTAAAGTATCTTCTTCTGAAATTGTTGCACCACTACCACCAAGCACCTGCAAATAATCTACGGGGTCGTCATCAGCCGATTCAATTTCGACAAACATTGAGTTGGCATCTACATTTGTAATGGTCAGGAATATGGTTGAAGCAATTTCACCAGGAATTCCAAAATGGGTTACTTCAGTTTCGCAGTATTCTGATAGAGGGGTTTCCGGGGCTACTGTAAAGTCAATAGAATAGGTTAAGGTGTTTGTCTCGTCTTCGCTGGTTACCACCACTTCGGTAGTTCCGGGTAGTGCAGCAGCATTATTTATAATGTAGCTTGCATTGGCATAGTTGGTAACAGCCGTTACTGTGGGTACTTCAGTTGAGCCGAAAGGCAATTCAACTGCATAATCCAGGATGGAAGGTGAAAACCCTTCAACAGTAGTTCCGTCAACAAGTAAGTCGCTCAAAGTTGCATCGGCGGGCGGGTTGATCGGATTTCTCCAAAAATACCAGTTATCAAACCATACATCTCCATTGCCGGTAACTTTAAACTGGAATACATCAGAAAGGCCTACAGGAGGAACGAAATAAGAAAGTGGAATATCCACACTCACCCAGATTTCGGGTTCAATGGTTAGGACATATTCTTTTTCGAGCGATCCCTGGCTAATAAGAGAAAAGCCTAATTCAGTTGAGGTGGAAGTCCAAAAGTCAAGGTGGATAAAATCAAATTCTGAAACATCCTGAGGAACAAATTCTGTTCCCTGGTAATTCAGGTTTTCGTACATGATTGTATTATTTCCGGCAATGCTATAATCAACCGTAACAATGGTTTGCTGACCCCAGGCCGGGTTATAGTTAACGCCAGGTAAATTGGAATACGTATCGCTGTAAATCGAAAGCACATCAGTTTCCAACTGTGTCGGTACTGGAGGAGCTGTGGTAGGTTCAGGGCTTGCTAGTGTAAAGTTTACGGCATAGCTTAGTATTGTAGTTCCATCCTGCGCTGTTACAACTACCTGCGAAGTGTCGGGTAAAACAAGGGCATTGTTAATTACATAAGTAGCAAGTGGATCGTTGGTAGTAGCGGTTAATGTCGGCACTACCGAAGTTCCGCTTGGTAGTTCAACATTATAAGTTAAAACTGTTGGTGCGAAACCGGCAACGGTACTACCATCAACTTTTAAGTCGCTCAAGGTAGCATCAGATCCCGGGTTTATAGGGTCTTTCCAAAAATACCAATTGTCGAAATAAACTGTGCCATTACCATCAACCTTAAACTGGAATACATCGCTTAGGTTAACCGGGGGCACGAAAGCAGATAATGGAATATCCACACTCACCCATGTTTCAATTTCTATTGGTAGTGAGTATGCTATTTCATTTCCCGGACTGATAAGGTAAAAATTTAGCGCAGTAGAGTTTGGAGTCCAAAAATCAATATGTATGTATTCAAATCCTGAAACATCCTGGTTGGTAAATTGTGTACCCTGGTAATTCAGGTTCTCATATTTTATTGTGTTATTTCCTGCAACATTATAATCTATTGTTACGATAGTTGACTGACCCCATGCTGGATTAAAGTTTGTTCCGGGTAAATTGGTGTATTCCTCACTATATATAGAAAGTACATCAACTTGTTCCTG
>CAZQIV010000203.1:0-8486 GCA_964593705.1 uncultured Lentimicrobiaceae bacterium | reverse complement strand
TAAGGGTTATACAATGTTTTGTATCATGCTTGTAACAGACAGATATTAAATGTGTTACAAATTTTGGTTTTATAGAAAAATCCTTATCTTTGAAAAAAAAAGTAAAAATGAATTTTAAAATACCTGCTTATTTTTTTAACAAAAAAGATATTCTTCTTAAGTCTTCACTAATTTGCCTGGTTTCGGTATTATTTATTGTAATATATAACCCTTTCAATGCTCATTCATGGGATAACGTAAGTACATGGGATATGCTTACAGGTGGGTTGGGTTATGTTTTACTTACCTGGTTTCCTGTTTTATTGCTTTCCAACTATTTTCAATATAAAATTTCTAAGGATCGTTTACTTGGAATCACAACAGTATTAATATTTATTTTTTTTGAGATTATCATTATATCGTGTATTGTTACCATTGAAGAAATTATAGTGAAATATCCGGATGTCACTTTTGTTGAACTCTTTCTAGAAAATATTTATTATGTTGCTTGTACTTTTGTATTAGCATATTTGTTTTTGATTGTAACGCTTATAGTAAAAAATGCGCCAATACAAAGCAAAAAGGGAACAGATATCTTAATTCCATTTTCAGATGAGAATGATAATTACAAATTTTCATTGATGAAAAAGGATATTGTTTACATAAAATCATCTGATAATTATATTGAGATATTTTGTATTAAAAACAGAGAACTAAAACCAGAATTGTTGCGAAACAACTTGAAAAATCTTGAGCCTTTTTTAAATAAATATGATATTATCAGATGTCATCGTTCATATATGATTAATACCGGAAGAATTTCAAATATTATAAAATCAGGGAAAAACTACGAAATTGAACTTAAAGCGCCGGAGAAAGTTTCACTGATAGCTTCATTGAACTTTTTTAATAAGTTAAGTAAGTATATTGATTAATATGCTGTGCAATGTGTGTCGACAATTGTTTTAAAAAATGTGCGGTGGGCAAAAAATAAAAAACATCAGGTCGGCTTTCTTGTCTTGTCAATATTTATTTTTTCTGTCCTTTCACAATGGTTTACTTTTCAGTTTATGTCTGTCGTTTCTGTCTTCTTACACTTGGCGGTAACTTGTTTTTATGCCCCCTTCCTGCCATTTAAATGACCCGTATTCGCTACATTTAAAAGACATTTTACTTTTTTTTGAAGGTGCCATTTATCGTTTATTTTAGTATTCATGATCTTGCATTTGTCGAATGTTTCTTTTTTTTAGTGTGTCAAAAATAGGGAATTATTTAATGTAGCAGCATGTTTGGCAATGTTTTTTTTTGCGAACTGAGCAGTATGCACAAACACTTTGTGAAACGACCATCAATTTATGGGTTAAAGAAAAATAAAAAGGGGCAGGAGTTTAATCCAGCATTTCCGGTGACCTTAAACAAAAAGTATTGATTCTTAATGCGCTATAACTCTAAAAGCCTTGCATCAAATATTTCGGTGCGCCTGCCTGGCCTGCAAGGCTGGCAAGGCGGGCTGCACCTTTTCACAATAGCCGGATAAAGTTCTGAGAGAATTGGATTGAATGTGTTAGGAGTACTCGGATTGCATATCCGAGGGAGCTGGTTTAAATTTTAGAGAAAGCAGAAATATGATAGATTTTTGAACGCTCGGATAAAAAAACCGAGTGAGCAGAGCAATTAAACTTTAATGCAGATAACCTTGATGAATGTGCAAGCGGAACTCCTGTGGTAAAGGAGATTCCTATTTATTCTATTTTTTTCTCATTTTCTTTCTCCTTAATGAGAAAGAAACAAAGAATCAAGAAAATCCGAAGCTGGCCAACCCTTAAGCTTTGCTGCCCGCCGGATTTTCAGGCCAACGCACGTTAGTACCTTTTCTCTAATATTCTGACATTTTTTGGCAGAATATTAGAGATAAGGTACTCAAGCAAAATTTAAAATGCATTGTCGTTAATATGAAAGGAAGATGAATAATAAAGCTCTAAATTGCAAAATATGCATTTATAAATTTTGCCGACTAACTTGGACAAACCAAAACAGGAATACACCATAAGTTTTACATGATCACCTTGCTTGGTTTTGGCTTGTCCAAGTTAGGGCTACGTGGGAGAGTTGGTTTTTTAGTAGAAGCGTCCTAAATAATATTTTTCAGAACTCTTAATAAACCAGCCCAAAGAATCATTGTAAATGAAGTGAATATGTACGCCAGTATTGTTCTAATAAAAAGAGTATTTCCTTCGGGCTATGTTTGATAAGTACATTCGGATTTTGTCCTAAAGACTATCTGAATTGAGAGACAGGATTGAAAGTTTTAAATGAGCTCGGATTGAAAAAACAAAGTAGTAAGGTAATCCGATTACTTGAAATATAGAAATATGCATTCCACTCAAAAATAACTAATCCGTAATCAAAACCCTCTTCGAAAATTGTTTTCCATCATATCTAACAGTACAGATGTAAATCCCTGCCGGTGAATTTAGATTGATTGTTGTTGAATAGTCAGGTTTTATTTTTACAGTCTTTACCATTTGTCCTGAAAGGTTGTAAATCATCATTTCATTTCCCAATAATTCTGGCAGATCACATTGCAGGTAAATAGAATGTGGGGCTGCGAATATTTTGATATCATCAAATACATTTTCATCGAATGAAGTGCCGATTGAGGCCGTATTTGTGGTTAAGTCATCCCAGGTATTAAGGATTTTGGCATCCAGTGTTACTGAAATTTCAACATTGCCTTTTAGCGCATCGGCAAAATTGATATTTACCATAGTAGCATCAACATAAATAATTGTATCAATTTCAATTCCGGGTGGCGCATCATTTATGGTGAAATATTTATTTTTAAGATATGTCCTGCTAAAATAATCATTATAAAGTTTCACCTCGAAAACCATGCTATTAGATGTTGCTGTTAATTCTGCCGAGGGATTGAGCGCAATTCCCGGAAGGTTGTCATCAATCCATTGCAGCCTTTCAAAAAACCAATCTTCAAAAAAGGCTACTTCATCATCGTAAGTATTGTTTTGCCAATCGTAATTTGGCCAAACATATTCGCCAAGAATCGGCCATCTTTCATAGTTTCGCTCCTGTGCATCATCTATTAAAGTGGTAATTGAATCAATCACAAATTGAAGCCGTTCATCGCTCAACTGATTTTGCCTGATATCAAGCCATCTTAATTTTGCCAGGCTTCTAAAGTACGAATCTTCCATCAGTCGTTTCCACCAAAACATAGTACTCCAATCGTAGGGTTCTACAAAAGCATAAGCCCAACCCGATGTTTCAACGCCCGGCTGCCAGTAGTCAACATTAGCATATCCCAGGTTAAAATCCCAGGGCGGGCCGGCAAAGAGCTTTCCGCCATCGCTGTCTTTTTCTTTATAGAAATACGTGCTGTACCTATATTTATCTACTTCCTTTGATATCTCATTTAGAAACATCTGATCGACAAACGAACCGGTATTCAGGTACCCGTTGTAACCCACTTCCGGGTCAGTAAATGTAGATTTTGTGAGCGAATTTTCCGTAGCCAAAATATAGTTTTGAATGTAAGTTTTTTGTTGAGGGACAATATCTTCGGCCTTGGGGTAATAGTACTGGTAAATAATATGCTTTGCATCGGGATAAGGAGGATTTGGGTATGATTTCCAACCATCGGTTTCAATTTGAAAACCATTATCAGTTTTGTCAACCCTGATAATATATCCACCTGTAAGATCATCCCCTGATATTTCCTCCGGCTTCAGGGTGGCAATGTTGACACGATTTTCATCTTTTTTAATTTTTTCCATCATCACGTAAGCCCCATCATACTGGCCATTGAGAATTACCTCACAAAAAACCGTTCGTGTACAATAGCTGCCCATACTCCTGGCCATTTCAAAAGTTACCATGTTGCGAAGCATCGACTTATCACCGTAAGGGGCATACAAAATCCAGTCATTCTCTTCGGGCATTCCCAAAATGGAAACATTAAGATTTTCGCCTTCTTCATCACGGGTTTCAAAACTGTACGATTTTTTTGGATAAAAATATTGGGACGACTGCCCCCTGACTTCAATACCCACCAAACCATCATAATCGTTGAAGGGATCGAACTGGCTGTTCATTTCGCCAGGGCCATTCCAGATAATCCCCATATCTACCGTAATTTTTGGTTCATCAGGAATTTCCTGTCCGTTGGTATTGATAATTACAATGGGAAGGTTGGATGTAAGTTCATCAAAATTAGCAATGCCTGAATGTTGCGATTTTACTATAAGCGGAAGGTATAAAATCATTCCGATTAAAACTAAAAGTGATGCTTTTTTGAATTTTCTGATAATAATCATTATTTATACTTTGAGAAATTTCGCTTGAATAATAATGGCAAAGGTAGGAAAAACAAAAATCTTTATAGTTTTAGAGAGGAGAAAATGGAAGAAAAAAAGTCTTTTTATAAGGTACTATTTTTAATTTAGTGGAAAGTATTAATGATTTACACTACTGTCCGAGTAAATTTAATAGATTCCTCCCTTTGATACCAATGACATGTTTGTGTAAATCATTGAAGACCTCACTATTAGATAGACCTCTCAATCGCTTCGCTCCTTCGAGGTGACAATGCTTCCGTTTGGGTATTGGGAGGAGGGGAATCGGGCGCTTCGCACCCGATTCCCCTCCTCCCACATCAACCCGTGGACGGGGTCATTTCGACCAAGACGCACTGCGAAGCGGTGTGTTGCCGGGAGAAACCTGCCTACCGGCAAGGCAGGTCTATTCCCCAATGTCATCTCCTCATTATGCCCAAAAATTTTGGGTGAACTCTCGGAATGACAAGGCATTAGAGATATGAGATGAGGTGTGGGGGTGGGTGCGGCTTCGCTGCACCCACCCCCACACCTCAAATAGCTAAATCCTTGTCATTCCGAACACAATCCCGATCCCGAAAGCTTTCGGGATCGGGATGAAGTGAGGAATCTTTTTTTATCTTTTTATCATTTTGTCGAATACTAAATATTGATTTTTAGTTGTTGACAAATAACAGTGATAGCCATTATTTACATCCACAAAAATGGTAGTAGAACCTTATTTAAAAATAAGTTTCAAAAAAAAATTAGGATCAGACCTTTACTGGTCTAAAACTATTAACCAAGGCCCTGTTAATTTTTCTTGCAATAAAAGGCCCTTCATAAACAAAACCCGTATAAACCTGTACAAGATCAGCCCCGGCATTTAGCTTTTCGATGGCATCCTGGGGGGTGAATATTCCACCAACTCCAATGATTGGGAAAGCTTTACCTGACTTTTCGGCAAGATATTTTATCACTTCTGTCGCCCGGTCGCGAACAGGTTTCCCGCTTAAACCCCCATTGCCAATTTTAGCTACTCGCGAAGAATTGGTTTCAAGGTTTTTTCGCGAAACGGAGGTATTTGTCGCTACCACACCTTCAATCTTTGTTTCAGCCACAATTTCAATCACTTCATCCAACTGCTTTTTATTGAGATCGGGGGATACTTTGAGCAGAACAGGTTTTTTAACGGTTTTACTTTTTTTAATGTGCTGAAGTTTGAGTAGGATTTTCGTAAGCTTTTCCTGATCCTGCAACTCACGCAGGTCGCTTATATTTGGGCAACTTACATTAACCACGAAATAATCAACGTAATCATAGAGCTTTTCGAAACAATACACATAATCATCAACAGCTTCATCGTTGGGTGTGGCTGTATTTTTACCGATGTTCCCACCGATAATAATGTTGGTTTTACGTTTCTTAAGATTTTTTACGGCCTCATCCACCCCAATATTGTTAAAACCCATACGATTAATCAGGGCTTTATCTTTGGGTAGCCGAAACAAGCGTGGCTTGGGATTCCCGGGTTGTACTTTCGGGGTAATGGTTCCAATTTCAACAAACCCGAAACCCAGGTTTGCCAACTGATTATACATTACCGCCTGTTTATCGAAACCAGCAGCAATGCCCACGGGGTTACTGAATTTCAATCCAAAAACCTCTCTTTCAAGACTTTTATCGTTAACCTTGCTGTAATGCCTCGAAAGCTTGTCCAGGCCGGGAATAGCGTAAATTGTTTTCAGTCCCAAAACCACTAAGTGATGGATAGTTTCGGGGGAGAGCGCAAAGAAAAGAGGCCGGATAATGGATTTATACATCAGGCATTTTCAGTTTCCGAGGCACTGTCCTCAGGCTTCTTTTCGTCTGTATTATCGGTTGATTCGGTTTCCGGATTTTCTTTGGTTTCTGTTTCTTCAACAGCTTCGGGCTCTTCTTCAGGAAATTCAAGCAAATCTTTTGAAACCAACAAATTATACCACGATACCATTTTTTTTATGTCGGAGGTATAAACCCGCTCTTCGTCATAATCGGGCAGGATTTCACCCATAAATGCTTTCAGCTCATCTGATCCTGATTTTGGATCAATGGCTTCTTTGCCTTCGTATTTTTCGAATATCTTTTTAAATACCTTATTTAACTCAACATCCTCACTCGTAGTAAAAACGCTGATTTCGGCAAGCGAACTTATTCTTTCGTGGGCAAATGCCGGGAATCTCTTTCCATCGATTAAAGATTCGACAATGACTCCGTTTTTTGACTGTCCAACGTTTTGATACAATCCGGGCTTACCTGATATTGCTAAAATGTCTTTTAATTCCATGTTTTAAATATTTTATGCAAAACTAAAAATTTATACATCAATGTACATCATTAATTATTAATGAAATAATTTGATTTAACTTATAAACGGGCTGATTCCTGTGTAATTCTGCGGTGTAATTTTCTTCATTTCAGCTTTAACATCACCGTTAATTTTCAGGTTATCAATAAACCTGTGCATACTTTCCTTAGTTACTTTTTCGCCGGTTCTGGTCAACTCTTTAAGGGCTTCGTAGGGGTTTGGGAACATTTCGCGGCGAAGGATAGTTTGAATGGCTTCAGCCACAACTGCCCAGTTATTTTCGAGATCTTCGTTTATCTTTTCTTCATTCAGGATGAGTTTATCCAATCCCTTAATCAACGATTTAAAAGCGATGATTGAATGGGCAATCGGGACACCAATATTTCTGCTTACGGTTGAATCGGTAAGGTCGCGCTGTAACCTTGAAATTGGAAGCTTTGCCGAGAGGTGCCCGAACATCGCGTTAGCCAGACCAAGATTTCCTTCCGCGTTTTCGAAATCGATGGGATTTACTTTGTGTGGCATGGCAGATGAGCCAACTTCACCCTTCTTAATTTCCTGTTTGAAGTATTCCATCGAAATATAGCTCCACATATCCCTGCTCAGGTCGATCAGGATATTATTGATACGTTTGTGTGCATCGAAAAAAGCGGCCATAGTATCATACTGTTCAATTTGCGTAGTAACAAACTGTCGTTCCAACCCAAGTTTGGTACGAAGAAAAGCTTCGGCAAAGTCCACCCAATCAATATCAGGATAGGCCACCTGGTGGGCGTTAAAATTTCCTGATGCCCCACCGAACTTACCGGTAAACGGGATTCCCCGCAAAAGACTCAATTGCTGCTCAAGCCTGTCGTTGAACACATAAAGTTCCTTTCCGAGTGTGGTGGGTGTGGCAGGCTGACCATGGGTTTTAGCAAGCATGGGCACATCCTTCCATGCGAATGAAATTTCGTAAAGCTTTTGCTGAATATCTTCGAGTAATGGCGAAATTTCTCGTTTCCAGGCATCCTTCAATAAAATGGGAACGGCTGTATTATTGATGTCCTGTGAGGTAAGGCCGAAGTGGATGAATTCTTTGTATTTACCAAAACCAAGCTCATCAAATTTATCCCTAAGAAAATACTCGACAGCCTTCACATCATGGTTTGTAACTTTTTCTATTTCCTTGACCTTCCTGGCATCTTTGTTCCTGAAATTTTCATAAATGGATCTCAACTTTTCAAAGTTCGAAAATTCAAAATCATCGAGCTCGGGTAAGGGATAGGTACACAGGCTTATAAAATACTCCACCTCCACAAGCAACCTGTATTTGATGAGTGCGGCCTCCGAAAAATATTTTTTTAAAGCTTCGGCTTTGTTGCTGTACCTGCCGTCGATGGGAGATATTGCCCACAGTTCATTATTTTCTTTCATCTGTATAAAAATTAGCCACTGCCTGTCCGCCTTTTGGCGGGATGCACGGATAAAACTGAAATTTGCTTTATTCAGGTCAGCGGATGTTAATAAATTATTAGCATGGATTTTTCATCTGTAATATTCTCTATTTGCTGGCAAATTTCGCATTTCCATTGAATCAGGCACAATAAAATACAGTTAATTTTTCCCCTGCCGGTAAATTTAATTTTAATATGAAATCCATTTCGATAAGCCGGCCTGGATATACTCTTATTCAAAATATGAATCTTTATTTCCAAAATACCCTCGCTACCCCTCAATCCCCTAAAGGGGAAGCCTCCCGCACACTTTCGCTTGTGCGTTGGCAATTCCCCCTTTAGGGGTAATGCCATTAAGTTTAGCCATCAATAAAAACGTAAGAAGCATTTAATGCA
>CAZQIV010000202.1:0-8514 GCA_964593705.1 uncultured Lentimicrobiaceae bacterium | reverse complement strand
ATGGGAGAAAATTAACAAATACGGCTTATAAATACATCATATTGTAGGTACACCCCTTCAATATGTCCCTTCTCCTCCATATCAGCAAAAGCATATTCAATGGCATTTTCGGCAAAGGGCTGCATTAGCATGGGGGGAATCCCGTATGATAAAATATTACCAGCAGCAAGCACTTTGTAGTCAAAAATATCGGGAAACCTGAGTTGCTGTAATGCCATATAGTTTTCGAGCACCTTTTTTTCTTCGGCTATGCTTACATAATTCCGCTGTGAATTTTCAAGAATTTCGCGCATAAGTTGGGCAAAACGGGTAAGGAATTTATTAGCAGAACGCACATCGTGGCTCAAAATATAGCTGTTTATCGAATTGAGGGTATTGAAATAAAAATGGGGATTCATCTGACTTTTAAGGAAGTTGAGCCGCATTTGGCTCGACTGCCTTTCGAGTGCCGAAACCTCTATTTGCTTTTGCATGTTCAGGTTTCGCATCCTTGTTACAAAAAATGCAACAACGAAAAAGATCAGGGCTACCAAAATACCCAGTAGAAAATTCTGCTCCCTATAAAATGGTACCGGCAGAATTTTGATCAACAAATCAGTTGGCGGCTCATTCCAGGGATGATTAATATAAGCCGACTGTAGCTCAAAATGGCTTACACCAGGCTGCAAATTAAATAGCGTAGCCGTAACATCTCCCGGCGGATTAAGCATCCAGGCTTCATCAGCATTTTTTAAACGAAACCGATACCTGCGCTCTTCGGGCGAGCGGAAATCGAAAGCACTGAAGGCAAGGTGGAACGAATTTTCATCCCAGGGCAACTCAAAAAAAGTTTCTTCACCAAGCGGGTAAGGCAGGTCAAGCAAAGCTTTGTTGCTGTTAACTGCCGTAATTTTGGCGGTGTAATCGATGTTGAAATTTACAAAATTATCAGGATGAAAGCTGATGACCCCTCCGATGCCTCCCATGTAAAGCGTGCCATCTGCAGTTTTAAAATGAGATGTTGTATTGAATTCGGGGAATGGGAGCCCGTTCACGGTGCTGTAATTTGTAAACTGTTTGTTGGCCGGATTAAAACAGGAAATGCCTTTCCAGGTACTCATCCAAAGGTTGCCCTGATCGTCTTCATAAATTACATTGATAGAATTATCAATCAACCCGGTGGATTCGTCAAAGTGTTTGAGGAAATCCCCTGTTTCGGGATCGAATAAATATATTCCATAGCGCAAAGTTCCGAGCCACAATAGTCCTTCGCTATTTTCGTGAATGCATATTACTTCGGGAACCGTCTCAGATCCCGGCGGTATATAGATTTCCCCATTTTCCAGACTTGTATTATCAAATACCCTTAAGCCTCTGTGCCCTGCGAGGTAAACATTTTGATTACCGCTTATCAGAATATCCCGGTGAAATTTATTAAACTGTGCTTTTTCAGAAACTAAAAGCTTGTTGTTTTCCTCTCTAATAGTAAATATTTTTGTTCCACCACTGCACCAAATAACCCCATTGTTATCCTGATAAAACTTATAAACATGCCCTGTTACATTCAGCAGGTGCCTAAACCGGCCACTTGCCTCGTGGTACAAAAAAACGCTTGTATCGAAATTAATAAGCAAATGTTCTTTATCAAAAGGATAAATATAGTTAGCCCGGGTGTCATCATACATAAATTGAAACGCTGCCGGTAGTTTGATCCTTTCAGCAACACTTGTCAGCCTGTCTATTTTTTGCAGGCCACCATCCCGTGTGCCAAACCAAAAATGGGTATCGTCCACATAAATAGTGGTGAGAAATGAGCCGGTGATGGCTGACTTATTTTCACTCCCCGACAACCATTGCTTAAAACTAAGTTGTGGCTCCCGGTATTTTATCAAGCCCTCCACACCGCCCAACCAGATGTTGTGCTGATCATCTTTGAGGATGGAATAAATAGTCTGCTTGTTTGCGATTTTTTGCAATGGGTGATTGTGAATAAGACCTCGTGAATCCATATCATATATTGCCAGCCCGAAACTCTTAGCACCAAAAGCCAGTTTCCGCGGTTCTATTTCGCATATCTGCAATAGCTCATAAGGCGGATAGGAAAAACCCGGAAAGTTAAGATCAACAATCAATTCAAGGATTTTGGTTTGGTCATTCGTTATAAATATCCCATAGTTGGCAAGCCTAACTACCAAACGACCATCAGTAATCCGTAAAATTTGGTTGAACGAGTAAGACCTGAGATCAACATTGAAGGAATAAACAACATCGGCATCTGCCGGTGTGAGTGTATCCTTTTTTAATGCTTTATAATTAAAATGAAACAAGCCTTTATAGCTAAGCATCCAAATTCCTGCACTGTCGGCCAGCAAACAGGTATAATGCCTGTATAATACTTCACCTGCATCAATGCGCCTTATGCTTTGTAAATCAGGAGTAAAATTGTACAAACCGTCAGCGGTTAAAAACCAACCCAAACCATTGTAATCAAATAATAAACCCTGGGTACCGGTAGCTTTTTTTTCTTTGTGAAGTTTGTTGAGGTAAACCCTTCGGAAATTATTTTCGTGCTCCACATATTTCATTAAGCCATGTTTCGTATAGACCCAGATTTGCCCGGTGCTGTCTTCGGTAATTTGTAATATTTCATTGTTGAAAATGGCAGTTGTATCATTCGGGTCATGCCTAAAGCTCACGAAACGATGCCCGTCAAACTTACTTAACCCGTCCCAGGTGCCAATCCACAAATAGCCCTTGCTGTCCTGGTACATGGTTTTGATGTGGGGATCGGCCAGGCCATCGCTAATGCCGTAGCGGGTAATGTTTTCCTGGGCAAAACCTTCTTGCATCAAACAAAACAGGAAAAAGACAAGGCCATATTTTATTTTTTGATTGGGCATGTTTCAGACTTATTACACAAAAATATGAATAAATAGCTTATGGTGTGAAAATGATTTAGGGAAATTGAATTTTGAAATTCTTTTTTATTGGTACTACTGCTATTTGTGTGGGTACAGAACGTGGCTACGATAAAATGTGTATGTCCATTTTGTTGTTTAAATAAATTTCAGAACCCTTGACCTATTAATAGTAAATCAATTAGTTATGTATTTTTTTATCGAAAATTATTGTGTCGTCATTATCATGTTTAAATTATTTTATTTTTCTTAGTGTCTCTGAGTGGTCTAAGTGTCTACGTGTTGATTTTTAAAAAGTTACCACTAAGATATACCGTTAATTTCCAGATAAAATGCAAACTTTTTTTTATGTTTGCACCAAACTATGTTTTGATGACCCCGCATGTTCTTCAATAATTGAAGATTGGAGCTCGAGCATAGCTTTTCTTTTTTTACTGTTTGATCTCGATATTGGAGCTTCAATAGTAAGTTCCTGTAAGCGTCTTGCCTTTTTGCAGATTAGGGCTACGGGTTCGAGTTGTAGATTTTTTTGGCTTGCTACCTTGGGGAACACTCCATCCGGCTTAAAAATAAAATACCCAACCGGGGGCTAAGTTAATTTTAGCAGGTCCCACCAAAGCCTATCCAATATTTTATTTCTGCTACAACGCTATCCCCTCAGCCTGAAAGGCTGGCACATCAAAGGGTCAGGCGATGCCTGACCTTACGAGGGAAGCCACAACACCCCCTCAGCCTGAAGGGCTGAAACTCATCACCAAAAAAATCAATCACCCGATGGGGAGGTTTTGCCATCTAACCTGTCGCAGACCTACGGCCTGCCAGTAATCATTGGGGTGCTTTTGTGCTTTGATGTTCCTCCGCAGGAGTCCTATGGACAGGCTTTCAGCCTGTGATAATAAACCCAATAAACATCACCGAACTTGAAGTATTGGTTTAGCATTAGCTGTCCGCCAAAATCATTTCCTTAAAACATGTCGCGCTTTTCAATATAATAATTCAAAAACTTTCCGTTTGGCTATGGACTATTGGAAACGACCCGGGTAAAATTTTTCACCGAAAAAAAATAAAAAAAATAAAACCCCCAAATTCCCACCAAAATGAAGCTCGAAAAGTTTTTTTCCACTAAAATTGTAGTAGAACCTTTTTATTTAGGTTAGAAACAGGTTTCCCTCCGCCAGTTGGCGGATTGAAAAGGGTTATACAGGCAGGGTAAAATAGAATGTGGTACCTGCATTGGGTTGGCTTTCCACCCATATCTTTCCACCGTGCAATTGCACCAGTTCATAATTTAGTACCAAACCAATCCCGGTTTCGCCTTCTTCTTCGGTTTCAGTGCTTAACATTTCACCCGACAGCATAAATAGTTTATTCTGCTTTTCATCAGTAATACCCACCCCTGTATCCTGCACAGATATTTCTATGAACTCCTTCCCGGAATCATCCGAAATTTTTCGCGCATTCAGTACAACCATGCCATCGCTGTCGTCTGGTGTGTATTTTATTGCATTCGAAATCAAATTCCTAAAAATTATCGAAAGCATATTCCTGTCAGCTTCAACTAAAATATTTTCATCTATACTATTTTTAATTGATATTGCTTTGTTGGCAGCAAGATTATCCAACAGCTTACATGCTTCGGCAGCAAGTAAATTCAGGTTTACTTCAACAGGATTAAACTCGGATAAACCCCGTTGCGAACGGGACCATTCAATTAAATTTCTTAGCAAATTATTTATTTCCTTAATTCCCCGATGAATACTACTGATGTAATCTTTTCGTGTTGAACCATCGAAATCATCAAACTTCCGTATTAAAAGATCGGAAAGGGTTTGAATAGCATTGAATGGATTTTTAAGATCATGACTTATAATGGAGTAAAACTTATCTTTTGCAACATTTAATTGGTGAAGCATTTTGTTGGCATGTTCAATTTTCCCGGCCTGGCTTTCGATTTCCTCATTTTTATTTTGCAGCTCTTTATTTTTTTGTTCGATTTCATCGCGCTGAATGGTAATTTCCTGATGGCTTCTGTTTAATTCAACATTCATCTCCAGGGCATTTTTATAGAGATTATCCGTCTTTTGTTTTTCTAAATTCAGCCGATAATTTGACAGGAACGCTTTAAAGCGCAATGTATTCTGAATTCTGTTTAAGGCAAAGCTTACGATTATAAACATATAAATATTTGATAATATCAGGTGTTTTTCAGCAGGAATATTATAAAACAAAACCAGGATCAAAAAAAGTATCAGGGTAGGCACAAAGTAGATCAGGACGGTAATAATGGTATTTGATTTAATCTCGAGCGAAATGATGAAAATAACAAAAACTGCTGCAGTAACAGCAGCCGTTAGTGTATCCTGGTAAAGGTGAACAATGCAAATACAATACATCGAAATAAGCAATGCAGTAATAAAACCATTAAAGATTATTGTTTTTACATATTTGAACTTTTGCTTTGTAAACAAATGAAAAATTAATAAGGGCACGGCTACACTTAAAGGCAAAAGCCGCGAATAGAAATTGCCAATACTGCTGAGTATGGCAAGATCAGAATAGGCAAAATAGATCAAGATCAAAATTCCCAGGGCTAATTTAACAGTAAGGTATTTTACCGTGCTTTCCTGCAGGTAAAGTAAAAACTCATGTTGAACCTTTTCAGTTGATTTGGTTTGCATTTTTTAAAACAATTATTGAGACCAGTCTAAAAAGTCACCTTACCCCTAAATCCCCTAAAGGGGACTTTCCCAAACTACTGATATTTAGTTAATCTTCCGTCAGCTGACGGATTGGGGTGAAATGGACTAAAAATCAGTAGTATTGGGGTTTTTAGACTACACTCATTATTCAGTTACAATATTAAATGAGATTACATTCTATAACAACTATAAATTCCTGATTATCGAACATCAAAAGTATCTTTTTTTCCTGATTAAAAAATCGGATGAATTATCATTTTTCAGGTAAAATAAACCTGTTTTAAAAAAATATTACTGATTAAAAAAAGAGTTTCGTCATCAAATAAGGGCATTTCGTCATCGAAAAAGGGGGTTTCGACATGCTTGGGTAGGGAAATGGAGGAAGTTGGTTTATCTTTGGAAATAATAATTTTATTATTAATCAACAAAAAAACAGATTATGAAAAATTTCTATATCACTATTTTTACATTCATGTTGATTTCATCAACTTATGCTCAATCTGACCTAAACCCTTTTCTGAAAACTGATTTTAACCTGCCAAAAGCGTACATTGGATTCAGCACCGGAATCAATAACATGATTGGATTGATTGGGCCGCAATTGGATTTTGTTATTAATAAAAATCTTACGGTAGGCGCTGGCATCGGGTTAAGCTCATGGGGTACAAAGTGGGCTGTAAACCTGCAAATTTATCCAAATGGTTGGAACAAATTTTACCTGAAAGGCGGGTATTCTCAAAATTCAGGCCTTGAAGATTTCGAAAATGAAATGGAGCTTGAAAACGGAAATACCGATTATGTTACAATGGATTTGAAACCGGTGGGTAATGCTTTTTTTACTGCCGGTTATGCCTGGAAAATCGGCAAGCGCAATAAGTTTTACCTCGAAGGTGGCTATGCCATGCCTTTGCTTACCGAAGATTATTATGAACTTCACGATGATAGTGTGAAACTAAGCTCTACTTCGGAGCAGGTATTGCAAATACTGAGACCAGGTGGTTTAGTAATTGCATTGGGGTTAAACTTTGCATTGTAATTTTTTTATTCGTAAACTAACCAAATCTAAAATCAGAAACGATGAACCTTCCAAAAACCTTTTTTTTCATAGTGATGCTACTCATGCTTCCCATCTCTTTGATCGGACAGATTAATAAAGTTTCGCTTAAAAATCAACAATTGGCAATTCCTGAAAATGATTATTTTATCACAAGGGTAATTGATTGTAGGCATGAATTGAGTGATTCGGCCTTATTACAAAGACGAAAAAATATTTCGACAAGTCAATTATATTTTGAAGATCATCCGGATCAATCTATTTTTAACATGTTTAAATCAGCCATTGAAGATACAGTCGGGAAAATACCTGTAATTCTAAAAATAAACTGGTTTAAGTTTGAAACAACCGATTTAGAAATTTTTCTGGGTGCCAACTTTGATTTTTACACGCTGAAAGACGGTAAAATTTATTATGAGTTTATGGCCGGGAATTATCGCGACATAAATCCAGAAAAACATTATACAGGATTTGAGGAAGAGCAAGCTGTTGCTATCATCGAGCAATCTTATCAGGAATTTCTCCATCGGATGAACAACAAGCTGGGATATCATAAGGCAGTCCAGGAATATGCTATTTTGCATAATTCACTATTAAATGAGGCTATACCAAATTTTACCGTTTCGCCACCAAAAACCGGTCTATATTATTCCTTTAATAATTTTCGGGATAATCTGGCAGACACTACCAGCCAATTTACAAGCAGGAAAAGACAAGATGGAAAAAGAACATTTAACATTAACGCAGGTGGGATTGAACAGGCATGGGCTGTAGCTTACTACGATGAAATGTATTTAAACTACAAAGGGCACAGTGTGCGGTTGATCGATTCCACGGGAGACTGGTTTATAAATAGCAGGATCAAACAAAGAGTGTCGGGGAATGCAAAGAAGGGTGGACAAATTGGAGTATATGTTGGGTTGGCAGCAAATATTTTGTTGTATGCTTCTACCAGTGTGTTTTCGGTTCCGGCAGCACTGTTGACACTTTTATTGCCTCCAATTGGATATGGAATCGGAGCTTTGATACCAAACTATGAAATTTATGATGTGAATTCCAAAATCGACATGATTACCGGTCGGGCAATTCCCATCCGTGCGTTTTATTATCAGGATCTTGCTAAACCAAACCCGGGCGTTAATAAGCTCGTTTATTATTTTCCTAAAAAAAACCATGCTAAGCTCAAAATTATTATGAATGAGGCTGATACGATCCTTTTTAAAAGATCATCTTATTTCACATATCAACTTCAAAATAATGCGAACAAAGTAAATTTTTGTCTCAAATCCAATTGGAATGAATTATGCGACAGCATTGTTCTGGTAAGACATCAGGATTATCATTTTGAGGTTAACCTGAAAAAGGATGGTACCATAAATTGTGACAGAATACAGAATCCTAAAATAATCAAAAAATACAGTCGATGGATAGATCAGGGTACTATGAAGGATTTAACAAATTGAGCATCGTTTTAATTATAATCAAACTAATATACCTTCAAAAAAACCAATAAGCTTATTCAAAACGGGGATTTCGTCATGGCAGCAAAAAAAATGAAATACATCCATGTATTACAGTGGAGAAATTACTTTGCCGGGTATTGACTTGATTAAACGTAATAGCTCTTTTTGGGAAAGAAGCACAAATATAACTACCAAATCTAAAAACTTCAAATTTTTATATGTCTATTACCTCCAACAAACGGACAATCAAAGCCTACAAAAATATCAACACGATTTATTTTTTGAGAATGCCTGTAAAATTAGATCTGATAAGTTCGTATTCAAAAGTAGAGAAGTTTCACATTCGGGCTAATTCTTTTTTTGGAGTGCTATGAAAAGTATTTTGCGATTCGGTATATGGT
>CAZQIV010000201.1:8534-8647 GCA_964593705.1 uncultured Lentimicrobiaceae bacterium | reverse complement strand
TAGGCTATGCCTAAGCTGCATTTATCCTTACAGGCTGTGCCTGCCTTTTTATAAAATCATTGCTAAATAGAAAAACAGGCTTAGCCTGTAAAAATAATATAGACGAGGTACAA
>CAZQIV010000201.1:0-8434 GCA_964593705.1 uncultured Lentimicrobiaceae bacterium | reverse complement strand
CCTCGTCCAAACCACAACCTCGTCCAAACCACAACCTCGTCCAAACCACAACCTCGTCCAAACCACAACCTCATCCAAACACCTTTTAATTCATCACTCACTGCCATCGCTATTATTTAAATTGCTGTGGTCTTGCGCTGTCTTTTCAATTTCATTTTAGCAATCTGTTTTCTAATGTATTCCTTTTCCTGTTCTAATGTCATTTCTATAAATCTGTGTTTTTCGCATGATTTTCTTCGCTATGAAACCACCTCGATGCCATGCTGTTTTATGGTGTTTATCAAAAGGGAATTATTGTCGTTATTAAACTTATTAATCCCAATCAAAAAAGGCTCGATACCAGTGTGTACTTGTTTTGTAAGTTGCCACATTTTTCCTGCTGCCCTATCATCGGCTTCATCAAACTTGTCTGAAACTATCATTACATCAATATCGCTATTCTTGGTGGCCAAGCCTGTTGCATAGCTGCCAAACAAAAATGCCTTTCTCACGGATAAACCTTCGGTATTGAGCAAGGCCACATATTTTTGGATTAGTGTAATAATTTCTTCCTGAGGCATGACAATAGTTTTTGAGTTTCTTTAAGATAGATTTCAACAGTATCCCTCCCCGGAATTATTGGAGAGTAATCAGGATATCTGCCTTCCAATTGATATTTCATTAACACACCGAGAAAAATCTCATCTTCTTCAGATAATTCAATATTTGCTTTTTGCAATAAAAACATCAAGTTATGCGATCGGGGTGCAATTTCAGCACTTGTTTTTACTACATGCGCTTTTATGATTTTCTCCATAACCAAATGGCAAAAAAATAATCCATGCAAAAGTCGGTTATTTTCAATCAGGAGTTTGGCAGTTACTATATCGTCCTCTGCACCACGAACCCAATAATCTATTTGTTTCTGGATATTAATCATATCTATCAAATGCTACAAAATTTACAATTGTTTTGCAACAAATTTACAATTTCCTTTTGAATTGTTGCTGTTTTAACAAAAAGTTAAAAGCAATGAATTTTGAATTGCCACAGGCTTCAGCCTTCGACATGCTCAGGCTAAAGCCTGTTGATAAATTTCATTATGAAAAAGAACTCCGGGCTTTTCCCAAAGGGATTCCTTCGAAAGCCCTTAAAGATGTTGGGCAAAAGCTTATGCTGTTATCAACCACGTGAATAAAGCAGGCTAAGCCTGTAAAAATAAAACGAACGAGGCACAGCCTCGTCCAAACCCAAACCACAGCATTGTTCATCTGGAAGTTCGGCTTAGGCTATGCCTAAGCTGCATTTATCCTTACAGGCTGTGCCTGCCTTTTTATAAAGTCATTACGGAATAAAAAACAGGCTAAGCCTGTAAAAATAAAACGAACGAGGCACAGCCTCGTCCAAACCCAAACCACAGCATTGTTCATCTGGAAGTTCGGCTTAGGCTATGCCTAAGCTGCATTTATCCTTACAGGCTGTGCCTGCTTTTTTCATAAAATATTGCTAAATAAAAAAACAGGCTTAGCCTGTAAAAATAATACGAACGAGGCACAGCCTCGTCCAAACACCAAACCACAATCTTATACAAACCATAGCTTCGTCCAAACCCTGTCTCATCCAAACCTTCGTTTCGTCCAAAACGTATTAACTATTAGTAGGTTTTCCAGATGAAGTCAACTTTAATAACATCAATTACAGATTCTAAATCAGCATAATTTCTTGCACTTGAATAAAGATAGTCTTCGGGTTTCACCACAATCCCACTCTTAACCGGATTATTATGGATATTGTTGACCTTCTGTTCGATGAACTTTTGACTATAAATCAGCTCAGCGTGATTTTCGTGTGTCCATATTTGATTGTCCTGTTTACTTTTGAGTAGGCCATGATATGCAAAAACTATCCTCAACCAATCCCTACGGCTTTCTTTACCATTTTCAATAAAATCAATAAATTGTGTGCTCGTGAATCTTTTAAAATCTCTTATGAAACCGCTCAAGTCATTGTTTTCACTTTGAGCTAAAAGATGCATGTGATTTGACATGATTACATAAGCAAATAGGTTAAGCCCTTTATTTTTTTGACAATATTTCAAGCTATCGATAACAATGTCACGATAGATTTTACGGGTAAAAAGATCAACCCACCCAACAATTTGAAATGTAAGGAAGTAGGTTTTACTCTGGTCTGATATCCTGTAACCTGACGACATAAGGATTTGATTTAAAATGTTGATGACAAATTTATCAAAATTTCTATCAAAAATATTATTAAAACAGGCCAAGCCTGTGAAAATAAAACAGACGAGGTACAACCTCGTCCGAACACCAGCGTGGCTCCTCCGGAAGTTTGGCTTAGGCTGTGCCTGCTTTTTACAAACAAACTATAATACCATAAAAACAGGCTAAGCCTGTAAGAATAAAACGAACAAGGCACAGCCTCGTCCGAACACCTTTGAATTCATCACTCACTACCATCGCTATTATTTAAATTGCTGTGGTCTTGCGCTGTCATTTCAATTTCATTTTAGCAATCTGTTTTCTGATGTATTCCTTTTCCTCAGCTAATGTCATTTCCATAATATCGGGGTTCAATTTATCAATCCTACCCATCGCTTCGCCAATAATCTCAAACTCACGTTCTACAGCCCTTCGCAACATTTTATTGTTCATGTATAATTTAAATTCACGAGTATCGCCAAGATAACTCTAAATAGATTCGATGGATTCACGAATATCAAAAAGATATTTTTTTATTTCAGTTACCATAGATTTGTGTCTTTGTCCGATTGACCGAATCAATAAAATAAGGATTCGATAATGATTTGTCAGTAATCAGATCAACAGGCCGTTGAAACAAGTTTTCAAACTTATCGGCCAGTGTAAAAAATGTGTCGGCATAATCTCCGTAATCCATCGGGTTTAACGAAATCAGCAGGTCAATGTCACTATTCTCGTTAAACTGATCTGTGCAAACTGAACCGAAGGCAAACAAGTATCTGACATTATGCACCCTGCATAATGCTTCGATCTTGGCCATATTTTCTGTCAGTAATTTTTGCATAATCTCTCAAGAATATCAAGTTTTTTGTGTTTTGCTACAAATTTACAATTTTCCTTTGAATTGCCATAGGCTGAATTTCCATAGACTTGAATTATCCACAGGCTGAAGCCTGTGGATAAATTTCTCTATTAGAACGAAGTACAACCTAGTCCAATCCCAAATCACAGCCTCGTCCAAACCGTGTCTTTGAAGTTCGGTTTGAAGTACGGCTTAGGCTGTGCCTAAGCTGCATTTATTCTTGCATGCTGTGCCTGCTTTTTTCATAAAATATTGCTAAATAAAAAAACAGGCTTAGCCTGTAAAAATAATACGAACGAGGCACAGCCTCGTCCAAACACCAAACCACAATCTTATACAAACCATAGCTTCGTCCAAACCCTGTCTCATCCAAACCTTCGTTTCGTCCAAAACGTATTAACTATTAGTAGGTTTTCCAGATGAAGTCAACTTTAATAACATCAATTACAGATTCTAAATCAGCATAATTTCTTGCACTTGAATAAAGATAGTCTTCGGGTTTCACCACAATCCCACTCTTAACCGGATTATTATGGATATTGTTGACCTTCTGTTCGATGAACTTTTGACTATAAATCAGCTCAGCGTGATTTTCGTGTGTCCATATTTGATTGTCCTGTTTACTTTTGAGTAGGCCATGATATGCAAAAACTATCCTCAACCAATCCCTACGGCTTTCTTTACCATTTTCAATAAAATCAATAAATTGTGTGCTCGTGAATCTTTTAAAATCTCTTATGAAACCGCTCAAGTCATTGTTTTCACTTTGAGCTAAAAGATGCATGTGATTTGACATGATTACATAAGCAAATAGGTTAAGCCCTTTATTTTTTTGACAATATTTCAAGCTATCGATAACAATGTCACGATAGATTTTACGGGTAAAAAGATCAACCCACCCAACAATCTGAAATGTAAGAAAGTGGGTTTTACTCTGGTCTGATATCCTGTAGGCTGACGACATACGGTTTGATTTAAAATGTTGATGACAAATTTATCAGAATTTCTATCAAAAATATTATTAAAACAGGCTAAGCCTGTAAGAATAAAGTGGACGAGGTACAACCTCGTCCGAACACTGGTGTGGTTCCTCCGGAAGTTTGGCTTAGGCTGTGCCTGCTTTTTACATACAAACTATAACACCATAAAAACAGGCTAAGCCTGTGAGAATAAAACGAACGAGGCATAGCCTCGTCCAAACTGTGTCTCGTCCAAATCACAGCTCTCGTCCAAACCCGTGTCCCGGAAGTTCGGTTTGAAGTTCGGTTTGAAGTTCGGCTTAGGCTGTGCCTAAGCTGCATTTATCCTTACAGGCTGCGCCTGCTTTTTACAAACAAACTATAACACCATAAAAACAGGCTAAGCCTGTAAGAATAAAACGAACGAGGCACAGCCTCGTCCAAACTGTGTCTCATCCAAATCACAGCCTCGTCCAAACTGTGTCTCGTCCAAATCACAGCCTCATCCAAACCGTGTCTCGTCCAAACCACAGCCTCGTCCAAACACCGGGTGATTAATCATCGCGCCTCGATACTAACCTGCATCACTTCTCCATCGGTTTTGTAGTCGATGCTTGTGCCACTGCCTGCGTATCCATATATTTTAAAATAATACATGGCATTGGGTGTTAATCCGCCAAAGATGGCTTTCTCAACACCGTAATCAATATTTTTATTCGAGAAATTGTCGCTAACCGTTATGCCGTCAAGTGGGACGATAATATCATCGAAACCGGTGCTACTCATGCGCACGAGGTAGCTGTCGGGAGTGGTTGTTCCGGTAGCATCCGCCCAGTTGAGGGTGATGCAGTTGGCTGAAAAATCTGAAGCATGGTTGGTGGGCTCGGGGGCTAAAATGACACCATCACCCCAAATCGCGTTCACATATTCGGGGTGGTCGATAAATGGGTTACGATTGTGTTGATAGGTATTGTAAATATTATTATTGCGAGCTTGTTCGGCGGCATCCACTTCATCATTTTCATGCCATTGCATCAGTGTTGAAAGTACGCCAAGCTTGCCCGGTGAACCTGATGTAGAAGTTGTATTGTCTTCAATTTCCAGATCAACTTCTCCATTATCGCCTTCGTAGCGGACTTCCATATAAAAAATCGCCCTTGCAATATCACCTTTTACATTATCGGGAGGCTCCCAGGTATCATCGGTAAAATAGCACAAAGTTGCTTCGCCATGTTGTTCCCCACCATTATCAAAATCTTTATCACCCCGACTGCTGTTAACGCTGGCATCTGTAGGGCGCAGATGGTGTAGGTCAGTTCCGGTAGGTTTCGAAGTGCTAAAACCGCCATGAGAGCTGGGCCACAAGTGTTCACGATTCCATTCGTTAGCAAGCCCTCCAAAATCAATTTTGGGTATGGAGCTTTGTTTGTAAAGCAGCCAAACATTGGATGAGTTGTTGGGGTCTTCATCCAGAACTTTCAAGGCTTCTTCTACTTCAGAATATGAAATTTCCGTATGAGCATCGATTATGCCATGAAGTGCTGTTTTCAGTGCTGCGCCGCTTAGACCGTTGGCAGCATCGTAATAATTTGCGGGTTGAGCATAACTAAAGAAATGCCCCGACAACAAAGCAATTACCAGTAAAAAGTTGCGTAAAGAATTATTCATGCAGATGTGTTTAAAAAAATGAGCCGAGTAAGTATCTTCATTGCTTTTCTTGTGGCGACAAATTTAGGGAATCACTTTCAATTTTATATTGTCTTTTTGTTAAGAAACCATTAAACCACTGTAATTTATAGCGGGTTTAAATAGGTATTGTTTTACTTAAATGAAAGGCCCCTTCTTCAATCTTCCTTCTTTTTCTATGTTGGAAAGGCAACCCTAACGATAAATTCCGGCAAGGCACTAACGGTTACCGATAGTATTCAAAACGAAGCCGGAACATCAGGGATTGAGGTAAAGTCTGATGTATCGGGCACAGCCTCGCTCATTCATGAGGCTGCTCAAATAGATGCCACCGTTGAGCATTACATTCCAAAATATGTGGGTGCGGCTGGTTGGCATTACATTTCATCTCCTATTGTAACTCAGGCCATACAACCCGAATTTGTTGCCAATCCACCATATTCTTCAGATGACTTCTACAAATTCTCCGAACCCGAATACTTGTGGCTGAGTGTGAAGGATAACTCCGGAAACTGGAATGAAAGCTTCGAAGACGATTTCGTGGTAGGATGCGGGTACAATGTAGCTTTCGCTGAAAATGAAACAAAATCCTTTACAGGAGAATTAAATGCAGGAGATTTTACTTTTAATACAAGCACAACTCCGGCCATCACTTACACAGCCGATGGCGGCATTGGCTGGAACTTAATGGGCAACCCCTACCCTTCCGGACTGGATTGGGATCAATGCGGCAGAACCAATATTGATGCCTCGGTGTATGCTTACGATGGCGATGCCGGGCAATATGTAAGCTGGAATGGAAGCATTGGCGCACTCAATGGTGGCATCATCCCAGCCATGAATGCCTTCTTTATAAAAGCCTCTGCCAATTCCGAATTAACAATTCCCAATGATGCAAGGACACATGCTGCAAATAATTTCTATAAAGAAAAAGACTATGTTGAAGATTTGCTTGTGTTAAAAGTGGAAGGCAATGGTTTCTCAGACAAAACTTTCATCCATTTCAATGCTGATGCTTCAAATGAATATGATAGTGATTTTGATGCTTATAAACTTTCTGGTATTTTCGAAGCACCACAGCTTTACACCAAAGCAGGTGATTCCAAACTCAGCATTAACGTGCTTCCTTACACCATCAAAGAAATCACAATTCCTCTTTGTTTAAAAGTTGGGGCTGAAACCGAATACAAAATCTCGGTAAGCGAAAACACCTTTTGGGAAACGGTTGATATATCGCTTAAAGATTTGGAAACTGGAAATCTATATGACCTTCGTACTCAAACTTCCTTCACGTTAAATCATGAACCAAACAATTCATCCGATAGGTTTTTGATTTTGATAAATGGCGCAACAGGTTTGGAGGAAAATAAGATTGAAGATGATGGCATTGAGATTTATGCTTATGGAAATCAAATCTTCATTAAAACAAATGGAGAAGGGGAAGCGCAGGTTTCGGTTTATAATTTGTTAGGGCAAACAATTGCCTCACGAACCCTGACAGGGTTGGGAACCCTGTCAGAGTTTAGAATAGACAAACCTAGTTTTTATCTTGTGTTAGTACGCACAGATGAAACAAGAAAAGTGAAGAAGGTTTTTGTTAGATAGTATTGACGTTTACAAGTCCAGGGACGTTGGAAAGTCAGGGCTTCACTTAAAGTGAAACCCTGACTAAAACCTAACTAAACCCTGACTAAAACCTGGTTAAGCCCAAGTCACCCCGTGAATCCTCTCCAGGTATAAAGCCTGATTTTATGCTTTGCACTACTGCCGGAGGAAATTCACGGGGTGACTATATGTAACAATCCTTAAAAGAATTGAGCCTATTCAAACGAGATTGTTATTTTTGCTTGTCTGCTGGCTAATTCATTTAAAGTTAAAAATCAAGAGATGAGCAAACTTCTATTTATCCTGCTGCTGGTTCCCTTTTCACTTTTTGCTGAAGGAAACAGCGAAGTGGATAGCTTGAAGCAACTTTTAGCAACAGCTGAGGGTGTTGAAAGAATTGATATCCTCAACACTATGGCATCTATCCTTGAGAGAACTGATTTCGATCGTGCTGTTGAGCTGGCCACTGAGGCTTATAACCTGGCTGTTCAATTAGAAGACAGGGAACGGCAAGCCCTGTCCTTAAAGTTTATTGGTTTCGGACATCTATCTGCTTGTAATTATAATTTAGCAGCTTCCTTTTTTGGGCGATCCCTGGCCATTCAGCAGGAGTTAGGTTGGGAATCGGAGGTTCTGGGTTTATACAGTTTTTTGGGTACGGCTTTTCAAAATTCGGGAGACTATGCAACAGCCATCAATTACCTGCTATTGGCAGCAGAGATATACGAAAATTACCAGGATTCGATCAACATGGCAATGGTTTATTCGAATATTGGTAGTGTTTATCAAAATTTGAAGGAATACAGGCCTGCGGTGGAATATGGCTTGAGGAGCTATCAACTGGTAAGCACACTTGGTCATCTCTACGGCATAAGCCTGGTAGCCATTCAACTTGGAGTTTCGTACAACAAACTTGGCGACTACCTGAGGGCATCTGACTACTACCACATAGCTATTAAAAACCTAAGCGAGATGGGCGATTTGCAAACCCTGGCAAGTGCCTATGGAGGCCTGAGCGATGTGTTGGCTGCACAGGAAAATTATACTGTGGCACTTGAATATTTGGAGCTGAATTCAAGTCATAAATGCAACTTTATCAATCGCAAAGTTATTTAAAATAT
>CAZQIV010000200.1:0-8674 GCA_964593705.1 uncultured Lentimicrobiaceae bacterium | reverse complement strand
CCAGAACACACGATGAACCATCCGGTGTTCGCTCCACCCAAGCTATTGTATATCCCAATCCGGCCAGGGACTTTGTACAGATCGAGTTTAGCATGGCTTACTCCCAGGCTACCTTCAGTTTGCTGGACATAAGCGGCAAAACGGTTTTTGAAAAACAACTCACTACCAACAAACAAAGCCTCGATATTTCGGGCATCCCGGCAGGTACCTACATTTATAGGGTGTTCAATAACAATGGACTTGACGAAAAGGGGAAACTAATGGTGGAATGATACAGGCTTTTATATAGAACCAACATCTTACATCGGACATCGGACATCTTACATCTGATATCAGATGTAAGATGTTTGATATGTGATGTATGATTTCAAGTCACACCGTGAATTATTCCTGGACGCATTGCTTTTCGCTAAATGTAAGGCACTGCTGACCGGGAGTATTCACGTTGTGACTAAAAAAAATAAATTTAGCAACAAATAATTTGAATACAATATGAAAAATCTATTTCTATCAATAATTATTATTATGGCTAGCTTTACCGCCTGTAAAAAAGAGAGCAATACAACAAGCCCGGCTACGGGCAATACACCCAACCTCGAACAGTTGATACTGAACTTTGAGCAAAAGCTCGAATCGGGGCAAAAAGATGGAACAACTTACGCCATCGACAGCGCGGTGTGGTACGTGGAGGCACTGCTTAACTACAATCTCGGCAGCGAAGGCATTGAATGTTCCGGCATAACTGTGGATACTATCGAAACCAACCTTCTTATCCCATCATCAGGGGAATACACGTTAAACCAGCTCGAAACTATTTACAGCGAGTTACTGGATAAAATAATCGAAAATCAGCCAACCAACACCATTGTTTTTGCGGCTGATTTATACAACTATGAAGTAGCAACTGTTATGGTTTTTGAGGTTCAAGTTGCTTATGCAACATTAAGCCAACCTGCATTAAAAGCTACCGCCGATACTTCGGGTTATTGGTACTGGGGGGGCAATGCCGGTATGTGCGGTCCGGATTCAGGATTATATATTGGCATGGATGCTACCGACATCCTTACCGATGCATTTAACCCCACCTGGTCAACAATTTGGACAAGCATGGAGACACTTTATGTAAATCCGGTTTATCCAGGCTTTAATTACTACGACCCAAACTTTCCGTTTACTAATTATCTTGAACTCGATTCGTCGAGAATATTTCATGCAACTGGAGAAGAAGAAATATTGTTTTATTGCCTAACACCGGCAATGATGAGCTATTATGCATCGGGTAATGGAATAGGGTACATTATCAAAGACCTGACACCGGAAAAGAAATTCTATGCACATTGCACAATAAGCTCTGGAGTGTGGGATTATTTTGATGTTTTTCATGAGGGAGCCTTTACCTACGGAATACCATTAAACTAAAATTAAATTAATGAGCAGGAAAAGCTTTCCTGCTCATTTTATTGAAAAATATAAAAACGAATACTATGAAGTTTTTAATAGCAATTTTGTTGATAATAGTTAATATACCAGCTATTGGTCAGGATAGTTTTATTATCCATAAACAAGGGATTAACCCATATAACAAGCCGAAAGATATGATCATTAAACCCAATGGAAATATGATATTTCTATATACTTCAATTCCACTTTGGTCAAATGATATAGACGTCAATTATATTTATGAAATAAACGATAATGGTGAAGTTGTCGGTTCAGCTTCATACACTGACACAAACAATAAACATGTTGAGTCTAATCATTGTGTTTTTACTAACGATACCTTATACATTTTTGGTAGCGGCAGCAATTTTGGTACGCCGGAAGATGCTTTTATATTCATGTTAAAATATGATTTACAATACAACCTTATAGAAAGTTTTAAGTATAATTCCGTATTAAATGGCTTTGGTGGTACATTACATGGTAAACATAAATTTATAAACGATAAATTTTATTATATAACTGCTGCTGGAAATCAATCAAGAGTAGCTCCCTTGTGTGCAGTAATATCAAAACAGGGGCAACTGATAGACTTTGGGATCGACTTGAATTTTCCAAACACAGATATAGTACCATTTGATTTTGATAATCACATTTTTGATAATGGCTATAAAATTTTTGCAGGCACCTTAGGTTTCTGGGGAGCTCCCGAAGTGTGTGGACTCATTTGCTATTTCTCCAGGGAATTTCAAATGGAGGATTTCTTTTTACTTCCTTTTGAAATGGATGCATATTTTACTTACCAACCCGTTAATGATTCAGTTTTTTATATTGCCGGAGAATGGAAAGACTGGGGTTCATCAACCATTAAACGGGCCGGAATACTTAAACTTATGAATGATACCACGGTAGTTAATAAATTTTTGTATGCTGCCGAACCCGATTCATCCGCATGCCCGGCTTACAGGAATTCTTTGGAAATACTACCGGACGGCAACCTGATTTTTTGCTTCACCGATAACATTGACGTAGAAACATTTCCTACCTTATCTCCAACAAAAATCAATTTGATGAAACTTACCCCGGATTTTGATATTATCTGGCATCGCTATATCGGCGATGGAATCAATTCATGGCATGCCTGGGTAATGAAAGTAAATGAGGCAGAGGAAATAATTATCCATGGCTCCTACCACATTCCAGATATTAGTCATTATCAAAACAGGGATGTATTATTTATCAAAACCACGAAAAATGGGCTGATAACCGGAACAAACGATGAACCATCCGTTGTCCGTTCCACCGAAGCTATTGTCTATCCCAACCCCGCGGCGGATTATATTCAGGTTGAGTTTAGCATGGCGCACAACCAGGCTACCTTTAGCCTGCTGGATATAAGCGGCAAAACGGTTTTTAAAAAACAACTTACTACCAACAAACAAAGCCTCGATATTTCGGGCATCCCGGCAGGCAGCTATATTTACAGGGTTTTCAATACCAAAGGTCTGGACGAAAAGGGGAAGCTAATGGTGGAATGATGCAGGTATTTATATAGAACCTAAATCACACATCTTACTTCGGACATCAGACATCTTACCTGCCTCGCCGTCTCGCTTCGACGTTGCTCCAGCAAGGCGGGTATCAGATTTCCGATGTTTGATATTTGATGTGCGATAGCAGATAAACCTAACAGGTTTCCCGCTTTAAGCAATGGATTGCTTTTCAAAGATCAGGATAAACTTAGACGGGTAAACCTGTTAGGTTTTCCAATATATCTTTCAATAAAACCTAACAGGTTTCCCGGTTTCGAGCAATGGATTACTTTTCAAAGATCAGGATAAGCCCAGACGAGTAAACCTGTTAGGTTTCCCAATAACCTCTCTCTTCTCCCTTCCAACTTCTACCATCTAACCTCTCCTCCTAATCACATCCTGGAAAAATCAAGCTTGCATCATCGTTCATAAATACCAAATAAGCTTTGCCGGGCAGTAATTGCTGTAAAGCCTCGATTTCCTGTTCAGGCCAGTTTACATTATAACCCACTGCTTCTTTTATAACTTTGAGATTGTCGCCAAGCTGCGTTGTAAGTTCAGCAACCTGAACCGGGCACATGCTTAATACCGGGATAATGTTCCAGCCAGCATTTAATGCTAAAGTCTTGTTTTTTTCAGCATATCCTATAATCGAAAATGAAGCCGCATCGTTAAGTTTAATCTGATAGCCTGAGTGGGTATTCCAATCCGTCAGCGTATTTTGATTTGCACCGGGAAACCAATAGCCTCCCAAGTTATTCAGAAATACCAGTTCATTTTCCAAACCTGAAAACATATTTTCCAGTTCGGAATCAGCAGGTGCAACAAATCCCGATAAGCTACTCCAGCCGGGCTGCAGGGCTAAACTCATCATCATGGGGGCATCCACAGCTTCCGATAAAGCGCTTTCGTTTCCTGAAAAATCGATGGCTTTGATAGCAACGAGTTCCGCATTTTCAGTAATGGGAACATTTTCGATGTAGGTTTCAGCCGTTACATATTGCGGATCGAAGCCAAAGTTTCCTTCATCATCCGAAATATAAACCGCATAGTATTGCAGGTCGGGATCGCTTACCGCTTGCCAGCTTAACATATAGTTTTCCTGGGTAATCCCGATCATTAAATCCGTGGGAACCTGTGGCGATAAATTATCCACCGAATATCCCTGAACCACGAGGCTTGCAAAATTTCCCTCATCCATCGAAGCTATAACCCTAAAATCGATCAGCCCAATGCCATTGGCTGTGGAATCGAAGGGCGTATGACACAACATTATGTATTCGTCCACACCATAAGCAGCGCCCGAATTTGCCGAAACCCAGCCATTTCCCGCATCATATTGAACAGTATAGCTTTCGGTACTGCGCTCGACGAGGGTATCGGTATCATACACACTGCGCAAAAAATCCACTTCCACCCAGCCACCCTGATCATTGGGAATATCCTGGATCGTTGTTATGGAAGGTTGCGAAATATAATAAACTTTTATAAAATTCATCTTTACGCGTTTATCACCCAAAAAGCCGCGTGCAGTGCTGAGCGTTACTGTATAGTCGCCCATTTCGTTGTAAGTCCATTGCGGATTTTTCAAATTGCTGTCTGTTATACCATCATTATTAAAATCCCAGGCATAAGTTTGTGGGTTGCCGGTGGATTGGTCATGAAACTGTACGGTAAGTGGTGGCAGCCCATAAGCAATATCAGCAGTAAAATTAGCAACAAAAGTCTGGGCGAAGAAATATTTTCCGATATCTGTAGTCGATCGATCGGGATCTTCCGGTGAATCAGGATTGCCGGCATCAATACATCTTGATGAGGATAAGAGATGAAAATCCTGATTGCTTAAATTGATAAAATTTGGATTAATCTGAATATTATATTTGATATCACAGGAATCGTTATTCACATTTTTTTTAACATTTACGCCTATTTCATCAGGGGCATTATAAAGATTACCCTCCTCATTTCCCCAAAAATCAGAATAACTTATACCAGGAATTCCCTCATAAACATAAATCCCATATTGCCCGGTGTTGAAGGCAACAATGGAGTTTTCGAGTTCAGGAGAGGAATAATAGCAATAAATCCCTCCACCATAATCAGCATCATTGCCGGCAATGGTAAGATTATTGGCTATTATATCCGAAAAACTTAAATGCAATCCCGCACCATAAGCTGAAGTGTTGCTATTAATTTGCAGATACGACAGCAAGGGCTGTGAATAATAGTCGCACATTATACCACCTCCATAATACACGGCATTATTCTCCGCAATTTTTCCTTCCCAAATATAGGGTGATGATTGGTATAAATAGATACCGGCACCATACTCAGCATTATTATCCGAAATTTCAAAATCATATATGTATGGAGATGAAAGATAGCAATGAATACCACCACCATATTGAGCGACATTGTTAATAATTCGGGTGGTGTAAATCCCGGGATAGGCATAAGAATCGCAGGAAATGGCACCACCATAATATGTAGCCTGGTTACCGGTGAGGGCTACCCGCCAGATATAGGCATTGGATTCGTAAAGGTAAATCCCTCCTCCATAATCTGCGCTGCAATTCTTGATGATCAGGTTTGATAATACCGGATCAGCATTAGCACAGTATATACCACCCCCATAGGTAGATTGTCCATCGCGGAGAGTAAAACCAACAAGCAGCGAATTTTCGGTTTCCATGGCATTGAATGTAACAACCGGGCCACTGTTATTTCCATCAATTATGGTTTGGATAATGTGTATAGAATCACCGCTGTATAAATATTGCGAAGCCACCATAATGGGCTTTCCATTAAAATTGATATTTTCGTTATATACCCCGGAAGAAACCAACACTGTATCACCTATACCCGCCGCATTGATCCCGGCCTGGATAGTAGGATAACTTTGTGGAACCAATATCAATCCTTTTGAACTTTGCGATAAAAGCAAAATAGGTATTGATATTAGAAAAATAAAGAAGAATAAACTCTTTAAAATAACTCGTTTCATTTTTTTCATAGTATTTCAATTTTCATCAAAGGTAAAAAAAACCCGGGAAAAGTTATGTCCCGGGCTTTTGTTTTAGAAATCCAATATCTACTATTTTTTCGTAAAGAAATTATCTTTTTCTTCCTGGCAATCGCGCTTTTGCACACACTGGGCATCGATCACCGCAACCATCACCATATTAATAATTTCCTGTACCGAGCTACCCATTTGCAAAATATGCACTGATTTGCTCATCCCGTTAATTATGGGGCCAATTACCTCGAATTTACCCATCTCGTGCATGAGCTTGTAGGCAATGTTTCCGGCAGTTAAATAAGGGAAAATTAAAATATTGGCAGGAGTGCCCACCAATTTGGAGAAGGGGAAATTTTCCTCCATTAGTTCGGGGTTTAGCGCAACGTTGGCCTGCATTTCGCCATCCACAACCAGCTCGGGATAATCGCGGTGCAGTGTCTTTACAGCTTCTTTGACCAAATCGGGTATGCGCCCGCTGTTGGAGCCAAAGTTTGAATAGGTTACCAGTGCAATGCGTGGATCAACGTTCAATTGTTTAACAGCATAAGCCGTTTGCAAAGTAATTTCTACAAGTTCTTCGGCAGTTGGATTTTTATTTACTGTACAATCGGCAAAGAAAACCGGGCCTTCTTTGGTGTTGATGATATACATCCCCGATATCAGGCTTGAACCTTTCTTACGGCCAATTACTTCGATAGCCGGCCGTAGAGATAGTGGATAATTATTGGTAAGACCCGATACCATAGCATCGGCAAAGCCATTTTCGACAAGCATGGGTGCAAAATAGTTTTTATTATACATTTTCCCCAAAGCAGTTTTATAAGTTATCCCATCGCGCTGCCGCTTTTGATGCAGCCGATTGGCAAACTGCTCCCGCCGTCCGGTTTCCTTATCTGATGAGGGATCGATGATCTCGATGCCATTGATCTCCAAATCGTGCTCTTTGATAAATCTTTTAATTTTTTGCTCATTTCCAAGCAAAATCGGGGTAGCGAGTTTTTGATTGTTAACAAACTCGGCAGCTTTCAGCATTTGATAATTCTCGGCATCCGAAAAAACTACCGATTTGGGTTCGGCCATGGCACGGAATCGTAACTGACGAACCAGTGGATTTGAAATACCGAGCTTCTTCACCAGTATTTCCCTGTAAGCTGCCCAATCGGTAATAGGTTTCCGGGCTACGCCACTTTCGATGGCAGCTTTTGCCACAGCCGGAGCCAGGCGTGTGATAAGCCTGGGGTCAAAGGGTTTGGGAATAATATAATCTTTGCCGAAGGAGAAATTAGTGGCATGATAAGCAACATTAACCTGGTCGGGCACCGGCTCGGTGGCCAGCTCGGCCAGGGCATAGGATGCCGCAAGTTTCATCTCATCATTGATACTTGTTGCCCGAACATCGAGAGCCCCACGAAAAATAAATGGGAAACCCAAAACATTGTTAATCTGGTTGGGATAATCAGAACGACCGGTAGCCATAATTATATCCTCGCGCGTAGAGGTAGCATCTTCGTAAGTAATTTCGGGATTAGGGTTGGCCAGTGCAAATACAATGGGATCTTTGGCCATTTTCAGCAGCAGCTCCTTTTTTAATACACCACCCTTTGAAAGGCCAAGAAACATATCAGCACCGTCAATAGCATCCTCGAGTGTATGCACATCCTGATCGGTAGCAAACTGCCGTTTTATATCATTCATATCCGTTCGGTCGCGACGTAAAACTCCACGGCTATCCAGCATAATAACATTTTCGGGTTTAGCGCCAAGCTTAAGGTAGAGGCGCATACATGAAATTGCTGCTGCTCCGGCACCATTAACAACAATTTTTAAATCTTCAATTTTCTTTTTATTAATTTTCAAGGCATTGAGCAAACCTGACGAAGTTATAATTGCAGTCCCATGCTGATCATCGTGCATAATTGGAATATCAACGGCTTCCTGGATTTTTTGTTCTATCTCGAAACATTCGGGTGCTTTGATATCTTCGAGATTAATACCCCCAAAAGTTGGTGAGATGGCGATGACGGTATCGATAAATTTTTGTGGGTCTTTCAAGTCGATCTCGATATCGAAAACATCAATATCAGCAAAAATCTTAAATAGTAAACCTTTGCCTTCCATAACAGGCTTTCCGGCCAATGCCCCGATATCGCCCAGGCCAAGCACCGCGGTACCATTTGAAATTACAGCTACCAGGTTTCCTTTTCCGGTGTACTTATACACGTCCTCCGGATTTTCCTCAATTTTAAGACAAGGATCGGCAACACCCGGCGAATATGCCAGTGAGAGATCACGTTTTGTGGAGTAAGGTTTTGTGGGGATTACTTCCAGTTTCCCCGGACGGCCTTCAGCATGATATGATAAAGCGTCCTTTCTGAATAATTTATCCAACATTTCAGTTCAGTTTTTTGTGTTAATACAATAACAATACAAAAGTAATTAATAGTTATGATTGTAAAACTGATTGCCTGTTTTTCAGTCGGTTTTAAAAATGCACTCATTCAGAACTTATTGATTATCGCAATTTTAAAACCTAATTAGAATCTTTATAAATTTCATCTATCGTCCGTGAACAATATAAATCTAACAAAAGATTCTTCGCTACACTTCCCCGAAGTATCGGGGCAGGCTATTTCGCTCAGAATGACAGGCGTTTAGGATTTCAAGGAGGGGGTGGTTGGCGGCA
>CAZQIV010000199.1:0-8747 GCA_964593705.1 uncultured Lentimicrobiaceae bacterium | reverse complement strand
GGATAAAAAGATTAACTCAATAACCTTCGGGCTTTAGCCCTTGTTGGGTGGAGTGTTGGAGTATTGGAGTGATGTTGAGCGAAGCTGCCTGCCCCGACCCTTCGGGGAAATCCCGCTTTTGCGGGAGAGTGTTGGAGTGATGGAGTGATGGAGTGCTGGAGTGTTGGAGTGCTGGAGTAAATCAATTGCCTCGTGGCTTTATCCCGAGGATAAAAAGATTAACTCAATAACCTTCGGGCTTTAGCCCTTGTTGGGTGGAGTGATGTTGAGCGAAGCTGCCTGCCCCGACCCTTCGGGGAAATCCCGCTTTTGCGGGAGAGTGATGGAGTAATGGAGTGATGTTGAGCGAAGGGAAATACCGCTTTTGCGGGAGAGTGATGGAGTGATGGAGTAAATCAATTGCCTCGTGGCTTTAGCCCGAAAAGAAGATGGGAGAGGTTAGAGGCTGGTGACATTGCCTGAAATAGGTTGATGTTTTTCGATTTATTTATTTTTCACTATTGTCCGTGAAAAATACAAGTCTAACAATAGATTCTTCTCCGCTGGTTGGCGGATCAGAATGACAGGCGTTTAGTATCTCAGGGAGGGGGTGGTTGGCGGCAAAGCCGCGAAGCGCCCGATTCCCCTCCTCCCACTACCCAAACGGAAGCATTGTCACCTCGAAGGAGTCCCGATAGCTATCGGGGCGATTGAGACCTGCCTCGCCTGCACCATTGCATACACCAGCGGCAAGGCGGGGGTCTGTCTAATAGTAAGGATTTCAGTACTTTACACAAACATGTCATTGGTAGTCCCGAAATTTCGGGAAAGAATCTGTATTTTTCAGTCTGACAGTAGTGAAATCCAAGAATTAATTCAACAGTTTAAAAACATACAAAGCATTTACCCACCTGTCATCTTCACCATCCCTTTCCTGGGTGGCCAAAGCAAGCATATCCCTCCATGTAGCATAGTCCATTTTCCTTAGATATTTCATGGCTTCTATTTCGATCTGGCAATCTTCGGGACGGTTGGTGTTGAGGTGGAATCCCAGCAAGAAATGGATTGTGCCTTCCGTGAGCTTGAGCATTTGTTTTTCGGTAAGCCATTTTATGATTTCCTTTTTATAAATACTCATTTTCTCATCCTCATATTTCACGGCAAGTGTTTCGGTGAGGATTTGATAAAATGTATCCGGTGCATTTTCCCGGTCAACTAATTCCCGAACTTCCTCCAGCGTTTCTGTGGTGAGCAGGGGATTTGCCAAAATCTGATTGTTGCCTTTTTTAATTTCTTGCAATATTTTTGGTGGGTGGTTGGATCTGAAAATTTCGATTTCTTCCGGGGTAGAATTGGGGAAGGATTTTAATATTTCTTCATCATTTAAATCCTGTAGCTTTTGTAAGGCCTGGTTTGCCCGATTATTAATCTCGGCTTGATGTTGCTGAATTATCAACTTGTATTTGTGCTCAAACTGATTTTCTAAATCGCGTAAATCGCGTAAATGAACCCAATTTCGCAAATACTCCACATTCTGGAAATAGTTCAAATCCCATAAACACGGCAAATACCGCAAATCCTGTAAATACGGCAAATTCCGTAAATCCGACAAATACTGTAAATTCAGCAACTCCAGATAATCTATAAAACCCAGAAGATACGAGAAAGCCGGAAGGTCTGGCAAATATTGCAAATCCAGCAAAATTTTTATCTTCAATATTTCACCGGATTCTTTTAGGCGAGAAATAAGCGAAATAAAATCTATGATTTTATCTCTTCCGGCCAGTAGCAGGTTAGTTAAATTATCAAATTCCATGATTTGGTAAAGTGCATCACCGGTGGGAATGGGTCGCCTGAGTATTTTATACATCTGGTCGCGGGTTTCTTCATGGCAGCGATTCAAAACAGAAGCACCAATGCTTTTACAAAACGGGTGGTTGGCCTGCTCAAATAACAGCCAACCCAGATCTTCGATCTGTTGAGCATGGGTGTATAGAGGATAATGCGGAAAGAGTTGCACAATTTTTTCTTCCTCGCTTTCCTCAAAAGGAATTTGAAGTAGTATTTCAGCAACTCGTTGGGCAAAGCGTATTTCAAATTTGTTTTTAATTTCTTCGTCAATCATTTCATCACGCAGACAACTTTCCCACAAATTCATATTTTGCCAGTATTTTTCATCAAGACCTGCAAGTATTTCATCAAAAAATTGCTGCTTGTTTCCTACATTTACAAAGAGCTTTATGGTATCTGTCCAGTAGTCTTTGTCGCGATAATCAAGGATTTCAAGCGGTTTGCTGCTATGTGCAAAAGCATAAGCTGCCAGGTATTCCTGGAAGGTAAGGTGGAGGAAGCCGAATTTGCCTTCGCTCTCATAAAGCAGCCCGGCTTTTAGCACCATTTCGTTCAGGAAAAAACTTCGGGGTTTTCCTTCAATTTTATCGGGAAGCAGTTCATCAATTTCCAGCTTTGTAATTTCCCTCTTATTTTCTTCCATGGCATGGCGGGCCAGAATGGCCAGGTTGTTTTTGCAAACCTCAGCAGGGAAAGAATCGGAATAGAGCTTTTTGTTGAGTTGGTTCCACGATTCAATCATCACATTTAGACATTCTTCGTAAAGTTTATGCCTTTCATTTGGAATCCTGGCACGGTTGCGATGCACAATAGCGACAATCGTCAACAAAAGCGGATTTACTGCAATGTTGCGCAATGCCTGGTGTTCTGTTTTTTTGAAAATTTCCACCAGTTCGCCAGCCTGTTTGCGGGCTACCTCGCGATTGCTTTCGCTGTCGTCCACCACTGTTTCGATGGCTTCATACCAACGATACAAAAACTGTTCAATGTCGGCATCGTTTAAATCCTGGATGATGAAGGCCCGGAAATCTGCTTTAAAAAATAAACCCTTGTGGGGGTTTAATCCTGAAAAGCGGGAAGACACCAGCAGCCTGTTGTTGCGGATGTGCTGTTTTTCGATCCAGGCAATTGCATCCCTGCGGATATTTTCATCAGCCACCTCATCTAACCCATCAAGCAGGAAGATGATTTCGCTGCGTTCAAAGCGATCTTTAAAAAAGGATACATCCACCGATTCGGCACGAAACTTTTGTGTAATCAAATGAATAATGTCGTTTTTGAGCCAGTCGGGGTTTTTGGCAAAATCTTTAAGTGAAATAAAGAAAGGGATATATTTTGAAAAAGGGTTGGCTTGGTAGCCTTTATTAGTCAACACGCATTGCAGGGCAATCCATTTAAACAGGGTTGTTTTGCCACTGCCCGGATGACCGAGAACAAGCATTTTGAGTGCCTGCTTTTTTTGACCGGCTTCTGTAGAGAGCGAAAAAAATGTATCGGTGAAAGTAGTTTCCGGCGCTGGTGTTTTCTTTCTGCTCTTTTTTTCTGCAACTTCCTCTTTGAGTTTTTCAAAATCGAAAATGGTTTTATAATCTTCGAGCTTGTAATTTTCTTTGGCTTTGAGGCGGATATAAACCTTTTCGAGCGGCAATTTTTTCTGGTAGGTATTCAGGCCTGTAAAATCAATTTCTTTGAAGTGATCGTAAATGTGTTTTTTGTAGTGGTCAAGATCGGTTTTCAGCTTGAAGCCCTCCTTTGCTTCAGTGGTTTCTTCTTTTTCAAATTTGCGTTTTTCGCGCTGGTTTTGCTCGCGTTTAAGCTTTAAATTTTTCACAGCAAATTAGATAGCTGCAATTACGCCAATAATTCCAAAAATTATAGAAACAATTTCCAAAGTGCTCATTTCAGAGATTTGTTTTCGTGAATAAATATTATCAAAATCAAGCAAGCCATAAAACCCGGTAGCAGATTTACAAAAGTAGGATTTTTATGATTTGAATTAAACTCTGACAGAGTTTGGAACTCTGTCAGAGTTCCAAACTATCAATAATTATCCCTCATCAAAAAAAACCTAAAGCCGGCAAGGCCTTATTTTTTTACTATTTTTTGAATGAAAGAAATATTATCGACAGCAGTGATTTTCAACAGGTAAATTCCAGGCTGCAGGTCGGCCATGTCCAATTGAACTTCCATATTTCCCGTAAAGGAAAAAGTTTTGAAAACAGTGCCGTAAACATTGATGATGTCAATTTGATAGATTGGATTTTTGCCGGAAACCAAAATATAGCTACCTGCCGGATTGGGCGCAATTTTGAAAGCAAGGGCTGGGTAATCCGTAAGACCAGTTTCATCAATTTCCGTGCATGAACTCCACACAAATCCAAAAACAGCATTTTCTTTCCCGACCACAAACTCGCGGTGGGTATTCCACATTAACGCACATTCTTCGGGAACAGTTTCGCGCCATTGCTCATCCCAGTCGGCTTTATTCTGAAAAACATAAGCTCCCTGGCTGCGCCCCGGGATGGTGGTGCTATATTCAAAAATATTATCTCCAATGGCTTGCATCCGCTCGAATTGCCAGTTTTCGCCTGTGAAATCTCCTGTAACAAAAACGCCGTTGGTTGTGTCAGCACCGGTCATATCCAACTTAAAAACCACATCCACAGGATTGAGGGCTTCGGGCATTTGCATATAATCATAAGCCAAATAAGCCGCTCCCTCGTGAAGATTATAATTAAAATCGAAGAGGGTGGCATTTTCCCAGTGTGAGCCTTGTCCCCAGGGTGTAGAGCAATCGGAGGACACCCAGACGGGTTCCCAATATATTACTGCCGATGCGCCCTGCTCCCTGACCAGCCAGGTAAGCTCGCTCAGGAAATCAAACTGTGCTTGTGGGCTGGCCTCCAGGCCGTGGGTTTTCAGCAGGTTATCAGATCCGAGGTTATTCGAGGCATTGTCGGCCCATTCAAGCGTCCAGGGATAGGCCGTTTCTACAATCATTACTTCTTTGCCGTGCGTGGTAATCAGTTCCCCAACGGCATTGGCGGCCTGGCGCACACCCATCGACGACCAGCCGGGATAATAGGAAATGCCTATAATATCGAATTGTGTCAGGCCGTGGGTTTTGGCTTCCTGAAACCACCAAAGCGCAATTTCGGGTGCAGCTATGTGAATGATAGTTTTTACGGATGCTGCATTAAGCGCGTTAAAATGTTCCACGGCTTCCAGGGCACGACCAAAAAGATTTGTATTCCTGCTCCAGTTGATGGGGTAGAGTGCCTCGCCGGGTTTAAGTAAAATGTTGCCATTGGTTTCGTTGCCAATTTGCACCATGTCGGGGAGCAAATCTTCGACATTAAGCTTTTCGAGTATTTCGAAAGTATAATTGTACAGTGAATCGCCGAGCAGGGTAATATCTTCGATGTTGTTCCAGGCGGCTGGGCGCAGTTGGTATGCAGGGTCAGCCCAGGTGTCGGAGTAGTGGAAATCGAGCAGCACGGTCATGCCCTGTGCTTTGGTACGGGCTATCGAAATTTTCACATCAGCAAGTGTGCTGTAATCTGTCCAGTCGGGTGAATGCCACAACCTGAAGCGGGCAAGGTTTGCGCCCTGTTCTTTAAAAATGATAAAAGGATCTTTGGCTACATTATTCACATAATACACCACATCGCAATTTTCCAATTCGTTGGTGTAGGACAGGTCGAGACCCATGTAAAAGTTTTGAGCTACGAGGCCGGAAGAGAAAAAGAGCAGTAAAAGCAAAGTTTTTATCTTCATTAGTTTAGTTTTGAAAAATGATATTCAAAGAACGGAATAATTTCAGACTTCCTGACCTCAGGCGACTTTATGCTGACACCGTTTTCAGCACCAGGGTCAAATTGGTATCGGGGAAAACAGTTTCGGTTTGGTTTAATTCAGTGCATAATTTTTGCAAAGCTACATTTTCTCCGTTTTCGTGTTTGGCCGCGTTGAGCTTTTAGCCCCTTTAATTTTTCCTGACTGATGATGATATCTTCCTGTAGTTGTGGTTTTTTCTCCTGGCAGGACTTTTCCTTGTCTTCGCTGATTTCATCATCCAAAGTTTTTCACTTTCTTTTCCTTGAATAAAGACCAACCGTTCTGCAAGCTTAATGGTTTGTGTGCCCCCGTGTTCTTTTTGCACTTCATATTCACGGAATTCTGCTTCATCCCATTTATCTTTTACATATTTATTGTATGTGCATACACTTATACGTTCCTCCCACATATCCAGCATAAAATCGTTGCTGTAACCCTCGCGGTCGTAAACAATCATAAACCTGTGCAAATGCCTGTCATTGGCGAGTTGCTGTATGGTGGGCTGGTTCGGGACATCTTGTTTGAGCCTGGTATTTTTTTACCCATCGTTTTACGCTCTATTTACTTATTACTATCTGAAAAACTATCCCTGTTGAGGTCAGGAAATCTGATCCTGTAATTTACCCCATTTTGTAGCATATAAGTATTGATGATTTTATTGAGCGGAAGAAATTTGAAAAACAGGCATTTTTAAAGTTGCTACGTTTTATCGAAAAAGCGTTAGAAACTAAACTTTACTTTGATAGTAGTGATTTAATATAAATTAAATACCAACAAGGATGAATGTAAAATATTAGTCAGTTAATGTAATGCTTTCAGCACCTTACCCGCTACAACCAAACGTTTGTACTGCCTATATTTGTAACTTAAAAGTTTAAATGAAATAAATTATGGATTACACAAAAATTCAAAGTTTTATTAAAGAAATAGAACTTTTTCAGGGATTGACAGAAAAGGAGCTTCATACCCTTGCACAGAGTATGGAAGAAGCCACATTTGAGCCAGGTGATTTACTTTTTGAAGAAAATGGCGAACGCATAGACCTTTTCCTGATTTACGAAGGCGAGGTTGAGCTTTTTAAAAAGAACCTCTATGGTGAAGAAAAGCGGCTTTCGTATTTTACCAGGGGCGACTTTCTGGGCGAAGGTTCCTGGGCTACCAACAGCAAACATTCAACAAGTGCCCGGGCTACCGAACATATTCGCGTGCTCTCAGTAAAAAAAGACTACTTTGTCCAGAATGGAGCTTCCGCTTTAAAAGTACTCTCCAATATTGGCCAGGTTATTTCGCGCCGTATGCGCCATGCCAATAATCGCATGGTAAACGTTGCCGCCCAGTATGAAGCCACCGAAACACGGCAGGAGCACGACCTCCTGGGTTATCGTAATGTGCCCAACCAGGTTTATTATGGCATACAAACCATGCGCGGATTGGAAAATTTCAACATCAGCGGCATTTCGCTGAACTTTTATCCTGTGCTGGTGGAAGCACTGGCCATGGTAAAAAAAGCTGCCGCAATGGCAAACCACGATCTGAAACTTCTGGATGATGATGTTGCCGGGGCCATTATCGCGGCCTGTACCGAAATAAAAAACGGGAAGCTACAACTCAACTTTGTGGTTGACATGATTCAGGGCGGTGCCGGAACTTCAACCAACATGAACGCCAACGAGGTGATTGCAAACCGCGCCCTGGAGATTTTGGGTCACAAAAAAGGAGAGTACAAATATTGCCATCCTAACAACCATGTTAACTTGTCGCAATCAACCAACGATGTTTATCCCACAGCGATAAAACTTGCACTCTACAATAACAATCAAACCATCGTAAAAAGGCTGAAAGAGCTTATCGAATCTTTTAAAGCAAAGGGCGATGAGTTTAGCGACATTATAAAAATGGGGCGTACCCAGTTGCAGGATGCCGTACCCATGACCCTGGGTCAGAACTTTCATGCCTGGGGCACTACCCTCGAAGAAGAAGTGGAACGGTTAGAAGAAAATGTGCGCCTGTTTCTCGAAATCAACATGGGCGCTACGGCCATTGGCACAGGCATCAACTCCGATCCTGATTATGCTGAGAAAGTGGTACACCACCTGCGCGAGGTTACAGGACTGGATTTGAAAAACGCCAAAAACCTGGTGGAAGCAACCCAGGATACCGGCGCATTTGTTATGTACTCATCGGCCATAAAACGCCTGGCTGTTAAACTTTCCAAAATATCCAACGACCTACGCTTGTTATCATCAGGGCCACGCGCCGGACTCAACGAAATTAACCTCCCGCCCATGCAGCCCGGCTCTTCTATCATGCCTGGAAAAGTAAACCCCGTTATTCCCGAGGTTGTAAATCAAATTGCCTTTAAGGTAATTGGTAACGACCTTACCGTTACCCTGGGCGCCGAAGCCGGACAGTTGGAATTAAACGTGATGGAACCGGTAATTGTACAAAGTATTTTCGAATCGGTGGAGATGCTTAAAAGCGGGATGCAAATTTTAAAACATCGATGTGTTGATGGCATTACAGCCAACAAAGAAGTGTGTAACAAAATGGTGCAAAACAGCATCGGCATTGTTACCGCGCTGGTTCCGGTATTGGGCTACGAAATATGCTCCGACCTGGCCAAAGAAGCCCTGGAAACCAACAAAGGCGTTTACAATCTTTGCATCGAAAAAGGATTGTTATCCAAAGGCGAGCTTGACGAAATACTTTCGCCCGAACGGATGATAAAACCCCAAAAGATGAAATAATCTTGTAAATCCAATTCATTAACCAATAAAAACCGGTCTTCACCTTATTATTTCTTTCATGATATTATTGTTTTTGGGAACGTTGAGACGGACGGCTCCCGATGAGTCGGGACAGGCTGTTCGTCTTTACATCCCTGTTATAATGCTGTTTGATTTTATTTTTTGGAACGTTGAGATGCACGGCCGTTCTTACGGAACGTGGAGACGCACGGCCGTTCTTACGGAACGTGGAGACGCACGGCCGTGCGTCTTTACTTTCCCATTATTATTATTATTTTAGGCTCTAATCTAAAATATGGTTGATAGTTCAAAAAATGTTATCTTTGGCTTCAA
>CAZQIV010000198.1:0-8798 GCA_964593705.1 uncultured Lentimicrobiaceae bacterium | reverse complement strand
TATTGGTTTATCGGGATATTATTCACTATTCAAGATGTGACCCCATTACTTCCCATGTTTGGGTGATGAAAGTAAGTTTTCCAACCTGTTGTACCATTCCAATATTGGTTTATCGGGATATTATTCACTATTCAAGATGTGACCCCATTACTTCCCACTTCATGAAATTATTTCAGCCGTTATAAGTGGTGATCTAAATGATGAAGGGTTAAAGTTGAAAATTCTTAATGCCATATCCGGGGATGAAATCAAATGAAATGTCAATTCAATCCAAATCTTGACTTCCAGCATTGATCAATATGAACTTGGTGAACTTGGGGTCAAACTTTTTAGAATTTTGAAGGCATATGCAGATTGCCTAAACATATCCACTTGAGTATGAAAAAAGCTCTTAAGACCAAAATCAAATCCGATTCACAGCTTACTCTATTCAGTCCCTTTGCCCTGCTCCAGCAATTCTCATTTTGGGATAATTTATTAGCCACGGACACACCCCAGTTAAATACGCTTCGCTCGTCATTGACATGAATTTAACGAGGCAGGCACAGACGACCACGGACAAATTATTTATCCTATATCCTTTAGCTCTTTTCGCGAAGCGATGATACTATTTTAGCCGAGCGACTTGCTCGGCTAAAATGTCTGCGTGGGTCTGCGTGGGTCTGCGGCTAAGTCTCTTATTTCGCTATAATTAGAATTGCTGGTTTGACTCTATATTCCTTGACAAATCAAAAAGATAAGAGTAGCGTAGTTGTAACATAAACGTAGCCATTTTTTGGGGGGATCGTGTTTTACAGTTCCAGCATAAGGATTTTCCAAAAAGCTCCACTAATACTGTATTGGTGGAGCTTTTTTGCGTTTATTTTGTAGAATGATACATGGTATTGAACAAGCAAAACAGAACATGAGTCAAACGGAGACTTGACCACTTGCATAATTTAGTTGTGGAATTGAACAGAAACTATGGAATCATTTCTCTGTATATCACTCTATGTGTGGAGATATGCAGAACTATAGAATAACTCGTTAGCCGCCTGTATTTGGATTGCATAGGTCACAGTTGCAGGGTGACCCGAATAGGTTGTCAATTAACTTATTTATACGTAGTACTTTTTCTTTTCTCGTACTACTTGGAGAGGATATAAATATTACTGTAGTTTTTCCTCTTTGCACTTTTTTATAACTAGAATATTTACACTGAGTACTTGCTGTGTTATTCATAATGAATCCCATAACCAGCCGCTTGAGCCGAGCCAAAATGGCTATCAAAAGTTAATTGCTAAATTTCGGTTGGCCTGCTCAGCTCAGTCGTTAATGTTTTCAATTTTGAAAATTACCGATCGATTATGAAAATATAAGTTATTGAACAAAGAAAACAAATTTATGCTCTTGAGTTGTGTTCACGACAGAAAGTTGATAAAAATATTTAATTGGGCGGAAAATGATTAAATGAGTATAAAATGTAATATCGAAAAATTAGAGCTATTGGAAAATTAATGACAGAAAAATATGAAATTGCAGCTTTTAGTGAATATTCAAATGAAATAAAAAATATATTAATAAATCTTACTAACAAAAAATCAGTTAAATCTAAATATATTATAGAAAACATATTAAACGGTAAAACCTCTAAAGCACTAAATGATCATGTCTCATTACAATACCGAAAAAGTAATGGAATTTTTTTTACTGGCACACAATTATCTGAAAAAGTGGCAGATAAAATCAAACCTTTATTAAACAATGGGATATCTGTCATAGATCCTGCTTGTGGTGCAGGGAATTTATTACTTTCATGTCTTAATCACCTGCCTAAGAAAAATACTTTATTAGAAACTTTAGAATATTGGTCAAATATTGTTTATGGAAATGATCTATTTAATGAATTTATAAATACTGCTAAATTACGCTTTATTCTGCATGTTATAAATTGTTATCCAGATGATAAAATACCATTTATAAATATTGATCGATATTTTCATAATTTAAAAGTCCAGAATAGTTTAAAAATAAAAAATTCCAATATTGAAGATGCTTGTGTAGTTATTAATCCGCCCTTTGGATATACAAAATCCAATCAAAACTGTAATTGGACTGGTGGGAAATTTCAAATAGCAGGATTATTTATAGAGAAAATTATAAATGCTGCGTATGAGGGCCAAAATATTGTCGCAATTCTACCTGATGTGCTACGTAGTGGCAGTCGGTATAAAAAATGGAGAGATTTTGTTTGTAAAAATTCAAAGTATTTAGATATTGAAACATGCGGTAAATTTGATAATAATGCTGATGTTGATGTTTTTATTTTACATATTATTAAATCACTATCTCCAGGTGAAGTTTCTTTTAAGAAAAACCAAATTAGTAAAAATACGATATCTATTCATTTTAATATTTGTGTTGGGCCGGTAGTACCTCATAGAGATCCTGAAAGTGGACCAATGTGTAAATATATTCATGCTAAAAATGCACCTGCAAATCAAATTATTAATGAAATTAACGAAAAAAAAAGATATTCAGGACGAACATTTAAATCCCCTTTCTTAACAATCCATCGAACGTCTAGTCCAAGTGATAAACAAAGGTGCAAGGTAACAGTAATTAATGTTAAAGGAATAATTGCAGTAGAAAATCACTTAATAGTATTAAAACCAAAAGATAATAGTCTTGAAACATGCAAGAAATTTCAAAAGATTTTAAGCTTACATAATACAACTAAGTGGTTAAACGAAGAAATTCGTTGTAGACATTTAACTGTATCATCAATAAAAAATCTACCAGTCTAAAGGAAAAAGCAAATGTATAGAAGAGTAACAACACAAGATATTAGCTGGTTTCTTGATTTATATAGAAACCAGCAATTAGATCTTAACCCTCCTTTTCAGAGAAGGAGTGTATGGTCACCAAAAGATAGAAAGTTTTTTCTTGATACAATTTTTAGAGGTTTTCCAAGCCCATCAATATTTTTAGATAAAAGCATAATCGATGGGAAAACTATATACTCTGTGGTAGATGGAAAACAACGCCTTGAGACAATCATTAATTTTGTTAATAACAAACTATTTATAGACAGAAAATATGGTAATGTTCGGTTAGATAATAAAAAATGGAAAAATTTACAGTCTGAAGAAGATATCGATCTACGAAAAGCATTTTGGGATTATGTAATACCGGTTGAATTTATCAATGTGACAGAGACAGGAGCAACTGTAAATGATGTGTTTGATAGATTAAACAGAAATTCTCGAAAATTAGTTGATCAAGAATTAAGACATGCAAAATATGATGGTTGGTTTATCACATTTGTGGAAAATGAATCGGAAAGTCCTGATTGGAAAGATTTGAAAATTACCACTACAGCTAGGGCAAAACGAATGAAAGATGTTCAGTTCCTTTCAGAATTATTAATTATAATATTAATGAAAGATGTATGTGGTTTTAATCAGGAGAACATTGATAATTATTATGCCATTTTTGATGACCTAAATGAAGATGATTCCGACCATGACCTTAATGAAGAAGATATTGGAACAATTTTTAATACAACAAAAGCATATCTCCGTGATTGTGAAAAACGACATGAAATAATTACAAAATATTCCAAAGACTTCAAAAACTTTTATAGTTTATGGGCAGTAGTTGCTTTAAATAGCGATAGATTATTGGAAATTGATGAGTTCTCATAAAAATATGCTAATTTCATGGAAAATGTTGAAAAATTTAAAAATGGTAACTTTCTTGAAAACTTTACAAAGGGAAAGAATATAAAAGAATTGCAAACTAATTATCGGTACCATATTGCTAATTCTGGTGCAAGTACAGAAGAACCACAAAGAAAGGAACGTCATGAAATACTTCAACACACTATCTTTGGAGATTCACTTTTAGATGAAAATCCCACAATCGATTAGAAATATATATGAAGATCTTAAAGAATCTTATTCAGAGTTAAAGCCCAAAATAGATAATGAGTTTAAAAACGCATTACCTCAAGAATGGCATTATATTAGTAGGTTGAAGAAAATTGAAAGTTTTGCATTAAAAATAGAAACAGGACGGTATAAATCTATTGACATGTTTGATGATTTTTTTGCTTGTACAATTGTTGTTGAAAATATTTCAAAAATTTCAGAGGCAAAAAAACTTATATCAGATAGATTTAAAATATTTGTCCAAAAACCAAAAAATGAAAGATTTACGCATAAAAATCCTGAATCTTTTCCATTTGATGATTTGCGTTTGTATATAAAATGGGAAGATCAGAAAGGAGTAAAACCTACAGGATTTAATGGGCGTCTTTTTGAAGTTCAAATAAAAACATTTTTGCAGCATGCATGGTCAATTGCTACGCATGATTTAATATATAAATCAGATGAAAAAAACTGGGCCAAGGAGAGAATAGCATATCAGGTAAAAGCAATGTTGGAACATGCCGAGGTCTCTATTGACAAAGCGGATCAGTTATCAAAATCAAGTTCGATAGAAATGGAAAATAAAGAGACAGAGCAAATAACAGAATTAATAGAAGTATTAAAAGAACTTTGGCAAACAACATTTTTACCTAAAAATATAAAATTATTAGCTATAAACATAAATAATGTTTTACAAAAATTATCGTTAACAGCCAATGATTTAAAAAATATTCTATTAGTTGAGACGAAAGAAAAATTGGGTATAAACTCTCTCAACTTATCTCCATTTGCAATAGTAATACAGTCATTACTTAACCAAGAAACCGAAAAGATAAATAAGATTTTAGTAAATTCAAAAGATAAACGATTGTCAATATTTATACATAAAGAAATTGATATCCCAGAGTCGCTTGATAATTCAACGTTTAAAAACGCTGTCACTTTAAATTCTAATTCTTAACATAATAAAAAATGTGTTCTAACAAAGAAAATGCACCGGATAAAACCGGTGATTTTGTTGTTATGTACAAGAGGACTTTTCAAAGTGAAAGCTAAGGAAAAAGATCGAACCGAACGTCAAGGCATTGGCATTGCAATGACGGCGTTTGAGTCGGTCGGGTTTGCATTTCGGGAACAAGCGGAAAGTGACTACGGCATTGATGCACATGCTGAACTAATTCAGTCAGAACAGCCAACCGGACAACTCCTGGGGATCCAGTTAAAGTCCGGTTCAAGCTATTTGTCGGAGTTCATCAAGGAAGGCTACGTTTTTCGCACCAACAAGAAGCATGTAGAATACTGGAAAAAACATGCATTGCCCGTGATAATCTGCCTCTGTGACATTGATAAGCGTGTCATATATTGGCAAGCAGTTACAGATGAAACGGCTATTTCAACTGGTGAAGGATTTAAAATTATAGTCCCGCCAAAGCAAACGATTGACATGTCGTCTATTGAAGCTCTTTGCAGCCTCTTGACACCCATTGTTCCAGCGGATCGCTATACGATTTCCAAGACAGATGATACTAGTCATGGCGCAGCAAAACGATATTCCTTCGATGCCGTCATCAATGGAAATGCCACTAAGGCAGAGATTGCAGCCATCGTTCGCCAGCTTACAAACGAAGGTGCCAAGCGAAGATATCATCGCAATCATTTAGTAGAAGGTCAATGGGGTGATTCAGACGCCCATGTTGTCTGGACATTCATCTATCCAAGCGCTGAGGATAACAATAGGCGAAATTATATTTGCCGTAGCATTTGGATTCGCGAAGACTTGGACAAGGATTTCCGGCCTATAGGTTTTGATGGAGAAAATGTAGGTGACAACATCATCGTTGAATGGAGTGCGAACTATGAGTTTATAGCAAAGCATGTTTCAACCAACACGCTCTCAAAAGAGGAATACTTTGCCGAAGTTTTGCCTCACATCCGAGAACTGAAAAAAGCATTGACAATTATTGAAAATAATTTGGTCGCTTTATCACAAGCTGAGATCGGTGAGGCTGAATTTCTGTCATTGACGGAAAAACAGCGACAACAAATCGATATTATGTATTCCGCGATTACCGACTTACCGTTCGCTCCATTTGAATGTCGCGATATGGATACTAAACTGGAAAGCTTTGTTGCTTTGCTACATAATGTTTGGCTTTACTATTCCGATAATGGGCTGTCGACATGGGAAGAAAAGACCAGGCTTGATCAATCTCTTCAACAACTGTCATACGCTCGGGAGGCGCTGCAGCACTTGGAATATGAGCTATCGAAAATTCGGTAATGGAATTTACATAACCACGGAATTAAGGGCGACGGCAAAAAAACCGCCGCGTCTTATACCGAGCGTTCGGCTTCTTAACAGATCGGGGAAGGAGGTCGCCTATCTGTGTTGATACAAAAGGCGGCAATCGGTCACTTTTCGCTGTTGCAGTATGAGGTGCAGTAATTGATAACGAAAAATGATGGAGCATCAAAGGAATTCATATTTCTCCTTGGTGCTGGGGCTTCTGTAGATGCCGGAATGCCCATGGTGAATCAATTGACGGAAAAGTTGCGGAAGCGGCTACCGCACATTCCTGACATAAATGGAATCTCACGGCCTGAGTTTAGTCAGGTGTTTGATGCCATCGAGGCTCAAGATTCATCGGTGACGGGTAACTACGAACGACTTTTTGAGTGGATCAAACTTTTCCTCGATGTTCAAAAAGAGCCGTTCAGCAGAATCGTCGAGGTAAAGCTGGACCGGTCGATTACTGAGGCAATGGGTGCTCTTGCCTTTGTTATTGGGGGAGAAATCGCAAAATTATTAGAATCGTGCCAGAGCAAGTCAAGCTACCTCGCCAAGTTGGCAGATTTCATCCCGGCCCAAGGGCGTCTAAAGATCTTCAGTCTAAATTATGATTGTTGCATCGAGGATGCCTGCGAATCCGCTGGAATCGAGTTGACAACCGGATTCGAACTCGACAGCAAAACATGGAATCCCTCACTCTTTTGGAGAGAGGCCAAAGGGATTAATCTGTACAAACTGCACGGGTCTATTCGCTGGCATGGTGTACGAGATGAGAACCGACCTACCGAGCAATTTCAGCACCGTCTTGAATTAATGGAACTGAAATCGGGACAGAGTCTGCCATCCCACTTCAACATGCGACAGAAACCAGAGTTGGTTCTAGGTCCCGGGAATAAGCTGCAACCCGATGATCCCTTTCTAACCTTATTCTACGAATTTCACCGTGCGGCACGGCAAGCCCAACTGTGTATACTCATGGGATATAGTTATGGAGACCCTCACATTAACCTCCTCCTCGACCAGGTACTCGATTCAGGAGGGAGTCTAATCGATGTGAATCCCGGAACCCCGAGCGGCAGGTATATGTCTGACTGTCGTTATCATCACTTGAGGCTCGGTGCCAAAAGCGCTCTAGTACATGGAAGGCTGCGTTCAGAGCTCGTAAGGCTGAGTATATGATGGCTCTCCGAAACATCTACCTGTGCAGGTGGTAAAATTTTGTAGAATACGATATTGGAGCCCCAACGTGTGGTTCAAGTAGAGCGTAACGTCCAAGCCGAACAAGGGGTGTGCAGCCGACGCCTTACAGCGTCCGCTACGCTCCCGCTTTCAGGCGCGGCTAACACCTATCGTTATAACCCAAGGAAAAATAAAATGAAAAAGCGGGAGTATTTTGATCTTGAATCACAATATCCAGTTCCGCCAGACGAATTAAAAGATAAAACCAAGGATTATCAGATTGAAGTAATGAAAGAATGGTTTTTTCACTTTTTTGAAAATCCAGCGGAAAATACTCCATATGAATCAAAAGAAGGTGGCTATATTTATATTTGGGGTGGCCCATATGATGCAAGTGAAGAGTTGGAAAATGAATTTTCAGGTATTGTTTCGGATGAAGCTATTGATGAACTAGTTGAGGAATTAGAATCCGAAGGTTATGAGTGGGCTGGCAAGCCAAGTGATGAAAATTATGACGATTATTATTACGATGTCATATCTGCAAACACAGAATTTCATGGTACATTGACAGAGAATTTAAATAATGTTCGAAAATTATTAAATGCGGACCTTCCAGGAGACTTAACCAATTTACTAAATATGATGCTTTTTGTAAATGTAATCACCGCCCTGGAAACATTCTTATCTGATGCATTTATTGGAACTGTCATTGGAAATGATCAATTGATGAGAAAATTTGTAAGTTCAAATACCGACTTTTCCGAAAAGAAACTAACTTTGAACGAGATATTTGATAGAATGGATAATTTAGAGAAGGAAGTACGGAAATACCTCCTTGATTTGATTTGGCACAATCTCGCGAAGGTAAAAAATATTTATAAAAACACCATGGATATTGATTTCCCTTCCGATATAAAAAAACTTTATAAGGCAATTGCTAAACGGCACGATATTGTACATAGGAGTGGGAGAACGAAAGAGGGAAAACAGATTATCATCTCACGAAACGAGATTGAGGAATTAATGCAAGATGTAAGAACTTTTGCTGATCATATTGATAGTGCATGGGGTGTCTGAATAATAAAAGGTTATAACCTCAGCTTTGAGTAGGATGCTCATTTCGCTGCGCTTCAATCGCACCTTTCAAGCTGGCCGTTGGGTCCTAAAAATAGGAGGAACTTATAATGACGAGTCAAAAGAAAATCGTGATCAGGGACATAGGACATAGGGACATCCATGAAATAATAATTTAGATGTTAAAGAGGACGAGGAAATCATTTCTAATCAAGTTTGGCAATAAATAATAGGTATATACCAATGGAGTGATTATAACATCAAGTTATAAAATCATGGACGTCCCCCCTTTATTTATGGTATCAGAGGCATTGGCCGACTATGATGAGCTATTCCAAAGGTTT
>CAZQIV010000197.1:0-8817 GCA_964593705.1 uncultured Lentimicrobiaceae bacterium | reverse complement strand
CCCCCCCCCCCCCCCCCCCACCACTCCTCTCATCTCTCCAATGCCTTGTCATTCCTTGCCGCACGTGCGGCAAGGAATCTGTTAAATTTACTCGGACAGTAGTGGATTATTGTAAAACATAAGCCTGATTTATTTGTATTGAATAAGAAAATTCTAAAAATGTCATATTCTTTCAGATGCCAAAAGCCTGGATTAGGTATCACGATTTAAGTACCTAATTAGTGTCTGTCCATAAAGTCGACTATTTTTACTAATTGCCTCCGCAACCCCTTAGTCCCCTAAAGGGGAAATCCCGCGCTACCAGTGCGTTGGGGGGTTCTTCCGCCAACTGGCGGAGAGTTAGAGGGGTGTGCGGTGGATTATTACTTTAAAGACCGACACTAATTAGAGATCGTCTTTTTAGTCTGGTTTCCCGCAGATAACGCAGATTTTCGCAGAAAAATATCAGCGCAAATCAGCGAAATCTGCGGGAGATTCTTTGGCCTCGGATAGAAATACTTGACTAAAAAGACCGACACTAATTAAGGGTTGTGCATTTGAAATTAAAGAGCAAATTGTTCTTTGATATTTTCGGTTACCACCTGGCCGTCAAAAAGTCGTACAATGCGGTGACTGTATTCGGCATCGCGCTGCGAGTGGGTTACCATGATAATAGTAGTTCCGTTTTTGTTGAGTTGCTCAAGCAGGTTCATCACTTCCTCGCCATGTGCCGAATCAAGGTTACCTGTAGGCTCATCGGCAAGTATAAGTTTTGGATTGGCAACTACGGCCCGCGCAACGGCTACTCTTTGCTGCTGGCCTCCCGATAGTTGAAGCGGGAAATGTTTTTTACGGTGTATAATTTGCATTTGCTGCAAAGCGGCTTCAACCTTTTCTTTTCTTTCGCTCGATTTGTAGCCAAGATAAATGAGTGGCAGTTCCACATTTTCAAAAACATTTAACTCGTCAATCAGGTTAAAATTTTGAAACACGAAACCAATGTTGTGCTTGCGTAGTGAAGCCCTTTGCTTTTCGGAGTGGTTAGAAACTTCATTGCCAAGAAAATAATACTCGCCCGCGCTTGGATTATCCAATAAACCAAGTATATTTAGCAGGGTTGACTTTCCACAACCCGAAGGTCCCATTACCGCAACAAATTCACCATCTTTTACCTCGAATGAAACCTGGTTTAACGCAGTGGTTTCCACCTCGTCTGTTCTAAAAATCTTGCTTAAATCTTCAGTCTTAATCATCTGTGCTCTGTTTTATATAATTTATAATGTTTGACGTTTATTCGCTAATTTGGTTACTTTGGATTGTCATCTGTTAAAAATTTCCATGAACATTTTTAACTCAACTACTTCGCTCTCCTTTAATTCTTCGGCTAAAATACCCTGGATTGCACCTTCAAGAGCCAACAACATTTTAAAATCTGCACTCGAATCGTTCGATTTAATTTTAACAAATACATTTCTACTGCCTTTTTCACGCAAAATTTCGGGTGTCGATATTCCGGTTTTTATTAGTTTGTCTTCGAGTTCCCGACTTATGTTTGGCAGATGTTTGAGTTTGTTCATATTAGATAATACATGCGGTTTTTAACTTTGTTAACCTGATTAATTCGCAAATTCAACGAATTTGTGAATTAATCACCGAAGGCCGAAAATATTTAAAATTAATATTTTCGAGGGTTAACCCTCGAATTTCCGAAGGAAATTCGGCTCTGTCGGCTTTTTAACCGACAGAGTGAAAAATTCATGAATTTTTCAGGTTAATAATTTGGATCGGAATATTCATTAACTATGCCAAAGAATTAAAACAACATAAAACCAAGCCCTTATGGCAGTGAAACCTAAGTTTATCAACGAAAGTGTTCGGTTTTTAATTATGCATTGTTCATTACTGAACAAGAAATTATTCTTTTAAAAAATGTGCAAATATTTCATTCTAAACTATCAGTTGAGCATTTACATCATATTTATTTTATATTTGCATGAAGCTTTTTTTTAAATCAATCGTGAAGCTATGAATTCTGATGGTAACAGGGCAACAATAAAAAAAATGGGATTGAATCCTGTTACCCTTTCCTTTAGGCCTGAAAAAGAGCCGGAATTCCTCAAAAAATATCTCAAAGATTCACTGTTTCAATTTCGCGTTTCCTTTATCTTGGTAACCCTGTTGTACGGCTTATTTGCAATCATCGATGACAATGCTGCAGGAGATATGGGTAGGTATTTCAAATTAATCCGCTTTGCCATTGTTATTCCTGTGCTACTTATTGTTTTTGCGCTTTCCTTTACAAGATTTTTTAAAAAGATATGGCAAACTTTGCTTTTTATCTCGTTTTTGATAGCCGGTGGGGGTATTGCAGCAATGACAGCTTTGGTGCCTAACAATTATACCTATTATGCCGGGTTGATGTTGATATTTTCGGCCGGATACTTTTTTATAAAGTTACGTTTTTGGCTTGCAACCCTTGCCGGGTGGATTACTCTTCTTGTCTTCAATTTAGGTTTTATTTTTAAAAACGGGTTTATTTTTGATACCCTGATTATTAATAATTTCTTTTATGCTTCAGCCAATATTATCGGTATGGTGGCGGCTTACTACATTGAGTTTTATGCCCGCCGCGATTACTTTCAGAAAGTTGAGTTGCAAAATGAACGAAAAAAGGTAATTGAAGCCAATCGTAACCTGGAACAAAAAGTTAGGGAACGCACCAAAGAACTCCAGGAAAGAAACGAAGAACTGATTATTGCCAAAGAACAGGCCGAAAAATCAGACAAACTCAAATCGGCTTTCCTTGCCAACATGAGCCACGAAATAAGAACCCCGATGAATGGCATCCTGGGTTTTGCTGAGCTCATCAAGGATAACGATGACCTTGAAGACATCTACGAAAATGTTGATATAATTCTTAAAAACAGCAATCATCTGTTGGGCTTGATCAGCGATATCGTTGATGTTTCAAAGATCAAGGCAGGCGTTATGATTTTGAAAACCGAAAAGTTCCTGCTCAATAATTTATTGGATGAAATAAAAGCATTTTTTGATAAGGATAATCTGGTAACATCCAAAGGTCTTGAAATTATACTCAAACCCGGTTTGTCCGATGAAAATTCAAGCATCGAAATCGATAAAACAAGATTAAGGCAGGTGTTGATGAATCTGGTAAAAAATGCTTGCAAATTCACAAACGAAGGTTATGTTGAAATTGGATATCATTCGCAGGAAAGCGATATTGTTTTTTATGTTAAAGATACCGGTGAGGGGATGAATCAAGAACAAATCGAATACATTTTTCAACGATTTATGCAGGTGGCTACAATGGTTTCGCCAAACGAAGATGGGGTAGGGCTGGGGCTAACCATTTCAAAAGCAATTATTAATCAGTTCGATGGCGACATTTGGGTGGAGTCAGAGCCGGGACAGGGCTCAATTTTTTATTTCAATTTACCGCTAAAGTCTGGCGAAAGTGTACTTTTACACACCGAATATCAAAAAAGCACAAATATGGATCACAACTGGAAAGATAAATTAATTCTCGTGGCCGAAGATGTTTCTACTAATTTTTTATTAGTGAAAAAGGCATTACGTAAAACTAATGTCCAGTTGCTGTGGGCAAAAAATGGTAGAGAAACTGTTGATTTGGTTGTAGAAAACAAGACTATCGACCTGGTGCTCATGGACATCAGGATGCCTATTATGAACGGCCTTGATGCAACCAAAGAAATTAAGAAGCTCAGGCCGGAACTGCCTGTCATAGCACAAACTGCTTATGCCATGGACGGCGATAGGGAAAATAGTATTGATGCAGGTTGCGATGATTATATTTCGAAACCCATTAATCTTAGAGAATTTGTTGAATTGATAGCTAAATACCTTGACTAATTAATTAAAAAAATTAATAATGGCACAAGGCCCAAAACATAATATTTCACTGTTGTTTGTCGAAGACAACGAAACCATCAGATTCCTTTATAACCGTTTATTATCAACTCGTGTAGCAAATTATTATGTTGGTGAAAATGGGCAGGAAGGGTTGGATTTATTCAAAAAACACAAGCCCGATCTTATTATTACCGATATTAGTATGCCTGTGATGGATGGCCTGGAGATGATTGGCCATATTAAAAAAATCGATCCCCAAATTAAGGTCGTGGTAATGTCGGCCTATAGTATTAAAGAATATTTTCTGGAAGCCATAAACCTCGGCGTTCGCGGATATCTTATCAAACCCGTTGAAGCTAAAAAGCTTTTTGGTTTGATTGATGAACTTGCCGGAAATATACTGCTCTCGAAAGAGCTTGAAGAAAAAGAACAAAAGCGTAAAATTGCCGAGGATAACCTTAAGAAATCATTGGCCGAAAAGGAAATCCTGCTCAAAGAGGTTCATCACCGGGTGAAAAATAATATGCAGATTATTTCGAGCATCCTCAAAATGCAGGAACGCCAGATCAATGATCCCATATTGAAAGTTGTTTTGGAAGAAAGCCAGAACAGAATACGTTCGATGGCGCTAATCCACGAAAATCTTTATCGCAACGAAAACCTGGCAAATATCATGTTTTCGAATTATGTGAAAAGTCTTGCCGGCAACCTTGCCCGCACTTTCAGCGAACAGCAGGGTAATGTTATTTTTGATTATGATATTGACGATGTTTATTTGCCACTCGATATTGGTATTCCATGCGGACTAATCATCAACGAATTAATCTCAAATTCGTTCAAATATGCTTTTGTTGATAAAGATAAAGGCAAAATCTCCATTAACCTCAAACAACTCGACGAGCAAAGCTTTAAACTCACTGTTGCAGACAATGGTATTGGCCTGCCCGAAGGATTGGATTACGAAAAATCCGGTTCGCTCGGAATGAAAATTGTGAATAAACTGGTGATGCAAATTGAGGGCAACATGGAGTATTTATACAGCAATGGTGCAAAATTTATTATCGATTTTAAAATTTAATCCCACCGCTTTATGTCAGATTACAAAGTATTGATAGTTGAAGACGAACTGCTTGTAGCCGCTGATATCGAGGAGAGCCTCGAAATTTTGGGCTATAAGGTGATTGGTTCGGTGGCAACCGGCGAAGCTGCCATTAAAAAAGTAAACGAACAACTTCCGGATATAATTTTAATGGATATCATGCTAAAGGGAGATATGACCGGTATTGATACAGCCAATATCATCAGGCAAAAACACGATGTTCCTATTGTCTATCTTACCGCCAATGCCGATATTGCAACCATCGAAAAGGCAAAGGTTTCGTTGCCCTATGGCTACATCATTAAACCGTTTTCCGAACAAGACCTTCAAACCAATATCGAAATTGCCAGGTTTAAATTCAACAATGATATTAAGCTTAAGATGGAAAGCGACCAGTACAACCGATTATTTAACCATCAGGCCAACAACGATAAAACCCTTGTTTTTATTGATGCCGAAAATGGACTCGAAAAGCTGGATGTCGATCAAATATTTTACATTGAATCAGGAAAGGAAAGCTCAACAATTTATACCAACGATGAAGATCTGAAAACAACAAAGAACCTTGATGAGCTTCGGAAATCATTGCCACAGGAAAAATTCCTCAGGGTAAGTGAGGATTATATAGTGAACATTGATAAAATATTTTTGTCGAAACTGCCTGAAATTATTATTGCAGAGAAAATGACGGTGATCGTTGTTGACGAAGATAAAATTGGGCAAATGGAATCATTACTTAAATCTAAGTAATTAACAAAGCATAAATTCATCCTTGGGGGGGAGAGTAAATGAATTTAATTGATACTGAAACAAAACTTGGAGTACTAGTTCAAAAGCTATTCGAAAAAAACGGGCCTGATCCTGAGGAATATTCGCACATCTTACAATTGCTTGATACAATTGATGGTGATGATGTAGATGTGTTCAGAAAACTAATGCAGCCCATACTTAATCCTGGAACAATTATAGGATTTTCGTTTACCAAACCTTTTGGCTATAATGGAGATTTTTTCATCATCGAAAAAATATACCAGCATTATGTAAATCCTGATGGGAAATTTAAAAAATGGGATAAGTTTTTCCACACCTTTCCGGCAGCCATCGCGGTGGTAAACCGTAAAGCGCTTGCAAAAGATGTGTTTACAAAATTGAATCAGAAGGCACAAGGGGAGGACAAAAATGTGCTTATCCTTGGGAGTGGGCCGGTAACGGAAGTACATGAGTATTTTCAGCAAAATTCGAGCAATCATCTTATTTTCGATTTGCTCGATCTCGACAACAGGTCGATAGCTTATGCCAAAAACAAGCACAAACAAAACCTGCAGTACCTCACTTTTCACAACCAAAACGTAATTCGTTACGTGCCACCAAAAAAATATGACCTGATTTGGAGCGCCGGGCTTTTTGATTATTTCAAAGACAAGCATTTTGTTTTCATGGTAAAAAAATACTTTGAATTCGTTAAAGAAGGAGGCGAAATGATTATTGGTAATTTTAATGTGGAAAACCCCTCACGCAAAATCATGGAAATATTGGGCGACTGGTTTCTTTACCACCGGTCAGAGGAAGAACTTATTTCGTTTGCTTTGCAGGCTGGCATTCCAAGAGATAAAGTTGAAGTGATAAAAGAACCTTTGGGTATCAACCTTTTTTTGAAAGTAAAAAAGTATTAAACATGTAACAATTCTTTGCTGAATACAGATTTTGATTAGTACTCAAGCAAAATTTAAAATGCATTGTCGATAATATGAAAGGTAGGTGAATAATAAAGCTCTTAATTGCAAAATAAGCATTTATAAATTTTGCCGACTAACTTCAGATTTCCTGACCTAAGAGGAAAATTCACTAACCCCCTAATTTTTCACATATCTAAACAGGCAATATATATAGAAATGTAGATTATTCTGATAATACATCGTAAACAATTATCATATCTGTTCCAGGATATTTTATTTGAGTTTCATTTAGGCCTTTGCATAATGCCTTTAATGCAATGTCATCTCTTTTTGTAGGTTGGTGATGAATGAAAATGTATATCAGTTTATTCTTTTTGTCCACTTTTATATCTGCATCAGACTTAAAAAACTGAACAATTAATGCTCTGACTTCTTTTGGCTTACAGGTGTGGTTTCTAATCCCGTACATACGGGACTAAGGCCATTTCTGACCTGAATGCTATCATTTTTATGGTATCGACTAATTGTTTCCTTTCATTATAAACTCCTTCAAATTTTTCGTCTTCGGGCAATTCTGCGAAGGTGATTTTTTTTTTGGCGATAATTGCTTATAAGCATATCTAAACCATAGTTTTTGATCATGTATTTAAAATAGTTTTCCTGGCACCATCGTGCAAACATATATAGGCCTATTAGCACTAAAGACAGCTTGTAATTTGTGGTTATTATTGATGTTTGTTGTTTGTTATCGCTTAGCTTTCTTACTTCCCTTGCCCATATCTTACGTTTTTTCTGTGTTCGTTTATTGGTTGTTTTTATTTTTACGCCATCTTCTGTATTTTCAATAGTGTAAACGGTAATTGGTTCCGATAGCTTTTCCGATTCTTTTCCTTCTAATAATACTCCGCGTTCTGCTAATTTTATTGTTTCTATCATACTGCCGCTTACATGTTTGCTTACTGAAAAAAACGGCTGTCCTAATTTGTCATTTACATAGTAATCGGTTGTAGCCCGCATTGCTAATCGTAAACGGCTTATATAGCGTCTTGGCAGTTTATTGTTTTTGCCATAATAAACTCCTTCATGCCCGTCTATGTATAACACTCCTGCAAGATCAGGTGCATTTATCATCCAATCTTTTGATAATTGGGAAAGCCATATATCGGGTTGTTCGTCTTGTGATAATACTTTTATCTTATTTCTTAGGGTTTTTACCTCCGGTATCCTGTCTAAGCCTAACAATTTCCCTAACTCACCTGGAGTTTCATCACTGATTTTTTCTATACTGCTTACCCGCAATAAAAAACAAAAGGACAGTGATAATAGAATAGATGGTAAACTATAATAGCCTTCTTCAAAATCAAAAACATCATTATGTTTTAATAAGCCATTACTCAGTAAGGCTGGTAATGACAGTAAAACTCCTGCATTCTCTACATCAATATTATTTTCAAATTCCGGTTCGGCTACTTTTTTTTTACTATCGAATCCATCCTCCCCTCAGTATTGGTGCAACCCATACCAAGAGGTGCTTTGCTGTCTTGCTGACTTCTTTCACTTTTTGTTTTTAATTCCAGGGCTTGTTCTTGATTTCCCAATATTTTCGGTTTTGTTAATCGTCCGCAGGTGATTGCTTTCCGTATTGTATCGGGTTTTATTTCAAGTTCCGCTCCGATAGTTTTTGGTGATTTCTCCAAATTTAACCCTGATTGTACTTTACTTAAAACTTCTTCGGTTAATACCTTGCCTCGTTTTTGACCTTTTCTTGTACCAAAAAAACCTGATTCGCCTTTTGTCCTGCATATCTTTACCCAACGTTTAACGCTTTCTTTACTTACGTCAAAGGCTTTGACTATTTCCATTTGCGTGACATTTTTTAGCTCTACCATTTGGCTGGTGATAAAACGAAAACTTTTATAATTATCTTTATGGTGAAAATAGAAAGCCATTTCATCATTGAAATAATAAACATTTTCACCAATGGTTTTCACTGCTATTTTTGAATTAATATACTTAGAATCTGATGGGAATACCGGAAATAGTGTATTTGGCATATCTTTTCTTTTTTTTGGGCCGTAAAATTAGGGGTAATTTTTATTTTCCTGCAATTATTTGTATCTTAACCCAACTTGCAGACGTTTGTTAATAATTGTTAATAAAAATGTTAAATTT
>CAZQIV010000196.1:0-9031 GCA_964593705.1 uncultured Lentimicrobiaceae bacterium | reverse complement strand
CCCTCTAACCTCTCCCCTCTAACCTCTCCCCTCTAACCTCTCCCCTCTAACCTCTATCCTCTATCCTCTTTTATTAGTGCTTCCCACATAATCTCCACAGGATGGAAGGCTCTTCGTCCGGTGCCATCTTTAATTTGTTGGCGGCAGGAGGTACCCGGCGCAGCAATGAGTGTTTCAACGGGGGTATTTCTTACCTCCGGGAATAAAATCAATTCACCTACTTTCATCGAAACTTCGTAATGTTCCTTCTCATAGCCAAACGATCCGGCCATGCCACAGCACCCGGATTTAATCTCCTCAACCTCAAAATTTTCAGGAAACGAAAGCATGAATTTTGTTGGGGCTATAGATGCCAACGATTTTTGGTAGCAATGTCCATGCAGCTTAATTTTCTTATTTTCTTTGCTGAAAAGATTTTTATTTATTCTGCCGGCCTTGATTTCTTTTTCGATAAACTCATCAAACATCAAAGCATTTTTAGCCAGTTTTTTTGCATCGCCAACCAGATGCTTGTCAACAAGTTCAGGGTACTCATCCCTGAAAGTGAGGATGCCTGAAGGCTCGATGCCAATTAGTGGCATGTCATCATTAATCACATTTTTGAACGCTTCAACATTATAATTAGCCAGTTTTTTGGCCTGGCGTACCAGGCCTTTCGACAGGAAGGTTCGGCCACTATCCTTGTGATTGACTAAATGAATCTGGTAGCCCAGCCTTGTGAGTAATTCCACGGCTTTAATCCCAATTTCGGTGTCGTTGTATTCGGTAAACTCATCTATAAACAAACATACATTTCCAATATTTCCGCTATTGGGATTTAATTTTGGAAGGCTGCGCTTCATCCAATTGCGGAGGGTGAATTTGTAAAGCAATGGAATACTTCGCTTTGGCGCAAAGCCCAACACACTTTTTAAAATTCCTGATGTTATTTTGTTTGAGAATACAAAGTTGGTGATTGTTGGAACAATCATCCCCAGTTTATTCAATTGCGAAATGTATGCAATGGCCCTGGTTCGCAATGGTATCCCGTTTTCGTCGTAGTAATGCTGTAAAAATTCGGCTTTGTATTTGGTAATATCCACACTCGACGGACACTCCGATTTACAGCCTTTGCAAGAAAGACAAAGATCCATCACCCTGTAAATTTCCCTGTGGTCAAATGGATTTTTTTTTGGTGAGTTGGTCAGAAATTCTCTGAGTGTATTTGCCCTGGCCCTAGTGGTGGCGTTTTCGTTGCGGGTGGCCATATAACTTGGGCACATGGTTCCGCCAATTAGTTCTGATTTTCGGCAGTCGCCGGAGCCATTACATTTTTCCACGGCACGCATCATCCCCTGGTCGCGCGAGAAATCGAAAATCGTTTCTATTTCTTTGGTTGGGCTGCCCGGTTTGTAACGAAGGTTTGTTGTCATGGAAGGCGTATCCACAATTTTCCCGGGGTTAAAAATATTGTTGGGATCCCAGGTTTGTTTTATTTCCTTCATCAAATTATAATTGTGTTCACCCACCATCAATGGGATGAACTCACCGCGTAAGCGTCCATCGCCATGCTCACCACTCAACGATCCCCTGTATTTTTTTACAAGATGAGCGGTTTCGAGGGCGACCTTATAAAAGAGGTCAATATCTTTTGATTTTTTCAAGTCAAGCACTGGGCGCAGATGTAATTCGCCGGTAGCTATATGTGCATGGTAAATCGCCTTGAGATTGTACTTTTTTAATATTCCTTTAAATTCGGCAATGTAATCAGGCAATAACTCAGGGTTTACAGCGGTATCTTCTACAAGCGAAACCGGCTTGGCATCGCCGGGAATATTAGAAAGTAAACCCAGTCCGGCTTTTCGCAGCGACCAGACTTTTGGAATGTCTGAATCAAAAACTCGCGGAAAGTGGTAACCGTAACCAGCCTCGCACATGTCATTTTCCATTTTATCGGCAATAGCTTCAATTTCTTCGCGGGTTTCCCTGGCAAACTCGATAATCAGAATAGCTGCCGGATCGCCATGAATAAAAAAGCGGTTTTTGCTTTGCGCGATATTGCCTTTGGTTTGTTCTAAAATTACATTGTCCATCAGCTCAATAGCGCCCGGCTTATGTTTCAGGGCAATGAGGTTTGCATAAAAAGCATCTTCCAGTTTTTCGAAATGTACACACACCAGCCCTTTTGTTTTAGGAGGTAAGGGTACTAAATTGAGTTTTATGGAGGTGGTAAAAGCCAGTGTTCCCTCCGAACCGGCGAGCAGTTTACAAAAATTGAAAGATTTATTATTTTCTGCAAAGGGTTCCGATTCCAGAAGCAAATCCAAAGCATATCCTGTATTTCGTCGTTTTACCGAAGGATCAGGAAATTCATCACGAATCTCTGTTTGATTTTGAGGAAGTGACAAGATGCTTGCAATGTTTTTGTAAAGTTTATTTTCGAGTAAATCCCCAACTTGTTTAGCCTCAAATTCTTTTTTTGATAGCTGTGCGAAAGTTGCTTCAGAGCCATCACTCAAAATCACTTCAACTCCCAGGGTATGCTCGCGGGTGCTGCCGTAAATTAGTGAATGAGCACCACAGGCGTTGTTGCCCACCATGCCACCCATTACGCAACGATTGGCGGTTGAGGTTTCAGGACCAAAAAATAATCCGAATTTTGCCAGATCCAAATTCAATTCATCTAAAACCACACCAGGCTCAACCCGAGCCCATTTTTCGCCGGCATTGATTTCGATGATTTTATTCATGTATTTGGAGATGTCCACCACAATCCCATCACCAACTACCTGGCCTGCAAGCGAAGTGCCGGCACCCCGTGGGATAAGAGGTACAGAGTTTTCATTTGCAAATTTTACCAACTTCTTTATGTCGTCATTGTTTGCCGGGCGTACTACAGCAATCGGAAGTTCGCGATAGGCTGAGGCATCGGTGGCATATTGCAGGCGGGAAGCGTTGTCGGTAAAAATATCTCCTTTAAAATTCTTCTTAAGCTTTTTTAGCGGTTCAAGTGCTGTTGATCTATCCATAATTATAAAAAATTCTTGACTTCAAAAGTACATATTTGGAATGAATGGGAAGATAGAAACCTGTTTTTTAGAAAACAAGGTAGTGTTAAAATAATGTGAATGATATATTAATTAGTTTTGTGTTCTAATAACCATTATGAACCATAAAATTATGAAAGCACACATTACTATTTTTCTATCCTTAGTTTTCTTCTCCATCTGTTCAGGCCAAAGTTGGACACCTCCTGTTAATGTTTCGAATATGGAGTCATCCTCCTTTCCGGATATTGCTATTGATGGCAATGGGATTATTCATATAGTTTGGATAGCCATTTTTGAAAACAATGTAAGAAAGGTCATGTATTCATATTCGAATGATGATGGTGAAACATGGAGCATTCCATTTGATGTATCCCAAAATAGTGAGAAGGCCCTCTGGAGTGCAAATATCGTTATAGGTTCTGACGGAAAGTTATATGTTAGCTATGATTACGATATTGGCAATTATTACGAAACCCTTGTTCATATGAAAATATTTGATGGTATGGATTGGAGCCCTACAATTGTTGTGAGCGAAGGAATGCCACACTCTCACAGCAATATCCTTGTTAAAGATTTTGAGGATAGGGTTTATGTCTTTTGGTTTTATGGATACAGTTTTTGTTATCGGTACTTAGAGGGGCATGAGTGGAGTGATGTAATTTTCCCTTATGAAGAACAACATACTATAGAAAGTGCTGTTTCCGACTCCGATAATAACATTCATTGTGCCGGACATTATACCTATTGGGGCAAAACCGTGCCGGGCGTAAGGATTACATATTTTAAATACAATAAGTCATCTGACGTATGGAGTGATATGTCAATAATTAATGAAGATGATGTTAATATTGGTGTTGATATTGATTTGGACAATAATTTCCTTCCGCATATTTTGTGGAATAAAGACTTCACCCATTCAAGCCCAGGTATTAGAGGCCATGTTTATTGCCACCAGATCGCAGAAAATATATGGAGCGAAGAGGAATTTGTTGAGTTTTGTGGTCCAAATGCTTTTCAAAAAATACACTTAAATGAACAAGGCCATGTAAATGTTTTTCTTACCAAGGAATTTGGTGAAGGATATGAGTTCGACCACTGTTATAAGAGTGATGATACCTGGTCTTGCACACGGATAGATTCCTCCGACAATTCGATGATTTTAGGTAGACCAAATGTAGATGAAATGGAAGGGATACTTTATATTGCCTATGGTAAATGTTCAGACCGGGGCCATTGTAATACATGTTTACAAAGTCCGATTTAAAGACCAACATAAATCAAATAGAAATCCCATTTGAAGGCCGGCAGCTTTCTTTGTATCCGAACCCTTTTTCGGAACAGTTAACGATTAGTACCTCAATTGACAAAGGAGGGATTGTTTATGTAAATGTTTATGATATCATGGGAAGGTTGGTCAAAACAGTTTGCGATTCATATTTACATCCCGGGCAGCATGAATTTATTTGGAGAGGAAGGGACAATATTGATAATACGGCAAATAAAGGGATTTATCTAATCAGTTTTATTGACAAGCAAAAATCTGAAACACGAATTGTTAATTTCATAAAGTAAGAAAATTATGGAACATTCACGTCGATTTATTATAAGCACTATTTTGGCAGTTGGGTTTTGCCTACACGCTTTAACATTGTATGGGCAATGGAATCTTTATAATCCATTGCCCACCGAAAAAGACTTGTTTGGTGTTTTTTTTCTCGATTCAGTTAACGGCTGGGCTGTTGGAAATGAAGGGGTAATTTTAAGAAGTAATGGCGAAAACTGGACTAAGGAGGAATGTCCTACTTTACGAACACTGCGAACTGTTTTCTTTTTAAATGAAGAAATCGGTTGGGCTGCCGGTTATCATGGAACCTTGCTTAAATATGAAAACCAGGAATGGACCCTTCAAAACAGCAATACCTTCAAAGATATTTATTCAATTTACTTTCTGGATGAAACCCATGGCTGGGCTGTGGGATACAATGGCCTGATAATGCATTACAACGGAGTTGAATGGACGGTGCAACCCAGCCCTACAAATTTCACACTACGGTCGGTTTGTTTCACTGATACAGAAAATGGCTGGGCCGTTGGGAATGGAGGTAAAATACTAAAACATGATTCTAACGGGTGGGTTGAAATACCTGCTGTAACCTATACAGCGTTAAAATCAGTGTCTTTTGTTGATGAATCTAATGGTTGGGCAGTTGGAGATTATGGCAAGGTACTCTACTATAACGGGGAATATTGGGCTACCCAAATTAGCAATACTGACGCATACTTGCGGGCTGTACATTTTATTGACAATAAAAATGGCTGGGCTGCGGGGGATGGTGGCACAATTTTGTATTTCGACGGGTATAATTGGGTGGAGCAAATGCATGGATATATTTTAAATAGGGCTTACTCAATACATTTTAGTTCAGAAAAAAATGGATGTTTTGTTGGGAATTCTGGAACTATTGTGATGTATAATGGCGAAGAATAGATTCAGCAAAATTTCAATTTATGGGTAACCAACAGAAGTATGAGTATTGTGAATAGTAATTACGGTTGGACTTTTGACACATCTGACAAGATGTTGTTTTACGATGGCACTGATTGGACAGAAAGAAATTTTGCAAATGGCGATACATATATTTTTTCTTCTCATTTCTTGAGCGAAAACCTGGGTTGGGTAGCCGGTAGCTTTGGCAAAATCTACAAATATGAAAATGGCAACTGGATACTTGAAAATGGAAATACAATTGATTCCTTTTGGTCGATTTATGTGGTTGACCCTACACATGGCTGGACAGGACACCAATCAATATTTAGGTACAATGGCAGTGAATGGTTGGAAGAGTTTGATAACGATGGTTTGATAACGTCTGTTTTTTTCACAGACATTCATCATGGATGGGCGATAGCTATGACAGGTTACCCCACTGACCAATCATATATTTACAAATATAATGGCGAAAACTGGTATCTTGAACATGTTGTCCCAGAGGTTTATATGCATGGCATATTCTTTACTGAACCAACAAATGGCTGGGCAGTTGGCGAATTGGGAACTATATTAAAATACAATGGGTTAGATTGGGTTCAACAACCTAGCATTACTTATGAACGACTTGAAGATGTTTTTTTTCTCGACCAAAACCATGGATGGATTTGTGGTAATTACGGTACAATATTATACTATGATGGCAGCGAATGGATTATTCAAAACTCCGGCACTTATTCAAATTTAGTGGATATCCACTTTACAGATAGTCTGACTGGTTGGGCTGTTGGCGAGAGAACAATACTTTATACAAATACCGGAGGTAACATAATAACAGGAATAGACGATTACCCTGATATTGATGCTTCAACCCAGTTTTTGGTTTACCCAAATCCATCAAGGGATTTCATCAATCTCAGTTTTGATTTACAAAGTTTCTCAATGGTCTCCCTAAAACTATACAGTCTATCCGGACAAGTTATTATTGATAGACCCGTTGAATACACGAGTGCAGGAAACAATGAATTAAAATTTGACATCAGGTCATTGTCGAAGGGCATTTACATTTGTTCACTTAAAACAGGTGATGGAGAAACAACCAAAAAAATTGTAAAACATTAGGGCAATGGTATAATTGAATTCTGAAGTATTTCCTGATGTTGAATGAAACCAAGGTGGAGTCTGTTCTTTGAATCTCTGCCTTTAGCGTCAAGTATTTTATTTGTTGGGATTATAAAATAGATTTTTAGCAGTGGGATGCATTTTTTATATTTTTGTAACATTATAATTTATTTTACAAACTAAACTCAATTTCAATGAAAAAACTCAAATTAATGGTTTTTCTTTTAGCATTTGCCGGTTTTACTTTTGGTCAAAGCCTCTCGCAAGACGGACGATGTGTAATTGAAGACCTTATGCAAACCGAACTCACCAAAGGTGCCGATGATATCGGCGACTTTACCATCACCGATTCTGATGGCCTTACGCACAACCTTTACGAATCGCTGGATGCCGGAAAAACAGTGTTTATCGACTTGTTTTTTTCCACGTGAAGTAGCTGCCAGGCGTATGCTTCAGTTATTGAAGAAGTATATGCCAAAACTTGCCACGGTCAGGGCGACATCCTGATGTGGGGCTTATCACCAAGTGATAACAATACACAAATTAACAACTACAAAGCGCAATATGGTGTTAGTAACCCATGTGCAGGAACTGAAGGTGGCGGGCCACAGGCTATTAATATTGTAAATAGCGGGCAACCTTTTCTTGGTTATCCAACCTATATTGTGGTTTGTCCCGACCGTACCGTTTACTACGATGTTTGCTGGCCTCCAAACGAGAATTGCTTCGATCCCTATTTTGATCAGTGCGGTGCAACAGGCTTATCAGCAATGTTCGAAACAGACCTAACTGAAATTTGCCAGGGGCAACAAATCTCATTTTCCGATGAGTCTGTATGCGACATAAGCTCCTGGAGTTGGGTCTTTGCCGGAGGAACACCTGCCACATCATCAGAGCAAAACCCTGTGGTTACTTACGAAACTGCCGGGAATTTTGATGTAGAACTTACTGTATCCAATGGATCAAATTCTGCTACTACTACATACACCGGGTTTATTACGGTAAATGAACTTCCCGGGGTAACGCTTGAAAGTTTTGGTGAAGTTTGCATCGAATGGGAAGCTTTTGAGCTAAGCGGCGGTCTGCCTGAAGGTGGCGAATATTCAGGAACTGGTGTTAGCGATGGAACGTTCGATCCTGCTTTGGCCGGTATGGGAACATTTATGATTACTTACACTTTTGAAGACAACAACGAATGTGTAAATTTTGTTGAAGCTGAAATCATCGTAACTTCTTGTGTTGGTATTGAAGATGCTGAACTATCTGGAATCAGGATTTACCCAAACCCCTCTGATGGCATTTTTACTGTGTCTTCGATGAGCGATGAATCTTTATTTGTTGAAATATTAAATTCAGCAGGACAAAGCATCAAAGAAATGAGCATCAACAATTCTGGTATATTAAACCTTACGGATAAGGTGAATGGAATTTACTACTTAAGAATTAAAAGTGCTGAGAAGTACCAGATAATTAAGTTGATTCTGATGAAAGAATAAATTTCATTGTTTCCCTTTTTATTCTTTTAAAACAAGATAAAAAAAATGCCCTGTAACTTTTTCGGGGTATTTTTTTTTAGTGATGTTGATACAAAAATGATATAATAAAAAGGAGAAGACTAGGGTCTGTCTGTAAACTCATAATCCGCCGCAAACCCCACTAACTCTCCTCCAGTTGGCGGAAGAACCAGCCAACGCACTGGTAGCGTGGACTTTCCCCTTAAGGCCAGCCTCGCTCGCCTCGCTGTAACTCTGACGAAGCGGGTCGGCCAGGCAGGTTTGATGTTTAATGTATGATTGTACTATTTCAGATTCCTGATTAATTGATTTACGATTTTAGATTTTCCGTTACCGCCATCAATTCACACCGTGAATACTGCCGGGCAGTAGCACTCTACTTTTAGCAAAAAGCGCTGTATCCAAGAGCAATTCACGGTGTGACTGCGACTCATCCTGCCGCACAAGCCAACAGGTTGCATTAACGAAACTTCCTAAATTGAACAGAAATATTATTTTGGACATCTTAGATCGGACATCGGAAATCTTACATCAGACACCGATGTGTCGGTGCAGGCTATCTTATATTTTATATCAGATATCCGATGTTTGATATTTGATATTTGATATTCTCCAAAGGAAGCCTTAGGATAATCAAGTCACACCGTGAATACTGCCGGGCAGTAGTACTTTACTTTTAGCAAAAAGCGCTGTATCCATGAACAATTCACGGTGTGACTGCGACTACCTCATCCTGCCGAGCTTTGCTCGAGCATGCTCGAGGCTTTGCCTCGGCACCAGCCCTTCTCCTCAAGGAGAAGGGAGATCCATCGCACATGCCGATGGGTTGCATTAACGAAACAATGGAACAGAATAATTCATTCTGGTAACCTGCTGGC
>CAZQIV010000195.1:0-9133 GCA_964593705.1 uncultured Lentimicrobiaceae bacterium | reverse complement strand
CCAATCCGACAGCCTGTTACTTACCATTCAACTGTTTCCTGACGTAGATGCCGGTCTTGATTCAGACGTTTGTGAAAGCGGATTTTTCCTGCTTGAAGCAACAGCCAACAATTACGATGGAGTATTATGGACTACACTTGGGGATGGTACTTTTGTAGTTGCTACAGATTTAAATCCTACCTATTATCCCGGAACTACAGACGCATCATTAGGTACTGTTAAACTTGCAATTGAGGTTACGGCCATCTCGCCATGTACTCAATCAGATACAGATACAATTGTCTTAAACGTTACTCCTTTGCCGGTAGCCAATGCAGGTGCTGACGACACAGCTTGTGAAACAGGCTATACCTTCCAGAGTGGAGACGTTAGTGCAACAAGCTATAGTAACATCGAATGGACTTCAAACGGAGATGGTACTTTTGATTTCACGATTGATACATTACTAGCCACCTATAATCCCGGATCCGGTGATATAGCTTTGAAGCTGGTTACACTTACACTTATTGCTAATCCAATCAACCCCTGTGTAAATTCGCATGAAGATGATATGGATTTGACAATTATAAAATCAGCAACAGTTACTGCCGGTGAAAATGATACGATTTGCGATACAGATTCCTATGTTTTATCAGGAGCAACAGCAGCACATTATTCAGCGCTATTATGGTCAGGTGGTGATGGATCTTTTTCAGATTCAAGCGAATTACATCCAACCTATTATCCGGGAACTACTGATATCGATAATGGTGAAGTAGTACTTTGCCTTGATGCTGAATCAGTAAATCCATGTACCGCTATACCCCAGAGTTGTATGACGCTTACCATTCAGGCTTCTCCTGTTGTTGATGCCGGTGCTGGTGGTACAATATGTACAACAGGTGGCTACGTTACAGGCACTGCTGATAATTATGATTCACTTTTGTGGTCAACTGCCGGTGGCGGTACATTTGAAAATGCTACTGCTTTAACAGCAACATATTACCCGGGCGGTAATGATCTGGTAAGCGGTACGGTTAAACTAACACTTACCGCTTATGCCGTTTCACCTTGTACGCTTGAATCAGCATCTACAGTAACTTACACTATTCAGGCTTTACCAATTGCCAATGCAGGAAACGATAAATCACTTTGCGAAAACGGTACATATACCCTGAGTGGCGCTGCAAGCAATGACTGTGGAACTTTGTGGGAAAGAGATGGCGATGGAACATTTAGTAATGCTACCATTCTCAACCCAGTATATACCCCGGGGTCTAATGATATTGCACTTGGTTCGGTTAAATTAACTTTAACTGCAACTGAATGTATTCCATGCGTTCAGGATAGCAGTGATTTTATGATGATTTACTTCTATTACCTTCCGGAAGTTTATGCCGGTGTGGATACAACCCTTTGTGAAGATAATATCTTTATGATCGATGCTACTGTTGCTGTTAATGAATCGTTGCTCTGGACTACTTCAGGAACAGGTACATTCAGCCCCAGCGATACTTTGCTCAATCCACAGTACATACCCAGTGTAGCCGATATTGCCGGTAATTATGTTACACTAACAATTACTGCAACACCAATTCATCCATGTAATTTATCAAAAAGTGATGATGTTGTAATTACTATTGAACCAAACCCGGTTGTTGAAACATTAGATGATGCCGCTATCTGTGAAGGCGAAAGCTATACAATTCCTGGTGGGCCAGTTCCACTTGCCCAACACTATAGTTCTATTGAATGGACTACCAAGGGTGATGGTACATTTTCACCGGATGTAAATACGCTTAACCCAACATACATCCCGGGTCCAGATGATATTGACAGCACAAGTGTTGAACTCTGCCTTAATGTTTATCCTATTGATGTGTGTGTTCTGGAACTTGAAGAGTGTATGACACTCACCATTCAAAAGCTCCCGACAGTTTTTGCCGGTGATGATGATACATCCTGCGGACTTTCTGCTTATCCATTGACTGATGCCACAGCATTTAATTTTGAGCCTGGCACAGTATTGTGGACAAAGAGCGGTGATGGTAATTTTGATGATCCTGGAATTTTAAATACTACTTATAATCCGGGGCCAAACGATCTTGTAAGTTCATCTGTAACCTTGTATGTTCAGGTTTCACCAATCTCCCCATGTGTTGGGGCTCCTGTTAGCGATACAATTGTTTTATTTATCCAGCCTAAGCCTGCTGCTGATGCCGGCGCTAATGATACAATTTGTGAAGATGAATCGTATGAATTAGTAAATGCAAGTGTTGAATTTGCTGACGGCCAATACTGGATAGGTGGAGATGGAGAATTCAGCCTGGCTGATAGCTCATCATTACATGTCACCTATACCCCCGGCGCCCAGGATATTTTTGACGGAAGTGTTAAATTATACCTGACTGCTAAAGCTAAGAGTCCATGCCTGGCACCTTCGGCTCCTGATAGCATGACCCTTACAATTTATTCATTGCCTACAGTTGAAGCCGGATTGAATGCTACCATTTGCGAAAATGAATCGTATTACCTTACCGATGCTTCGGCCGATGACTTTAGTTCAATAACATGGACCGGTGGAACAGGAACATTTACCAATGGAAATACTGCAAAGGCTACCTACAATGCCGGAACCGGCGAAACAGGTGAGGTAACACTTATACTTACAGCAGAACCTCTTGATCATTGTACAACTTCTGTTTCCGATTCCATGACACTCACCATTAATCCATTACCTGAATTTATTTCAATAGAACTCCAGGCATCAGTGGCACCAACTACTGATTACTTAGCTTTATCTGGCGATCTGGGCATTGGTTATGGTATGTGCCTCGATGGAACTGATGTTACGAATTACTGGCTTGATGTTGATACACTTGTTGCAACACACGATCTTAAAACAGGCGAAATGAATGCCTTCTACCATACTGCCACTGTTCCCGGCGATTTCCTTGTGCCCTACTGGTCAGGCAGGGGTGTTGTTTTAGGCGCTTCGGGATGGCAGGGTGTAATGTGGGAGATTATCAACGGTAATCAACCCATATTCTATCTTGTAAAGAATGGAACAGATTACACCTTGATCGATGGTTTACAATATCAATATGCTTCACTTGAAGTTCCATTGACTATCCCCGGAAATTATCCGCAAGGCCTTTATAATTTTGCAGGCACATTTAAAGATGTGAATGGATGCGTTTCCAATGAAACCATAGTTGGAATTACCTTTGGCCATGCTCCAATTGCAAATGCCGGAGATGATGCCACGATATGTGAAAATGGCTCATACCAGCTAACAACAGCCACAGTTACCAACGCTTCAGGCCAATTCTGGACAGGTGGTGACGGAGAATTTACACTGTCTGATAGTTTGTCATTAAATGCAACCTATACACCTGCCGGCAATGACTTTGTTGATGGCAGCGTAGAACTTTGTTTGGTTGCCCAAGCCCTCATGCCTTGTGTAGTAAATTCAGATGAAGACTGTATGACACTCACCATTCAAAAACTCCCGACAGTTTTTGCCGGTGATGATGCTACATCCTGCGGACTTTCAGCTTATCCATTGACTGATGCCACAGCATTTAATTTTGAGCCTGGCACAGTATTGTGGACAAAGAGCGGTGATGGTAATTTTGATGATCCTGGAATTTTAAATACTACTTATAATCCGGGGCCAAACGATCTTGTAAGTTCATCTGTAACCTTGTATGTTCAGGTTTCACCAATCTCCCCATGTGTTGGGGCTCCTGTTAGCGATACAATTGTTTTATTTATCCAGCCTAAGCCTGCTGCTGATGCCGGCGCTAATGATACAATTTGTGAAGATGAATCGTATGAATTAGTAAATGCAAGTGTTGAATTTGCTGACGGCCAATACTGGATAGGTGGAGATGGAGAATTCAGCCTGGCTGATAGCTCATCATTACATGTCACCTATACCCCCGGCGCCCAGGATATTTTTGACGGAAGTGTTAAATTATACCTGACTGCTAAAGCTAAGAGTCCATGCCTGGCACCTTCGGCTCCTGATAGCATGACCTTAACTATAAATGTAGCACCCACTGCTAATGCAGGAGATGATGCCACTGTATGTGAAGATGCCTCATACAATATTTCAACGTCATCTGTTACCAACGCTTCAGGACAATTCTGGACAGGTGGTGAAGGATTCAACGATACTACTTTATTGCATCCCACCTATACACCAACACAGGATGATATTGATGCAGGATCAGTTGTATTGTGCCTCACAGCCGAGCCAATCACACCTTGTTTAGTAAATTCAGATGAAGAATGTATGACACTCACCATTCAAAAGCTTCCAACAGTTTTTGCCGGTGATGATGCTAAATCCTGCGGACTTTCTGCTTATCCATTGACTGCTGCCACAGCATTTAATTTTGAGCCTGGCACAGTATTGTGGACAAGGAGCGGTGATGGTACTTTTGATGATCCTAATGTTTTAAATACTACTTATAATCCGGGATCAAGCGACCTTGGAAGTTTATCTGTAACCTTGTATGTTCAGGTTTCACCAATCTCCCCATGTGTTGGGGCTCCTGTTAAAGATACAATTGTTTTATTTATCCAACCTAAACCTGTTGCAAATGCCGGAGATGATGCCACGATATGTGAAAATGGCTCATACCAGCTAACAACAGCCACAGTTACCAACGCTTCAGGCCAATTCTGGACAGGTGGTGACGGAGAATTTACACTGTCTGATAGTTTGTCATTAAATGCAACCTATACACCTGCCGGCAATGACTTTGTTGATGGCAGCGTAGAACTTTGTTTGGTTGCCCAAGCCCTCATGCCTTGTGTAGTAAATTCAGATGAAGACTGTATGACACTCACCATTCAAAAACTCCCGACAGTTTTTGCCGGTGATGATGCTACATCCTGCGGACTTTCAGCTTATCCATTGACTGATGCCACAGCATTTAATTTTGAGCCTGGCACAGTATTGTGGACAAAGAGCGGTGATGGTAATTTTGATGATCCTGGAATTTTAAATACTACTTATAATCCGGGGCCAAACGATCTTGTAAGTTCATCTGTAACCTTGTATGTTCAGGTTTCACCAATCTCCCCATGTGTTGGGGCTCCTGTTAGCGATACAATTGTTTTATTTATCCAGAAGGAGGTTGCAGTTATCTTTGCTAACGAAGATGGTCAATTCTATCAAAATGCCAATCTTGAGTATTGCTTCGATGATAAGATTACCATAACCCTCAACGAAATCGTTGCTGGTGTAGCTCCATTTAGTTTTGGATGGGATGTGTATGAAGGTGTTACTATTGTTGACTCAGGCACTGCTGATATTGTTGATCTTTATGATACGCTATTTAGCGAAACATACAATCCGGGTACTTACACCGTGAAACTTACATCGATGACCGATGCTAATGGTTGTGTACCGATCGACATTTCTATTTATACCATGAATTTGGTGGTTAATCCACAGCCCAATCCATACTTCACCATCGAAGGTGATCCACTAGAAGTTGATGGAAGCTACGAATTTTGTTTCGATGTTGCGGAAATAATGTTAGCACTGGTTGAAACACAAGGTGGCAATACCACGGTAGGCGATGCTCCATTTGATATTTCATTCACAGTAGATGGCGGAACTGCCATTGACTTAACCGGTGTTGAATTCGATGATGAAATCAACCTGCTCACGCACACAACGACTACTCCCGGAACTTATACAATTCAGGTAACATCGATTGTTGATGCCAACGGATGTGCGATACCGCAAACAGTATTGAATAATTACTACTATTTCGATGTAACCATACAACTCCAGCCCAATCCATACTTCACTATCGAAGGTGATCCACTGGAAGTTGACGGAAGTTACGAGTATTGTTATGGTGTTACGGAAGTAATGTTAGCGCTGGTTGAAACACAAGGCGGCAATACCACTGTAGGTGATGCCCCATTTGATATTTCGTTCACTGTAAATGGTGGAGCAGCCAACGATTTTACTGATGTTGAATTTGATGATGAAATCAACTTGCTTACTTATACAACAGCAGATGCTGGTTTCTATGCAATACAAGTAACATCAGTGGTCGATTCCAACGGATGTGCAATTCCTCAATGGGTACTGGATACCTGGTATAAATTTGATATAACCATTAATCCTGAACCTGCAATAATCTTTGCTAACAATGGCACTCAATTCTACGAAGGCGCTATACTGGATTATTGTGAAGGCGAACGTATCGTGATAACGCTTGATGATGCTCCATCCGGAACAGCCCCATTCGACATTGCATGGGAATTAGCTGGTGATTCGGCAAGCCAGTCAGGTGTTAATGTTGGTGATACATTGTTTGATGGCACCAAGGCTGCCGGGACTTATGCAATAGAAATTACTTCTATTGTCGATTCAAATATGTGCTCAACTCTCGATCTCAGTCCCTACCACGCTACATTAGAAGTTGGCCCGCCACCTGCATTGATTTTTGCCTCAAATGGTGTACAATTCTTTGAAGGAGCCGAGCTTAAATATTGTGATGGCGACCGTATCGTGATCACGCTTGATGCTGCTCCCTCCGGAACAGGCCCATTCGATATTGCATGGGAATTAGACGGTGTTCCGGATAGTAAACCAGGTGTTAATGTTGGCGATACAATATTTGATGGTACTAAAGCTGTCGGAACATACCCAATAGAAATTACATCTATTGTTGACATTAATGGCTGTTCACCGCTTGATTATTCTGCATACAATGCAAATATTGAAGTTATTGCCGCACCAGCAGTTTATGCAGGCATAAACGATACAATTTGCGAAGGTGAAGTATTCCCCTTAGACTTAGCAACCGTTGTAGGTTCTGATTCTTTTAGTTGGTCATCTGATGGAGACGGAGAGTTTACGCCATCACCATTTAATGTTGTACAACCTACTTATGAGCCTGACCCCCTTGATGTTGGGAAAACAATTACCTTGTACCTGATTGCACAGGCTAATTATCCTTGTACCGGTATAGCAAATAGTTTCATTACATTATACATACAACCACAGGTTACAGCTTATGCTGGTGTGAACGACACAGTTTGTGAGGATGGTATGTTCGAGCTTACTAATGCAACTGTTATGTATGAGAGTTCATTTGAATGGTCAACCACAGGAAGTGGAACCTTCGATAATAAATTTATGCTAAACGCAACTTATGATCCTACACTTGATGTTGTCGGTACAACAGTTGAACTGTGCTTAACAGCCCAGCCAATTGGTTCATGTAGTGTTGAAGCAGAAAGTTGTTTTGATCTCTTTGTACAGCCAAAACCAACAGCTTTTGCAGGAATCGATGATACAATCCAATCCAACGAAACCTACTACCTTGATGAGGCCGTTGCAACAAACTACGGTGGCCTGCTTTGGGAAACCAGTGGTGATGGATCATTTGATCCGGATGATGATGTGCTACAACCAACTTATGTTCCTGGTGGACAGGATATCATTGATGGAGAAGTATTACTTACTTTAACTGCCTTTGGTGTCGGCCCATGTGCCGATTCAACACATAACTTCCTGTTGAAAATCGAAGGCATTCCTCCAACTGTTGACATAACTTCGCCTTTGGATAATTCGTTCTTTGATTACAGCCCGATATTGGTTGTAGGAACTGCCGATGACTCTGACGGAACCATTGCTTCTGTACACGTTAGGGTTAATGGTGGTGTATGGCAACTCGCTACCGGTGCTGAAGCCTGGTCGATAGAAGTTCAACTTGATCCTTGCCTCAACAATATCGAAGCCAGGGCTACAGATTCACAAGGACTTCAATCAGAACTTGACATGGTTTCTAACATCAAGCTTAACGGTCAGTCGCTCGTGCTGAAGCAGGGCTGGTCATATATTTCTTCTTACATTGAAGCCGCAGACCCAAGCTTCTTTACACTCGAAGATTATATTTTACCGCTTAATAATGTGGTAATTATGCTAAACGATGAAGGAAGTGTTTTCTGGCCATCTGAAAGTATTAACACACTTGGCAGCTGGAATAACCAGGACGGGTATAAAGTTAAGAGCAATGTTGACGGTTCATGGCTGCTTGCAGGTGCAAATACCGCAAATCGGACAATAAGCCTCAAGGTTGGTGCGAATATCTTCCCGGTACTTACCAATGTAGATTATCCTATGCCTGGCGACTTTGTTGATGATAATATCTTAATCATTTTCGAACTCCAAACAGCAAATATCTACTGGCCCGACGGTGGTCTGAACACCCTCGACACACTTAAACCGGGATTCGGTTACTTGGGTAATTTCTATAACCCATTTACTATTACCTATCCTGATTATGTGGATTGTGAGATAAAATCAAATGTTTCGAAGGTTCAATATTTAACAAACGAAAGTCCATGGCAACTTGAAAGAACAGCAAGTGTTCACCTGATTTCTGTATCAGGTGATGCTGTTGCCGAACTTGATAAGCCCGAATTTATTGGTGCTTTCGATGCCAAGGGAATGTGCATTGGTTATGCTGATGTACGTGAGAAAGCTGATAACTATCTACTCGTTGTTTATGGTGATGAGCAGAGTACTGGTGAAATAGACGGTGCCCAGATTGGTGAAGCTATCAACCTCGTTACATACAATAACGATGTTGAAGGAGCCATCGTTGCAACTTACGACATGAGTATGCCTGACTTTGATGGTAAATATACCTCAAACGGTTTGTCGAAAATTTCAGGTTTCAAAGCATCAACAGGTGTAGGAAACAATGCTGACATTTCCGGGCTGATCAGGGTATTCCCGAATCCGGCTTCCGGTAAGGTTACTATTTTCTACCCAATTGATGGTTCAAATACTTCAGTTAAAGTAACCTTTACCAATGCTTCCGGTAGCGCAGTTATGAATGAAGTAATATCCAGCGAAAAAGCTGAAATCGACATTAGTAATCTGCAATCGGGTGTTTATTTTGTTAGATTCGAAAACAATGGCAGCGTAAGTGTTAAGCGTCTTGTAGTCAAATAAACTTAATTGTTATTCTAAAATAATAAGTCCCGGTAAATTTTTACCGGGATTTTTTTTTACTTCATCCTCAGATAAATGTGTTTTTCAGCAAGCCCTAATTAGGGCTTGCTGAAAAACTCAGAATAATAATATTTCGGTGCGCTGCACCTCCCG